>JARLHX010000184.1 GCA_031292035.1 Negativicutes bacterium | reverse complement strand
TTCTGCGGCGCTGACCGCGCTCCGGCCCACAAGGTCGATCCGGCCATGAAGCCCGGCATAGATTACCCCAACAGCGATGAACAGGAGCCAGATTAGATTGATCATACGCCTCCCTCCTACGAGAAGGTATGACGTCGCGGGCGCAGCTAGAACATGAGAGAAAACCGGCTAAAGCCGGTTTTTTCCTGATTACAGACACAGTGTAGAACCCGGAGGGGAATTCCTCCGCTCGGACTTTTTATCCTACGCCCATTACCGGCAGCAAGTTGCCGACGACTGGACAAACATTCCGCTGAGGAAATCCCCTCCAATTTCCTGTCTCGCAGCTAAATAACAAATTTTTCAGCTACTATGACTGATCAGGAGGATATACTCTCCGGACCGGCGGTATCAACGATGGGCCTGGCGAATAGCGCCACGGCGATCGCACCAATGACCGCCAGTCCGCCGGTCACGAAAAAGGCGCTGGTGAATTGGCCCGTACTCTGGATGATGAAGCCGGTGATGCTCGGAGCGAACAGACCCGCCAAGTTGGACAGGAAATGAACGAAACCGCCCACTCCTCCAACGCTTTCACTGCGCACCGAGTCCTGGATGGTCGCCCAGTAACAGGGCGTTGTGAGGTAGGCGCAAAAAATGCCGATGGACATCAGCGCCACAGCCGCTGTGGCTGACGTCACCAGGCCGCACATCCCGATGGAAAGAGCAACGCCGATAAGGAATACCGAAATGACGACTTTCCTGGCAACAATCGGGTTGCTGCCGCGTTTGACCAGATGATCGGACAGTGCCCCGCCGGTTATGTAGCCGACCGCGCCGAGCAGCCACGGGATTACGCTGACGATGCTCATGTCTTTGATGCTGAGGTTGTGAGCCATCACCAGGTAGCTGGGAAACCAGGTCAAAAAGAAGTAGGTAACATAGTTGGTGGCGAAAAAAGCGACAACAATGGCCAGGATGATCGGTTGCTTAATGTAGTAGAGAAGTGGCCGCTTGACTGCGGCGCTGACAACAGCAGCCTGCCCCTTCTCGATGACGGCGATCTCCTCGGGCGTTACTTTCGGATGCTGTCTCGGCTGGTCAGAAACCAGCCTGAACCAGAACAGGGTCCACACCAGGCCAGCCACCGTCAGCAGGACGAAGGAGACCCGCCAGCCGTACTGGATGGCAATAAGTCCGACGATAGGGCCCGACAGGGCCGCGCCCAGCGACATCCCGGAGTCTGATATGCCTTTGGCTTTGGCTCTTTCAGTCGCCGGAAACCAGTTGTTGACCATTTTGTTGGTGACCGAACCGATGGGCCCTTCACCGGCGCCGAACAGTACCCGGAAAATGACCAGCGAGGTAAAACTCCAGGCGATGGCCGGGGCTCCGGCAAACAGCGACCAGGCGACCATGGCGAAGGCGATGGTTTTCTTCGGGCCGTAGATGTCGGACAAGTAGCCGCCGACGAAGCAAAAAATGGCGTAACTCAGAAAGAAGCTGCTGAAAATGATGCCCATTTCTGCAGGGCTAAAATTGAATTCTTTCATCACATAAGGGGCGGCTATGGACAATGAGGCCCGGTCAACATAGTTGATGAAGGTTCCGCAAACCATGATCGCTAAAATTTTCCAACGATATCCGACCATACTTCTTCCTCCTCCGTATCTTCGCCGCGGCGACGGCCGCAGCTGTATGGCAATATTCCGGGTCTGGACCGGTCAAAAATTAAGTTGGCGAAAAACGACCCGTCCTGCGCGAATGGTTGCCTGGGGCAAGAGCAACTGCC
>JARLHX010000183.1 GCA_031292035.1 Negativicutes bacterium | reverse complement strand
CGGCATCTACTTATTCTCCCAGGCCGTTTCCAGCCAAGTACCTTCAGCGTGTAAGAGCTTAACTTCTGTGTTCGGTATGGGAACAGGTGGAGCCTCTTAGCTATCGAAACCGAATATGTAGTTGGTTGTTTAAATACGAAGACTCACGTTATTGCACATTTCATCTTCGCCATTCATCATGTGGTCAACTTGACCGGAGCTATAGAATACCATGTCTTCGCGGCCCCGTCAACCCATCAATTTTTGGTAACTCGCTGCTGCGGCAGTTAATTTGGAGCGGAAGACGAGATTCGAACTCGCGACCCTCGCCTTGGCAAGGCGATGCTCTACCACTGAGCTACTTCCGCGCTGGTGCGGTCGAGTGGATTTGAACCACCACGAGGTTGCCCCCACTAGCTCCTGAGGCTAGCGCGTCTGCCGTTCCGCCACGACCGCAATTGTCTATCTACCGCTCCATCCTCAAACAATGCTGCATTGGGGACAGGACGTTATTTTATCAAGCGCCGCCTTAAATGTCAAGATGCATTATCTTCCACTACCATCCCGCAAGCTGCCTTACCGAGTCTCTGATGATACCGGATCTGCACTAATGGATTTTCGCCGAATTAACAGCGCCAATAAGCCACCGACAAAACACACAAGGGAAACTGTGAAGAATACATCCTGAAAGGACAATATGGACGCCTGTCGTGAAACCATCGCACTCAAGAGCGCTTTGAACATCACATACTGCTGCGGCAATAGACCCTGCCCGGTTAACCATCCATGGGCAGCCGCTGATATCATCGAGCTATCCATCCCCTGGTTTCCCCACAACACCTGCAGCAATCGGAATATTTCCTGGGAAGAATGAGTCGCAGGATTTATATATTCCTTTAATACCGCAGTATGATAGATTTCCCGACGAGTCAGTAGAGTCTCAGCTAAAACTACCCCCATGCTACCGCCAATAATTTTCGACAGATTAAAAATTCCCGAACCAACGCCGATTTTATCTTTCGGAAGGGACGCTACGGCGCAATTGGTCAGCGGCGACATGGTAAGACCCAGTCCCATACCGAACAAAGAAAGGCGGATAAAGAAATCGCCGCTCGAATAGTCAGCACTGATGGTATCAAGGGAATATAACGCTCCGGCAATCATCATGATTCCGGAAAACGCCGGCAACCGCGAACCGAAACGGTCGGCCAGCCGTCCACCGAGGGGGGAGAAAACGACCATGGTTGCAGTCAGGGGAAGTAACATCAGGCCTGCTGTCGTCGAACTATATCCTAAAACTGATTTTAGGAAAAACGGCAGCAGGAAATTCCCGCCGTAAAAAGCGACGAATGATAAAAACCCGACAATATTGGCCACAGTAAAGGTGGCATTGCCGAATAACCGCATATCAATCATCGGATTCTGGACCTTGGCTTCTAGTGCCAAAAATAATACAAACGCGGCAAAAGCCAGATAGAAGAGCACTAAAATGTAAAGAGAATCCCAGCCCTCCTTTTGTCCTTGGTTCAGGGCAACCAGCAGCGAACTGATGCTGGTAATCAAACAGGCTGCGCCTAAAAAATCAATTGTGACAGACGAATTTCGCTGGGATTTCGGTAGAACAGCCAACGCAAGGATAATACTCAATACGCAGATGGGGCCAACGGAAAAGAAGATTGACCGCCAATCAAAATTTTCAATTAAATAGCCACCGACAGTTGGCCCCATCGCACTGCCTGCAGCCGCCATCGCGCTCCATACGCCAAGAGCCTGTCCCCGTTCGTGGGCGTCAAAGGTTTCCGCAACGATGGTCATCGCATTCGGCAACAACATCCCGGCTCCCACTCCCTGAACAATTCGAAAGATGACCATCGCCGCCGAATTAGTAGCTATCCCGCATAACATCGACGTGACAGTAAATATAACTAACCCAACGATATAAACTTTTTTGGCTCCAAACTGATCCCCCAGTTTGCCGGTCAAAGGGAGGGTGGATCCGTAGGGCAACAAGTAGCCTAATGATACCCAGACAATGGAATCCATATTGAAATTTAATGCCGCCATTATATTCGGAAGGGCAATATTGACGCAGCTGCTGACATAGGCGCTCAAAACCGTTCCCAGACAAACAGCGCATAAAATAGCATATTTTTTCAGCATATTAAGACCTTTCAGTGCAATAGTAAAGCAGTGAAAATAAGTAGCTCTTTATCTTGTAACAATATTAATGATCGCTGACATGCCTGGTTTCAGAACACAGTCGGATTCTTCGGCTTTTATTTTTATCGGCAACCGCTGGGTTACCTTCGTGAAATTGGCAGACGTATTTTCTGTCGGCAAAAGCGCAAACTGCGACCCCGACGCAGGACCGACTTCAATAACCTGACCGCTAAATTTTTTATCTGGATAAGCATCAATAGTAAACCCCACTTGTTGGCCGACTTTGATCCGTCCAATGTAGGTTTCCTCGATATTGGCGCCAATCCACACATCGGAAAGATTACTGATGCTAAATAACTGCTGGCCAAAAGAAACGATTTCGCCGTCTTCCACTGATTTAAGGGCTACAACCCCGGCGACAGGAGCTTTGATCGTTGTATCGGCTAATTGGATTTCGGCATTTCTCAGCGCCGCCCGGGCTTGCTGTACCTGAGCTTGCGCCAGCATGATATCTTCTTGCCGCGAGCCTTCAACACTGAGGCTATATTGCTCGGTGGACGAGATATATTGGGCATGAGCAACATCATAGGCCGTTTTGCTGGCATCCCTTTGTTGAACAGATATGGCTCCTTGCCGATAAAGGGTTTCATCTCGTTCGCTATTTCGCCGGCTATTTTCCAGATTAGCTTTTGCTTGCAAGACTGTGGCATTGGCCTGCGCAATCTCTTGCGGCCTGTTGCCCGCTACCGTCGCGGCCAGCTTTGCCTGGGCCATCGCCAAATTGGCCTTGGCCTGATCCACCTGCGCCTCAAATTCCTGCTGTTCAAGGTTCGCTATGGCCTGACCGGCCTTAACATTATCTCCCTCGCGGACCAATACTTTATCGATCCTGCCATTGACTTTCGCGCTCACCGCAACGATCGTTCCTTTTACTCTGGCGTCGTCTGTGGCTACAATCCGGCTGGCACGAATCCACCACCATAATCCACCGGCAATCAAAATCGCCACCAGCACCCCGATAATCATGGCCATGTGGCGGTTACTAAGTCTTGACGTCACTTTATTCACAAATTTCCCCTCGCCTTTTTCTGCGTATATTTTTCTCTTGCGTAGTTAAATAAATATCAGATACCTTGCTACAAAACAGTGACCCATTGGCTCGGAACCGATCTCCCTTTATCAACAACGTTATTGTCTGAGTAAATCCATTCGTAAAGTTGCTACCTTCCATTCCACATGCTTTAACCGTTCTTCCAGCATGACTTCCAATGCCGGGATACGGGCAATGCCGTCTTCAGTAATGGTATAAATCCGTTTGCTGCGCGTTATGGGACTATCCCATTCCCCGACAATATACCCCTTCTCTTCCATGACCCGCAGCAACGGATACAAGGCATTGGTATTCGGCGTATAGGCAGTTTGCGTACGCCGCTTAATTTCTTCCGCCAATTTATTTCCATGGGCAGGCTCTTGTTGTAATATTTTGAGGATGTATAGTCCGAGAACCAGCCGCATGTAACTCAAGTAGTCGTTGTTTTTCTCCGCCAAAATTATCCCCTCATTCAAAGTAATTATTTTTATCATTATTAATAATATCAAGAACTTTTATCCAGGTCAATACAAAAACCCTTGGAAAAATCTCTAACCAGGCACAGGAATAAGGGCTACCAGGTGGTAGCCCTTATTCCTGTGGTCTTCGCTTTTAACTGCGAATTTATGTTATATGTTGTCGCAAAGCACACTTTCAATTGATAGAAATTTGGGCCGGCCGGGTACTCGCAACTCCCTGCGAAATACTGTTTATCTTATCCAGACATAGAACACGCGACGCTTCGACGGTCGGCATTTTTGTTATTTCTTCATAGTCACTCATCTTGCCGATATCCCGCCAATCATAGTCCCGCACAAAACCGTATATGGGAACATTCTCCTTAAGCAGCGCCGGAAAAACGTCTCCAGGTAAATCTACCATGTGACGGTCTGGCACAAATCGTTCTATATAAGGCATTATGCCGCTATCCAGCATATAGGCCCCTGTGCTGACAGGCCGACCAAGATTGGCCTTCTCATAAAAATGCGTGACAATCTCTTGTTCATTCACTTCCGCCAGACCCACTTCCAAGCGGTAGCAAGTGGATAATGCGATTGTGACTAACCCGCGGTGCCTTTGGTGAAAAGCAATCAACTCACTGTAATCAAGATGACTAATTGTATCTCCCGGCACAACGAGAAATTGCTTTTCGTCGTTGCCGAGAAGCTCCTTTGCCCGCCAAACCTCGCCGGCTTTTCCACCAGGCGATAAACCATAGCTATACTCGATTTTAACGCCCCAGCGGCTGCCGTCGCCAAAATAATTCTCAATTTGATCGGCAAAATAGCTGACAGCCATCACATATTCCCGCAACCCATGCGAAATCAGGTGGAGAAGAAGCCATTCCAAGAGCGGTCTGCCGTGTATCGGCACCATCGGCTTTGGGATAAAGTCGGTTATCGGTCGCAATCGAGTCCCCTTCCCGGCTGCCAAAATTAAGGTTTTCACTGGAGAACCGCCTCCCGTAGAGCAAGCTTTTCTGCCAAGGATGCAGCCAGCTCAGCCCCACCGTACTTCTCCCCTATTGCTTTAAGTTTTGCGGCTTGTTCACGGTATCCAGGGTCATTAACTACGGTTTCGACCGCTTCCGCCAACATGTTTGCTGTCAGCTTTTGCTTGTCCAAGACAATTCCCGCGCCGTACTGGGTCAACACGGCTCCATTGTCCTCCTGCTCGCCCATGGAAGGGACCACAACCGCCGGTGTGCCGCAGGCCAAACAGGTCATCAGGGTAGATGACCCGCCGTGAAAAACAGTTACATCACTGGCCTTGATTAGCTCGGTGCCGGGCACGAAGCCCTTAATTATGACGTTGCCTGGCGGGTTGAATGTTTTAATCTTATCCGGCGATATAGCAATGCCTGTAGCAACGACCCCAGTCAGCTGCGGCAGCATTCTCAGCGAATCCAGGACAAGCCGCAGAAACTGTTCGCCAATAAGCGACGAGCCGCCGCCAATGGTCACATACACCAATTGCTGATCTCCAGCGCCGATATGTTTTTTCTTAAGGGTCTTGCGCGGCGGCATGGCATCCGGGTACTCAGTCAGCAACGGCCCGGTAAAATGCAGCTTATCTTGCAATACCGCAGAATGATTCCCTAGTCCCTCAAAATTTACTCCACCGCTTATTTCGGGCATGCCTTCAAGGATGATAATGTCTGCCGCTGCCAGTGAACTGGCTATTTCATCTTTAATTTTACTATCCTTCAGTCGCTGATCAAACATCGCCAGTGTCTTGGCTCCATGCGGCTGCAAAAATACCAACATGGATTGGATACCGAGGCTCTGCCCGACTTTAGGGCCGCTGATTGTGCCGCAAAGCAGAAGATCCGGCTGTTCGCGCGCAGCTGCCGCTGTTTCGATCTCCTGAATTTTGGCCATGACCAGCTGCCCCTTGCTCTGCAGCTCTTTTTGCTCTTTGGGGTTGGTCGGCTGGTTGCCGAACGAGTAATCATAATGAGGCATATCAGCAATTTCGATAACGTCAATTCCAAGATCCTTAATAACGGGTATGAGCTTGTCACCGGCCAAAAATTTCACCCCATGGCCCCGGTGTTGGAGAGCCTTGGCGATCGCCGCCACCCGCATGGTCTGTCCCATAATCGTACCTGTGCCCATCTGTGCTGTGCAGAGAACTTTCATCTGGGTGGTCCTCCTTTACTTCATGGACAATCAAATGGTCTTGGGTAAGAAACTCGTCAAGCACGGTGTGGAGATAGTGGCGATAGTGCTGATAAACCATCCCCCTAACTTCCGGCTTCGAAGGAAATTCATTGATCGCAGAAAGCGAGGCCTTGACTGAACCGAAAACATTGCCCAGCACCACAGCCAGCAAAGGATTATGCATCTTTGCATAAGAATAGATGAACCCGGCTGAAGCTGTGTCGCCACAACCGATGGTGTCTACGACCTTTCCCACATCCACCACTGGAACGTACGCCCAAAATACCCGCTCATTGCGCCGCCAAGCGATCAGCGACGACTGGTCGCCGAACGTAATCCAACATGCCGACAACCCCCTATCAATGACAGAGCCAGCGAAACGGGCGTAGTCCTCCTGCTCCTTCAAAAAGCGCCCGGCCGCCCAGGGCGCTTCCTTGTCGTTCATTTTCAAAAAATCAATGGTTTCGATCCACTTATGGGATTGTTCCCAGCCTTTTTTATAGCGTTTGCCGGCTGAGTCAACACCGGTAATCAGTCCATGTACATCAAGGAAAATTAGCGCCCGCGAACCCTGCCGAAATTCCTTGACAGCCCCAAGCGGAATGTCATTTTCATTAAGCGGCATCAATATGAGATAATCACAGTCCGCCAGCAGCTTCATTTCCTTCGGCGAGACAGGAGTCATTGTCTGCATCTGGCGGCTAACCCGCTCCTGATTGTCAATGTGACGCAGTTCAATCTTTGTCCCTTTTGTGTCCGCTGTGTCAATGTCCGGGATGATGATATTGGGGTGATCAAGAAAGGCCCGTACCTCGTTAATATCCTCTGGCGATAAATGGGACAAGCATACGACAAGGTCTTTTGAACCATTTAATAACTTCGCAATTGCTAATGCACTGTAGGCCACAGCTCCCCATTTTGGTTCCACGTTGCCGTCCGGCAAAATCATGCTATCCTTCGATATTGGCCCTACGATGCCGATTTTCATGACCATCACCCGCCAATACAACTTCTATAGCTATTATTGCCGCGTAAAAATGAAAACCGACAGGGAAATAAATCCATGTCGGCTCTCTGCCACCGGGGTGGGCGCCCGCCCGCATCACCTATTTGCACTCCAATGAAGATCATTTGGGGTCGATTTCATCATCCTTTTTGTCGAGATACAGCTTTCCCTCCGGCGTAATCATGGCCACAATGACATCCTGAAGCTTTGCCCCCTGAGAAGCCAAACTACTGTTAAGCCACTCCAAAGTCACACCACTTTCAATCAAACTTTTCTCGATCACCTTCCCATCGATAATAAGCTCCCGTCCGATCAGCTTGCTGCTGACACTGGAAAAATTTAGCGAGTTGTTTCCGGTATCATCGACCGCCTTTGCCGTGTTTTTTTCCAGTACGCTTATCTCACCGTCGGTTTCAATGACAGCCGCCTCTACATCACTGGGGTTAAAGATTCCCTGGTGCCGCAATTCCTCTAGTAAATCGTTTACATTATAAAATTTTTTACGAAGGTTCTCTTCAAGAATACGTCCCTTGTAAACGACAATGATTGGCTCGGAGTCGATAAACTTTCTTGCAACAAGGTTTCTTTGCGTAAAAAAATTTACCCCCAGAATCCATATTGTTGCTGCCGCAAGACTTACCAGCCCTTCAAGGATTGAGGTGGATCTGCCAACAGCAAAGGAGGCTCCGATGTTGCCAAGGATGAGACCAATCACATAATCATATAACGTCAGCTGGGCCAGGGATCTCCTCCCCATAATTTTTACTACCAGCAATAGTGCTCCCAGAGCAATAAAAGTTCGATAGACGGTTTCGGCAATACCTTCCATGCGGGCGCTTTCCTCCCAGCCTAAATTGTATCTGTGATGTGTACGTTAGAAGAATATTAAAATTTTGACCTGGTCAAAGACAAGGGTAATGGCTCTCAAGATGGGTATGACAAAAAATGATACAACTATTATGTCCTATCATTTCAGTCTAATGTTTAATTTTAAAAACGATATTGACTTACAAGAAAGTCCACAACCGCAAACCATTTTTCATAAACAACCGCTTGATATTTTTATGTGAACAATGACAAGCGAAGCCTCGCGCATTCACCGAAGATGCGGCATATTCTGTAGCAAACTCAGAAAAGGAGTGGTTCGGTTTGTGGTCCCGCGCGAACGGTGTACCCCAGCTTTGCCTCGGCCTGTTCACCGCAGTCTTTGTCATTCTCTGGCTGACAGCCTGGACGCTAAACGCCGTGGAAAACACCCATTTCGACTTAAATAGTCTGCGCGATATGTATGTCTGGCTTATGACCCAGCTCAACGCCACCCATGCCATCAATTCCATCTGGAACAGCCCCAAAGGCGCGATGCCGGCAGTTAGCCCTGATGTGCCCCCTGCAGCAAAGGACGCCTAACCGGCCGTTGGCCCGGCTACCGCGGCAGCGATGGCTGCCCCGATTCCTGATCCGTCCTTGGATAATTTTATTGTTACTTTAGCAGCTTTGTCTCCAAGCACTTCGACCAAAGCCGCTGCCAGCATCCCGGCATAGCCGGGCATTTTTTCATACAAAGACCCATCCACCGCAATGGTATGAGGCGATTCCAGCACCGGATCGATTCGTGATAAGACCCCCAAAAAGGTCGCCGCCACCAAGCGGGCCGAACGCGCTGTCACCAAGCCGGCGATCTCCTGCAGCATTTCTGACTCGGCGGCGGTTAGCCGGGCCAACGGTCCTTTCACAGGAATGTCACCAATAATGGCTGCCAAATCTTCGGCTGATACACTGCCTGGCGGCAGGGTCAACGGAAGATAATCGACGGCAATCAACCGAACCAGTTCTCCCAGATACCGGCCAGCCACCATCTTTTCCAGTTGCTGCGTTCCCGGTTTTTCGCTGTCGGCATCTAATTGTTGATCATATTTTGTGACCGGCAAAGCGGCAAAATTGCCTGACTCCATGTTAATCACTATTTTCAGTGTCGGTTCAAAATAACAAGTATTGTGGCCGGTGCCGCAGATCGAGCCGATATCGGCCGAGAGGTCGCCATAGGCGGCGGTGAGCAAAGTTCCCACCGTGTCGTTGAGAATGGCGCAGGGCTTTACCCGGGAAAGGCCCCTACGCAATAACGCCGCGGCCAACAAGGCATTTATTTCCTGGCCCTCCACGCCGGTTGTTTTGATTTCTTTGGTCCAATGGAGCAGCACCGCCTGGTTGAGTCCGTGCTGGCGGCAGGGAAATGAGAAGGTATGTCCTAAACGATAATCGCCGTGGTCATCCACCACTGCGGCGATCTGCCCAGCCAGAAAATCGAACAGCCCGGAGGCTACTGTCGCCGCTGTAGTATAGTCGTATAGCCCGGCTGGATCAGCCAGCGGTGCGGCGATTTTTCGTCTGACTACCCACTGCCCATCGCCCGACAGGTCGATCAACTGGACCCGGACATTGGTTCCGCCGAAATCCAAAGCCAGAAAATGGCCCTGTTCATTGCCTGTCGGCTTGGCAAGATAGGAAGGCAGCATTTTTAGCGAACTTGGCTCGCCAGCCAACCCGGCCGACATGTCGGCCTGAAACCGGTCGGCGATCTGCTGGAGCTGCGCCGGCGCCAGAGAAAAGACTACCTTTAATTGCTGAAGTCTGGCCGAATTGCCCATTACGTAGCCCCCTTCTGCCAAATGGATGACCCCCCTGCCTTCCAAAAAAGCACCAGGCTGAAAAAACAGCCCGGGCAGTTATCCCAGGCTTTGTTTACGGCACTTGATGTTATTGTTTACACTCTTTAACAGTGCTATTAGGTCTGATTTTCAATCATCGCCATAAAATATTTGTGAATCCGGTTGTCATTCGTCAGCTCGGGGTGAAACGACGTCGCGAGAAACTGCCCCTGCCGGGCTACGACAGGATATTTATCAACCGAAGCCAGCACTTTAACTTCCGGGCCGACGGCTTCGATGTAAGGGGCCCGGATAAAAACCGCCCGGATCGGCTCTGCACCAAACTCGGGTATCGCAAGATCGGCTTCAAAACTATCCCGCTGCCGACCAGAAGCATTGCGCCGTACTCTTATATCCATCAGGCCGAGGCGCGGCTGTTCGCTGCCGATAATATCCTTGGCAAGCACAATCATTCCGGCGCAGGTACCGTAAATCGCCATCCCTGCAGCCGCCCGGCTTTTAATCTTATCCATCAAGCCCCAGTCGACCAGCATTTTACCGATAGTGGTACTCTCTCCGCCAGGAATGATAAGCCCTGCTACATCATCCAGTTCTTCCGGTTTTCTGATCTCTACTGCTTCAACCCCGCAGCGTTCCAGCATATTACGATGCTCACGAAAAGCTCCCTGCAGGGCAAGTACGCCAATTTTCAAGTCTTACCAGCCCCGTTCTTGCATCCGTTCATTGGGTGCGATGGTAGAAATTTCCAGGCCAGGCATGGCTTCGCCCAGATCTTGGGATACCTCAGCCAGCACCTTCGGATCGTTGTAATAGGTGGTTGCTGCCACAATGGCTTTCGCCCGTTTGGCAGGATCGGCAGCTTTAAAAATCCCGGAGCCGACGAAAATGCCGTCGCAGCCAAGCTGCATCATCAGTGCGGCATCAGCCGGGGTAGCAATACCGCCAGCCGCGAAATTGACCACCGGCAGCCGGCCGAGTTTTTTAGTTTCCATTACAAGATCGTAGGGAGCGGCGATATTTTTGGCAAACGCTGCCACTTCCTCATCAGGCAGATTTTGCAGCAGGCGGATCTCACCCATCACCATCCGGATATGGGTCACAGCCTCAACGACATTGCCGGTACCAGGCTCGCCCTTAGTACGGATCATGGCTGCCCCTTCACCAATCCGGCGCAGCGCTTCACCAAGATTTTTGGCACCGCAGACAAACGGCACTTTGAACAGGTGTTTATTGATATGGTATTTATTGTCCGCCGGAGTGAGCACTTCGCTTTCATCGATATAGTCGGCCCCAAGCGATTCTAAAATCTGAGCCTCGACAAAATGACCGATGCGTGCCTTTGCCATGACCGGAATGGTCACAACATCCATAATCCGCTGGACGATCGTCGGGTCGGCCATGCGGGCCACGCCGCCGGCAGCCCGGATGTCGGCTGGAACCCTTTCCAGGGCCATAACCGCACAGGCGCCTGCCGCTTCGGCAATCTTGGCCTGCTCGGGTGTGGTTACGTCCATTATAACGCCGCCCTTGAGCATTTCGGCTAGGCCGGCCTTTACGCGAAATGTAGCTTGTTCCATTATCTTTCCCTCCTATGTAACCTCAGACAGATTGATTGGCATACTTAATATTTTATCTTAACATGGGGACATATTCAACATTTTATACGACGCTAATTTAGCTTTTCCTGCCAACAATTGAAATTTTCCTGAGGCTATCATAGGAAAAGCACCTGATCTGACAAAAAGCAGCAGGTGCTTACCATCACTTTTTATGTTTGGCCCTCACGGCGCGAACGATTTGCCGGGCAAAAGGACCGAGGTCCTGATCGGCATAGGCCTTCAATATACCGGCCGCTACTTGGCGGATGGCGCTTTTGATAATCGCGGGGTGGGTCACCCCTTGCAGTTGCAGTCCCTCTTCGATCGCCACCGCAGCTTCTAATGCCTTTTCGGCAGCGACAGTATTGATATATCCGACCACGTCGGCTTTACCAATCACGACCTGACCTGCTGCTGCAAACAACTCTGCTGCCAAAACGCTTAATTCGCCCGGCCGGTCATTGACGATAATCACCGGATCAAGGCCGAGAGCCATCTCCCCGGCGTGGCCCACAAATTTAACACCGATGCATTTCACATGACGTGCCGCCGTCTCGGCCAGCACATGCTGAGCAACGTTGGTGGCGACGCTGATGGCAATCATCGGCTCCTTTTGCTGGTTGAAATCTTTGATGCAATTGATCACTTCCTGATCAGGCACCGCCAGAATAACCGTCCCTAGCGTCGCCAGTTCTTCCATGCTCGCTGCCGTCTTGATGCTCAGTTCATTGGCGACCGCCTCCAGCAAAACCGGATCGCGGTCAAACACCGTCAAGTCGACGTGCCCGGCCAGTCGACGCGACAATTCCTTCCCCATTCTTCCGACGCCGATTAACCCTGCTTGCAATCATGTCACTCCTGTCGGCAAAGTGTGCTACTGCCATAATTATAGTATGTATCGCTGCTTGATGGTTGACACTGTCACCAGCCATATTTTTCTACCGTCTGGGGGTGATCAGATCAGCAAGCAGTTTGGATGCCACATCAAGCACTTCGCACAAAAAAGCCAGGATGATCATCAAGGTGGCCAACACTCGCTCCTGCATGGTCATCCCCCTTGCTGCTCTAAATTCTGTATTTTGCCACTGTGTCCAGGTTAATCGTCACACCCAGACCAGGTCCGGCAGGGATGCTCACCCGACCGTCAACGATTTCCAGGGGATTGGATAGCAGTTCAGTGCGAAGCGGATTGGGGTTGGCATCCAGTTCCACGATCAGGCCTCCCGGAATGGCCGCAAACACCTGCAGGGTCGCCGCTAAGCCGACGGCGTTGCCGAAGAAGTGAGGCGCCCAGGGTTTTTCGCAGGCCCTGGCCATCTGACAAATACAAGCCATTTCGGAAATCCCGCCAGTTTTCGTTAGGTCCGGCTGGGCAATTGCAAAAATATTTTGACCGAACGCCCTGCGAAACCCATCCTGACAATAGACATTTTCGCCCCCGGCGATCGGAATTGGGCTCTTTTTTGTCAACACCGCCAAAGCATCAACATCCTCGCAGGAGCAAGGCTCTTCTAGCCACTCAATCTGATAATTTTTTAGTATTTCCACCATTTCCAGAGCCTCTTTCCGGTTCCAGGCCATGTTGGCGTCAAGCATCAGCCGGCCGCCTTGCGGCATTGCAGACCACGTTTTTTCGATATTATTGGTGTCAAACGCCTTGCCGAAACCGACCTTTAATTTGAAAGCTTTTATCCCGTAGTCAGCATATTGCCGGACCTGCTTTTCGGGGTTCTTCGGGCCCAGACCGCTGGCATATACTTCGGCGCTGTCCATCATTTTGCCGCCGAGAAGCTCGCACACCGAAAGGCCGAGCGCCTTCCCTTTTATATCCCACAGAGCAATGTCCACACCGCTGATGGCCTGCATGAATTGGCCCCTGGCACCAGCCTGGAGGCCGAGGGTATTGAGCGACCCATACATCTTTTCCCACACTTTGTTAATATGTAACGGATCTTCGCCAAGCACCAGCGGCCTGACCCCTTGTTCAATGGTTATCTTCCGTTCTTCCAAGGCCCAAAAAGGGTGATTGACAAAACTTTCCCCCCAGCCGTCGACCCCGGCGTCGGTTTCAACATGAACCAGGCAGCTTCGCCGGTAAGTCATCCTCCCGAAAGAAAGCTGCACCGGCTCCTCGAGGGGTACCGCAAGACACACGACTTCAACATTGGTTATCTTCATGATCGAATCCCTCCGAAATGTGCCATTTCCAGCATAGCATCTCATCCCATGGACGGCACTTCGCCCTATCGACAACGATTTCCTGCCCCAGTCCCGGGGTAGGATCCCCCCTATTATACGGAGAAGGCGAAACGCAAGATATAGTGTCGATCAAGCGTATAGCTCAATTTTACTGCCATATGTTGTTAATAATTCGTTAACAAAACGACAAATATAATGCGGTTGCCGTTAGTTTACGCTATAATAAAAATAAACATCTCAATTTCTGTCAAAAGAAAGGGGATTTGCTTGAATAAGTATGATGTCCTTCCTTAGAAGTTTGTTCAATACTCCTTCGTAAGCTGTGTATTAAAATACAGCATGATTTACTATTGATTTTGTCTTGCCGTGTATGACGACAGTCATTTTATTGCAAGTTGCATGCGAAAGAAGGAGGCCTTCCTGTGAGCAAATATTATGTTTTAGATACGAACGTGTTATTGAATTCTCCTAATGCGATCTTCGCTTTTGACGAACATCATGTTATTATTCCGGAAGTTGTCTTGGAAGAACTTGACCGGTTTAAACGAGAATCAACCGATAGAGGCGCAAACAGTCGCCAAACAAGTCGTATTATTGACACATTACGACTAAAGGGAAATTTATTGGAGGGTGTTTCTCTCAACGATGAGGGCGGCATGCTCCAGGTTGAAACCAATCATCTTGCCACCATTGTCAGCGAATATTGGGATAAAAACAAACCTGACAATCGAATATTACAAGTCTGCAAAGGTCTTGTCGACCAAAATAAAGATGTTGTTTTAGTAACGCAAGACACGAACATGCGCGTAAAGGCATCGATTCTGAGAATCGCCGCCGAAGACTTTCGCAACGAAAAGGTCGCAGCAGTTGAGGAGCAATATACCGGAAGAGCGGTGGTATACACCTCTTCCGAAAACATTGACCGTTTCTATGCCGACGACGCAAATTTCATTACGCCCGATACTCTTTCCATGTTCGACGAAACGATCCATCGGCTCTCTTCTGTCGATCTAACGACAAATCAATTCCTGTTGATTAAGTCGACTGATAAAGACCGCCATACCGCCTTAGGCCGATTTGACGGGCAAAAGGTCGTCCAATTGCGGTATCGCAATCGTACTCCTTTCGGCGTCACCCCTCGCAATGTCGGCCAAATCTTCATGCAGGAATGTTTAATGATGAGCGCCGAAGAAGCCCCGCTTATTATTATCAAAGGGATTTCCGGGACGGCAAAGACTTTTTATTCTCTGGCGGTGGGGTTACACGAAAATATGGAGTGTCGCCCGCGCGCCTATCACCATCTATTAATCTGCCGGCCAAATATCCCGATGGACGAAGACATCGGTTTTTTACCCGGATCGGAAAACGAGAAAATCGCCCCCTATATGCGGGGAATTCGCGATAATTTATTTACCCTTATGTCCGGCAGCCTGATGACTGAGGACAAAGAGATTGCCCAAGTGGAAGACACGGTTCAAATGTTATTTGATAAACGCATTATTCAGACTGAAGCACTCGCTTATCAGCGAGGCCGTTCTGTGCAAAAATACTGGATGATTCTGGACGAAATGCAAAACTCCACGCCGCGTCAAGCCAAAGGGATCATCACCCGGCCAGGCCTAGGCACCAAAATCATTCTGCTTGGCGATCCGGCGCAAATCGACCATCCCTATTTGGATAGCCGAACCAACGGCCTGGTCTATGCAAGTGATAAAATGCGCGGTTCAAAGCTTTGTTTCCAAGTCACCCTCAGCCAAGAAGAATGCGAACGGTCGCCGCTGGCGGCCGAGGCAGCAGTCAGACTGTAATCGTCATTTCCTGCAAAGTAAACCTCGCCCCCTGTAATAGGGGGCGGGGTTTACTTTGTTTCTTACAACCAGGCTCTAATTAGCGGAACGACATAGGGATCATAGAAATAGTGAAGGATAAGAAATAGCAATAGGCCGACGATGCCTCCGACCACCGATCCGTTGATCCGAATCCAGGCCAGATCTTCCCCGGCCTTGTCTTCGACAAACCGGTTCAGGTCGCTGTCGCTGAGGCGTTGCAATGCTTCTTTGACGATCGTGGCCACAATCCGATGCTCAATATCGATAAATTCTCCAAGAGCTAGTTTTAGCCGCTCTTCTACCCAATCCTGCAATTCAGTGTCGGCCTTGAAAGTATTCCACAGCTTTTCCGTCTGCCGACCTGCCCAGGCAGCTGCATCGGCTGGAGTGACGCTGTCTCTCGCCAGGACTATCAGCACCGCAAGCGCGTCGGCAAATTCAAGCCGACCGGCCAGACCATGCTGCCAGGCCAAAATATTTTCCCGCCACGCTGAATCGTTTGCCAGATTATCCCCGGCGACCGCCAACCGGACCCGAATCCAATGCCTGAAAGGATGTTCGCGATCAGCCATATCCCGGATAAAGTGTTGCACCTCGCCGTGCAGGACGGACGCTGCTTCCGCCATATTCAGCGTATTGGTCAATTCGGCGATATCAAGGATCAGTTGCTGCCACCAGCTTTGACTGACGCTCTCCTTATATTTTTCCAGGTACTGCTGGATGGCCTGCCGGCTGCTGTCTCTTTCGACCACTACCCGCAATTCAGCCAGAATATAATCCAGCAACCGGTCCAACGCTCCGCTCCGGAGAGCCCAGTCAAGCACCTGCCGTATTTTATCGGCCAACATCGCTTTCCGCAGATAGTTTTTCAGCAGTCGTTGCCCGTATTTTGCCAGTGCCTGGCTGTCGATATCCGCCAGAACGCGCTCTGCATAGTGGGCAACTAACCCGGAAAATATCGTTTGCCGGTCCCTCTCTTCCACCCATTTGATGGCAAGGTCGACAATCCGGGCGCCAGCCAGACGTCGTTTGATCGAATCCTTGCTGAGAAGGTCATTCTGCACTGCCGCCGCGATGGCTCCGATCATTTTATCCCGATTACTTGGGATAAGGGCCGTATGCCAGGGAATACCAAGCGGCCGGCGAAACAGCGCTGTCACGGCAAACCAGTCGGCGATTCCGCCAACCAGCGCGGCTTCGAATACGGTGTAAAGCAATTTGACAACGAGGTGGTCAGGGTAAAAATAGTGGATCACCGCGGCGGCGGCAAACAGGGCGAATACCCACCCTAGCACCAGGTTGGCCTTCTTGCTGTAATCTACCGTCATACCTGCCACCAATAGGTCAGCAGAAAAATCAACAGTCCTGCCAGTCCGCCGACTACCGAGCCATTAATTCGAATCATCTGCAGATCATTACCCACCCGGCCCTCGATAAATTCCACCAGCGCCGGTGTCGAAAGCTGGGTCAGCCGTTCGCGGACAATAGTACCGATTGCGGCATGATGGGTCTCGACCAGTCTGATCAGCGCCTTTTTGGCCAAGTTGCCCAAGATCTGCTGCTGGTCGGCATTCCGCTGGAAGGTGGCTATCAGACTATCGACCTGTAAATCGAGCCACCTGCGGATCACGGCTTTGCCGCTATCGGCCTTGGCGGCTCCCAGCAGCGCTTGAATCCAGTCGTCGAGTTGGTCCTCCAACCCGGCGTAGCCGGCGATAAGCTCTATCTTTCGCTCCTCGAAACGCGCCTGGAGAACGGGATCGTCAGCCAGACGTCCGGCAAAGTCGGCCGCTTTTTGCCGCAGCTGCTCCCGGAGGGGGTGTTTTTGTTCTTGCAGTTCACCGAGAAATTCGCCGCACTTTTGCTGAAGCAATCCTGCCAGACTGCCGGCCGTGACGCCCAGCTGCTCGAGGATTTGACTGGCCAGCTTGCGCCGCCGCATATCTTTTTCATACACCTGCCTGGCCTCCCCCAGCAGGTTGGTCAGCAAGTGTTTCACCTGCGACTGCCGGATAAGAAGACCGAGCTCGGCGATGATAAAATCCAAAAGCTTATCGAAATAGCCGCTACTTACCGACCAGGTTAAGGTCTGCGCCACTGCCGGGGCCAACGGTATTTTGCCGCCGTGGGCCTGAATCAGTTCAGCCAGAAAACGACTGATCTTGGCGGAATTGGTTTTTTCCAGAGCATCGATGCCAAGTTTAGCGGCAAATTCTTTAATATGCGCGCTCCCGCCATGATTTACAAAATAGTCGACCAATAAGCCGCCCATGTCATAACGGTTGAGGGTGTCACAAATATTTTCCATTGTCAACAGTTCCTGCTCGACCATGTCGATGATGGCCTGGGAAATGCGCTCCCGGTTGCGAGGAATAATCTCGGTGCGAAAAGGAATACCGAGCGGTCGGCGAAACAAGGCGGAAACTGCGAACCAATCGGCCAATCCGCCGACCATCGCCGCGCTGCAGCCACTGGCGACAACGCCGCCCCAAAAGGTATTGCTGAACGGATAGCTAATGGCAAAACCAAGGGAAACCAATCCCAAAGTTATGGTCGCCTTATATTTATTTGTTGCCGCCATTTTTCGCCACCACCTGTCAGCCACCAATTAATAATAAAGTTGTTTCTTTATATATTATGTTTTGCCCCAAGGGCTAAAATCCCTTTGTTATTCGATGGCCACATATTGATCCAGGGGAGCGCCGGGGGCGATCATCGGCGTTACCAGGTCGTTCATCGCGACATCAGCGACAATCACCGCCGGTTTGCCCTCACTCCAGGCGTCGGCAAAAGCCTGCCGAAACTGATCTGGGGTAGTCGCCCGCGTGGCTGCCACGCCGCACGCCTGGGCCTGGGCAACAAAATTCATCTCGCCCTGCGCCAGACTGGCTGAATAGCGCTCCCGGAAAAACAACTGCTGCCACTGGCGAACCATGCCTAAGCAGCGGTTATTGACAATGATGGAAATGACCGGCAGGTTGTATGTTGCGATGGTAAAAAGCTCCATGGCCGTCATTTTGAAGCCGCCGTCGCCGGCAATGAGGATTGCCCGGGCGTCAGGGAGGGCGACCTGGGCTCCCATGGCCGCAGGCAGACCAAACCCCATGGTCCCGAGGCCTCCTGACGTTAGCCAGCTTCCTGGCCTGTCGACCGCCAGATGCTGAGCTGCCCACATTTGGTGCTGGCCGACATCAGTGGCAAAAACGACTTGTTTGCCAGCCACCTGGCGCGAGATTTCCCGCATCATCCAAGGGGCGGTCAGCTGTTGATCATCGCATTGATCGGCAAATTCGCGCCGCCAACCGGCGATGGTCTGCCACCATTCCTCCAGGTTTTGCGGGCTACCGGCGTCAGAAAGAAGGTTTAGCAAGCACCTGAGCTCACCGACCAGCCCGATCAAGGCATCGACATTCTTACCTACCTCCGAGCGATCGATATCAATATGAATGAGCGTTTTGCCTGTCAGATATTTCTGGCGGTCGCCGGTCACCCGGTCGCTGAAGCGGCTGCCAACCGCAATGATCAAATCTGACTTGCAAACAGCGTGATTGGCGGCCTTATGGCCGTGCATCCCGGTTAGACCAAGAAATTGGGGATGGGAGGCCGGCAGGCCGCCGAGCCCCATCAAGGTGCTGACCACCGGCAACCGGTATTTTTCTGCCAGCAGTCGTACTGCCTCGCTGGCTCCACCCCGGGTCACGCCGCCGCCGATCACTAGGACCGGCCGCCGGGCAGTTTCCAAAGCCTGGGCCGCCTGGCGAACAGCGGCGAGAATTTTCGCCGACGGCTCACCCTGCGGCTCCGGCGACGGTGCTAGCAAGGGGCTATAGTCAAGACTGCCTACCTGGACATCCCGCGGCAGGTCGACAAGTACCGGCCCTGGGCGGCCGCTGCGGGCGAGGCGAAAGGCCAGCCGCATGATTTCCGGTATCCGAGCCGGGTCCTTGACCAAGAAATTGTGTTTAGTCACCGACATGGTGATTCCGGTAATATCCACTTCCTGAAAGGCGTCGCGGCCCAGAAGGCTTGTCGCCACCTGCCCCGTGATGGCCACCATCGGCACTGAGTCAAGATACGCCGTCGCCAGCCCAGTAACCAGGTTGGTCGCCCCTGGCCCCGAGGTGGCGATACATACCCCCACCCGCCCGCTGGCCCGGGCATAGCCGTCGGCGGCATGAACCGCCCCCTGTTCGTGCACAGTCAGAATATGGCGGAGCGGGGCATCATACAGCGCATCATACAGCGGCATGATCTGCCCGCCCGGATAACCAAAAACGGTGTCGACACCCTGCTCTAATATACAAGCCACTACTGCCGCAGCTCCAGACATGATCATCGTTCCCACCTCCACTTGATTTAGAAAAAACAAAACCGCCCCTATTGACGGTTACGTCAATAGGGGCGGAAAATCCGCGGTACCACCCTATGTTTCACTATTATCTACCAGCCTATCAGCCAGCTCCGCCGTAACGCGCGGTCGCGTCTTCACCTGGGCACCTTTAGCGCCTCGGCAAAGCAGTTCCTGGGTGATCCAATCATACAGCGTACGCACCGGTTCGCACCACCCACCGGCTCTCTGCAGCGGTTTTACTGTACATTCGTCCCAGTCATCACCTTTAAACAATCAAGTTATTATTCCGTTTATTACTGAGCAAGACCAGCTAAGCGTATCAGATTCTGGTCCGCCTGGGGATCAACCCCGCCTAACTCATGACTAATGCCGCCTACACGATCCATACCGATACCTCCTTCATCACGTTTTACTCAGACTATTTGCTTTTCAGCCAGGGCATCATATCCCGCAGTTCTTTGCCGACGGTTTCGATCTGATGCTCGGCTTCTGTCCGGCGAAGAGCGCTGAACACCGGACGGTTGACCTGGTTTTCCAGCATCCACTTTTTCGCGAACTCGCCATCTTGGATTTCAGCCAGGATTTTCTTCATTTCGGCGCGGGTCTCGGCGGTGATGATCCGCCGCCCGGTCATGTAATCGCCAAACTCGGCCGTATCACTGATGGAATAGCGCATCATCGCCATTCCGCCTTCGTACATCAAGTCGACGATGAGTTTCATTTCATGCATGCATTCAAAATAGGCTGATTCCGGCTGATAACCTGCTTCCACCAGGGTCTCGAACCCGGCTTTGATGAGTTCGGTTACACCGCCGCAGAGCACCGCCTGTTCGCCGAACAGGTCAGTCTCGGTCTCTTCCTTGAAGGTGGTGGTCAACACGCCGGCCCGGGTGCCGCCGATCCCGCGGGCATACGCCAGGCCGATTTCTTGGGCATTGCCGGTAAAGTTCTGGTGGACAGCCAGCAAACAGGGAACGCCTTTGCCTTCGGTGTACACCCGTCGCACCAAATGACCAGGGCCTTTGGGGGCAACCATGAACACATCGACATTTTCCGGCGGGACGATTTGATTAAAATGAATATTGAAGCCGTGGGCAAACGCCAGTGCTGCGCCGGACTTGAGGCTGGGAGCGATATGGTCGCGGTATACCTGGCCTTGCTTTTCGTCCGGGATCAGGATCATCACGATATCGGCAGAGGCAACCGCCTCGCTCACCGTGGCCACTTTCACACCGTCGGTCTCGGCCTTGGCCCAGGACTTTCTGCCTTTATACAAGCCTACGGTAACATCTACCCCGCTGTCATGCAGGTTCAGCGCATGGGCGTGGCCTTGGCTGCCGTAGCCGATAATTGCCACCTTTTTGTTTCTGATTACATCCCAGTTGGCATCCAGATCATAGTACAATTTGCTCATAATAATGTCCCCTCTCGTATTGGTGAATGGTATTTTCGCCCCGGGCCAATCCTACCAGACCGGTCCGGACCATTTCCAGCATCCCGTATGGCGCCAGAACTTCGGCAAAGGCGTTGATTTTTTCCTCATCGCCAGTCACTTCCATGGTTACTGTGTTTTCTGAAACATCGACCACATTGGCGCGGAAAACTTCCGCCAGTTTCAGCACCTCGCCGCGTTTTTCCCCGGCGGCGACCTTGAACATCGCCATCCCCCGCCGTACCGTGTTATCCGGCGGCAGCGGCTGCACCGCGACAACCTCCACCAGCTTGTCAAGCTGCTTGATCACTTGGTCGAGAATGTCGTTGTCACCGCAGACCACCACGGTGATTCGTGAGTAATCGGGGTCTTGGGTGGTGCCCACCGCCAGGCTATGAATATTGAAGCCGCGCCGGGAGAACATACCGGCGACTCGCACCAGAACCCCGGGCTGATTATATACCAGGATCGACAATACATGTTTCACGGCAATCCTCCTCTCTCGTCAACAAAATCATTCTTGAATACAATATACAAAAACCGTGGCGACAAAAAAGCCTGCGAAAATTTCTTACATCTTACGTAAGAAACTTTCCGCAGAGTCTTTTATACCCACGGTGTAATGCGGCATTCCGCATCTGCATCGCTCGGACCAGCCCCGTTGTTACGGCGGAACCCTAGATGCACTTTCTTACATCACAACATTGTAATGTTGTATACATTATCCACATACTTTTGCCGTTTGTCAAGATACATCATAGAAAAAGTGCAATGAATTTTATGATCTAAATCCCCAAAGCAACCCGGAGCAGATTCTCATCCGCCTGTGGGTCGACACCGCCTAGAATGTCGTTGATTCCCCCTACACGGATAATCTCAGACTGCTGATTCTGCCTGGTCATGAAACCCACCTCCTCTTAAATATCGATATAGGCATTGATGGCTCCGCCAGGCGGGGTCATCGGCGACACCATTTCTTCGGGGGCGATATTGGCCACAATCACTTCAGGATTCGGCGAAGCCAACGCAGCGGCAAAGGCCTTGGCAAAGGCCCGGCGACTGTCGACTTTTACGGCGTGGACACCAAAGGCTGCAGCAAACAGAGTAAAATCGGTTACCGGCGGCAGGTCGCAGGCAGTATAGCGTTTATCGAAAAAGACCTGTTGGAGCTGGCGGATCATTCCCAGCCCGCCATTATTGATGATGACAGAAATAATCGGCAACTTGTAACTGGCAACAGTAAAGAGTTCCGCCCCAGTCATTTTAAAGCCGCCATCACCGGCGATTAAAATGACCCTTTTGTCCGGCGAGGCTAACTGCGCTCCTAGCGCTGCCGGCAAACCAAAACCCATGGCGCCGAGACCGCCGGAAGTGATCCAGGTCCGCGGGTTCTCCAGCTTAAGGTGCTGGGCTGCCCACATTTGGTGCTGTCCGACATCGGTGGCAAAAATGCAGGGCTGGCCAGCGGTCTGCTTGACAATCTGGCTGAGAATGCCCGGTGCGGTCAATCGATCGACAACCTGAACAGCCTCTTTTTCGCGTTTCCATTCTTTGATCTTGTCCCGCCAGGCTTTGTCGCCTCCTGTCGGCAGACGTTCGATCAGAAATCCCAGTATGGTTTTGAGGTCTCCGGTAAGACCGATGTGGGCCGCTAAATTTTTATCGATTTCGGCCGGGTCGACGTCGATATGGATGATGGTCTTGCCTGCGGCGTATTTGGCCCGATCGCCGGTAATCCGGTCGCTGAACCGGCTGCCGACAGCAATAATGACATCGGCTTCAAAGACGGCATTATTGGCTGGCTTCAGGCCGTGGAGCCCGGTCATACCTAAAAACAGAGGGTGGGAAGCCGGGAAGCCACCCAGACCCATCAAGGTGCTGACAACCGGAATATGCAGTTTTTCGGCCAGCATCCTTACTTCTTGCTGGGCCTCGGCTGCCACTGCCCCACCGCCGGTAAGAATGACCGGCCGCTTAGCGGCGCAAATGGCGCTGGCTGCGGCTTCGATCCGGTTTAAAACCTGCCCGGGGATGGCCGAAGGAACCTTTTCCGATCCCTTGGCGGGCTCGAAGAATACATCGCTGGTCTGCACATCGCGCGGCACGTCGATCAGTACCGGCCCCGGCCGGCCGGAGCGGGCGATACGGAAGGCATAGCGAATGGTATCAGCCAGTTTGGCCGGGTCTTTGACCAAGAAATTGTGTTTGGTGATTGCCATGGTAATCCCGGTGATGTCGATTTCCTGAAAGGCATCCCGGCCGATAAGCGAGGTCGGCACCTGCCCGGTAATGGCGATCACCGGAATGGAGTCCATAAAGGCCGCTGCCAGACCGGTCACGAGGTTGGTCGCCCCAGGGCCGGAAGTGGCGATGCAGACTCCCACCCGGCCGCTGGCGCGGGCGTATCCATCGGCAGCGTGTGCGGCCCCCTGTTCGTGCACAGTGAGGATATGGCGCACCGGCGAATCGCATAAGGCGTCATAGAAAGGTAGAATAGTGCCGCCCGGATAACCGAAAACAGTGTCGACCCCTTGTTCGCGTAAACACTCGACAATGACTTTTGCGCCAGACATCTTCATGCCGCTCCACCTCCCTTACAGCGCAATGTAAATCCCATCCGAGTAGGCTGCCCAAAACAGCCTTTCTAGATTCTGTCTGCTACGAGACGGGCCATTTCATCGGTAGAGACCTTGGTCAACCCGGACCGATAAAGGTCGGCAGTACGGTATCCCTCAGCCAACACGGAGTCAACCGCCTGCTCGATTTTTTCCGCCGCTGCCTGCTCGCCCAGCGAGAACCGGAGCAGCATGGCAGCCGACAAAATGGTACCGATGGGATTGGCCAACCCTTTGCCGGCGATGTCCGGCGCCGAACCGTGGATGGGCTCGAAAAGACCCGGACCGTCGCCGATGCTGGCTGAGGGCAGCAGGCCAATAGACCCGGCCACCACTGCCGCTTCGTCGCTTAAGATGTCACCAAACAGATTGCTGGTAACAATAACATCAAAGTTCTTCGGGGCCAGAACGAGCTGCATGGCGCAATTGTCGACATATAGGTGATCAATCTTGATCCCGGCGAATTCCCGGGCGGTGTCGCCGGCCACCCGTCGCCAGAGGCGGGAGGTTGCCAGCACATTGGCCTTATCCACCGAGGTTACATGGCCACGGCGAAGGGCAGCGGCCTGGCAGGCCGTCCTGACAATGCGGGTTATTTCCGGCACGCTGTATAATTCGGTATCCCAGGCCTGTTCGACCCCGTCCACCGTCTCAGATTCGCACTTGGCGCCAAAATAGATGCCGCCGGTGAGCTCGCGGACAATCAGGATATCGACCCCGGCCACGATTTCCGGTTTGAGCGGCGAATAGGCCGCCAGGCTGGCCGGCACCCGGATGGGACGCAGGTTGGCGTAAAGCCCCAGTGCCTTGCGCAGGCCGAGAATGGCTTTTTCCGGCCGGATATCGGGGGCCACATTATCCCACTTCGGTCCGCCCACTGCCCCCAGGAGAACCGCTTCGGCGCCTTTGGCGGCGACGAGGGTGGCTTCCGGAAGGGGTATGCCGTCAGCATCAATGGCGGCACCGCCGGCGAGGCAGGTGGCAAAATCAAGGGTGAGACCGGTCTGGCGGGCCGTCTTTTCCAGCACCATCCGGGCGGCGGTTGTGATCTCAGGGCCGATGCCGTCACCGGGAATGATTACAATCTTTCTGGCACTCACGCCTTTTCCCCCTTGACGTAATTGATCAGGCCGCCGGCAGAGGCGATTTCCTGGATAAAGCCCGGCAGCGGCTGGACGGTAAAGCTTGCGCCGCTGGTGACATTTTCAATAATACCTTTGCCCAGATCAACTTTAAGGATATCGTCTTTCTTGATTTTTTCCACTTCCGGTCCCAGTTCGATGAGCGGCAAGCCGATGTTGATGGCGTTGCGGTAAAAGATCCGGGCGAAACTGTCGGCGATGATGCAGGTCACACCACTGGCCTTGATGGCAACCGGAGCGTGTTCCCGGGAGGAGCCGCAGCCGAAATTGCGGCCAGCAACCATGATGTCCCCGCTTTTGACCTGACCGACAAACGTTGAGTCAATATCTTCCATGCAGTGGGACGCCAGTTCTTTGGGGTCGATGGTGTTCAGGTAACGCGCCGGAATAATAACGTCGGTATCGACATTGTCGCCATAGCGCCACACTTTTCCTTCTAAAATCATGCTATCACCTCCGTAGGTAAGGCAATCCGGCCGAGAATGGCACTAGCTGCGGCCACCGCCGGGCCTGCCAGGTATACTTCGCTGTCGACATGACCCATCCGGCCGCGGAAATTGCGGTTGGTGGTCGACACCGCCCGTTCGCCGGCAGCCAGGATACCCATGTGCCCGCCGCAGCACGGTCCGCAGGTGGGTGTGCTGACCACCGCACCGGCCTTGATAAAGATCTCGATATAACCCTTATGCATCGCTTCCATATATACCGCCTGACTGCCGGGGATGACAATCGCCCGGACGGCGGGGTGGATCTCCCGGCCAGCGATAATTTCAGCTGCCTGGGCTAAATCTTCGATCCGGCCGTTGGTGCACGATCCGATGATCACCTGATCAATCGGGGTGGGGCTGATTTCACTCACCGGCTTCACATTTTCCGGCAGGAAGGGCAGGGCAACCACCGGCGTCAATTTTCCTAGGTCGATGGCGACGGTGCGATCATACTGGGCGTCAGGGTCGGCGCTAACCGGGATATAGGCCCGCTTGACCCGCGGTCCGACATAAGCCTGGGTTACTGCATCGACCGGGAAGATGCCGTTCTTGGCGCCGGCTTCGACCGCCATGTTGGCGATGGTCAGCCGGTCGGTCATGGTCAGTTCAGCCACTCCGGGACCGCTGAATTCCAGCGACTGATAGCGGGCGCCATCAACACCGATCATGCCGATCAGTGTCAGGATGACGTCTTTGCCTGTCACCCAGCGGGATGGCTTGCCGGTCAGCTCGACCTTGATGCTGCTTGGCACTTTGAACCAGGTTTCCCCGGCCGCCATGGCCGCTCCGGCATCAGTGTGGCCCACTCCGGTGGAAAAGGCACCTACCGCCCCATATGTACAGGTATGAGAGTCGGCCCCGATGATCAGCTCGCCGGGGGCTACCAGACCGTTTTCCGGGAGAAGTACATGTTCTATGCCCATCCGGCCGACTTCGAAATAGTGAGTAATATTGTGCTTTCTGGCGAAATCCTTCATGATCTTGGCCTGCTCCGCTGACTTAATATCCTTGTTCGGCACAAAATGGTCGGGCACCATCACGATCTTTTCTTTGTCAAACACCGGGTTGCCGATCTTGTCAAACTCCTTGATCGCCGGTGCCCCGGTGATATCATTGACAAGAATCAGGTCAAGTCTGGCCTTGATCAGTTGGCCGGGCACTACTTGGTCCAGACCGGCGTGGCGCGCCAGGATTTTTTCGGTCATCGTCATTCCCATATGGTCACTTCCCTTCTGCTGCCTGCTGTGAGGCAGGCCGACCGCAGGCGGCCAGCATTTTATTGATGGCGTTGACATACGCCTTGGCACTTGATTCAATGACGTCGGTACTCAAGCCCCGACCACTGAAAACCTTGTCATCCTGCTCCAGCCAGACGGTTGCTTCGCCCAGAGCGTCTTCTCCCGAGGTCACCGCTTTTATCTGGTAATCCTTGAGGCAAACCTCAAAGCCAACCGCTTTTTCAATCGCCTTGAAGGTGGCATCCACCGGTCCGTCGCCGCAGGCGGCCTGCTCGGAGGCCCCATTGTCGCTTTCTACCCTGACTGAAGCGGTGGCTGTCGTCTGGTTGCCGCTCATCACATGGTAGTACACCAGGCGGTACCATTCGGGCTGGGCGGCGATCTTCTCGGAAAGCAGCGCCTCGATATCCTTGTCGAAAACCACTTTTTTCCTGTCAGCCAACACTTTGAACTGGGCGAAAAGATCAGCGACCCTTTCTTTTTCAACTTGGTATCCCAGGCTGATCAGGCGCTCCTCAAAAGCATGTTTGCCAGATAGTTTGCCCAAAACCAGCGCGTTACGGCTCAGGCCGATGGTTTCCGGCCGCATGATTTCATAGGTCAGCGGATTATTCAGCATCCCGTGCTGGTGAATCCCTGATTCATGGGCAAAGGCATTGTCACCGACAATGGCTTTGTTGGGCTGGACGACAATCCCGGTCAAAATGCTGACAAGCCGTGATGTGCGGTAAATCTGCCGGGTATCGATACCGGTTGCTGCCTTGTAGTAGTCGGACCTGGTTTGCAGCGCCATGACGATTTCCTCCAGTGAGGCATTGCCGGCCCGTTCACCCAGGCCATTGATTGCACATTCTACCTGAGTGGCGCCATTTTGGACGGCGGCGAGAGAGTTGGCGACTGCCAAACCCAGATCGTCGTGACAGTGAACGCTGATAGCGGCTTGTTCAATATTCGGCACATGCTCCCTGATATATTTGATCAATGCGCCAAACTCGACCGGGGTGGTATAGCCGACAGTGTCGGGAACATTGATGGTCGTGGCACCGGCGGCAATCGCCCGGGTGAAGACCTGACACAGAAAATCCCAATCCGACCGCGAAGCATCCTCCGCCGAAAACTCGACATCATCAAGATACTTTCTGGCATAAATGACCGCTTCCTCAGCGGCAGTCAAGAGCTGCGCCCTGGTCATCTTGAGCTTATGTTCGAGATGGATGTCGCTGGTGGCGATAAAAGTGTGAATTCGCGCCCGTTCCGCCCCCTTCACCGCGTTATACACCGCGTCGATATCCTGCTTCTGCGCCCTGGCCAAACCGGCGATAACCGGCCCACTGACCTTGGCGGCAATCCCGCTTACCGCGGCAAAATCTCCAGGCGAGGCAATCGGGAAACCGGCTTCAATGATATCCACTTTCATCTTGGCCAAGGCCTGGGCAAGCTCCAGTTTCTCGGCTGAATTTAGACTGACTCCGGGAGTCTGTTCGCCATCCCTGAGAGTTGTGTCAAATATTTTTACGAGCTGTCTTTCCATGGTAGAATCCTCCTTATAATCAAGTTCGGCAAACGGTACACCGGGACCTAAAAAATAAAACGCCCCTATTGACACTCTTGGCGTCAATAGGGGCGAATATCGCGGTACCACCCTACATTGTACTCGTTCGCCGCATGCTGCGGCTTCCGGCTAACGCCCGGCGGCGTTTCAGCCTAGACAGGCGATTGCCTGCTTCAGCAGAAAAGCTCCTGGGTGAGTTTCGCAACGACGCCCGCACCGGTTCGCACCATCCACCGGCTCTCTGTAGCGGCTGTCCGCCCTTGCTTTATCCCAGTCATTACTTTTGGCATTTTTCGCGGCTCAAATTGTAAACCAACCGAGCCTTGATTGTTCATTTTTGCAATTAGTGTAATTGTTATACAGCATACCAGGACACTTATACCTTTGTCAATAGCCAGTATAAAATAACTTGTGATGTCTCACTGTATCATGCATCGTCCAAGGGTAAAAAGACGGGCATATGTGCCCGTCTTTCTCCGTGTCCAAGATATATTTTATTTAAACAAAATATCCGGTCCCAAATTATAATCCATGCCCCACGTCCTACCATACTAATCGGTAATGCCTGTCCTGAAGCGAAAACCGCCCTAATCAGCTGCTCAACTTCTGTGACTACGATTATTATCAAGCACCTGTCGCCGTACCTGCTGTCAAATCCTGTCCTTCGCCAGCTTTCTTCCGAATCGCCAGAATCGACAGTGCCGCCAATACGGCGAATGAAGCCAAAACGTACATCCCGGCATCGGTCGAGCCGGTCGCATCCTTTAGGAAACCGACGAAATAGGGCCCGAAGAATCCTCCCAGATTGCCCACCGAACTAATAATAGCGATCCCGACCGCCGCCGTTCCCTCACTCAAAAACATATGGGGCAGTGTCCAGAAGGTGCCGATAAAGCCGTAAAAACCGGCAGTGCTGACACAGATGAAGAATATCGACAGCCATAAATTGCTGGTCATTGTCAGTGCAATCAGGCTGAAAAAGCTCATGAATATCGGCATAGCGATATGCCAGCGACGCTCAAGCGTCTTGTCGGAGTGTCTGGCCACCGCAACCATCATGGCCACCCCGCAAATATAGGGTGCGGTCGATATCAAGCCAATCTGGGTATTGGTCAGAACTTTGGACAATTCGCGTAATATTTGCGGTACCCACATCCCCAGGCCATAATTGGCGATGACATAGCAGATGTGACACCAGGAAATTTGCCATACACGAAACTGACCAAACACCGCCCACTTTGAAATCTGCAGCTTCGCCGCTTTGGCTTCATGCTCTTTTTTCAGTTCGGCTACCAGCCAGTTCTTTTCTGCCGGCGTCAAGAATTTTGCCTGCTCCGGACGGTCGGTCATAACAAATAACGTCACCACGCCCATAAGCACCGCCGGAATCCCTTCCAAAACAAACATCCAGCGCCAGCCAGCCATGGCATACCAGGACACGTTATCCATGATCCAGGTCGATAGTGGTCCGACAAGGATGTTGGCGATAGCCATCCCGCAGACATATAGCGACACGGCTTTGGCCAGATGCTTGGCCGGAAACCAGAAGGTAAGATACAAAATCATGCAGGGATGAAAACCGGCCTCCGCTACGCCGAGTAAAAACCGCATAACCCCGATCTGGGTGACGGTCTCGGCAAAACCGGTAATAATGGTAATGATCCCCCAGCTGATCAGTATACGTGCAATCCATCGCCTGGCCCCGACTTTATGCATAATGACATTGCTGGGCACCTCAAAGAAAAAATACGCGATAAAGAATATCCCGGCAAGCATGCCGAAGGCGGTGGCGCCAATCCCAAGATCTTTGTTCATCTGAAGGGCGGCAAAGCCAATGTTTACCCGATCAACCATCGCGATGATATACAGAAACATAATATAGGGAACAATCTTCCACCGCACCTTACTCATCAGCTTGTTTTCATCAAATACCCGGTTTTCCATAATACCCCCCCTATCTGTTGGTTATCTTGATTCGTCTACCCATTTTTGTTGATCTGAACGATCATAAGCATTGGAGATAAAGCTCTCTGATTTCCTTGGCGTCAGGCACCCGCGGCGTATTTTCAATATTCGCCTTACCGGTCTTCAACGCGTTGGCAGTCAGCCAGTCCAGATCTTCTTTCGTGACCCCGAGGTCTCGCAGTTTTGGCGTCATGTTCATTCTCTCCATCAGCTTGGCCACAGCCTCGATACTGGCGGCTGCCGCTTCTTCAGGCGACATCCCGCCGGTATTCACGCCCATGGCTCTGGCAATCGCAGCAAATCTCTCTGGTGCGTTCCGATGGGCAAATTCCATCACTTGCAAAAATACTGCCGCCAGTCCTTCGCCATGGGCTACATTAAACAGACCACTCACCGGATGCTCCAAACCGTGCGGCAGACAGGTCCCACTAAAGCCGATTACTACCCCTGAAAGGGTACTGGCCAGTGCAACCTTTTCCCAGGCGGCAATGTCGTCGGCGTCATCATAGACGGCCGGTAAATGCCGCGCTAAAAGGGTAATGGCCTGCAAGGCGATCATTTCGGTGACCGGATTGCAGCGATTGCCGATATAGGATTCGATGGAGTGATAGAGCGCGTCCAGTCCGGGGCCGGCAATTTGGCGCTTCGACAAGGTCCGAAATAGTTCCGGGTCGATAATCGATGCTTTAGGATATATGTACTGGGTTTTCAACGGCCGCTTGTCGTTGGTTGCCTGATCAGTAACGACTGCTCCCATATTGCCTTCACTGCCTGTTCCGGCAGTGGTCGCGACAAGAATAATCGGCAATGCTCCCGCTCCCGGTGCTCCATCCATGTAGGCTGTGATATCGCCGGAATTGCGGGCCATGAAGGCAATTGCTTTGGCGGCGTCCATCGCGCTGCCGCCGCCGATGCCAATAACGACATCACAGTGTTCATCGCAGGCAACTTTCGCTCCGGCATAGACTGTTGTTGTCAATGGATTGGCTGTGACTTTGTCAAACACCGCATATTCTAATCCCGCCTCTTTTGCATACCCAATCACCTTTGCCAGCACTCCCGTCCGGGCAGTACTTCCCGAGGTTACGATCAGGACTTTTTTCCCATACTGTCTGGTCAAGCTTCCGATCTTGGCCAGTTTCCCTCTGCCAAAAATAAAATGCACTGGATTGTAAAAATCAAATTCGACCATACGATTGCCTCCTCCTGAATACCGTTTGCTTTTAGCAGCCTAGCACGCTGGCATCACCGTCGAGGAAAGCCTCCTGCCAAATTATCCGGCGCCACCATCGTAATTCTGATCCCTACCAACAGTGTCCAGGCCTTTACCAAAGCAAAGTTTTATAATATTTTGAATCGTTACAAAAATTATAGCATTATCAACTTTTTGTCAACACCACCATAATTAGTTAAGAATTGTCTAATATTTAGATGCTTGCCTGCCAGCACCGCTCCGTCCTTTTGCGCCTGTCGCCGCAATTAGATTCCCAGCGAAAATTTATTGACTTTTTTCCAAAACGCTATGGTATAATTTGGATTGACGACAGGCGTACACTTCGGCTTAGCGAAATATTGCCCATTATCGGCCAGCCAAACAAAAGCACCAGAACCACTTGTTTGGCCGGACAACGGAGGCTATGTGATCAATGCTAGGTTTGGTTGAAGCACTCTGGGCGGCCAAAGAAGAATACCCCGTTAAGTGCGGTTTGCGAAAACATTTGCATGACTTCTACCAATTGTTTTACATTACTTATGGTGTTGGTAACTTTAAGCTGAACAATCGCAATATTGTCTTGACCAAAAACATGTATCTTCTCATCAAGCCCTATGAAGAACACGAGCTTGCGAAGATGCAGGGCGATAAACTGGAAGTGCTGGGTGTAAAATTCATGGTCCAAGATCCAGCTTTGGCGGCGCACCTCGGCATTGCCGAAACCTGCGGCAAAGACGAAAATGGACGGATCAAAAATTCGTTGGAGAATCTGATTAAAGAAGGGCTAAGCAAAGACATCCTGTATAAGGATTTTATTAATACCTATCTATACACGGTTCTGTTATTGATTGCCAGAAATGCTAGCCAACCGACCTTAGAAACCGCCAATGACCTGGCCAGGGGACTGCCGCCGCTCTTTGCCGGAGTTTCCTCGGCTGTATCCAAATATATCAACGAACATTATATGCAGTCGGTCAATCTCAATGATATTGCTCGCAGCGTCGGCTATAACAAGTATTACTTGTGTCAGGCCTTTAAACAAAGCACTGGGTACACGATTGGCGAGTACCTCCAATATATAAGGGTGGAAAAAGCGAAAGAATGCTTGCGTTTTCCTGATTGTAGTTTGAAACAATTGTCGGAAAGACTTGGCTTTGGGACCATCGAGCAATTTACTAAGATATTTAAAAAGTACACCCGGTTTTCACCTGGAAAATATCGCAAGATGGCCATAAGTGATACCGGCAAAATCATTCTCCTTGCTGATGATTTCAGCGTTACCGATTATCTATATTACTCATAAGCCACTACGTTCATAAAGACTCCCTGGTGGTATTTAAAAAAGAGGCTCACTCGGACACAATATCCAAGTGAGCCTCTTTTTTTGTTTTGCTAACGCTGCCGCTTCTTCTTCGGCGGCTTTCGATTTCATTTTTACCGGTTTAAAGTCAACTCTTTAGCGTAATAATTGATCAAACATCCTGCCAGGATAATGTCCCGCTCCCCTTGAGTAAGGCTGGGCAGTTTTAATTCAATCGGCTTTTTGCCCCAGGTGCCAACGACAAAGGCCGGTATCTTTTCCGCTCCGCCTATGATGGCGCTGCGAATCCCAGGAATATAGATATAATCGCCAACAGCCCAGGAGGCTTGAGTGCCTTCTTCTACGATAAACGGTAGCATCCCCCAGTTGACCAGATTGCTGCGATAACGCTTTGTGGCGTATTCTATGGCGATGTTGGCTTGGCCTCCCAATACCTTTTGGCAGGATGCCGCTTGCTCCCGCGCCGAGCCGTCACCTGGCTTTACAGCGAAGACCACGCTTCCCATACCAGTAGCTTGCATCATCTGGCTTAGATTTTGCGGCGACTGGCTGTCTGTAGCGATTTGGCGAAAGACTTCCTGCAACGCCGCTGTCGGCTCGCCACCTTCTAGCAGCCTCTGGCGGGCGGACTCGAGATCGCGGATTGTCTTGGCTCTGCCGACATACCCGGGGTCTTTGCGCGATAGCGTAAATTCGGCCAACTTATACGGATTGGAGCGATACGAAGACGTCTCGCCGGAAGGAATCAGTTCATCGGTAGTGGTCACAGGGTCATGAATAATTGATGCAAGTTGGAGTAACATATTTTCGGCCAGCGGCAGCATAGTAGGCCAGTCGGCGATGTCCGGTCCAAATTTCAGCTCTTCAGCCGGTTTGGCGGAGCCGAATCCCTGGTATATCCTGTTGTTGTAGACCGCTTTGTCGAAATGATACTCTATGGCTGTCGCCGGAATATCCAGCTCGGTGGCTGGGGTCAGCAATCCGCCATTTCGCGCTGTAGCAGCAATCGACCTGGCGTCCATCAGCGCAACCGAGGCTAGTTGGCCACTGTCCGGCTTGGAACCTTCCCGGTTCGGGAAGTTCCGGGTAGCATGACGAATACTCAGGGTGTTGTTAGCCGGGGTATCACCGGCACCGAAACATGGCCCGCAAAACGCCGTCTTGATATCGGCCCCGGCCAGCATCAGTTTTTCAATCGCCTTGCTTTTAATCAATGCCAAATAAACCGGTTGGCTGGCAGGATAGACACTCAAAGAAAACTCGCCATCACCAATTGTTTTCTGATCAAGAATGCCGGCCATGGCAACAACATTTTCGAAGGTGCCCCCGGCACAGCCGACTACAATCGCCTGCTCAACCTTGAGGCGACCATTGACCAGTTTGTCGGTCAAGCGAAACTGGAGGCTCTTATTTTCCAGTTGTTTTTGCCCTTCGATCTCAACCTCCCGCAAAATATCGGCGGCATTACGGTTAAGCTCGGCAATCGGCCAGGCGTTACTGGGGTGAAAGGGCAAGGCGATCATTGGCTCGATTTTGCTCAAATCAACCTTGACAAGACCGTCATAATAGCTGACTTCATCAGGTTCTATTTGCTGATAGTCTTCAGGACGACCGTGAATCCGGTAGTATTCGGCCACCTTTTCATCGGTTTGCCAGATGGAAGACAGACAGGTCGTCTCAGTAGTCATTACATCAATCCCGTTGCGAAAATCAACGCTGAGGTTGGCGATCCCTGGGCCGACAAACTCCATAACTTTGTTTTTGACCAGCCCGTTTTTAAATACCGCCCGAATGATGGCCAAGGCTACGTCTTGCGGACCAACCCCCGGGGCCGGGCTGCCTTCCAGATAAATGGCCACCACGGCGGGGTAGGCCAAATCATAGGTCTTCTCTAGCAGCTGTTTGACGATTTCCGGGCCGCCTTCACCAACCCCCATCGTGCCCAGCGCACCATAGCGGGTATGGCTGTCCGACCCAAGGATCATTTTTCCGCAGCCAGCCATCGTTTCCCTGGCATATTGGTGGATGACGGCCTGATGGGTCGGGACAAAAATACCGCCATATTTTCGCGCCGCCGAAAGACCAAAAACATGGTCGTCTTCATTAATGGTTCCGCCCACCGCGCAAAGGCTGTTGTGGCAATTGGTCAGGGCATAGGGAACAGGGAACTCCTTCAGCCCGCTGGCACGGGCGGTTTGGATGATCCCCACATAAGTAATATCATGCGAGGCGAGCGCGTCAAACCGCAGTCTGAGACTATTCTCATCCCCCGACTGATTGTGTTTACTCAATATTTGATAGCTCATTGTCCCGGTTCGGGCCGTCTTGCGCTCAATGGTCCGGCCAGTCAGCGGTTTTACCGCAGCAGCAGCCAGTTGCTGATTGACTTCGGCAGTGCTGATACGGTCAGCATCCTCAAGTAAGACTTTTCCTGCTAAAAGATATACGCCACGATCCAAAAGACTAATCATATCTTCCCTCTTCTCCCTTGAAAGTGTGCTTTTTGTTATTATCTCAGTTAACCGCATTTTTTTCAAGATATATCAACATCTGCCAACCGTCTGTTAATAGAACAATTATCATCAGGCAGTAGCTATTATCGGCTCGATTTAGTATAGTAATAGCAGAGGATTTCATTAAATACTGTGCTGTTTCCCCAGATTTCATCAATCAGCGAAAATCCCTCTTCACAACAGGAAGGAGCGGTTTTTATGCGTATTCTCTTAGCCGAGGATGACCGTCGGCTCGGAAAACTTATCAAATACATGCTTGAAAAAGAAAAGTTGCAGGTTGATTGGGTGTTGACCGGGGATGCAGCCTTGGAATATGCACTTCGGTCCATTCATGACGTGCTCATCTTAGACTGGATGATGCCAGGACTGAGCGGCGTTGAAGTCAGCGCACGGCTGCGGCAATCGGCCTTTCAAGGTGGCATTATCATTCTTACTGCCAAAGACGGCGTCAGTGACCGCGTTTTTGGTTTGGACACCGGAGCTGATGATTATCTTGTAAAACCCTTCGAGTTTCAAGAGCTGCTTGCCAGAATCCGTTCAGTTTCCCGGCGGAGTAGTTTTAAAATCAGGGACGACCTCTTGGAAGTGGGCGACTTAACTCTAAATCGGCTGACCAAGACCGCAAAACGGGCAACACGGGAAATCCAGCTGACTGGCCGCGAATTCCAGCTCCTTGAGTTGCTGTCCCAAAATTCCGGCACCGTGCTGCCGCGTGAATTAATTTTAGACCGAATCTGGGGCCTGGAGGCAGAAGTGTCATCCAATAATCTGGATGCCTTTGTTCGCCTTCTCCGCAAGAAAATTGATTTTCCGGGTGAGAAAGCCTTAATTCATAATATTAGAGGAATTGGCTATAAGCTAGGTGTCCAGGATGTTTAATAAGATTCGCAACCAATTGACCTTTGTTTATGCTACAGTCATGGCCCTTTTTCTCATTCTCCTGCTTGGCGCAATTTCTTCTGGAATGACTTGGCTGGTTTACTCGGAGCGTCGGGATGAAATTCGTCTGATCGCTCAGGATTTAAGCGATGAACACAAGGATCGGCTGGTGAATTACGGCACCCACACTCTCCCTCCCGAAATAGTGTCTCAGGATGATAATCGTGACATCAGCGGACAAATGTTTTACTTTCTTACCGACGCGAGCGGACATCTGGTAAAAATCGACCAGCCTAATCCGGCACTAATATCCTATGTCACCGATACTATGAAAACCGGCAACTGGAAAGATAATGAGGTTCGCGTCGAAAATTTTACTTTGGCTGACGGACAAAAAGCCACCGTAATTTTTACCCTTCAGAAGATCTTCAACAACCAACAGTTGTTAGGCACCCTCTTTGTCGGCAAGGATGTCACGGCTTATTATCAGGTTTTGAACAAACTCCTCTACACCTTGCTTGGAATTGCTATCCTCTTCTTAATCTGTGCCACTGGCTTTGGCCATCTCTTGGCCGGCAGAGCCATGATTCCCATTCAACAGTCTTATTCCCGGCAAAAACAGTTTGTTGCCGACGCCTCCCATGAATTGCGGACCCCGCTAAGTGTTCTAACAACATCATTAGAAGTGATTCAGGGCGATGAAGGGAATCGGCTTACCCCCCTTTCCCGACAGGTGCTCAATGATATGCAGGATGAGGTCAAGAAAACAACCCGCATCGTTAGCGATTTACTTTCTCTGGCCCGGGCCGACACCGGCAATATACGCTGTGTAATGGAGACTTTCGAACTCAAACCACTAGTAGCGCGAGTCTTGCGTGGCCTAAGAACCCCTGCCAAACAAAAGAACATATCCATGAATACTCTCGGCCCGGATGGTCTTACGCTTAGAGCAGACCAGGCACATATCGAACAGTTAATTTACATTCTCGTCGACAATGCCATCAAGTATACATCCCTTGGGGGCAAGATAACGGTGATTTGGGAGTCTGGCGACCGGGCAACGAAAATAAAAGTTGTCGATAGCGGCATTGGAATCCCCCCTGAGTACCAAGCGATGATTTTCGAACGCTTTTTTCGGATTGATAAGGCGCGTCCGCGTGAGGAAGGCGGCATTGGTTTGGGATTGGCCATCGCCCATTCGATTGTTGAAATTCATGGTGGGTCTATCAGCTTAACTAGTTCTCCTGAAAGCGGTAGTACTTTCACCATTTCCTTGCCGAATCAATAATCAATGTAAAAAGCACCCAGGATTTTCACTCCTAGGTGCTTTTTCTTGTCCTCGGTCGTTGTTCTCTCCTGCTATGAGCTACGAAAATCCGGTCTCAATTTAGCTCCAGTAAGTCGAGCTTTGCGGCTAACCACTTTGTTGTGCTGGCCTGAATAATCAACGTCGCCAAAATCGCTATAAAGGTCAAGGCCGCAATAATATCGGCATGCTGCACATCCATCCCGATCAACATTCCGGACAATGCAGCTGGAATAACGCCTGTCTCACGCGTCCAGAACATAAAAATAATTTCATTTTTCGTCCACTCAGCCCTGCGATCGGGGAGAGTGCACACTAACACGGCTAAGGGTCGAGCTATAAACATAAATACCGCAATAACAGCACAGCCAGGCCAAAGAATTTGTTTTACTATTGTAAAATCAACATGTGCGCCCAAAAGGATAAAAATAATCATTCGCAGCAGCAATGATCCATTATCGATAAAACTATAGTAATTTTCAACGTGGTCCACATGCATTCTCCACGCAAAGAAATTCATATTACCGTGAATCAGTCCGGCGACAAATACGGCCATAAATCCGCTTGCCCCTAAATAGTCGGCACTGACATAGGAAAGAATGATCAGCGGCAGCAACATGACCTGAGCATACTCACCAAAGAAATGTCGGGATTTATCACACAAAATAAAGGCGGAAAGCAGCCCAAAAATGACGCCAATTAGTATACCTCCGACAGACATAATGGCAAATTGACCGAAGCAATCGCTAAGTGAAAATTGGCCTGTCGCGATTATCCCCAAGATGCCAAAGGTTACAATAGCGCCAGTAGCATCGTTAAAGGCTGATTCGCTCAGTACCGTATGCGCGACTTTATCTTTTACCTTTATCGCCAAAAATATAGGGACCAGTGTCGCCGGATCGGTAGATGCCAAAACGGCAGCCAACAATAACCCCGACATCAATCCCACACCTAAAATATAATGTGCCGTATACCCTACAATCGCTACCATAATCAACACCGCGACTGTCGCCAGTAAACTAATCGTCAGCCAGGTCTTCTTGAGCACGCCAAAGCTGACACTCATACCCCCGTGAAACAGCAAAAAAGATGCACCAAGTATCAGTAGCAGCTGATTCAATGGCGATTCCGCCGGCACATTGATGATATTAAGACACGGCGGCCCTACCACAATCCCAATCAATAAAAACAAAACCACATCAGGGATTTTCAAGAATCCAGCCAATTTCGCAGCCAGGGCTCCTGCAAGAAATAATGCAGCAAAAGTAAGCAACACTCCTTGCGCTACCTGAATGGCTTCTGAGCCCATCTATAGTCCCCCGTTTCATTCTTCTTCTCTTAATACTGTCAAAGCATCCGCGATTGACGTCCTTTTCATTAATCCCTTCTGGATCTATTTAGTATAATCCTTTATGTGCTTTTACACGTTCTTTTGTATTTGCATGCAAAAGCAGCAAAAAACACCCATCAAAATGATGGGTGTTTTTCGAATCAGCGCCTACCTATCCTCCCAGGCCGTTTCCAACCAAGTACTTTCGGCGTATACGGGCTTAACTACTGTGTTCGGTATGGGAACAGGTGGAGCCCCGTAGCTATCGACACTGAATACTTGAGGTGCGCATCTCTTTGCAGAGTATACTCCCTCAAAACTGCACAGGGGATAAAGTGAAGTGAATGGTGAGCACTAGGATTTGGCTGGTTATGCTATGGTATTGTCACTTAGTGTTGTTCCTCACTTGCGCTCGGAACTAAGCGACTCACACTATTCTACAGCATTTCTGCGTCTACTTTGTCCCTCACTTACGTTCGGAACTAAGCGACCACATCGACGCTGAAGCGTCGTGTGTCTGCTTATAAGTCAAGCCCTCGGCCTATTAGTACCAGTCAGCTAAAACCATTGCTGGCCTTACACACCTGGCCTATCAACCTCGTGATCTACAAGGGGCCTTACCAGATTAACTCTGTGAGAGACCTCATCTTAAGGCCGGTT
>JARLHX010000182.1 GCA_031292035.1 Negativicutes bacterium | reverse complement strand
GGATCATCGCCCGGTCGTCCTTGAATGATTGTTATTATTTGGTAGCCGCAGGCTTTAGCCCGCGCTGTAAGCCAGGCCCAAAAGCCGTCCTCGCCTATTTCTTAAATTCCCGGTGGCAGACCATCATGCGATCCGCCAGCGCCTGCAGTTCCTGGTGCATCGCCTCCATCTGGCCGCCGGCCACGGCTTGCTGTAACTTGTCCACGTGCGCCAGATATTCGGCCATCAGCTCTTGCCATTCCGGTTTGACTAATTTAGCGAAGAGAAGGGAATTCTCCACAAAGTCCTGCACCGTCTTTTGGTCCGGCACGATTCCTTCCCTGATCAGGCGTTGCAGTTCTTTAAAGGGCTGGCTTAGCCTGGTTTTGACGGCTTTCAGGGCAAGGGACTCCTGGGGGCTGGCCGGCTTCGAAACCGGATGGCGGCCTGCACCCGTAGGCCACCGCAGCTTGATTTTGGCGACCACCTCGCCCTCTTCTTCCTTGAGGTGCATAGTGCCCTCCACCTGCTCCGGCACCGTCCAGACGCGGGTCTCGCCCTTTAGCTGGCCGCCTTGCACCTGCTGGCTCAAGTCAGCGAGGAAGTCAGCCAGTTCCTGTCGGCCGAATCTCTTTTCCACTTTTATTCCCATGCCGGTCTCCCCAAATGAATTATTATCTGGCGACCACCAATATAAAATAGGAATCGGGATTGCAGATACAAGGGGCGGGCCTCTCAATTGACCTTGACCCGGAGGGGCAGAGCAACAAGCAGGCAGCCGGTGTAATCCCGGCCGTAATCAGCCCGATTATCTTTACAAAAAGATTAGGATTGCACTCCCGGTGGCAGTAAATAATTTAATAAAGGTTATTTAAGATAAATCAATTTTCATATTGACAGGTGCAAAAATGTGGGGGAAAAATTGGCATTGTCTGGTCCGGGATCAACGCCTTACAGGAAAGAGTGCGGTATGCCTTGGTATCACGGAAAACTGGCCACCATCGCCGGGGGCCTCGCCCTGGCGGCATTTTGTCTATTTTTTTATGTGCGTGTTGTCAATATGGTCTGGGATTTTTCCACCTGTGCCACCGGGGAGAATCGGCCGATAGCCTCAGATTTTGCCAACCATTGGTTAGCTGCGAAGCTCGTCCTTTCGGGCCATGCGGCACTTATTTATAACCATGATGCCACGAATACGATTCATAAGCAATTCTTCGGACCGCACCTTTTATGTGGCAGCAGCTGGTACTATCCTCCTTTTTTCTTATTCGCAGTGGTGCCGCTGGGGATGCTACCGTACCTCCAATCCTTTTTCATCTCTATAATCGCGGCCCTCGTCATATACTTGTTCGTATTATCTCGTATCAACCATCAGCCAATTATATTATTGCTATGCCTATTTTTTCCAGGGACTTATGAGAATTTCATTTTCGGACAAAACGGTTTCATTTCCGGCATATTATTGGGAGGAGGACTACTGCTCCTTGACCGCTATCCTATTCTATCCGGCTGTTTGTTTGGCCTTTTGGGTTATAAACCTCCGCTGGTTATACTGACTTTTATAGCACTAGGTTTTGGACGCTACTGGAAGACCTTAATCAGCGCCTTTACCACCATTATAATTTTGATATTAGTAAGCGTGGCAGTATTCGGCCTTGAAGTATGGCTGGAATACTTTAAAGCCATGCTCGTGCCGATGAAGCAGATGGAGGGTGCCTCAGCTCCGTTTGGCCTGGCGCCGACCTTTTTTGCGGCTATCCGTAATGCCGGGTTCGGAGCCAGGGTCGCTTATCCGGTCCAGGCCGTGGTGATGGCGGTGGTGCTGGCCGGGGTGGGCTGGGTGTGGCAAAAAAAGCTCGCCATTACTATCAGGGGGGCGGTACTGGTTTTGGGAACCCTCGTATTTACCCCCTATTCCTTTGTCTACGAACTTGCCATCCTGGCTCTGCCTCTCTTATGGCTCTGGGAGGAGGG
>JARLHX010000181.1 GCA_031292035.1 Negativicutes bacterium | reverse complement strand
CATAAAGTGGCCTTACGACGGCTCCGGCAGATACAAGCTCACGTAGAATTTTGCGGGGACAATCCCGGGTTGGGCTTCCCTACCCGGGACGGTTTGCCCCAGATGTACCCTTGCTTGATACACCCGGGGAGTCGACCTGGTCCGGCAGGATTCCAAGTGCCGGTTCAGTACTTCAAAAGAGAGTGGACGGGGTACTGGCTTAGTTTCTCGCGTCCCTTCAACTCTTCCAGTTCAATCACGAATCCAATTCCGGCCACGCGTCCGCCCAGAGATTCCACCAGGCGAGCAGTGGCGGCGGCGGTTCCTCCGGTGGCCAGCAAGTCATCGATAATCAGCACTTCCTGCCCTTGACTGATGGCATCGCGGTGAATCTCGATCGCGTCTTTTCCATATTCCAGGCTGTATGACATGGTGGCATGGTCGGCAGGCAACTTGTTGGGCTTGCGTGCCGGCACAAATCCCGCATTGAGCCGGTACGCCACCATAGGCGCGAAGATAAAACCTCGCGCTTCAATGCCGATGACTCGATCGATTTTCTGGGCCAGAAAAGTGTTGGCAAGGATGTCCACGGCCCAGTGCAGGCCCACGGGATCCTTCAACAAAGTCGTAATATCGTAAAAGAGAATTCCGGGTTTGGGGTAGTCAGGAATTTCGCGAATCAGTTTCTTCAGGTCGATCACATGTCCTCCGTAAAATTATTGAGCGATTTAACGATTTAGTGATTGAGCGATTTGGCAATGCGTCTTCGCAATCGCCAAATCACTAAATCGCAAAATGTGTTGAGGTTTACCAACTTCCCTCAATCATGAACCGATTGTACCGCTTGTCCACAGGTTCGTCCGATTCATCGACGGCGGTTATGCGCGCGCTGCGTGGGCCTTCCGCCAGTTGGCGTTTCAGCTCATCCAAGGCCACCGCATCGCCGATCGCGTAGACCTCGACATTGCCGTCCCAGAGGTTTTTCACGTAACCGCAGATGCCGAGTTGATTGGCCCACCGCTCCGCAAAATAGCGATAACCGACGCCTTGCACGCGGCCCATAATCAAGAACTTTTTGGCAATTCGAGTAGTCGTCCTAGCCATCTGAATTAAGGATAAAGGGAGAATGCTAAAGGATAAAGGGTAAAGGACAAAAATGGACATTAAGTCATTACCGGAGCGGCCAACTCTCAATCCAGTATCCGGCCTTTACCCTTT
>JARLHX010000180.1 GCA_031292035.1 Negativicutes bacterium | reverse complement strand
GCAGCCCGTCGATAAACTGCAGAATCGTGCTCGCTTTCGTTTCGATGACACATTCCATCACGATCTTCCCGGCTGCATTCATCACCGCAATCGAAATACTTTCCTTGTGCACGTCCATGCCGATATATTGGGCGCTGGTCATAAAGGGTGTTCCTTTCTGGAAGGTTGAGTTCAGCACTCAAAACCTACTCCACAAGGGGCGCCCTTTTATATTGCGTCGGATAACTGGTAACTTGGGTACCAGAACCCACTTTTCCGGTTACCGCGTCAATTAGGAGTCGATGTGCACTGCCCCCTCTCTGCCGCTTCTTCTCGACCTGTTCCCTTTCGGACAGATTTAGTTTCGAGCGATCGCTATCGTGTTGTTGGTTGAAAAGCTCACTGGTTCAGCCAGTGTAATTTCTCTTGGAGGTAAGGAATGAAAAAGCAAATCGTTCGCCTGGTTCTGGGTTCTGCTTTGGCACTTGTGTTTACGCTGCCTATAGCCCATGTCACCTTCGGCGACCCGACCGGGGATTGTCATAAACGGCTTGAAGCCGATCGCGCAAGGATCGATCACGATGTTGCGAAGCACGGCGAAAATAGCCCGCAAGTGAACCGAGATGTTGCCCGCATGGACCGCGATCGCAATTGGTGCCGCGAGCACCATGCAGATTGGGATCACGATCATTTTGATGTGGGGATATACTTCAAACACTAATCCTAATCGGAAGAATCCGTGTTGATGGGGCACTACACGGCGGTACGGGTAGTGTCCTACCACGCGGGATCACTTGGATGTTTAGTCGGATAACCGGACATCTTGGTTCCAGTACCCACTTTTCCGGTTAGCGCTGCCGGTTCAGACGGTCGACGCAACACCCTCTAAACAGTAGTTCCGATAATACGTTTCAGAGAAGACCGATCTATTGGGCTGCCCTCACTTAGACCTAGTCAGGACAGGGTTGTCTTTGAATCGACGCCCGCAATCGTATTTGGCCTTTAAACTCCGCGAGATAGACT
>JARLHX010000179.1 GCA_031292035.1 Negativicutes bacterium | reverse complement strand
CTTTGGCGGCAACGCTGCAGTCATTAAACTCGGCCTCAGCAAACTCGGCATCTGCGACGCCACCGTCTCGGCCCCTATGGCTCTTGCCGGCGGCCAGGAAGACAAAATCTACGCCTGGATGAGAACGCTCGGACTTGAGCTGTAAACAAACGAAAAGCTGCTGACTAACGTCAGCAGCTTTTTTTATTGCATTAGAGGGCAAGCGGTTTCACTACTTTTCTTTGGACTGAGAGGCCGGATTGGCCGCTCCGGTTTTATCTACTTGTGGGAAGAAGGCCTCAGGCACTTCCTTCAGGTTACTGTCTATGCCCTTGGGTTGATTGGACTGTGGTTTACCGTCTTTCACCGGCGGCGGGGCGGGTATTTTGATCTTGGTCACGATGTCATTCTTGAAGGTGAGGAAGTGTCTGTCAGGGTATTCCCAGGTTTCCGAGCCGTCTTTTTCTTTCGTTGTTTCTCTGGCGGCTCCCCAGCTCAAATCAACCATTTCCTGATTCCAGCCCAATGCGACTTTGCGGCTTTTGATCGCCGTCCATGTATCCTGGGACCAGGTGGGATGAGCATCAAAGGGGCTTGTCATATAGAAATTTTTCTGCAATAAATCGTAAAATTGCTGAAGGCTGTAAACCGACGGATTGGAGCCGAACCCTGCCTTCCACAGGAGGAGAGAGTTGTCCTCTCTGGCCAGCTGAAGGGAATAGTTTTCGCCGAAGGGGCCGTCAGAACGAACGGTGCGGATGACAAGCGGCTCAAGGTGATCGGCGAGTGCCTTTTGGTCGAACACGACGGCCTTGTTCTTGTTGCTCCAGATGGTGAGGCCAGTCAGTTTGGCCAGTTTTTCAGCTGCTTGCTTCTCGCCGGCCATTTCGCTTTCGAGAGCAAACGGCTGGTCGCTTAGTGTTCGATCTTGGTTGTCTTTTACCCAAAGGGCAGGAAGTGCTCCGTCGCCGGTTAGACACCAGAAATATTCGGTGGTCTTGGCGGCCTTTTGTTCAAATAGCCCTTTGACGACATATTCTTTGCCGGAAAGGCGTCTGCCTAGGCTCAACTGGTCAACACCGCTCGGAAGAGCGCCAGGCTGATCATAAATAAAGAGAAAACTGACGGTTTGATATAGTTTCGCCGGAACCAGGACGGCCTTTTGGCCCAGCCAACCGGCCTTGTTCGGCCAGATTTGGGCGACATTCACTTGGCGCAGAGTGACCGGAGCGGTGTCTGCTGCCGCAACTGGCGATAAGCATCCCAGCACAAGAAGCAAAATCCCAAGCGCAATTTTTTTTGTCATGTTGCACCATCCATTTGAAGCGGCTCATGCCGCGTTATCTTTATTCCCTCCAGTAATTCGAAACGGCGGCGGGATTCCCCTGCAATATCTGGCCAGTATATATTGGTGATAAAGGGGTTGGTGAACATTAGCCGGGTTGGGAGCCATCTTCAGGGTTGCGCACAAATAACTGTACCCATACGGCCACTGCGGCGAACAGTAGGGCGGTGAACCAAAAGACAGCCGGAATACCAAAATAGAGTGCGATAGTACCGCCGGTCAACGGGCCGAGCACATTACCCATCTGCATGGCGCCAGTGGTTACTCCATAGGCAACGCCCCGCTTTTCCGCCGGGATCAAAAGAAAGATGACGGCGTTGATGGTCGGCAGCATGGCTCCGAGGAAAAAGCCGCTCATACCGCGCATGATTCCTAGGACCAGCACGCTTTGCGATGCAGCCTGGGCGGCGAAGAAGGCGGCGGTGCAAACAGAGGATACCACGAGAATGCGGCGATGGTCGAAGTGCTTGCTCAGCTTGCCCATCCCGACCGAAGCCAACGCGCTGGTCAAGCCTGAAATGGCGATAATCGCGCCGCAGGCGCTGGCGATATAGACCATGTTGGGAGCCAGGGTTTGGATGTACAGCGGCAGGACTGGCGCAATATTCATAATGGAAAACTGAATCAGGAACTGAACAAGCAAGATGATGCCCAGACCGGGAACGGTGACAATGCCCCGGATCTCCTCGAGCAGGGGCTTTTTATCCAGTTGGGGGGCCGGCACGAAGCGCTCGGTGACAGCAAAGCGGATGATCAGCAGCGAGAGCAAACATAGCAGGCCGAAAGCGATAAAGGCCTGACGGTAGCCGAAATGGTCAGAGACCAGTCCCCCGAACATCGGACCGAAGGCGCTGCCGGCAATCATGGCGGTCTGGTAAACTCCGAGGGTGAAAGCGATTTCTTTGGGCGGGGTGATGGATGTGACCAGCGCCAGGGCAGCAGCGGTGAAGCCGCCGAAGATACCCTGGATGATGCGCAGAACCAGCAGTTGGTAGACGTCGGTGACAAATCCCATAGCCACCATGACGATGCAGAACATGGCCATGACTCGTTCCACCATTGGCTTGCGGCCGTGCCTGTCGGCAACAGCGCCCCAATGAGGTCCGGCTAGAGCGGCGGCCAAAGCGGCGACACCCAGCAAAACGCCGGCCCAAAGCTCGGTTTCCTCGACTGTGGTGACACCAAGTTCGGGGATGTATAGAGGCAAAAAAGCCATTACGCCTGTGATGGCCCCCATGCCGGTGAGCTGGGCAAACCACATGACAGCAAGATTTTTTTGCCATTCAGCAAGTTTCATATGCGACCCTTTCCCTAAAAAGTACTATATACCATTCTAACAGAGGTGGCCGGTGCTGGCAAAACGGAGAAAGTGCCATCCATTAGGATATGACCCGGAATCATCCCGATTTCCCTGTCTTGGCAGGCAATCGCTCACCTGGCAGGCAAGTCTTTTCTTGCTTTTTACAGGGATAGCCGCGCAATTTGGCGAATACATGAAATCAAAGTATCAGGAAAAGGATGAAACAGGATGCCGGAAACTTCCCAGAGGGTGCGAAAATTAATAGCTGTGTTTTTGGTTATGATGCTGGTCGCGATTTTCGGCCTGGTCGGCCGTATTGCCTGGGTGCAGCTTGTCAATGGGCCAAAACTGGCGGAACAGGCGCGCAGCCAGCTGCAAGAAAGCAAATTACTGCAATCGCCGCGCGGGACGATTTATGACCGGCTTGGACGGGAATTGGCGATTAGCAGTTTGACGAAATCGCTGTATGTCAATCCGCAGCAATTTGATAAAGACCCTGGGGTCGTGGCCAGCCAACTGGCCCCCATTTTAGGGATGAAGCCAGAAGAGATCAGGAGCACCCTGATGGCCCCCGGCAGTTTCATCTGGCTGAAACGGACGCTGGAACCAGACGCGGCGGCACGAGTAGTCGCCCTGATTAAGGAGCAGAATATTAGGGGCCTCGATTTTGTCGAGGAAAGCAAACGCTATTATCCCAACAACCGCCTTGCTGCCCATGTGCTGGGATTTGTCGGGACAGACGACATCGGTTTGGATGGGGTAGAAATGACGATGGACAAGACCATCAAGGGAGTGCTAACCCGGCAGGCGGTTGACACAGACAGCCACGGCATCCCGATCTTTCAGTCCATCCTGTCTTTCAATCCGGCAAAACAGGAAAAGAGTGTCTATCTTACCCTCGACAGCACCATCCAATTCATTGTCGAGCAGAGCTTGGATAAAGCCATGGCCCAGACCAGAGCCAAAGCGGCTACCGTCATTATCATGAATCCCCGTACTGGTGAGGTACTGGCGATGGCCAGCCGGCCTACCTATGATCCGAATCAGTTCTATCGCTATAACGAGCGGGACTGGAAAAACCGGGCGGTATCGATTGTTTATGAGCCGGGATCGACGTTTAAGGCGGTCGTCGCCGCCGCTGCCTTGCAGGAAAAATTAGTTTCTGCCAATGAACGGTTTTTTGACAGCGGCTCTGTCGAGGTGTCGGGGCGGCGCATCCAAAACTGGAGCGGTGACGGCTACGGGCAGATCACTTTTACTGATATCATCAAAAACTCGATTAACACCGGTTTTGTTCAGGTGGGCCTGCGGCTGGGCGCAGCCAGGCTGACTCAATATGCCCATTCTTTCGGTTTTGGCAAGACCACCGATATCGAATTGCCGGGTGAAGAAGAGGGTTTGCTGTTTGAAGCAAAAGAAATGCGGGATTCGGATATCGCCACCATGGCTATCGGTCAGAGTATTGCTGTTACGCCGCTGCAGCTTGTGACCGCAGTGGCGGCCATCGCCAATGACGGCGTGTTGCTCAAACCCCATATTGTCAAAGAAATCGACAATGCTGATGGGTCAGTGGCCTCAGCTACTTCTACCGACCGGGTACGGCAGGTGATCAGCCCGGAAACGGCCAGGGAACTGACTCTTTTAATGGAGAAGGTGGTTTCCGAAGGCGGCGGTAAGCGGGCGGCGGTAAGCGGCTATCGTTTTGCCGGCAAGACCGGTACGGCTGAAAGGCTGAAAGCCGGTGGCTCGGGCTACGAAGCCGGCCGTTATATTGCATCTTTCGTGGGTTTCGGACCGGTAGAAGATCCTCAGGTGGTGGCCCTGGTGGTGCTTGACGACCCGGAGGGGGTCTACTATGGCGGCGAGATCGCAGCCCCGATTTTCAGCGACATCATGACCCAGGTCATGCGTTACCTTAGTATTCGGCCACAGAACGCTGCAGAGATGGTCTTTGCCCCGGCTGGGCAGACGGCTCCGTCTAATCAGCCGGCTGTCCGCCTGGCCCCGCCGGGCAAGGTTGCTGTTCCCAGTGTTATCGGCAAAACGATGCGGGATGCGGGTGACGCGTTGACCGGCGCAGGACTCACTTTTGTTCCGGTGGGAAGCGGCATCGCGGTGCGGCAAAGTATCACATCCAATGCGGTTGTCAGTCCGTCCACAGAGATCACGGTCTATTTCGAGCCCAGGTAGGAGGCAGGTTTATGGCCGACAAGAAAGAACTAGCCCATATCTTTGCCGATATTGCAGTATTGCTGGAAATTAAAGGAGAAAACCTTTTCAAGGTCAGGGCCTATGAGGCGGCCGGCCACACAGTAGAGCAGCTGCCGAACGAGCTGGCAAGTTTTGTCGCTGGCGGCGGTCTGGAAGAGACCAAGGGCATCGGTAAGGCCATCGGCCAGAAGATTGCTGAGTATCTTGCCACAGGAAAGATCGCCTATTATGAAGAATTGAAAGCAACTGTTCCGGCGGTCTTGTTCGAATTGATTAAAATCCCCGGCCTGGGTCCGAAGAAGGCCTTGGCCCTTTATGAAAAGCTTGGCATCCATTCGATCGGTGAACTCGAATATGCCTGCCACGAAAATCGGCTTGCCGGCTTGCCGGGTTTTGGCGCAAAGACCCAGGAGAAGATTTTGGAAGGCATTGACTATGTAAAGCGTTTTCAGGGACACCACCTCTTGTCTGATGTCTGGCCGCTGGCGGAAAAGATCGTCGAGTATCTGCGCCGCCAGCCGGGAGTGAGTGCGGCCGAGGTGGCAGGCAGTATTCGCCGCCGCAAGGAAACGGTGAAAGATATTGACATTGTTGTTGCCAGCGATAGTCCAGAGAATATACCGGCCTTAGTTACCGGCATGCCTGGCGTCGAGCAGGTGCTGGGCCAGGGACCCACAAAAATTAGCCTGACGCTGAGCGCTGGCATGAATATGGATGTCCGGGTGGTCCATTCGCCGGAGTTTGCCGCTGCCCTCCACCATTTCACCGGCAGCAAGGAACATCATATCAGGCTGCGCGGCCTTGCCAAAGAGAAGGGCCTCAAGATCAACGAATACGGCATCGAGACAGAGGCAGGGCAGCGTCTCCCTGTCGGCGATGAACAGGCATTCTATCAGGCGCTGGATTTGGATTACATTGCCCCCGAGTTGCGTGAAGGTACGGATGAATTGACGCTGGCTGCCAGCCGCCAACTGCCGCCCCTGGTGGGAGAAAAGGACATCCGGGGTGTTTTCCATGTCCATACCACTTATTCGGACGGTAGCGTCACTCTGGCGGAGATGGCGGCAGCGGTCAGACAACGAGGCTGGAACTATCTCGGGATCACCGATCATAGCCAGACAGCGGTGTACGCCAGAGGCCTGCGGGTCGAAACGGTTGCTGCGCAGCGTCAGGAAATTGACCGTCTGAACGCCCATGACCCAGAATTTACTGTCCTGGCCGGCATTGAAAGCGATATTTTGCCAGACGGTTCTTTGGATTATCCCGATGATATTTTGGCGCAGTTCGATTTTGTCATCGCCTCGGTTCACTCGGCCTTCCGCCAGAGTGAGGCCGAGATGACGCAGCGGATTATCCGGGCCATGGCTAACCGTTATGTCAGTATGCTCGGCCATCCTACCGGGAGAATTCTCCTGGCCCGCGACGGGTATAGTCTCGATGTTCCGGCCATCATCCGGGCAGCCGCCGAGACTGGGACAGCCATCGAGATCAACGCCAGTCCATACCGACTCGATCTTGACTGGCGCTGGTGCCGTCAGGCCAAGGAACTGGGAGTGCTGTTCTCCGTCAACCCCGACGCCCACGCGCCTGAAGATCTGGACTCTATCGGTTATGGAGTGGCGATAGCCCGTAAGGGCTGGCTGAGAGCCGCTGACATCATCAATACCCGGTCAGCCGGCGAGGCGCTGGCTTTGTTGCGGCGAAAGCGCGTGTAACAGCACCCTATAGGGGTGCTGTTTCCGCTTACGGGATTTGCTTAGACAAAAATTAATAGGGGCGGCAAGTGCCGCCCAATGGGGGAAAATCCATATTCACTGATATTTTGAACCTTGAAGTCATGGTTCTCAGCTAGTGGTGTTTGAGCCCGACATACTGGATTCATATTGCTCGATCATCTTGCGCACCATGTGGCCGCCCACCCGGCCGCAATCAGCTGAAGTCATGGTATTCCAGCCTTGCGAACGGACGCGATCGGCAATACCCAGTTCGGACGCCACTTCAAACTTCATGCGGTCAAGGGCGTTTTCAGATTGCGGGTTTACCGGCTTTCTGCTTCGTGCCATATTATCACCTCCTTCAAGTGATATTAGTATGACACGGCAACTTGTTATTATCCCGAGAGGGTCATGTAATATAGTGGCAGGGACAAAATGACGGGCGGAAAATAGGCGCTGGCAGGAAATGTCGTGGCTGTAATCAAATAATACAGAGAGAAAATGTGACTAGGGAGGACGAATATGCTTAGTGATATCGAAATCGCCCAGGCAGCTGATATGCGCCCGGTGGAAAATGTGGCGGCCGCCCTCGGGATCGATGCTTCTTATGTGGAGAATTACGGAAAATATAAAGCGAAAATTGCCCTTGAATTATATGACAAAGTTGCCGCCAATCCGGACGGCAAGCTGATTTTGGTCACCGCGATCACCCCGACACCGGCTGGTGAAGGTAAGTCGACGACCACGGTGGGGCTGGCTCAGGCGATTGCCTTGCTGGGCCGTAAGGTGGCCGTGGCTCTTCGGGAGCCGTCTCTTGGACCGTGCATGGGCGTCAAAGGGGGCGCGGCTGGCGGGGGTTATGCCCAAGTGGTGCCGATGGAAGACATCAATCTTCATTTTACTGGCGACATCCATGCCGTCAGCATCGCTCACAACCTACTATCGGCGGTGCTTGACAATCATTTGCACCAGGGCAACCTTCTCGGACTCGATCCGCGGCGCATAACCTGGCGACGGGTGGTGGATATGAATGACCGGGCGCTGCGTAACATTGTGGTCGGTCTTGGCGGCAAGGCCCATGGTGTACCGCGAGAGGATGGCTACGATATTTCGGTGGCGTCGGAAGTGATGGCGATTTTGTGTCTGGCCAGTGATCTGGAGGATCTGAAAAGTCGCTTAGCCAAGATTGTTGTCGGTTATACTTATAAAGGTGATCCGGTAACGGCCGGAATGCTGAAAGTTCACGGGGCCATGGCCGCACTGCTCAAAGAGGCCATCAAACCCAATCTGGTGCAGACCCTGGAAAACGTTCCGGCCTTTATTCATGGCGGGCCCTTTGCCAATATCGCCCACGGCTGCAACAGCGTAATGGCCACCCGCCTGGCGCTGAAACTCGCCGACTATGTTGTGACTGAAGCCGGCTTCGGCGCCGACCTCGGGGCGGAAAAGTTTTTTGATATCAAGTGCCGCTATGCCGGGCTTAAACCCCAGGCGGCAGTAGTGGTGGCGACTGTAAGGGCTCTCAAGATGCACGGCGGTGTGGCCAAGACGGCGCTGACCAGCCCTGACGCCGCCGCGGTGGACAGGGGGGCAGCCAATCTGGAAAAACACGTGGAGAATGTTCGCAAATTCGGCGTTCCGGTGACGGTGGCGGTGAATATTTTTCCAACCGACAGCAAGGAAGAGCTGGAGGCCGTTATGGCGGTTTGCCGCAGACTGAAGGTGCCGGCAGCCCTCTCCAACGTATGGGCCGAAGGCGGGAAAGGCGGCTTGGAGCTGGCCAAGGAAGTGCTGGCGGCAGCCGATGGCGGCAGCAGTAACTTTGCGCCTCTGTACCCTCTCCAGTTGACATTAGCTGAGAAAGCTCGGATTATTTCCCGGGAAATATATGGTGCCAATGACGTTGTTTTCAGTAAGGAAGCAGAAAAAACCATTGCTGAACTCGAGCAGGCTGGCTACGGGCAACTGCCGGTTTGCATGGCAAAAACGCAGTATTCCTTTTCCGATGACCCGACATTGCTCGGCCGGCCGGAAGGCTTCACTGTTACTGTGAGGCAGGCCCGGGTTTCGGCTGGAGCTGGCTTCGTGGTCATGGTGACTGGCGAAATTATGACCATGCCAGGCTTGCCGAAGGTACCGGCAGCCGAAAATATTGATGTTGACAAAAACGGCAAGATTACCGGGCTGTTCTAGGAGGAATTGGTTTTGGCGAAAATTCTGGACGGTAAACAGGTGGCCGCTGCCCTTAAAACTGAACTTGCGGCTCGGGCCGCAGCCCTGAGAGCTCAAGGCGGGAAATTCGGCCTGGCCATTGTGCTGGTGGAGGGGGACGCGGCTTCCCGGGTATATACCAACGCTCTGGTCAGACTGGCAACTTCGCTCGGCATTCCTGTAGTCGTAGAGGAACTGGCGGCTGACGTTTCCCAGTCGGAATTGCATTCTGTCATCGATCGGCTTAACGACGACGATGCCATCAGCGGAATATTGCCGATGATGCCCCTGCCAGCAGGCCTGGAAGCCGACCAGTTGGCTCTGCGGTTGTCGCCTGACAAGGATGTCGATGCCATGCATCCCTTGAATGTCGGCCTGGTTGCCGCTGGCAGGAGCCGGTGGGCGCCGTGTACGCCGCGGGCGGTTATGGCGGTGCTGGATTATTACGGGGTAGAGCTGGCCGGCCGGCCGGCGGTGGTCATCGGCCGCAGTAACGTGGTCGGCAAGCCGCTCTTTCATTTGCTGCTGGCGCGTAGTGCTACTGTGACGGTTTGCCACTCCAAGACGAAGGATCTGGCCGCAGTAGTGCAGCAGGCTGATATCGTGGTGGCTGCCGTAGGCCGGCCGGGCCTGATCGGCGGAGGGATGATCAAACCTGGCGCCATTGTTGTCGATGTCGGCATCAACGAACTGGACGGAAAAATCGTGGGTGACGTCGATTTTGCCGCGGTGGAGAAGATAGCTGCTGCGATCACCCCTGTACCGGGCGGGGTTGGAACGGTCAGTAATCTGATGGTGATGGACGCCGTACTCCGACCCGGCCGGCAAGGGTGAAACATGCATGAGATGGCCATTGCCCAAGGTATTCTCGAGATTGTCCTCGATAATGTTGCCCAGTATGGCGCTAAATCAGTTGCCTCTATCAAACTGCTGGTCGGAGAGATGACCGGGGTAGAGCCTGAGGCGCTGAAGTTTTGTTTCAGCTCGTTGGCCGAGGGCACGGTAGCCGCGTCAGCCGAGCTGGAAATCGAAGTAATGCCGCTTGTCGGACGCTGCCGGGACTGCGGCGGCGAGTTTCGTATCGAACGCTATCGCTTTCTTTGCCCGGTCTGCGGCTCAGCGGGGGTGGAGATTTTATCCGGACGGGAGCTCAGGGTGGAGCATTTGGAGGTGGACTAGTGGAAATTCAAGTGATGGCCAATATTCTTGACAAAAATGATCAGATTGCCGCCGAAGTAAACGCCATGTTGTCGGCACGGGGTATTTTCGTGCTGAATCTGCTGGGTTCTCCCGGTTCAGGCAAGACCTCTTTGTTGGAGCGCACCCTGCAGGCCCTCCAGGGGGAGGTCCGCATGGCGGTGATCGAAGGAGATCTTTTTACATCCAAGGATGCCGACCGCATCGCCCGCCACGGTGTACAGGTCGTGCAGATTAATACCGGTGGCGGGTGCCACCTCGATGCCAATATGGTTAAAAATGTACTGTCAAATCTGGATTTATTTGCTCTGGACATGATTATCATCGAAAATGTCGGCAATCTGGTCTGCCCGGCTGAATTTAATGTCGGCGAAGACGCCAAGGCGGTGGTCCTCAGTATCACCGAGGGCGAAGACAAACCGTTGAAATACCCTTTGATGTTCAAACAGGCCATGGTTGCGGTTTTAAATAAAATTGATCTACTCCCCTATACCGACTTTAACCTGGCAGCAGCCACCGAGGATATTGTCGGCATTAATCCCCGGATTAGCCTTGTTACCGCCTCCTGCCGCACCGGAGAGGGGCTGGAGGACTGGTACGGCTGGTTAAAAAGGCAAATTGCCGAAAAAAACAAGGAGTACGTGCGCATGAACGATTTAGTGCAAATGCAGCAAGAGATTGAAGAGACCCGGACGCTTCTCACCCGTCTGGTGACCGCCAACAAGGGAGATATCACCCATCCTGATGTGGCGGCACTCAGCGCGAAGCTGGACGGTTTGATTGTACGCTATGAACAGATGAAACCCGAACAGGAAAAGGGGCAGAAGAAGTGATTGCAGTAACCGGGGGCAGAATATTGACTATGGACGGGCCAATCCTTGATGGCGGGACCATCCTTGTTCACCAGGGGCGGATTGTCGCCGTGGGGACGGGACTGGCGATACCGGCTGACAGCACCGTCTATAATGTCGGTGGTAAATATGTTACCCCTGGACTGATTGACGCCCATACCCATCTCGGGGTGTACAGTGAATCGCTGGCCTGGTCGGGGGAAGATGCCAACGAAACCAGCCGCCCGACGACGCCTGAACTGGATGTCCTTGACGCTATAAATCCTGACGACGTGGGCCTAGCCGACGCTGTTGCCGGGGGAATCACTACTGTGATGGTGGCGCCCGGCAGCGCCAATCCGGTGGGTGGACAATGCGCCGTCATCAAGACTCGCCGCCAATCGACTGTGGAGGCCATGGTGCTGAAGCGTCACGCCGGTCTGAAGGTCGCTTTCGGCGAGAATCCCCGCCGGGTATACGGCGGCCAGAAGAAAGCACCGGTTACGCGGATGGCAACCGCTGCCCTGGTGCGGGAAATCTTGCAAAAAGGCAAGGATTATATCCAGCGTCAAGGGGAGAAGGATCATAAGTATGATTTGGGGATGGAGACTGTGGCAAGAGTACTCAGGGGAGAAATGCCGCTCAGGGCTCATGCTCATCGGGCTGACGATATTGTGACCGCCCTCAGGATCGCCGGTGAGTTTGACGTGGAAGTAATTATCGAGCATGCCACCGAAGGGCACTTGATTGCCGATGTCCTGGCCCAGCGGCAGGCGCGGCTGGTTCTCGGCCCCAATTTGACTACCCGCAGCAAGCTGGAGCTGAAGGAACGAGCATTCAGTGCACCGGCGATTCTAGCGGAAAAGGGAGTGCACTTCGCCCTGATGAGTGACCATCCGGTACTGCCTTGCGCATTTTTGCCGCTTTACGCCGGTTTGGCGGTGCGGTTTGGATTGGCGCCGGACACAGCCTTGCAGGCAATTACCTCTGAAGCTGCCGCTATTTCAGGTGTCGCCGATCGGGTGGGCACCATTGCCCCTGGCAAAGACGCCGATTTGGTGGTGTGGGCCGAACACCCGCTCACTATGGCCGGTAAACCGGAATGGGTGATGCTTGACGGGAATATCGGCTGTGTCGACGCGGAACAAAAGATTGCCGGATGGCAATCCTTTGCATAGATTTGCTACTCAAAAAGTGAGGCTGGCCATTGGCCAGCCTCACTTTTTGTTAAAAAGAAGGGTTTTGCGCTAGATTTACATAATTTAATATAGCGGGCAAATATTGTTGCTAATTGGGACTTGTGATGACTTTTCCTGTAATCTTGACAATTATTAGTAGGAAAATAGCCGATGGTTGTCGAATTAATAATGCCAGCTTAATGGTAACAGATAGAGCAAAGCATTCTGTTGCGCTATTTTCAGAGGAGGGGGTGATGCTATGGCGAAAAGACGTGGCGGCGGGAGTGCTGGCGGCGGTCATGATGCTGCCGGCGGGATGCGGTGGCTATTGACTTATGCCGACTTGATTACCCTGCTGATGGTCTTCTTTGTTGTCCTATACGCCATGAGCTCAGCCGACCAAAGAAAGTTTAACTCACTGCGCACATCCTTAGCCACAGCCCTTCGAACCGAAGGTGCCGGCTCCAGCATCATATTCGAGTATCAGGGAACCCAGCCGACAGAACCGGTCAGTGCGAAAGACAGTACTGCCAAGGAAACCGAGGACTTTCAGGAGATTGTCCGCAAAATCCAGGGCAATGTCAAGGACCCACGAATGGTTGGTTTTGCCGTGGATGAGCGCGGCCTGACTGTTCGCTTTCTTGACAACGTTTTGTTCGATCTGGGGCAGGCAAACTTCCGCACCGATGCCTTTCCTCTTTTGGACGCGGTGGGGACAGCTCTGAAGAACAATACTCGCTATGTGCGTGTGGAAGGCCATGCCGACAATCTGCCGATTAATACCCTGCAGTTCCCCTCCAACTGGGAACTGTCATCAGCCCGTTCGATTGCGGTCACCCGCTATATGATCGAAAAGCACGGCATGGATCCCCGGCGAATGTCTTCCTTGGGGTATGGGGAATATCGGCCTCTTTATCCCAATGTTTCCGAGGAGAACCGCTCCAAGAACCGCCGGGTGGATATTGTTATTCTTCGCACCGAACGCTCGGGCGGGGAAAATAACAGCGATGTTCAGGGAGTGGGCCAGCGACCTTAATGTATGTATAACGGAGGGTTATCGGTGAGTGACGAAAAAGATTGGGAAACATTTAAACAAAAACTTTTTGCTAAATCAGAAATTGATCTCAACCAGTACAAGCCTGCCCAGATGGAGCGTCGGATCACCAATTTCATGCATCGCCACGGCGCTCAGACTTACACGGGTTTTTTCCAGATCATCGAAACCAATTCCCAACTGTACAAAGACTTCATCGATTTTCTGACAATCAATGTCACCGAATTTTTCCGCACCCCGGAGAAATTTGTCGAGCTGGAAATGAAGGTTATGCCCGACCTTTTGGCAACAAGCTCCAAACTGAATATTTGGAGTGCCGGCTGCTCGATCGGGGCTGAGCCCTATTCGTTGGCCATGATTCTTCAGGACAAGACGCCTGGGATTCGCCACCGCATTTTCGCCACCGACCTGGATGTCGAGATGCTGGCCAAAGCGAAAAAAGGAGTTTATTCCCCTGCCGATTTGAAGAATATTGCCAAAGCCCGTCTGGACAAATACTTTACCCATACCGACAGCAACTATGTGCTGAGCGAAGATATCCGCAGCCGGGTGGAGTTTAAGCGTCACAACCTGCTGCTGGACAAATTTGAAGGCGGCTTTGATCTGATCCTGTGCCGCAATGTGGTCATCTATTTCACCGAAGAGGCCAAGGATGCGCTTTATCGGCGGTTTTTTGCATCTTTGAAGCCGGGCGGGGTATTTTTTGTCGGCGGGACCGAGGCGATACTCAACTTCCGCGACATCGGTTTTCAGCACTACCTGCCCTTCTTCTACCGCAAGCCGCTATAGTACTCCCCAACCTGACAGAAAACGAAAGGCCTGGATCAGGTGCTGCAAAAATGTTTTGATCCATGTTCGCTCAGGAATGTCTTGACCCGCGACAATGCTAATCGTTTTTACCGCCTTGTCGCCGACAAAGAAAACGATCTCGCCTAGGACTTGGCCCTGATATATCGGGGCCTTAACCTTTTCCGGCAGATCGACTTCTACGCTGGTACGAGTATAGTCACCGGTTGATACCACCAGGGCGGCGGGATTGCTTACCATGGCGTCGACGGTTTCGGCGAGACCCTGTTCTACCGGCAGACTGGCCAGAATGTCGCCCTGACCGGCAAAATCATACAGGTCAAAATTATCAAAGCCGTATTTTAATAGCTGCATGGAGTCATACCAGCGCGAATGGTCATGGAGGACCACTGCGATCAGCTTTTGGTTGCCGCGGGTTGCGCTGGAAACAAGGCACGGGCCGGCTTCATTTGTGGTTCCGGTCTTGACCCCGTCGGCTTCGTCCAGCATCCACAGCAAACGGTTGGTGTTGCGCAGGTTTACATCGTGCTCCCGGCCCCTGCGGTCAAACCAATCAATGCTGGTTTCCTTGGTGCTGACAATCTCGGCGAATACTGGATTGGCAAGGGCGTGACGGGCCAATAGGGCCAGATCGTAGGCGCTGGAATAGTGCCCGGCGGCACTCAAGCCGTGTGGATTGCGAAAATGGGTGTCAACTGCGCCAAGCTCGAGGGCCTTACGGTTCATCTGCTGGACAAAGGCCTCAACCGATCCGGCCAGATGTTCGGCAATGGCCTCAGCGGCGTCGTTACCTGACCGGAGCAAGAGGCCGGTAACCAGTTCCTGCAGGGAGAGTTTTTGACCTGGATAAAGATACATCGAGGAACCGCGGGTGGCGGCCGCTCGGCCGCTGACCTGGACCACTTCATCCAGACGACCGCTTTCAACAGCCAAGATGGCGGTCATGATTTTGGTGGTGCTGGCTGGGGCGCTCCTGAGGTGGCTGCTCTTTTCGTGCAGCACTTGTCCGGTTTTGGCGTCGATCAACACCGAGGCACGGGCTTTTATGTCCGGAACGGCAGCGCTGGCGATGACGGTATAGCAGAATACGGCAATAACACCTAGTAGTGGCAGTATTGTTTTGAGCGATCGCACCATACCTTCCCCTCCTGACGCCAAACTAGTAAATTATATTGGCGCTATGGCGGAATCATACCCGCGCTGATCAGATTGACCGGAAAAAGTGGCAGGTCGGGGCAGGAAAATGGCCCTTGTCACCGTATTATTACATTATGTCTGTTTTTTAAGAAAGGGGTACGCACATGATTAACAATCAACCTTTGGTGATGATTCCGGGACCGACGCCCGTGGCCGAAGCCATCAGGCAGGCCATGTCGACCCAAACCTATGGCCATACATATGGCGATTTTGTCGCTGTCTATAAAGAATGTCTGGCCGGGTTAAAACAAATTTTTCAGGCTGACAACATGGTTGTCATCGGCGGGGCAGGGACCCTTTCCATGGAGATGGCGCTGCTTAATACCGTGCGGGCCGGTGAAGAGATTCTGGTGGTCACTCACGGCGTTTTCGGCGACCGCTACGAGAAAGTCGCAAAGGCCCTGGGGATCAAAGCCGACGTCTTGAGTTGCCCGACAGGGCAGCGGGTACCGCTGGCCGATATCAAGGCTTGTTTGGCGGCGAAAAAATACGCTGCCATGACTCTGACCCATGTTGACACATCGTCAGGGGTCTTGGCTCAACCTAAGGAAGTCGGCGAGCTGGCAAAACAGTATGGTGTTCTTTATATTCTGGATGGTGTCTGCGCCAGCGCTGGCATCCCCGAACCGATGAAGGACTGGGGCATTGACGTTATCGTCACAACTTGTCAGAAAGCTTTTGGCACTCCCCCGGGACTGACCATGGTGGCCTTTAATAACAAAGCCTTGGCCCGGCGCGAAGAACTGGGCACTGTACCCACCTATTATAACGACTGGAAAAACTGGCTGCCGATCATGGAAAACCCAGGGCTATATTTTGCCACTCCGCCGGTCAACCTGATCCTGGCCCTGAGTGAAGCGGTAAAGATTGTTCTGGCTGAAGGCCTCGAGGCGCGGTATGCCCGGCACGAGAGGATTGGCCGCAGCATCCGGGCCGGCCTGGCTGCCATCGGTATCGAGCTGGCCACCGCGAAAGAGGCGGTGGCTCCCACCCTGTCAGTAGCGCTCTATCCTGCCGGAATTGATGATGCCGCCTTCCGTGCAAAAATGGAAGACTACGGGGTCTTCGTCGCCGGAGCACTGGCCGAGCTCAAGGGTAAGGCCTTCCGCATCGGTCATATGGGGAATATCTGTATCACCGAAATCGTCAAAACCCTTTCCTCTGTCGAGAGGTCACTGGTGGCTCTGGGGAGCAAAATTCAGCCCGGGGCGGCAGTCGGCGCGGCGTGCACCGAATGGGACAAGAAATAAGACAAAACGAAAGACCGGGAGACCGGTCTTTCATTTTGTCTTATATGGTTTGAGATGCTGCCAGTGGGATTTGATCATTTGATCGTAGCGGACAACGGTGGCGGTGCGTTCGTTGCGCAGGGACTGTATGGCGCTCAGAATGTTTTGGTCAAAGGCGTAAACTTTATGTTTGGGAACGGTGAGTGGTTGGCCGTATTCTTTCAGTTTTGTGGCGGCTTTGACGTTGGTTTTGCCTTCTTTGATGATTACCGCCGGTTCCAGCATATCCGAGCCGTCATAGCGGTGGATGAGACAGTCGGGTTGCAGGCGGTCAATAATGTTTTTTCCTTCGCCATCCCACACGACAGCGCCGCCGCAACCGGGGCAGGCTGCCGATTCCAGGGTTAGCCAAGTGTTGCAACCTGAGCACACGACTCCGTCCATATTAGCACCTCCCTGGCGTTAGTCTGCCCGGCAGTCAGGCATTCTATCACCAAGCAGGTTCGTGAAAATGATTGACAGATATCCACTCCATTTGATATGCTTAGTAACAAACCAAATAAAATCATCTTCAATGACCAGGAAGAGTAAACATGACAAGAGGGTTGCAGCGAGCCAACGGCAGTGAGAGTTTGGCACTACTCGGCGTGTTGAATGGGCCTGGGAGATACGGTCCGAGCCACTAGCGTGGGGTAGGCGCCGTCGGATTCTTCCGCCGTTACCGGGAAGCGGGTATCGGATGTAAGTCCCGTACCTTGTAAGCCGGGTCGCTTTTGCGGCCAATAAGGGTGGCACCGCGGGTTAACCCCTCGTCCCTAACCAGGATGAGGGGTTTTTATATTTGTCTAGCGGCAAGGTTCAATTAGGGGGTAAGGCCAATGACGGCAATAACATTCCGGGATTTCTCCTATGCTTATCCTGGAAGAGATAAAATTCTGGACAGCGTAAATCTGACGGTTCCGCACGGGTCGTTTACGGTGGTCGCCGGACCAAATGGTGCTGGCAAAACATCGCTTTGTCTGGCGATCGGCGGGATTGTTCCACACTATTTCGGCGGCAGCCTGGCTGGTGAGGTGCTGGTGGCTGGAGTCAGGACCCTGGAAAGCAGTATGGGTGAACTGGCCGCCGCTGTGGGCACGGTGCTGGAAGACTATGAAAGCCAGCTGGTGACCATGACGGTGGCGGAAGAAGTTGCATTTGCCCTGGAAAGTCGTGGTCTGGATCACGGCACCATTCGCCAGCGGGTGACTGAGGCTCTTGGCTGGGTGGGGCTGGCCGGGTTGGAACAGCGGGAAATCAGCTCGCTGTCCGGCGGGCAGCGGCAGAGGTTGGCCATTGCCGCAGTACTGGCGACAAAAGCAGCCATATTGGTGCTGGACGAACCGGCTTCAGCTCTTGACCCGGAAGGTGCGGAAGAAATTTATGCCCTGCTGGCGGCACTCAACCGGGAGCATGCTATCACTGTCGTAGTTGTCGAGCATGATCTGGCGCGGGTTTTACCCTATGTCGACCAGTTGGTTGTGCTGGTGGCGGGAAAAATTGTCCGGACAGGCGGCTGCGGCGAGGTATTGACTTATTTGTGGCAGCAAGAGGAGCTAAAGGACATGGTGCCGCCGCTTTGGGCCGCAAAATTTGGCCTGGAACACCATCTGGATACGAGTTTTGGTGATTGGCGCCGGGTGAGCGATGCGGTGGACGAATTGGCCGAAGGTCTGGCTGGCCAGGATGAGGAGGAGACGAAAAGTGCTTGAGATCGAAACCATTAGTTTTGGCTATAAACCAGATTGCTACGCGATCCGCGACGTCTCCTTCGCGATCGCTGCCGGGGAGTTCGTCGCCATCGCCGGTCGCAACGGCAGCGGCAAAACCACCCTCACCCGGCTGATTATGGCGCTGCTCAAACCGGCGGTAGGCCGTGTACTGCTAGACGGCAATGACACAGCGAAAATGGAAACCGCCGCCATTGCCAGACATATCGGCTATGTATTTCAGAATCCCGACAGGCAAATTTTCCGCGATACTGTGGCCCGGGAAATTGCCTATGGCCCTGAGCAGTTAGGATTCTCCCCGGCCGAGGTCGAACAGGAGGTCGCCAAAGCCATGGCGTCAACCGGTCTGACCCAGCAGGCCCAGGCTTATCCTCGGACACTGAGCAAGGGGCAAAAGCAGCGGGTAGCCATCGCTTCCGCCCTGGCCATGCGGCCACGACTGCTTATTCTCGACGAACCGACCAGCGGCCAGGATGCCACAGAAAAGCGAACCCTCATGGAAATGCTCGGCAGGCTAAACAGCCAAGGCATCGCCATCTTGCTGGTTACTCATGATATGGAGCTGATCAGCCGGTTTGCCAGGAGAGTGCTGGTCATGGCTGATGGCAGCAAAGTTTTTGATGGCAGCCCGGCCTGGCTGTTTGCCGGCGATTCGGCGCTTAGAGACTGGGGACTCCGCCCGCCGGCAGCGGTAGAAATACTGCGTGGGCTACGGGAGCGCGGGGTATTGACGACTGGGATTACCGAACGACTGAACTATTACTCTAGGGGAGAAGGAGCTGAGGAGTATGCCTAAAGTGGCGCCGCTAACCAAGATCATTTTTACCCTGCTGGTTTCGTTTTGGGCGATGCTGCTGGCGTCGCCGGCTCTGCTGGCAATCGTTGTCGCCGGTGAAGTGCTCCTCTTTGTTATCGCCCGCGTTTCGGGAAGTGCCTATAAGGCTCTTGGCAGTCTTGGCTTTTTCGCGGCATTGCTGGCAGCCCTGCAGTACGCATTAGGCTCCGGATTGGATTTGTCCCTGCTAATCGGACTGAGGATGGTGGCTATGACCGGCAGCTTTATCCTGCTTTTCGCCGCTACCCGGGTGCAGGATCTCTCGTCCGCCCTGGTTCGCCAGCTTAAAATTCCCCAGGATTATGCTTTCATGTTTACCGCGACCTTGCGCTTTATCCCCGATTTCTTTGCCGAGATCAAGGCGGTGCAAGAAGCGCAGGCCTGTAGAGGATACTCCAGCCAGGGCAGCTTGACCAAGCGATTTGTCAATTATCTGGCCATTGTCCAGCCGCTGGTTCTCCGGGCGGTTACCCGCTCCGAGACCATGGCAATGAGCCTGGAGCTCAGAGGATTTAACCGGGGAATGACCGGTGGCTATGGGACCAGTATCCGCCTTGCCGGCGCCGACTACCTGGCGATCATTGCGATGACCTGCAGCAGTTTGGCGCTCGTCGTCATACAGCTTCACTATTGAAGGGAGAATCGACATGGAAAGCAAACAAGACCAAACTATGATCGAGGTGGCGAAGACCGGCGGTCAAACCCGCTGGCTGGCGATTACGGCGCTGTTTCTCGCCATCGGCGTAATTTTACGGCTTTTTAGCCCGAGCATTGCGGGGATTACGCCAAACTGGATGATCCCGATGTATTGTCTGGCGATATTGATCGTTAAGCCGAATTTCAAACAGGCGCTGGGTATCGGGCTCGTCGCCGGTGCGGTCTGCGTGGCCACATCGAAGTCGGTTTTCCCCTACGCCAACCTTGTCAGCGAGCCGCTGGGGGCGCTGGTGTGTGCCGGTATCGCCGGTATCGCCGGTATTTCGTTGCGAATAGCTGTTCTCCGTTTCTTTGCGCCGGGGCTGGTCGCATTTATCGGCACCTTGGCCAGCGGCCTGACCTTCATCACCATAACCAGTACGGTGGCGAAAATCCCCTTCCTGGCGATGTTGCCGGTTGTTTTGATTGTTGCCGGGATCAGTAGCGCTACTGTTCAAATTCTTTATTATCCGGTTGTGCGTCTGTTTGACGGACAGGATGTCACGGCGGCAAAGGAGGAGTCGAAATGATCTGGAACCGCGATATGGAAACAGCCAACAGGGCTGACCTGGCGGCGCTGCAATTGGCCCGTCTGCAGCAGACGGTGACCCATTCTTATCAAAATGCCCCTTATTATCGTGCTAAAATGGATGCTCTGGGGGTAATGCCACAGGATATCAAAACATTTGACGACATCCGGCAGTTGCCGTTTACTACCAAACAGGATATGCGGGATAATTACCCGTACGGTATGCTGGCGACACCCCTGCAGCAGATCGTTCGGCTGCACTGCTCCAGCGGCACCACCGGCAAGCCGACGGTGGTAGCCTATACCAGACATGATCTCGCCATCTGGGCTGAGGTCATTGCTCGGACGCTGACAGCCGGGGGGGTCACCGATAAATCAGTGTTTCAAGTGGGGGTCAACTATGGACTGTTTACCGGCGGACTTGGCATCCACTACGGCGCCGAGACGGTGGGAGCCTCGGTTGTCCCGGCATCAGGCGGCAACACCGCCCGCCAGATCATGCTGATGCAGGATTTTGGTACTACCGCCATGGTGGTGACCCCGTCTTATTCGCTGTACCTGGCTGAGACCATGCGGGATATGGGCATCGCCCCCGGCGACACGGCATTGCAGGCGCTGTTTTGCGGCGCTGAGGCCTGGTCAGATCAAATGCACCAGGAAGTCGAAGACGCCTTCGGGGTCAGAGCCTTTGATATTTATGGACTCAGCGAAATCATCGGACCGGGGGTGGCCTGCGAGTGCGAGGTCCACGAAGACCTCCATATCCAGCAGGACCATTTTTACTGCGAAGTAATCGATCCTCTGACCGAAGAGGTGCTGCCGGAAGGCGACCTTGGGGAACTGGTGATTACCACCCTGACCAAAGAAGGTATGCCGATGATCCGTTACCGCACCCGCGACCTTACTCGGCTGGTTCCCGGCGAGGAATCATGCAGCTGTGGCCGGACCCAGGCCAAGATGAAGAGGGTCATGGGGCGAACTGACGACATGCTGGTCATTCGCGGCGTTAATGTCTTTCCTTCTCAGGTGGAAAGTGTCCTCCTCGGTCTCGGCGAAACAGCCCCTCATTACCAGCTCATTGTGGAACGCGAACACAACCTTGATATTCTCACCATTCTGGTGGAAAAATCGGAGCAACTGGCTGCCGCGGCCGGTGAAAATGTCAATGCTGTAGAGCGGAAAATCCGTGAGCGGATGAAGGTCGCCACTGCAGTCACCGCGGCTGTGCGCCTGGTTGAACCAAAAACCATCGAGCGCAGTGAGGGCAAGGCCAAGCGGGTTATCGACAAGCGGGTTTCCTGAAACAGTCAGATGAATAGATAGATTAACCCACTCCCAGTCGAATCAAGGTGGCAGGATTTGGCTATTGTCCATTGAATAAACTGGATAATAGGCAGGTAGAAGGAGTGGGATTATGGAAAAAATCTTTACAGCGAAAGACGGCGCGCAAATCTATTATGAAGATACTGGTAGCGGCCAGCCGCTTTTCCTGATTCACGGCTGGACCTGCTCGTCTAGATTCTGGCGGAATAATGCCCCCGAACTATCGAAGGACTTTCGTGTTATCACCATGGATTTGCGCGGTCACGGCAATTCCTCTAAAATACTTACCGGGCATACCATTCCTCAATATGCGCAGGACATCCGAGCCCTCATCGAACATCTGGGGCTTGATAAGGTAATCCTGTCCGGCTGGTCGTTGGCAGGACCGGTAGTTTTATCTTACTGGCAACAGTTCTCTGCCGACAGTCGCCTGAAAGGGATGGGGCTGATTGATTTCAATCCATGCCCATTCAGCCAGGAAGACTGGAATTGCCATGCTCTCAAAGAGACGACTTTTGATGGCATGAATCGCTTACATACCCTTCATGCGACCGATATAAAGGGATTTGCCAATGACTTTGCCGGTAAATTCAGCGACACGAAAGCGGCCGATGGCGAGCATCAATGGATGGTGGCGGAATTATTGAAAACGCCGGCGTGGATTGCTGCTGCAATTTACTCAGATTACTTACTGCGGGACTATACCACCGTTTTACCGACAATCACAATTCCGGTGATCGTTGTTGCCGCTAATTCCGAGATCTATAAAAATGGAATACAACAAGGAAAGTATATCGCCGACCAGATACCAAATTCCAAATTTGCTTCCTTCAACACCGGGGGACATATTATGTTTTATGAACAACCCGAGAAGTTTAATAGAATCCTGAAGGATTTCATTCATCAAATCAATTGAATGAAGCGAGGAAAGAATAGAGAACAGAAAAGAAAATTAATACACTTGATAAATCAGCCCCTAAAGGGGTATACTATTAAACAGAGACAACCATCTGGGGCATTAGCTCAGCGGGAGAGCGCTTGATTCACATTCAAGAGGTCGCAGGTTCGAAACCCGCATGCCCCACCAGTAAACACGAGGCTTTGCAGACTTTATCTGCAAGGTCTTTTTGTTATTTATGCTTTAATTTATGGTTAGCGATTTATGCTGTGCTAAAAGGTACAACCAAAGTCAAAGTTGCAGAGCTCAGTAAATCTGTGCATAAAAAAACCAATAGCATCTAAACCGTCTCCAAGGGTTTCTTTTGTGCTATAATTCATATAGGTGATGAAGTTGTTGAAAAAAGTGATACTATATGTACTTATTATTCTGCTAGTTGCATTACCGGTAATGGCTGCACCAGCACCAACCCAGGATGACCCCGCTGTGCTATTGCGACTAATGTGGAAGGCGCAGACCATTGATGGGCTGGACCGGGGAATATGGGTTATTCCCGAAGAGGTGCTCAACCAGTATTTTGCTTCCTGTTCCGACAATGAGCAGGTAAAGAACTCGACCATGAAATTATTAGGCGATAACAAGATGTTTGTTGCCTTCGATAGCTCCATCGGGCGGGTGGGGCTTACTTGCGAAATTACTAAGTTTGTCCATAACTCGACCGAATCGTATGCCGAATTTTACGTCCGGAAAAAAGAGGTTGATGGGAAACCGTTTGTATCCTGGATGCTGAAATTTATCCCGCTTGGCGCCATTGCCGATATGTATGGCAACCCGTTGAAGGATGTAAAACAAGTTGATGCGAAGTTTTCTGGCAACACCCTGAAGCTAAATTTCCGACCGCTGGTCGAGAAGTCGCTTCTTAACAACGACATAGGAAAAAAAGTTGAGATTAGTAGTATAACCACACGAGAAGGTGCATTGGAACTGCATACCAATATGAAGGCAGCCGACCTTCTCGGAGTATTGCTGGCAAAATAAATCGTGAAGATGTCCCTTGGGTTTTAGAAGACTCCAGGGGATGGTTCTCGCATATCAATGCCTCATCGGTAAATAAAAGGCTTTGCGAATTATCGCAAAGCCTTTTATTGTACAGCATCGATGGTATTGGGTATATTAAAGGGGAAATGCCCTTTTATGGCAAAGTTGAATTTTTAAAATGCTGCGGAAGTCATGTGATGAATAGGCGAAAAGGCGACATCAAGATGTTGTGCTCTGCTGTGTCCCGTATATGTAATTGTCACTGAGGGCCGATTCTTGAAAAAACATTCTTTGCTTGTTAAAAGGATTAGAGAGGACTATAATTTATCAATGTGGAAGTACCGAAAAAAGGCAAAGCCCTGCTGTGGTTAGCGGCCGGCGACGCACGTGAACGGGAGGATTTAAAATGGGAATCGTTGAGAAAATCTCCAAGGTTATTACCAAATTATTTCCGCTATGGGTAATCGTCTTTGCGGCAACTGCGTTTCTCAGTCCAGACCCCTTTAAACCATATGGCCAATATATTCCGTATCTGCTCGGAGTGGTCATGCTGGGCATGGGGCTTACTATGAGTCTGGATGACTTCAAATTGGTATTAACCCGTCCTAAGGATGTAATTTACGGAGTGGTTTTGCGCTATGTCATCATGCCGGGGGTTGCGTTTCTTGTTGCCAAGCTATTAGGCTTGCCGCCGTCTCTCGCGGCAGGACTGATTCTCGTTGGCGCCTGCCCCAGCGGCACGGCTTCCAATGTTATGACCTTTATCGCCAAGGGAGATACCGCCCTGTCGGTGACCATTTCCAGTATTAATACCATCTTGGCCCCCCTGCTTACCCCCTTTATTTTCTTGTTTTTGGCTGGTACCATCATCCCCATAAATGCGGAAGCACTGTTGCTGGATATTCTAAAGATTGTGCTGTTCCCGATCGCGTTGGGAGTTATCATCCGTATGGCTGCTACTGATTTCGTCAACCGGACTATGGTCATCATACCGCTGATTTCGGTAGTATCAATTATTGCCATCATTTCTATTGTTGTTGCCCTTAGCGCGGCTAAACTGGCTTCGGTTGCCGCAATCGCCTTTCTCGCGGTCGCCCTGCATAACGGCCTGGGCTTGGGTCTTGGCTATGGAGGATCCCGAGCGGTCGGTATGGCCCATAAAAAAGCAAAAGCAGTCGCTTTTGAAATCGGTATGGAGAACTCGGGGCTTGCGGTTGCTTTGGCGATTGCTCACCTCGACCCTGTCGCAGCCATTCCCGGAGCCATCTTTAGCGTGTGGCACAACCTTACAGGATCGGTATTAGCCGGCTACTGGGCGGCGAAAGAAGAGGCCAGCCCTGCAGAGCAAGTGAAGTAAAAGACTGGTGAAAAAAGGCCGCCCCGGCGAGCGATAGATGATAAAACAAAGCAGTGAGGACATAATCCTCACTGCTTCTTCTGTGGACGAGACCCGCCCGCATTATGCAAAATGTATGATTGTATTAGCGCTGTTTTGGCGACTTTTTTAAAGGGACAGCCTTAAGCACCACTTGATCGGTCTCGCACGACACTTTTAGGGTATAATCGATGATGCCTTCTTTGTACAATTTCAATTTGAGTGTCAGTAAAGCCTTGCCGAGATCTTCCTGCAATTCTGGCGTCAAAAAGGCGGCATAGGCTGTTTTTGCCGGTTCAGCTTTTACTGGTTTAGCGACAGGTTGGTCGGCGACACCGTCGCTGACATGCTCAAAGCTAGTCTGTTCCAGCACATTACCGATCATCTCAGTATCTTGCCGGTTTTTTGGTATTTTAGCCATTTTCTACTCTCTCCTTAAAGCGATATGCTAGGGAATTTCCAGAACTACGCCGGGGAGACTGAACCATCCCTGGAGATCCCGGGGCCCTATGGAAGTTATTACACCTGCCTGCGGCAAAACCTTTTTTTACACCCTGACAGGCCCTGATTTCTCTACAACTTTATTCGGTCCAAGAAAGATAAAAAGGGCCTGAGCTTCTAAAGCGAGGGCTCAGGCCTTTTTATCAATCCTGACACATGGTTATTGCTGACCGACTAGCCTTTCGTGCGGCAACCCTTAAAATTCTCCCCGCGGATCGCGCGCCCCGGTCAACAGGCCGGTTTTCGGTTCTACCAAGATAGCGTTCACTTCACCCATCGGTTCTTTTACTGTGAGTGTATAGCCCATTGCCGAAAGGCTGTTTATTACGTCCTGGGCCAATCCGTGCGCCTCAACGCGCAGCTCGTCCGGCACCCACTGCATATGGATGCGTGGCGCGTCAACCGCTTCCCGGATATTCATGTCATGGTCGATGACATTTGAAATGACTTGCAAGACGCTGGTTATAATCCGCGAACCGCCAGGACTGCCGAGAACCATAAACAATTTGCCATCCTTTGCCACGATGGTGGGTGACATCGAACTCAGCGGCCGTTTATAGGGCTCAATGGCATTGGCGTCTCCGCCGATGAGCCCATAGAGATTGGGAACGCCAGGCTTGATTGCGAAATCATCCATTTCGTTGTTGAGCATAAACCCCGCGCCATTGACAGCCGCCCCGCTGCCCCACCAGTCGTTGATGGTATAGGTAATGGCCACGGCATTACCCCACTTGTCGACAATCGAAAAGTGAGTGGTATTATTGCCTTCGTGGGTTGGTTTTCCGGGCTTTACCTCGCTGCTGGGAGTTGCTTTCTGCGGCTGTATTTTATTGCGGATATCAGTCGCGTATTCTTTGGCGGTAAGCTCTTTCACCGGGACTTGGACAAAGTTCGGGTCGCCCATATAAAGCGATCTGTCAGCATAGGCCTGACGCATGGCCTCAGCCATTACATGGATGGTAGCCGAAGAATTTTGTCCCATTTCTTTGAGGTTATAACCTTCCATGACATTCAACATTTGGACAATATGCGTTCCACCCGAACTGGGAGGGGACATCGAGTAAATATCATAGCCACGGTAGGTTCCGTGCACTGTTTCCCGCCACACAGGACTGTAGCGAGCTAAGTCTTCCCTGGTCATAATGCCGCCGTTCGCGGCCATGTCTTTGACGATCAGTTCGGCGACTTCTCCTTTGTAAAATACGTCAGGGCCCTTGGCGGCAATCAGTTTGAGGGTGCGGGCCAAATCCTTCTGTACGAGTAGATCGCCTTCTTTCAAGGGAGAACCGTCAGGTTTGAGAAAGTATTTTCGGGTAGAAGCAAATTTTGCGAGGGTTGGGGCGTATTCCTGGTAAATCTCTGCATTGTGAGCGCTGATCATAAAGCCGGTTTCAGCATAGCGGATGGCTGGCTGAATCAAATCGGCGAGTTTCCTGGTACCATACTTGTCAAGCATGGCGCTCATGCCGGCAACCGTCCCGGGGACACCGGCGGCAAGATACCCTACCGTGCTGGCATTCGGAATGACTTCGCCGTTTTTATCCAAATACATGTCGCGGGTGGCTTTTCCCGGAGCGATTTCCCTAAAATCCAGAGCAACATTTTCGCCTTTGGCGGTGTGAATGACTGCGAATCCACCGCCGCCCAGATTGCCTGCGACCGGATGCACGACCGCTAATGCATAGCCGACGGCCACGGCGGCATCGACGGCATTCCCGCCTTCATTCAAGACCTTTGTACCGATTTCATCCGCTATTTTTTGAACGCTTAGTACCATGCCGCTATCGCTCTTTTCCGGACGAAAAGACGCTGCGTGTACACCGGAGACAACCGGCGCAGCCACAGTGCATAACATGACGAGAGCGCAAATAATCGAAATCACCTTTGATCGAATCATGAATATCCCTCCCTATTTCTGCTCCCGAATTCCACGCGAAAGTAAATCATCTCACAGCGGTGTCTTTTACGAAGTATTTGACTGGTTGCAGTAATGCTTTACCATAATGCCACCTCGTCTCATTTAAAATTATGCTGTTGCGTTAATTCATTAGACATGCTAATTTACAAAAATTTCCTGAAAGTATTTTACCATTTCATTGCAGCGAGATATGTCAAAAAGCAAAAACAGAATCAAGGCCTAAAAAGAGCCAGTATAAATATGGTATAATGAATTTATTGCGGATTTTTTCTTAGGAGGTCAACAAGATGGAAGTTAAGGGAGATATACTGGAAAAAGGGGCCGTAGTCCAGCGCGATAAAGCGACATATGCCATTGCCCCGCATATCGCCGGTGGAATTATTATGGATTTTAATGTTCTCAGAAAGATTGCCGATGTCGCGGAAAAATACGGCGCTCAGGCGCTGAAACTGACAAGCGCCCAGCGTATTGCGATTGTGGGGATCGAGGAAGACAAAATCGATAGTGTGTGGGAAGAGCTGGGGATGGAAAAGGGCAACGCCATTGGCCTGTGTGTCCGCAGTGTGAAGATATGTCCGGCCACCCATTTTTGTAGGTTGGCACAGCAGGACGCTGTTACCCTCGGGCTTGCTTTGGACGAGATGTATCACGGCATGACCCTGCCGTCAAAATTCAAAATTGGCGTTTCGGGCTGCATGAATTCTTGCAGCGAATCGGCTGTTAAGGATTTGGGGATTATCGGAACGACGAAGGGATATACCGTCCTGATCGGTGGCAATGCGGGGGTCAAGCCTAGGCTGGGGGATGTTTTGGCCGAGGGTGTGCAGCCCAACGAGATTGAGGCCTTGGTTGGTAAAGTTTTTGCTTATTATAAGGAAAACGGCAAGAGCTATGAGCGTATGGGACGGATGATCGACCGCATCGGACTTGACAAGGTGAAACAGGATTTGCTGCAGTAAAAAAGATCTGCTTTCCAGGGCCGCGACGGGATGGCCACAGGGAGCAAACGTACTGGGAGGACTGAAAATGAAACCAATCTCTAAACGGGCGGCGGCGATGCCGGCCTATCAGATTCGCGAAATTATGGAACTGGCCTGGAAAACGCCGGATTGCATTCACCTGGAGGTGGGGCAGCCCAATTTTTTCACGCCGGATTATATCGGTGAAGCAGGGATAAAGGCGATCAAAGACGGTTTTACCGCCTATACATCTTCCCGCGGCATTCCTGAACTGCAAGAGGCTATTTGTGTAAAGGTTGCGCAAAAAAACGGATTTAGGGCTACCGCCAGCAACATTACGGTGTGCCCGGGAGCTGTTACGGCGCTTGAGTCCGCCGTTATGGCGATTGTGAATGAAGGCGACGAAGTGCTTCTGCCTGATCCGGGTTGGCACAATCCCAAGCCAATGGTCGATTTCTTGGGGGCGAAGTCGGTGCCGTATACCCTTTGGCCTGACCGGGGTTTCCTCCCTGACCTCGCCGAAATGGAAGGATTGATTACTCCCAGTACCAAGGCGATTGTTATCAATACCCCTTCAAATCCCACCGGAGCAGTATTTCCGCAAGAGCTGCTGGAGGGAATCTATCAATTGGCCTGTAAGCATGATCTTTATATCATCAGCGACGAGGTTTATGAGGATTTTGTTTTCGACTGCACCCATTTCAGTATTAAAAGCATCGATGTGGAGGAACGGGTCCTAGCCATTTACGGCTTTTCCAAGAGCCATGCGATGACAGGCTGGCGGCTGGGGTATGTGATCGCTCCTGCCGAAATTTCGGCTGTGATCAGTAAATTGCAGGAACTGTTGGTTTCCTGTGCGAGCTCGATTTCGCAGAAGGCGGCAGTGGCAGCCCTAAAAGGGCCTTATGATCCAGTGGTGAAGATGCGCGATGCTTATCAGTTGCGGCGGGATATTGCTCTCGACATTCTCCGTCGCTACGGTCTGTATGAGTATACGCCGGATGGAGCCTTTTACCTGATGGTCAACGTCAGTCGTCTGGGCAGCAATTCCGGTGAGATCGCGAAACAACTCTTGCGCGAAACCAAGGTAGCCACCGCGCCGGGGACGGCCTTCGGCAAAAGCATGCTCCAGCATGTGCGGGTCAGTCTGGCGGCAAGTGAAGAAGATATTCGTACCGGCATGGAGCGCCTTTGCCAGGCAATCACCGGGCAGAAATAGAACAGGAATCTGAGGGCTCTGCAGCAATGCAGAGTCCTTTTATGGTTTTGTGAGCGTTGCCTAGCTAGAGTGAAATGGGCCTCCAGAAAATGGCGATTTATTTTTGTGGTTTGGAGTCATCCTGAAGCTGTTGGAACAAAGGAAATTTCGGGCATATGTAGAATTAAGTGATAATAAAAAATATACCAATAATATATTAGGGGGATTTGATGGGACAAATCTTGTGAGCAGAGACCGGAGAGGCGAGGGAAAATAAAAGGAGGAATTCGGGAAAATGAAAAAATGGTTAGCCGCAGTACTTATGGTTATGTTTGTGGTCTCATTAATGGCCGGCTGTTCGTCACAAAAGAGCGCGGGCGATGATAAGAACGCGCCGATCAAAATCGGTGTTGTGACATCCCTGACCGGCGAGCGGGCTTTGACTGGACAGTATACCAAGAACGGGGTTCTATTAGCCATTGAGGACATCAATGGTGCAGGCGGCATTAATGGCCGCAAACTGGAAGCAGTATTTGAAGATGACAACGGGAACGACGCTGGCGCAGTTAACGCCTACAACAAATTGTCTGGCAGCGGTGTATCTGTCATTCTTGGGCCAATTTACAGCAACATGGATTTGGCGATTTCGCCGAGCATCAAAAAAGCTGAAATTCCGACGCTCGTTATGGGCAGCAGCAACGACCTGGCCAAGCAGAAAAACCCCTGGATGTTCCAGGCCCGTACAGCTGACGCCATCTCAGCAACCGCAATCGCAAAATATGCGGCTGGTCAGCTGAAACTCAAAAAGATAGCCATTCTTCATGAAACAGATAACTTTGCTTCCGGCGCCGCGGCTGTTGCCAAGAAAGCTCTGGAAGACATGGGCCAACCGCCGGTATTGGTGGAATCCTATAATGGCGGCGATAAAGACTTTACCCCTGTTTTGGCAAAAATCAAGGCTTCCGGAGCGGAGGGCGTCCTCGCCTGGTCGCAGCAGGTGGAAGCCGGGCTGATCATGAAACAGATGAAATCTCTTGACCTGAATGTCGCACTGATCGGTTCCAATTCCTATATCACCAAGATCGCTATCGATCTGGCGAAAGAAAACGCCGAGAATGTCTATTCGGTAGCTGACTATGTTACAACCACTCCTGTGCCCAAAGGGCAAGATTTTGCAAAACGCTATAAAGCAAAATACAATATTGATTCGGAATTCAACTCGGCGATGAACTATGACGCCATTTCCCTGGCCGCCGAGGCGCTGAAAAAAGCCGGATCGACCGACAAAAATGCTATCAGACAAGCAATGGCTGCTATCAAGGATTTTGTCGGCGTGTCGACTACTTATACCTTTGACGAGAATAATGTTGGCGGGACCAGCGTCTTGATTGTTCAGACTAAGAATGGCGTACCGCAGGTTATCGAAGCTATCAAAGGCCGTTAGAGAGCTAGAAAAGGATGAAGACAAGGGGAGTAAGAGTATTCTTACTCCCCTCCCAAAAGGGGGAATGATAATAAATGGTCTTGCAATTGATCATCGCCAGTTTGGCAATGGGCATTGTCTATGGAATGGTCGCAATGGGCTTTGTTCTCATTTGGCGGGCCGTAGGGGTCGTCAACTTTGCCCAGGGTGAATTCCTCATGGTGGGTGCTTTTACTTCCTATACCCTTACCGCGCAGTTGGGGTTGCCGATGGGGGTGGCGCTGGGAGTCTGTGCGCTGATCATGGGTTTGTTCGGCGTCTTTTTTCATTTCATAACGTATTGGCCACTAAGAAAATCCTGGGATATTACCGTCATTATCAGTACGATAGGGGCATCTATTGCCTTAAAAGAAATCGCCACCATCCTTTGGGGTCCTGCACCGCTTGGGGTGGAGCCGATCGTTACCGGCCTGGCTAAATTCAGCACAGTGTCGATCGAATGGCAGTTCCTCCTGACCATCGGGATCGCGGCCCTTCTCATGGGCGCTATTTTCATGCTGCTGGAGCGGACCTATCTTGGGCACATCCTGCAAGCAACGGCCCAGGACCAGTATGCCGCAGCTCTGATCGGCATTCCGGTCGTGCTGGCCACCGGCTTGACATTTGCCATCAGCGCATTGATCACCGGTGTAGGTGGACTTTTGTTGGCGCCGATCTTTTTTGTAACGACGACAATGGGGGGCATAACCGGCCTAAAGGCCTTCGCAGCTGTGATCATCGGCGGCTTTGGCAGCGTGCACGGCGCGATTATTGGCGGCCTTCTCATCGGGTTTGTCGATACATTTTCCGGAGCATATATTTCTTCCACATACCGGGATGCCATTGTTTTTCTCTGTCTGATTCTGGCATTGATTGTTCGCCCGCAAGGGATATTTGGCGAAAAAATCGCCGAAAAGGTTTAGGTGGCTAACATGATAGCGAAGAATAAATGGATTTGGGTTATTGCAATATTGATTGCCGTTGCCGCGACATTGATTCCCATGGCTTCGTCCAATTACCTGATGCGGGTCGTCAATATCACGATGATCACATACCTTTGTGTATTGAGCATGTTTGTCGTTTTTGGAATGGCAGGGCAAATCTCGTTTGCTCAGGCCGGGTTCTGGGGCGTTGGTGCCTATATTACGGCGATTTTGACAGTCAAACTGCAAGTCGCACCTCTTCTGGCTTTGGTTGCCAGTGTCCTTGGCACCGGGTTGATTGCAGCCATTCTCGGTTTGGCACTGTTCCGGCTGCACGGTCACTATTTCGGCTTTTCCACCATCGGAGTGGTTATGATTCTGAATGGGCTGTTTCAAAATTGGAAGCCGGTGACCGGTGGGGCCGATGGTATCGGAGGTATTCCGGCATTCGGAATCGGATCGATCGAATTTAGCAGCGAAATCAACAATTTCCATCTGATCCTGGTTATCGTGGTCGGGGTCAGCATTGTTACCTATATATTGCATCGTTCTGCTTTGGGACGCGCGTTTATGGCTATCAGGGACAACGAAATTGCTGCAAAATGCATGGGTGTGAATAGTTACCGGACAAAAATCATCGCCTTTAGCATCGCGGCCATGTATTGCGGCATTGCCGGGTCGCTGTTTGCCTTTCTGAGCAGCTATATCAGTGCCACGACCTTCACCTTTCCCCAGTCGGCGCTGTATCTGGTCATGCTGATGCTGGGCGGTTATAATACCCTGGCAGGACCGATTGTCGGCACCATGCTATTGATGCTGCTGCCGGAATGGTTTAGATTCTTGCAGGAATATATTTTGCTTATCTATGGCTTGGGTGTCATGGTGCTAATGGTAGTAATGCCTGACGGGCTGATCGGAGGAGGGAAAAAGGCCTATGAATATATCCGCAAACGAAGCTGTACAAAAGAACCAAGTAATGATCTTGGATAAACTCTGTAAACGGTTTGGCGGGGTAGTTGCCGCCGATGAGGTATCTTTAACTCTTACTTCAGGCGTGATCCACGGCCTGATCGGGCCGAACGGCTCAGGCAAAAGCACTACGATGAACCTGATCAGCGGCGTCACGGACATGGATTCCGGAGATGTCTTTCTGGACGGGGAATGCATCACTAAACAGCCAAACCATATGCGGGCCCGGCTGGGAGTGGCGCGGACCTTTCAACATCCCCGGCTTCTCCGCCGCTGCGACATCAGAACCAATCTGTTTTTGGGAATCGATTTAGCCAACATGAAGGATAAGTCAAAACTGTCCAAGACCGGCAATATTTCTTTGGAAGGGCTGCTGGACGCTGCCGGCCTCAAACTGGATATGGACGACACCATTACCTGTCTGTCCTACGGCCAGCAGAAACTGTTTGAAATCGTGCGCGCTCTCCTCTCTCGCCCGAAAGTTGTCCTCTTGGATGAGCCGGCTGCCGGTCTCAACAGCAAGGAGATGGAGCGGGTCGAGGCACTGATGAATATCGCCATTCAACATGACGCCGCGGTCCTATTGGTGGAACATTCCATGGACCTGGTCATGAACATTTGCAGTCAGATTACGGTGCTGAACTTCGGGCGGCAGATTGCAGGCGGGACACCGGAAGAAATTCAGAGCAATGAAGCTGTAATTGAGGCTTATCTGGGGAGGGGCCGAAGTGCTTAAGATCAATAATCTTTATGCCTACTACGGAAATATTGAAGCCCTTCACGGCGTGAGTTTGGAAGTCGGCAATCAGGAGATCGTCGCCTTGATCGGCAGCAATGGGGCTGGGAAAACCAGTCTTCTGCGGTCCATATCCGGTCTTATCACTCGAAATGGAGAGATTCTTTATAACGGCGAGAATATCAGCAAGGAAAGCCCGCGATATATGGCCAAGGCCGGCCTCTTGCATGTGCCGGAGGGCCGCCATGTTTTCCCGGGACTCACCGTTCAGCAAAATCTTGAAGTGGGCAGCGTTTCTTGGCGGGGTATCAAAAATGCCAGCCTGGAAGACGATCTGGAGAAGGTATTCGCTCTTTTTCCGCGGCTGAAAGAAAGACACAAGCAGTATGCCTGGAGCCTTAGCGGGGGCGAGCAGCAGATGCTGGCTATCGGCCGGGCGATCATGGGCCGGCCCAAGCTGCTGATGTTGGATGAGCCGTCCATGGGACTGGCGCCGAAGGTCATCGACGAGTTATTTGTCAAGATCGTGGAAATCAATTCCATGGGTGTTCCCATCTTGCTGGTAGAGCAAAATGCTCTTTTAGCGATGGATGTATCGCAAAAAACCTATATTCTTGAAGGCGGCCGGGTTGTGCTGGAAGGAAGCTCGAAAGAAATGATCAACGACGCCCGGGTGAAAGAAGCCTATCTGGGCAAACGCAAGGAAAAGGTGGTCTAGCGGCCGAGGCCGTCAGCCACTGCAATAGAGCGAAGGCTCCCGGGATTATCCCGGGAGCCTTCGCTCTGAGCAAACAAAGCAGGAAGATTATATTGCCGGAGAATCGTTGATGAAGTCAATAAAAGTTCTCGCGGCGTTGGACAGATAACGGTCCCGGTTCCAGGCCAATCCCGCCCGGACGAAAAGCGGCTCTGACAAAGGGCGGCTGATGATCGACGAGCGCTTGCGGACGATGGCATCCATTAGAAAAGAGATTCCGGCTCCCTGTTCGACAAGGCCCAGGATGGTTTCGATCTGACTGGAGGAAAAAACAATCCGTGGCTCAAATTGGTGTTTGGCGCATTCTTCCAATATTAGCTGGCGACTGTATGTGTCCTCTTTAAACAGAATAAAGGGTTGGTCTTTGAGCTCAGCAAACGGGATGCTGGAATGCAGTTTGCCCAGCGGATGACCCGGCGGCAGGCAGACGAAGATCTGGCCGGCGGTGATGGGGACTACTGACAGGCGGCGTGAAATATTGGAGATGATCAGAACGCCGATATCGAGTTCCCCTTGCTCTAATAGGCTCCGGACGGCCAGGGAGCCTTCTTCGGTGATGGAAACTTCCAGCTGGGGATAGGCTTGCCGGAATTTAGCGAAGATGAAAGGGAAAAGGGCGGCTCCGATCGTCGGGGTCAGCCCTATCTTTATTGAGCCTTTTTGAAGGGTTCGGTAATCACTCATTTCCATGATCGAATCATGAATACGACAAAGGATGTCATCAACCCGCTGCAGATAGACCTGGCCTTCGGCCGTCAGGGACAACTGCTTTTGGCTGCGGTCAAAAAGCTTTACGCCGAGTTCTGCTTCCAGTTTGCGAATGGCCACTGTCACCGAAGGCTGGGCGATATGCAGCCGCTCGGCGGCCTTAGTTACACTGCTTAGCCGGCTGACCATCTGGAAATATTCCAACTGCCTGAGTTCCACTTCGCGCTCAACTCCACCTGTATAATAGTTTGAAACTATTATATCATAGTAACTAAGTATTTTTCATCTATACTGAAATGAATTATACTACAAATAGAAAAAGTGATTTGTTTCACATGCAAGGAGGTGAGCCCGTTAATGGAAGATGTTATGAAAATGAACGGGTCAGAAATAGCCGATCAAAAGGCATGGGCTGGAATTTGCAAGGCAGAATTGCAAGATATTGCCGTCATGTTGGGGATGTTCGTCGGTTTCTCTGGCTTGATTATGCTGGTTTGTGGTGGCCTTCCTCTCCTGCCTTAAGGGTTTGCTGGCTAAAGGGTAGTGCGGCGAAAATAATGGGTCTGCAGCGATGCAGGCTCTTTTATTTTGTTCTTCCAATAGTCATATGGAATAAATTACATGTAATTGGGCGAAAATAGAGGATTTTACCAGACCTGACGGAGAATTCCCGCGGTAAACCATAATGTAGGGGGGATACTGGAATGAGTGAGAAAAAGGACTCCAGGACCGTTTTGCAATCTGCCGACCCATTCGTGGACAAAGTCATCCCGCGCCGTACCTTTCTGAAGGGGGCGGTGGGTTTTGCGGCAGTGATTACGGCAGGGGGGATGCTTCCCTCGGTCGTTCAGGGTGCTTCGGGACAGGAGGCAGCGCCTTCTCAGGCGGCCCCGAAATATGCCTATGTTGGCTGCTACACCAGCAAGGAGCGCAAGGGCAACGGCCAAGGCATCAAAGTTTACCGCATTGACCCGGCAACCGGCGACTGGACTCAGATTCAGCTGCTGGAGATTTTCAACCCTTCCTTTTTGACGCTGGATCGACAGCAGCGTTTTCTCTATTCCGTCCATGGCGACGGAACGTTCATCACAGCGTTCGCCATCGATCAGCAGACCGGTCTTCTCACCCAGCTGAATCAACAGCCCACCGGCGGCAAAAACTCGGTGCACTCGACAGTTGACCCGACCAATAAGTTTCTGGTTGTGGCCAACTATAGCTCCGGTGCTGTAGCCGCCTTCCCCATCAACGAGGACGGTTCGCTGGGCGCTTACAGCGATTTGGTTCCCCTGCCAGGTGATGTTGGACCTAACCGGTTTGAGCAGACCCTATCCCATCCGCATCATATTCCTTTTGACCTTGCCGGGCGGTTTATTGTTGTCCCAGACAAAGGGCTGGATAAAGTGTTCGTTTTCCGCCTGGACACCGCCAATGGCAAGTTGATTCCCAACAATCCGCCTTGGGTCAAGACCCGGGTCGGTGCAGGCCCTCGCCATGTTGGCTTTCACCCCAGTAAACCTTATGTCTATGTAATCAACGAACTCGACTCGTCGATGACGACCTATGGATATGACCCCGAGCGGGGTGAATTGAAACCAATTCAAGTGCTTCCCGCCCTGCCGACTAATTTCACCGGCGACAGCGTCTGTGCCGAAATCGCGGTTGCGCCTTCCGGCAAATTCGTGTACGGTTCCAACCGTGGCCACGACAGTGTGACCATTTTCGCTGTGGATCAGGCCAACGGGACCCTTTCCACCGTCGGCTGGGAGCCGACCCAGGGGATCACGCCCCGCTTTATTACACTGCATCCGTCCGGTGATTTTCTTTACGCCGCCAACCAAGACAGTGACAAAATTGTTGCCTTCAAGGTCAACAAGAGCACCGGCAAGCTGACGCCTAGCGGTCAGATCATCAATACCGGCAGCCCGGTCTGCATCATTTTCCGGTAAATCAGCCATAGCTGTATGAATACCCACACAAAAAGAAGGCTTGCAGGATTGCAAGCCTTCTTTTTGTGTGGGTATTGGTATTGCCCGAAGTCGTGGGGGAGAAAGGGTGCGCAGTTCCCATTATGGGTAAAATTGTTGAAAATTGTATAATAACAGCAGGAAATTTTCGGTCTTCAAGCGAAGTTCTAGATTCAGTATAGTGCTAGCAATCTTTTTGGGAGGTGCCCCCGGCCTTAGGCCGGTTTTTATTTTTCCCCAGAAGAATCTTTCTTTCAGGTCAAATTCATTTTGATGCATTACAATAAAGAACGTGTGAAAATCATTTTGTCGATCCAGTCCAACACACTAAATACTGAAGGAGAATAGTATGCTGCGGTTGTCCCTTGAACATCTCCGACCGGGATTGGTGACTGCCCGCAATATTTATAATGCCAACGGCAGCTTGTTGTTGGGGCGGGATATCCTACTCGATGAGCGTTTAATCGCGCGATTGGCCAATATGGATATCGATTCTGTTTATGTGAAAAACCCGTATCTGTCCCACGAAGCCCAGGAGATATTGCATGAGAAGACGCGGGTGGAGACCGTTAAAATCACTCATAATACCTTCCAGACTTTCCGAAAAAACGGCGCGATCAACGTCGCCGGGCTGCGAAACGCCATCAAGATGATTATCGAAGATGTGGTGGATAATAAGCAGGTGTTGATCCATCTGACCGATATTCGCACCCATGATGATTATACTTTCAGCCATTCCATCAATACTTGTTTGATCGCGGCGGTCATCGGGCTAAAGATGCGGCTCACAGAACTACAACTGCAGGAATTGGCCCTTGGCGTTATTTTGCATGATATCGGAAAAATGCTGATAGCGCCTGAAGTGCTGAATAAAAAGGAACCGCTGGCGGCAGATGAGTGGCAGATCATTAAGGGGCATAGCCAAGCCGGTTTCGATGTTTTGCGGCAGCAGAGCGCCATTCCCTTGCTTGCTGCCCATATTGCCTATCAGCATCATGAAAACTTTGACGGAAGCGGTTATCCGCGCGGGCTGGCAGGGGAAGAGATTCACCGCTATGCCAGGATTGCCGCCATCGCTGACCTATATGATGCGATTACGTCGGACCGGCCTTACCGCCCGGCCCTGCTTCCCCATGAGGCTTATGAGGTGGTGTTGGCGTCGCGGGGAACGAAGCTCGATCCTGCCATTACCGACATATTTCTGGAGAATGTGGCCCTTTTCCCTGTCGGCACGGTGGTGCTTTTGGATACCGGCGAGACGGGAGTAGTTGCTCAGGTGCTACCCCGCCTGCAAGCCAGGCCGCTGGTAAAGCTGATCCTGGATAAGGCCGGCAAGGCAATTACAGAGCAAACCAGGATGATTGACCTGACGCAGGAATTGACCCGGTTTATTGTTAAGGTATTCAAACCGGAGGAAGTCGCCGCTTTTGGCGAAAAATAAATATCAGGCAAAACTGAAAAACTGGCCAACGGCCAGTTTTTTGATTAGAACGAGGTTCATGCAGGGAATATTATTCGAAACTCAGCTTGCACAGAGCGTTTATTTTTTCGATTTCCCGCTGGACTGCCGCGTCATGCCAAGGCGGCAATGATGGGGCAGCGCCCACTGGTTTTCCGTCGCCCTGCAGGCGGTAAGTTGCACCCAATGTTTTCAAGAAGTCGAGGGGTGTGGTATGGTTTGAAGATCGGACAGCATCGGCCCGGGATATTTTCGTCCCGAGAATGCAGTGGTGGTCTTCTTCTTGCTGTAAGTAGGCATTGATAAAAACAGCTTCAAAACTGGGGATATTAATAAGCAGCTCAAAGGCGATGTTTACCAATACACCGGGGATGGTATCCCCATATTGGCGCCCAAGATCGGTGCCATATTCGCCAGCTACCGAACGCGGCAGGCGGTCGCCGGCCGGAAAATTCAGTGTCACCAGCGGATCACCGGTCAAAAGTTCCACTACCACCGGCAGGACGAAAGGAACCGGGAATTCGTGGATGGTTGTCTGGACTGCGTTGATGACCATATCGCGCCGGCCGATCATGAGTTGCTTGATGTTCCAGATCCGTTCCCCTTCTTCGGTTTCGAAGTTGACTTTGGCTTCCTCAACCGCTTTCCAGAATTCGCGGAGCCGTCGCTTGATATAAAGGTCAGCCGATTTGGCGGCCTGCGCCAGCGCTCTTTTTTTGCTGGCGCGGTCGTTGATCAATCCGACGACACCGAACGCCGATCCCATAAGAACAAGGGGGGACCACAGCCAGTCCATCAGAAAAAGGGCCAAGGCGACAGGGAACGCAATAATGCAATAATCCATGCCGTAGTGGGCCGAATAATCATTGTTGATTTTTTTCGTGGCTTCAGCCAAGACATCATCAAAGGTTGGTTCGGGGGGGGGCTGATATTCCCTGCGAATAAGTTCTTGCGAATAATCCACAGCTACATAATGCATCGTCTGGAGTTGTTTCAGCCTAATCTCGATGGCTTGATTGCGCCGGAGGGTGGTGGCTGCTTTGTCTTCAGGAGTTGCCGGTCCCCTTGGTGCCGCGCCTCCGGCAGGGCTGTTCAAAGTTATTGCCCTTTCCGGGGCACTGGTGTCCATCGCCACAAACAAACCTCCGCAACTTTTCACCCAAGTAAAAACGCCATCAGGAAAAAATTCGCTATTTCAGCAAAAGACCCTTTTTTTCTACAATATAAGTCATAGAATTTTTTCTAGCGACATAGATTGTTGACTCTCCAGACGACTGGCCAGATCGCGAAAAAAATATAAGAGTGAGCAGGATTCTGCTTCAGAAACAAGAAATATAGTAGTAAAATTACTGTCGCTGTAATATGATAGTTTTAAAACTACTGGTCGACTAGGGTGTCTTTTGCGTGAACCGCTCTAATGTTTTACCATATCAAGCGATAAGCAGAAAGGAAGTCGTTATGAAAAAACAGCTGAAGACAATATTGCTTGGCGATGCCATGATCCTGGGGTCTGAGTTCAAGGCAGCGGCGGAAAAGTTTCTGGGGGATTTCGTCGGCGATGTTCATGTTGGGGATTGGGAACCCAACTGGCAAAAACTTCAGGCACGGAGGCTGGAAGTCGAAAAGAAGGGGCCGGAAATTGAAGAGGTAGATGCTCTTATCCGCGAGCGCGGCCAGGATGCCGAGCTGTTGGCGGGACTATTTGTCCCGGTATCTTCCAAGGTGTTTGATGCCATGCCTAAATTGAGGATTGCCGGGGTTTCCCGGGCCGGTCTGGAGAATGTCAATGTCGGGGAAGCGACCAAGCGCGGCATTCTCATCTTTAACATTGAAGGCCGCAACGCTGAAGCGGTATCTGATTTTGCGGTAGGCCTGATGCTGTCAGAGTGCCGCAACATAGCCAGAGCACACTATGCCATCAAGAACGGCCAGTGGCGCAAGGAATTTTCCAATTCGGACTGGGTTCCCGAGCTGAAGGGCAAGAATGTCGGCATCGTCGGCTTTGGCTATATTGGCCGGTTATTGGCCCAGAAGCTATCCGGCTTTGGTGTAAACCGCCTGGTTTATGATCCTTTTGTTGACGCCGACGCTGTTCGGGAGGCCGGTTGCACCTTGGTGGATAAGGAAACGTTGTTTAAAGACAGCGATTTTATCAGTCTCCACGCCCGGATGAGTGAAAGTACCAAAAATATGGTCAGTGCCAAAGAATTGGCGCTGATGAAGCCGACCGCTTATCTGATCAATACCGCCCGGGCCGGCCTGGTAGACGAGGCGGCGCTGATTGAAGCTCTCAAAGCGCAAAAAATCGCCGGAGCCGGATTGGATGTATTTAATTTTGAGCCAATCAAGCCAGACAGCGAATTATTGACCCTGGATAATGTGACTCTGTCCACCCATATCGCCGGTACCACCAAAGAAGCCCTCACCCGTTCGCCGGAGATTCTGATGGAAGATATCCATAAACTTCTCAGCGGACAGAAGGCCCGCTTCATCATCAACCGTGAAGTGCTGGACCAGCCGGAATTCAAAGCATGGCTGGCAGGTGTGCAGCAATGATGGTCAATCTGTCGGCGGTGCTGAAGGGGGCCCGCCAGGGAAAATACGCCGTGGGCTCTTTCAATGTCTATAGCTATGAGACCATCCGCGGTGTTGTCGAGGCCGGCCGGGAAATGGGATATCCCACCATTGTCGCCTTTGGCGAAAATTATCTGACGAACATGGAACTGACCGAAGTCACCGCCCTGGTGGGCGCTATGGCCGCTAAAGCCGATATTCCGGTGGTATTGCATCTGGATCACTGCAAATCGTTTGCCCATATCGTCCAGGCCATCAAAGCAGGGTTTACCTCGGTGATGTACGACGGCTCGGCCCTTCCCTTTGCCGAGAATATGGCGAAGACTGCCGAGATCGTAAGAATTGCCCATGCAGCCGGGGTGAGTGTGGAGGCCGAGTTGGGGGCTTTGGCCGGCGGAGATTTCTCCAACGAGGAAGCTGCCAAAGAGATCTACACCAATCCTGAGCAGGCCAGGCAATTCGTGGCTGAAACGAATATCGACGCCCTGGCTGTTTCCATCGGTACTGTCCATGGCATGTATAAGGGCACACCAAAGGTGGATGTCGGCGTGTTGAAAAAGATTGCCACTGTTGTCGACATTCCGTTGGTGCTGCACGGCGGATCAGGCACACCGGAGACCATTGTCCGCGAGTGCATTGCCAATGGCATCGCCAAAATAAATGTCAACACCGAGATTTCAATGTACACTGTCGAGAAGATACAAGGTATGCTGGCTTCCGGGGAACGGCCCCATCTTTCCCAAGTGGCCTTAAAGCAAGTAGGCTTTGTCAAAGATGTAGTAAAAAAATATAGTGCAATGTTTCGCGACTGCTGATTATTTATATAAAAGGCTAAGGCCCCCGGGCGCTGCCCCAGGGGCTTTGGCCGGGAAAAAATTTTCATAATATTCGGATGAAAGTGGCAGAGAAGAGGGGATGCATGTGGAGCACGTACTGGTTGTGGATGTGGGGACGTCGAGCCTGAAAACCATGCTGTACAGCAAAACAGGCCAGTTGCTCTACCGTTCAGGCAAGGAGTATCATTCGGAATTCGGCCGGGATAATCATGTGGAGCAAAATCCGGCCAGCTGGAAAGATGCGCTCCAGGTTACCCTGAAAGCGGCAGGAGAATTCATCAAAGAAAAGAATATCCATATTGATGCAATCGCGGTGACTTCGCAACGGGCGTCAGTCATTCCGGTGGACAGGGACGGCAATCCGCTGCATAACGCCATTATGTGGCAGGATAAGCGCAGTGTCGCCCAGTGCGGCAAACTACTGGCCCAGATGAACCTCAAGGATATTTACCGCCGGACAGGGCTGCGGGTCGATCCGTATTTTTCCGCTCCCAAAATGATGTGGCTGCAAGACGAGCGGCCCGAGCTGTACGCTAAAACCCACAAAATGCTTGGTGTACAGGATTATGTGGTCTATCTTTTGACCGGCTCGTTCGTGACCGATTGGACCCAGGCCTGCCGGACGATGCTGATGAATATCAATAGCTTTTCCTGGGATGAAGACTTGCTCCGCATTGCCGGCATTTCCCCGTCGCTCTTAGCTGACCTTCGACCGCCGGGATCGATTGTAGGATATCTTGACAACAAACTAGCCGCTGCCGCCAGACTGGCTCCCGGAACGCCGGTGGTAATCGGTGGCGGTGACCAGCAGTGCGCCGCCCTTGCACTGAATATTCTGCGAACAGGCTACGCCGAGGCCAATACCGGCACCGGGTCTTTCGTCATCGCCTATTCGGAAAAACCCCAGTTTGACGATAATTGCCGGACGTTGTGCAGCGCCGCAGCCGTACCCGGAAAATGGATTGCTGAGGCGGGGATTTTCAATACCGGTTCGATTCATCGCTGGTTCAAGGAGCAATTTTACCCCGAAGGGGAGGATGTCTACGCACAAATGAACCAGGAAGCAGCCGAATCGCCGCTCGGGGCCAACGGCGTGATGATGCTCACCCATTTCGAAGGCAGCGCCGCACCTTACTGGAATCCCATGGCCAAAGGCATGTTTTTCAACCTGTCGTTGGGTTCGCGCCGGAGTGACTTTAGCCGGGCCATTCTCGAAGGCATTTCACTGGAAATCGCCCATAACCTGTCCCTGTTGGAAAACCTGGTGGGGGATATCTCGGTTGTCAGCGTTGCTGGCGGCCTGACTTCTTTCGACTTGTTCAACCGCATGCAGGCCGACGCCTTCGCCAAGACCGTCATCCGCTATGACAACAACGAAGCCTCCTCGCTGGGAGCGCTGATGAGCGCCGCGGTGACGCTGGGGATTTACAAGGATTACACTGAGGCCTTTCATACCATCAGTCCCGATGAGCCAAGGCGTTACGAGCCTGATGCCGTCAATGTCGAAAAATACAGCACATTGTTCAAACGTAAAGATGCACTGTATAACGCCCTTAACCGGGAGCAGATTTACGAACTGTTCCGCAGTCCGGTGTAGCAAACGCCGTGGCGCAGCAACCGCAGACCAAATAACCATTTAAAGGAGCTGACTATCTTGGCCAAGGTTAAAGTAGCCCTGCCGTACGGCAAGGAAATCGTGGAAGTGCAAATCCCCGCAGGGAATCTGGTTGGCGCATTTTCGCCCAAAGACGTTCCCGCGGTGGCCGACGTCCGGCAGGAATGCATCAGGGCGATGAATAACCCTATCGGCAGCAAACCGCTGCGGGAGCTGGTAAAGGGAGTAAAAAAGGTCGTCATTGTCGCCGACGACAACACCCGGATGACACCAACCGAGAAACTCATTCCAGTGCTGCTGGACGAGTTCAACGCGGCCGGGATCAAGGATTCGCAGATTACGCTGATTATCGCCCTGGGGACCCACCGGTTTATGACCGATGAGGAGATTCTGGTAAAATTCGGCCCTGAGGTCGTCAAGCGGGTGGTCATCAAAAACCATGACTATCTGAATCCCGACGAACTGGTCGATCTGGGGACCACTCCGAACGGCACTCATGTCACGGTAAACAAAGAAACCTATGAAGCTGATTTCAAGATTGGGGTCGGCAGCGTTGTTCCCCACCATATTCCCGGGTTTGCCGGCGGGGCCAAGATTGTCCAGCCTGGTATTTCCGGCGAGCAGACGACAGCCGAGACCCATCTTTTGAGCGTCCGGGCCCCCCGCTCTTACCTCGGAGTGGAAGATAATCCGGTGCGCAGTGAGCTCAATTCCATCGCTCGCAGTGTCGGCCTGAACACGATATTCAATACCGTTCTCAACCGTCACGGCGAAGTGGTTGGCGCTTTTTACGGCGATGTAGTCGAGGCCTTTAACGAGGGAGTCAAGCTGGCGCTACAGGTGTATGCTGTTGAACTGCCTGAGGAGGCCGACATCGTGCTCTCAAGTTCCCATCCTTGCGACCTCGAATTCTGGCAGGCCCACAAGACTCTCTACCCATCCGACCTGGCGGTTAAGGCCGGCGGGATTGTCATCATCGTTACTCCCTGCTACGAGGGCGTGGCGGTCATGCACAAGGATATTCTGGAAGTAACCCATCATGCCGCCTGTGATTTGCGGGACGCCGTATCTTGCGGCCAGGTCCATGACGAAGTCGCCGCCGCGCTGGCCATCGCCTGGGCTCAGGTCAAAGAACGGGAAACGGTGTATATCGTATCCAGCGGTATTTGCGCCGACGACGCGGCAACCCTTGGCTTTAAACCCTTCGCCTCCGTCCAGGCAGCATTAGATGCGGCCCTGGCCGTAAAAGGCGAAAGTGCCCGGGTCACGGTCCTTACCCATGCCCCGGATATGTTGCCGATTATAAAAAAATAAACAGCAGAATCGAGCAGGAGGTGATGCTGCCGGTCTGGCGCGCATCAGAGATGAATTTCCCTAAAAAATAAGGAGGTTAAGTATGGGTACTAGTGGAGCAATGTTGATGGTCCTGCTTGTTTCTATCGCATTAATCGTTTTCTTGATTATGAAGGTCCGCCTGCACGCTTTTGTTTCCCTGATCGTGGCCTGTATCTTCCTGGGGTTGGCTACCGGTATGCCGCTGGCGCAGATCGCCGGGTCGATCGAGGCCGGCATGGCCGGCACCCTGGGTTTTCTGGCAACCATCCTCGGCTTGGGGACCATCCTCGGTAAGATGATGGAGGTTTCCGGCGGGGCCGAACGCCTGGCCCGTACGCTGATCGAGGCACTGGGCCGCGACCGCGCCCATTGGGCGATGATGATTGTCGGCTTCATCTGCGGTATTCCCGTCTTCTTCCAGGTCGGCTTTGTTCTTTTGATTCCCCTGGTCTTCTGTGTAGCCATGGAGTCAGAAATGTCGCTGGTTAAGATCGGTATCCCCATCGTAGCCGGCCTCTTGACAGTTCACTGCATCGTGCCGCCCCACCCGGCGGCAGCGGCGATCACCATCCTGCTCAAAGCCGACATGGGCAAAGTTATCATGTATGGCTTGATGGTCGGTTTCCCGATGGCTGCCATCGCCGGTCCCATCTGGGGCAATTATATCGGCTCCAGAGTTGAGCTCAAACCCCCCGCTCACCTATGTAAAATTGAGCGGACTCCTGATGCTGAGCTACCAGGGTTTGGCATTACCCTATTCACCATCCTGCTGCCCCTAGTCATCATGGTAGCCAGAACGATCATTGAAATGAATGTCCCGAAAGGCGCGTCCATTCTTCCCTTTGTCGCCTTTATCGGCAACCCGATTACGGCCCTGTTGATTTCGGCCTTTGTCTCCTACTATACCCTGGGTCTGGCCAGAGGGTTTGACAAAGAAGCGATTCTCAAATACACCGAATCCTGCTTCGGCCCGGTTGCCGGCATTCTGCTGGTCATCGGCGGCGGCGGTTCGTTCAACAAGGTTATCCTCGACAGCGGCATGGGCACTGAGATCGCCAAGGTGCTGACCAGCTTGGATATGAGTCCGCTGATCATGGCTTGGATTGTGGCCATCGTTATGCGCTTCTCGGTCGGCTCGGCCACCGTCGCGATGATGACCTCAGGCGGGATCATCCTGCCGATCTTGTCCAAATATCCGACCCTCGACCCGGCCCTGGTATGTGTCGCCATCGGCGCAGGGGCCATCGGCGCCTCCCATGTCAACGACTCCGGTTTCTGGATTGTTAAAGAATATTTCGGCATGTCTCTGCCTGATATGTTCAAGAGCTATACTGTATCTGTCTGCATCGCCGCGGTTGTCGGTCTTTTCGCCACCTTGGCGCTGGCCAAAATCGTCGGGTAAAGCAGTCCGCAAATAAAATGATCCCTGCAGCAAAAGAGCGGAATTTTCCGCTCTTTTTGCCAGCAGGACGACAGTCTTACTGGTATCGATTCGGGGCCAGGAAGAAAAAGCAGGGTTGGCGGCTTTTGCTGCAGAAGCAATGGAAACAGCCGGCAAAAGGCCAGATCAAAGAGGACAAGGAAGTAATATGGACAACCTATTTTCCCACATCCGCACCCGGTATCATATTTTATCCCCTACCCAAAAAAGAATCGCCGATTTTGTTCTCTGCAATTCCGAGGGGGTATTTTTGCTGTCGCTCAGTGAACTTGCCGAAAAGTGCCAAACCAGTGAGACCACCATTTTGCGTTTCCTTCATAAATTGGGTATTGACTCCTACCAGGTTTTCCGGGTCCGGATCGCCCAGGATGCAGCCAGTCGTTCGGGGCAGGCTATCTATGAAGAAATCCGGGTCGGTGAGCCGCTGGACCAAATCCGCCAAAAGGTCATTATGTCCACTGTCACCTCGATTCAAGATCTTAATAATTTGATTACCACCGCCGTCCTGGAGAAGGTAGCCGGCCTCATCCTGAAGGCCAAGCGCATTTTGTTCTGCGGCGTGGGCGCGTCCGGGGTGGTGGCCACCGATGCCTTTCATAAGTTCCTGAGGCTGGGGATTGACGCCGCTTTTTTTACTGACACCCATTTTATGAATATTGCCTGTTCTCATGTCGACTCGAACACTTTGGTTTTTGCCATTACCCACTCGGGGGAAAGCCGCGATATTCTGGAAGCAACCGCGCTCGCGAAAAAAAATCGGGCGAAGGTCGTTGCCTTGACCAGTCATGCCCATTCGACCATCACCCAACAGGCCGACTATATTTTGCTGAGCTCTTCCAATGAAACCAAGTTCCGCTCCGATGCCATGGTCTCGCGGATCTTGCAATTGGTTATCCTGGATATTCTCTATGTGGCAGTAGTTTTAAAACTTGGCGAAACCGGGGTCGATAAAATCAATACCTCGCGACTCGCGGTTGCCAAGAAAAAAAGGTGATAAGGAAGGGAAACATGAAGGTTGTTGTTGGTGTGACAGGGGCTTCGGGAATCATTTATGCCATCAGGCTGCTGGAGGTTTTGCAGCAGCAGGATGTGGAGGTCCATCTGGTTTTTAGCGAATGGGCCGGACATAATTTAAGCTATGAAACAAACAAAAGTTTGGCCGAGATCCAAGCATTGGCCAGGCATTTTTATAATAATGGCGAACTGGCGGCACCGATCGCCAGCGGCTCTTTTCGTATGGACGCCATGGTTGTCGTGCCTTGCAGCATGAAATCACTGGCGGCGATTGCCCACGGGTTTAGCGACAGTCTGATTGTCCGGGCGGCCGATGTCATGCTGAAGGAGCGACGGAAGCTCATTCTGGTTCCGAGGGAGTCGCCGCTCAGCGTCATTCATCTCGGCAACATGCTAGCAGTCGCCCAAGCCGGAGCGGTTATTTTGCCGCCGATGCCCGCCTTTTACGGCCGTCCCCAAACCCTTGACGATGTTATTGATCAGACGGTAGCCCGGATTTTGGATCAACTTGGTCTGGATAATGAACTAAGCTATCGCTGGGGAAGCTGAAAAAAGAAACTCGCCTGCTAATTCTCGTCTTGCAAGGGACGAGAATTTTGTTTGAAGATATAAATAAGAAAATAAGCATAATTTGTCAAATTTTGAAGGAAAAACGAGAGGCGATAGCAAAAGTATGAATAGGTAAGGTGAATTTTGCCAAGTCGCTGTAGTGATCCCCGAAGTTGGAGGATGAGTGATGGAAGTATTTGTTGCTAGACAACCGATTTTTGATATAAGTAAAGCGGTGGTTGGCTATGAACTGCTGTTTCGCGACGGGGTTCAAAATTACTTCCCGACCGGGGCGGCGGGTGATTCAGCGACTTACAACGTAATCAGCAGCAGTTATATGTCGATTGGCTTTGACGCTCTGACGTGCGGTAAAAAAGCGTTCATTAATTTTACCGAGAGTAATATTCATACCGGCCTGGCCAATTTGGTGCCGCAAAAGTATTTGGCGGTAGAAATCCTGGAGACGGTGGAGCCGACGGCGGAGATTGTCAAAGCATGCGCTGAACTCAAAAAGTCAGGCTACCAGATTGTTCTCGACGATTTTGTCTTTCAAGCCAAATATCAGCCCTTTATCGAGCTGGCGGACATCATCAAAATTGATTTCTTGCAGCATCCAGCAATGCAAAAACGACACTTGCTGCGCAAAGTTATCCCGCCGCGCGTGAAACTTCTGGCTGAGAAGGTTGAGACTCAGGAGGACTTTGCGCAGGGGGTCGACCTTGGCTACACCCTCTTCCAAGGATTCTTTTTCAGCCGCCCAGTGGTCATAACCTATAAGGAAATCCCGCCTAACCGGATTATTCAGATTCAGCTGGTCCAGGAAGTCAACAGAGATGACTTCAATGTAGCCCATCTGGAAGAAGTGATCAAGCGGGATGTCTCGCTTTCGTATAAGCTTTTTAAATATGTGAATTCGGCCTGGTTTGGCTTTCGTTATAAGATCCAGTCCATCAAACAGGCCATTGCCTTGCTCGGCCAGCGGGAGGTCCGGCGCTGGGTGGCGCTGGTGACCATCCGGGATTTGTCGCAGGACAAGCCGGCCGAGCTTCTGACTACAGCCATCATCCGCGGCAGGCTTTGCGAACAGATAGCCCAGGCTGCCGGCTTGATTAAACAGGTGCCCAGCGCCTTTATCGTTGGCATGTTTTCGCTCTTGGACGCTCTGCTGGACCGTCCGATGGTAGACGTTTTGAGCGAACTCAGTTTGGCACCCGAGGTGGTCGCTGGCTTGATGGGGGAGTCAACTCCGCTCGGCACCGTTCTGCGGTTGGCCCAAGCTTACGAAAAAGCCGACTGGGAGACGCTCAGTCCCCTCTGCCATTCTTTGAAGCTCGACGAGGAGCAACTGCCTGTCTATTACAACGACGCTGTCCGCTGGGCCGACAAAATGTCTGATGTTTAGTCAGCCGTCAGGCCATAAGCGCCAATAATAGTAGCGCCCGATATAGCCCGCACATAAGAAGCCTTGGCGTAACCCGCGAAGGCTTCTTTTCATTTTCCCGGATACAAGGAGTTTGTCGCCTGGCGGCGAAAAGAAATAGTAAAAGCTGGCAATCACTGCTGGGAGGTTAACTTTCGTGCAAAAGAAAGCGATTATTTCCCTCAGCCTGGTCGTGATTCTTGGGCTTTTCCTGGGAGGCTGCGGGGCTAACCGCCTCGACAATGAGGGACAACTAAACCGGCGGATCGGTGAATATCATGCTGTTCTACTTAGAATAACCGAACAGGAGAAAATGGATGATAATACCTATGTAAAACATCTTCTGGAGTACCTGGATCCTATCGAGCAGGAGGCGCCATACCGCGCGATATTTCTGCAAAATCAGTGGTTCAGACAGAATCGTGACGCCCAAAGCCACAATCAGAAAATAGCGATTGCTGTTGACAAGGTCGTGGTCAGCGATGATGGTGAAAATGCTTTGGTGAATGTGGCGGTTACCCAAGGTCCCAATCGCGTTACCCTGATCGAAAAGTGGGTAAAGGTCTCAAATAAATGGCGCCGGACAGTAGAGTATCCCTACTGACTCGGCGGGCAGGAATTCGAAGGCGCGGCCGGACGTGAAAACGGTTTCAGTATTAAGAAATAGTTAACATTTCAACGGGAAATTAATGACAAAATTGGACGAAAAACGACAAGGGCTTGATTGACAGGGGTAAGTCCTTACTGTTATGATTAAATGGTAAAATGTTCACAATTTAGCTGTGCTAACCAGTAGTCTCCGTTTTACTCCTTTAGGGCTGTACGTAATGGTTGTCATGCCAGGCGTGAAGCTGGAATAAATTAGTAGGGGCGGCACATAGTTATCACCAACGACCTTCCAGTTGTGCCTGGCAGGTCTTTTTTTACAGGAGTCGATATTATGGATAAAGGCGGACTTGGGATGAACCAAAAGACGATCAGCGAGTATGATCAATATCTGTTTCACGAGGGCCGCCACTTCCACAGCTATCAAATGATGGGGGCGCACCTGGGTCAAGTGGATGGAGTTTCTGGGGTGCGTTTTGCCGTGTGGGCGCCTTTTGTCAAGGGCGTGCGTGTGGTCGGGGATTTCAACAACTGGCAGGGCGACAAGCATGTGATGCGGCCGTCGCCGGAATCGGGGATCTGGCAGCTATTTGTGCCGGGACTAAATGCAGGGACTGTCTATAAATATGAGATTATCGCCGAGGACGGTGACCGCAAGCAAAAGGCCGATCCCTATGCATTCTGGGCGGAGATGCGCCCTGGTACGGCGTCCAAAGTTTTTCCCCTGGACGGATATGTGTGGCACGATGAAGCTTGGCAGGCGGAGGGACGGGCGCGCCGTTTGGTCAGCCAACCCTTGAACATTTATGAAGTCCATCTGGGCTCGTGGCGGCGCAAGGCCGACGACGGCTTTTACAATTACCGCGAAATGGCGGACGAACTGGTGGATTATGTTGTGGATATGGGATACACCCATATCGAGCTCTTGCCGCTGGCCGAGCATCCGCTCGACGGATCATGGGGCTACCAGATAACAGGGTATTATGCTCCTACCAGCCGCTATGGCAGTCCGGATGATCTCAAGTATTTTATCGATCAGTGCCATTTGCGGGGCGTTGGTGTCATCATGGACTGGGTCCCGGGTCATTTTTGCAAGGATGACCATGGCCTGCGGCTGTTTACCGGCCAACCTCTTTATGAAAGCGGTTTTTCCGGTCTGGCTGAGAATGAGGGTTGGGGAACGTTAAATTTTGATTTTTGTCGGCCGGAAGTTTGGAGTTTTCTTATCGGGAACGCCTTATACTGGTTCGACGTGTTTCATATCGACGGTCTGCGGGTCGACGCGGTTGCCAATATGTTGTACCGCGACTATGGCAAGAAAAAGGGCGAGTGGCTTCCCAACCGTTATGGCGGTCGGGAAGACCTTGAAGCAGTGGATTTTTGCAAGAAACTCAACGAGGTCGTTCATGAGTACTATCCGCAGGCGCTGGTGGCGGCTGAAGAATCGACCACCTGGCCGCTGTTGACCAGACCGGTTTATCTTGGGGGACTGGGATTTGATTTCAAATGGAATATGGGGTGGATGAACGATAGTCTAAAATACATTGCCCTTGATCCCATCCATCGCCAGTGGGAGCATCATCTCCTGACATTTTCTTTTCTCTATGCCTTTTCGGAAAATTTCCTGTTGCCCCTGTCACACGACGAGGTGGTTCACGGCAAAAAGTCGTTATTGGACAAAATGCCGGGGGACTACTGGCAAAAATTCGCCAATCTCCGGGCCTTCTATGGCTACTTTATGGCCCATCCCGGCAAGAAACTGCTGTTTATGGGCGGCGAATTTGGGCAGTTCACCGAATGGAACGAGGCACGCCAACTGGATTGGTCACTGCTGGAATTTGATATGCACGCCAAACTCAAAAACTATGTGCAGGATCTCAACCATTTATATCGGCGCGATCCGGCCCTGTGGAAGTCAGATGAAAGCTGGGAGGGCTTTGAATGGATTGACTGCCAGGACTACAGCCAGAGTATCATCATTTTTCTCCGCCGGTCAGGTGACGGAGAGTTTACCGTAGTATTGTGTAATTTCACCCCGGTGGTGCGGCAGGGTTATCGGGTGGGAGTCCCTATGGCCGGTCGCTATCATGAGGTTTTTAACAGCGATTCTGAGCAATATGGCGGATCGGGCCAGCATAGCGGTGATTTGGTGACCGAGAAACTGGCCTGGCAGAACCAGCCCTATTCCTTAAGCGTCACTGTACCCCCCCTGGCGACGGTTTATTTCAAATATGCGGCAGGGATAAACAATAAGGAGGGAGCTTGATGCGCTCCAAAGAATGTGTAGCGATGATTCTGGCTGGTGGACAGGGCAGCAGGCTGGGTGTACTTACCAATACGCTGGCCAAGCCGGCAGTGCCGTTCGGCGGAAAGTACCGGCTGATTGATTTTACGTTGAGCAATTGTCATAATTCCGGCTTTGATACAGTCGGCGTTTTGACGCAATATCAGCCACTGGAACTGCATACCTATATCGGGATCGGCAGCCCGTGGGATCTCGATCGCAACAACGGCGGAGTATACATTTTGCCGCCGTTCGTCCAGGCGCGGGGCGGCGAATGGTATAAAGGGACGGCAAACTCCATTTATCAGAACGCCGCCTTTATCGACCAGTACAGTCCTGAGTATGTGTTGGTGCTTTCCGGCGACCACATTTACAAGATGGATTATTCGCTGATGCTCAAGCAGCATAAAGAGAGCGGAGCCGATGCAACCATCGCGGTGATCGAAGTCCCCTGGAAAGAGGCCAGCCGGTTTGGCATCATGCACACCGGCCCCGGTGGCCGGATTGTCGATTTTGAGGAAAAACCCAAAGAGCCGAAGAATAATTTGGCCTCCATGGGAGTGTACATTTTTACGTGGGAAACCCTCAAATCCTATCTGGAAAGCGATGATAAGGACGAGTCCTCCGCCCATGATTTTGGCAAGAACGTCATTCCGGCCATGCTGAAGGCCGGCCGGAAAATGATGGCCTATTCCTTTCAAGGGTACTGGAAGGACGTTGGGACGGTGGAGAGCCTTTGGGAAGCCAATATGGACCTGTTGAGCGATACACCGAAATTTGATCTATATGACCCTGATTGGCGGATTTTCTCCGTCAACCCGACTTCGCCGCCCCATCTGGTGGCTGCCAGCGGCAAAGTGCGGCGGTCTCTGGTCAGCGTGGGTTGCCTGATATTTGGCGAGGTTGAAAACTCAGTGTTGTTTGCCGGGGTTGAGACCGGACCGGGCTCGGTAGTGAAAGACTCGGTCATTATGCCTGGCGCCCGCATCGGGGCCGGGGTCTATATCGAAAAAGCGATCGTTGGTCCGCAGGCGGTCATTGAAGACGGTTGCCAGATCGGCGTTGATTCGACTCAGACCGATGGCGCTACCAAGATCGTGGTGGTGGGTGAGCAGGTCACCATTCCTGCCGACACACTGGTATCCGGCGGCGAGCGGGTTGACCGTTCAAATGTTCATCTTAAGTCGGTGAAAGGTGGGCGGGCAGGATGAAAAATGTACTGGGAATTATCAACCTGCACGAAAACGAGGAACTCTTAAAAGAAATTACCCGCCATCGACCTGTGGCTGCCGTGCCTTTTGGCGGCCGGTTCCGCATCATCGACTTCATGTTGTCCAACATGGTCAATTCAGGAATCAATAATGTCGGTATTGTGGTCAAACACCAGTACCGTTCCCTCATGGATCACTTGCGCTCAGGCAAGGAATGGGACCTGGCCCGTAAACGGGACGGCCTGTTTCTCCTGCCGCCGCCTGATCATATCCATTATGCCAACAGCATCTATAAAGGCGACCTGGAACACTTCCACAGTCATGTCGATTTTCTCTCCCGCAGCAGCCAGGACTATGTTTTGATCGCCAGCAGCCACATCCTCTATAATGTCGATTTCAGCGAGGCCTATCGGTTTCATTTGGAAAAACAGGCGGATATCACCATTCTGTACAAAGATGAGCAGCCAAGCCCAGGTAAATATTTTTCGATGGCAACACTGCTCAATGTGGACGAGGACGGGCGGGTTACCGACATGGGCATCAAATCAGGCCGGACGGCATCTGGGAATATCGGCTTGGAGGCTTTCTTGATGTCCAAAAAGCTGCTGCTGGAGATTATCGAGGATAGTGTCGCCAGGGGGGAGTTCGACTTTACCAAGGAGGGCATCATCAAGAACATCCGCCGCTACAAAATCTACGGTTTTCCCTTCAAGGGGTATATGGCCAAGATTAATTCGATCCAGTCTTATTACCGGGCCAATATGGACTTGTTAAATACGGAGATATGGCAGGAACTCTTCAGCAATGCCGGTCCCATCTATACAAAAGTCAAGGACGAACCCCCTGCCAATTACCGGGAGCAGGCCGATGTTCACAATTCGATGGTAGCCAACGGCTGCATTATCGAAGGCAGGGTGGAAAACAGCATCCTGTTTCGCGGCGTGCGGGTCCATAAGGGCGCGTATATTAAGAACAGCATTATTATGCAGAAAAGTGAGATTGGCGCCAACGCCGTACTGGAAAACATCATTTGCGATAAAGACGTGACCATCAGCTGCAACAAGCGGATGATCGGCGACAAAAATTATGTGATGGTGATCGAGAAAGGCATGGTGGTATAAATGAAATCAGTATTATTTGTGGCAGCCGAAGCAGTTCCCTTTGCTAAAACTGGTGGGATGGGCGATGTGGTTGGCTCGCTGCCGAAAGAGCTGAAAAAGCAGGGGCTGGATGTAAGGGTAATCATGCCCAAGTACGAGGATATTCCGATCCACCTGCAGGAAAAGATGGTTTGCCTGAAGAACGTGACCGTCCCGCTGGGCTGGCGGCTGCAGTACGGCGGTTTGCTGGAGGCCGAATACGAAGGACTGACCTATTACTTTGTCGACAATGAGTACTATTTCAAGCGGAGGGGCCTTTATGGCCACTACGATGACGGCGAACGGTTCGCTTTTTTCTGCCGCGCGGTGCTCGAGCTGTTACCCTATCTTGACTTCAAACCCGAGATTTTGCATTGCCACGACTGGCACACTGCCGCACTGCCGGTATTGCTCGACGGACATTATCGCCATATACCCGAGTATGCCGCTCTCAAGACCGTCCTGACCATCCATAATATCGAGTATCAGGGGGTATTTGACAAGGCGATGCTGGTTGATTTGCTGGGGCTGGATGCAGCAGTTTATTTTACCGACGACAAGCTGAAATTCCAGGACAGTATCAACTTTTTGCAAGGCGGAATCGTTTTTGCCGACGCCGTCACCACCGTGAGTCCGACCTACGCCAATGAGATTCTGACTCCCGAGGGGGGCGAGCGGTTGGAGGGGGTGCTTCGTCAGCGGCAGGACAAGCTGACCGGTATTCTGAACGGGATTGATTATGATGTCTTCAACCCAACCTGTGACAGCTTGATTTACCAGCAGTTTACCCGGCGGTCGATCAGCCGCAAGCAAACCAATAAAACCAAGCTTCAAGAGTTTCTCTGCCTGCCGGTCAATCCTGAGGTACCCTTGATCGGGATTGTCTCCAGGCTGGTTGCTGCGAAGGGACTGGATCTGTTTGCGGCAGTACTGGAGGATCTGACGGCGCTGGACCTGCAGATTGTCATCCTAGGGACCGGGGAAGAAAAATACGAAAGCATGTTCCGGGTGGCGGCCCATCAACATCCTGACAAAATGTCGGTCAATCTTTATTTCGACGAAAGCCTGGCTCACCGGATTTATGCCGGGGCGGACATCAATCTGATGCCGTCGCGGGCTGAGCCTTGCGGCATCAGCCAACTGATTGCGCTGCGCTACGGTACCATCCCGGTAGTGCGGGAGACCGGCGGCCTCAAAGATACCATCACCGCCTATAATGAATATACTGGAGAAGGAAACGGATTTAGTTTCGCTCAGTACAACGCCCACGATATGCTCTATACCCTCAACCGCGCCATCGGTTTTTATCATGACAAGGAAGTTTGGCCGAAGCTTGTTAAAGCGGCGATGGCCAGTGATTTCAGCTGGCAGCGCTCGGCGTCAGACTACTCCGCATTATACGAACGTTTAGATTGAACCGGAGGTAGATATGTTGACAGATAAAGAACAATTTAAAACAGCATTTGTTGCCAAACTGCAGTCACTGGTCGGTAAGAGTCTGGAAGAAGCGTCTCTTCAGGACAAATACACCGCCTTGGGAAATCTGGTCCGCGACCAGATCGGTAAACGCTGGGTCAATACCAACCATCAATATCTCGAAAAACAGGAGAAACAGGTCTATTATTTCTCTATCGAGTTTTTGCTCGGCCGCCTCATGGACACATATGTGCGCGGATTGGGCGTGCGGGAGATGTGGGCCGAGGCCCTGGCTGAGCTAGGAGTTGATTATGACCAGCTGGAGAGTCAGGAACACGACGCCGGTCTTGGTAACGGCGGCCTCGGCAGGCTGGCAGCCTGTTTTCTCGATTCACTGGCGGCCCTGGAGCTGCCGGGCCACGGCTGCGGCATCCGCTACAAATACGGGTTGTTTGAACAGAAAATTATCGGCGGCGATCAGGTGGAACAGCCGGACAACTGGCTGAAAGACGGCAACATCTGGGAATATCGCAAGATAGACAAAGCGGTTAAGGTGACTTTCGGTGAACCGATGGGCACCGTATTGGCAGTACCTTATGACATTCCGGTGGTCGGTTTTGGCAACAACACCGTCAATACCCTCCGCCTCTGGAGCGCCGAGGCCATCGAGACCGACTTTGATCTTGGATCATTCAATCAGGGCAACTATATGAAGGCTGTGGAATACAAGTATTCGGTCGAGGCTATTTCCGAGATTCTTTATCCTGAGGACTCTCATTATGAAGGGCGGCTGCTGCGCCTGAAGCAACAGTACTTCTTCGTATCGGCCGGACTCCAGAGCATTCTGCGTTTTTACAAGCGTAAGCACGGCACCCTGACCAACCTGGCCGAAATGATCGCCATTCATATTAACGACACCCATCCGGCGCTGGCGGTGCCTGAACTGATGCGCCTCTTGATTGACGAGGAAGGCCTCAGCTGGGATCAGGCCTGGCAGATTACCGTCAACACCATTTCCTATACCAATCACACCATCATGCCTGAGGCGCTGGAAAAGTGGCCGATTGATATTTTTCAGGGACTGCTGCCAAGGGTTTTTGAGATCGTTCATGAAATCAACGAGCGGTTTTGCCGCGATTTGTGGCATTATTATCCAGGTGACTGGAACCGGATTGCCGCCATGGCGATTATCGGCGACGGCTATGTAAAAATGGCTCACCTGGCGGTGGTTGGCAGTCATAGCGTCAACGGCGTGGCCGAGATCCACAGCGAAATATTAAAAAAAGACGTCATGAACCTGTTCTATCAGTTCACACCCTATAAATTCAACAATAAAACCAATGGAATTACCCATCGCCGCTGGCTGATGAAAGCCAATCCCCAGCTATCTGAGCTAATCAGCGAAACCATCGGCTCGAGCTGGATTTATCACCCCACCGATTTGAACCGGTTGCGGTTTTACGCTAAAGACGAAGATTTTCAGCACAAACTGGCGGCCGTCAAGCGCGTCAAAAAGCAGGCGCTGGCCGATTTTGTCAAAGCTAGATATGATATCGAGCTTGACGTCAATTCGATCTTCGATATTCACGTCAAACGTATTCACGCCTATAAGCGTCAGCTGATGAATATTCTCCGCATCATGGAGCTGTACAACCGGCTGAAGGAGAATCCGGATCTGGATGTGGTGCCCCGGACCTTTATCTTTGCCGGCAAATCGGCACCAGGCTATATGCTGGCCAAAAAGGTGATTAAACTCATCAACATACTGGCCACAGTGATTAACAATGATGCTTCGATCAAGAACAAGATCAAAGTCGTATTTATCGAAAATTATGGCGTTTCGCTGGCGGAGATGATCTTCCCGGCCGCCGATGTCAGTGAGCAGATTTCCACCGCCAGCAAAGAAGCTTCCGGCACCGGCAATATGAAGTTTATGATGAACGGAGCGGTAACGGTGGGGACGCTGGACGGCGCCAACGTCGAAATCCGCGAGGTTGTAGGCGACGACAATATCTTTATCTTCGGCCTCAAGGCAGATGAAGTGATTTCCATCTGTCAGCAAAATCAGTGCGACCCCCGGGCAGTGTACCATGGCGACGGACGGGTGAGAAAAATCGTCGATCAGTTGATCGACGGGTCGCTGCCGGTGGCAGCCGATGAGTTCCGGATGCTCTATGATTATCTGGTGCACGGGCAGGGCGACTATTTTGAACTGGCTGATTTTGACGCTTATCTGCAGGCCCAGGCCAAAGTGGACGAGCAATTCCGCGACAGTCGGGCCTGGTGGCGGATGGCAGCCAACAATATCGCCTGTTCCGGGGTGTTTTCCAGTGATCACACCATAACCGAATATGCAATTGATATTTGGCATCTTCGCCCAATCATGATTGAAGCCTAGATTCCGGTTGAAAGTTGGTGACTCAATTGTCAGGACAGTGGCTGACCCACAATTCCCGGCAAAAACTTTATCGCAGCCCCTTTGGGGCTGTTTCTTGTAACTCGGCGGTGGAGCTGACCCTTACTGTCAGTAACCAGCGTGCGGCCGACAGGGTTTATTTGCGTACCTGGCGCGACGGACATGGCGAAGAGCTCTTAGCGATGATGGCCGAGAGCCGGGCCGACGGCGGGGTCCTCTACCGTGTGGTCCTTACCGCCCCAGACGCTCCTGGCCTTGTGTGGTATTATTTTGTTGTTCATAGTGGCGGCGATGTTTACTATTATGGCAACAATCCCGGTGAGAGGGGCGGTCTGGGCGCGGTCTCAGAGACCCCGCCGCCGTCCTATCAGCTGACAGTGCATTTGCCGAATGCCCACACCCCCGACTGGTACAAGCATGCGGTGGTCTACCAGATTTTTGTCGACCGTTTTTTTAACGGGAATCCTGCCGATGCCGTCCACAACCGGAAGAAGGGCAGTCTGATTCACGCCTATTGGGATAATGATCCGGTGTATGTGAGAGAAAGAGAGACCGGACGGATTTTGGCCTACGACTTTTTCGGCGGCAATCTTGCCGGGGTGCTGGCCAAGCTGCCCTACCTCAAAGAATTGGGCGTTAGCGCCATCTATCTCAACCCGATTTTCGAGTCGCCCAGCAATCATAAGTACGACACCGCCGACTATAAAACCATCGATCCGATGTTTGGCACCAACGCCCTTTTTACCGAGTTATGCACCAAGGCGCGGGAAATGGGGATGGCCGTCATTCTCGACGGTGTGTTCAGCCATACCGGCAGTGACAGCATTTATTTCAATAAAGAAGGCAACTATCCCGAGGTAGGGGCTTTTCAGTCCAGCGAATCGCCGTACTATCCGTGGTACCGGTTCAGCGAATTCCCCGACAAGTATGAGTCGTGGTGGGGTGTTGACGCTCTGCCCAATGTCGAGGAAATGGAACCATCCTACCGGAATTTCATTATTAAGGATGACGACAGTGTTATCAAACACTGGTTGCGGCTCGGCGCCAAGGGCTGGCGACTGGATGTGGCCGACGAATTGCCGGATGAGTTCATCCGCGAGATTCGCCAAGCCATGAAGGAAGTGGATGGCGACAGCGTGCTGATTGGCGAAGTATGGGAAGATGCCTCCCGCAAAGTCAGCTACAGCGAACTGCGCGGCTATCTTTATGGCGACGAACTCGATTCCCCGACCAACTATCCCTTCCGGCGGATAGTCCTCGACTTTTTGCTGGGTCACCAGGACGCTGGCGAGACCCAGGAACTGCTTTTCAGTCTTTGCGAAAACTATCCGCTCGAGCATTTTTATGCCGCCCTCAATGTGATCAGCAGTCATGACGTACCACGAATTCTCACCTTGCTCGGAGGTCATGAGGCTGAGGCCGATCTTCCCTATAGCAAGCAACTGAAACGGCACCTGGACGCGGATGAACGGCAGTTGGCCTTGGACAGGCTGCAGCTATTGGTGTTGTGGCAGATGACCTTTCCGGGTGTGCCTCATGTCTATTATGGTGATGAAGCAGGCCTTGAAGGGTACACTGACCCGCTTAACCGGCGCACCTTCCCTTGGGGCCGAGAAGAGGAGACGCTGCTGGCCTGCTATAAACAATTGATTGCGCTGCGCAATGCCCATGCCGTCCTCCGGACGGGATACTGGCAACCGCTGGAATGTCACCCCGATGTCTGCACCTATGTTCGCTGGACGGAAGATGGCCGGGACGCTTTTGGCCATCCGGCAGAGGACAATATGGCCCTGGTGCTGCTGAATCGCAGCCTCCAGGATATTACGGTGGATGTCGATGTCAGCCGCTGGTGCCAGGGCATGATGTTCAATATTTTAGAAGAGGACCGCGAAGTGGCGGTCGGGGATGGTCGTATGGCCGTGACGCTAAAACCGCTGACAGGAAGGGTGCTGCTGGCCAGACTGGCCGGTGGGGGGAAAACCAGCGGCATTTTGCTCCATCCGACCTCGCTGCCCGGCGGTCACGGTATCGGCGGGCTGGGCAAGGAAGCCTACGATTTTTGTGATTTTCTGGCTGCTGCTGAGCAGAAATACTGGCAAATCCTGCCCCTTAACCCGGTCGGTTATGGTTATTCGCCATATCAGAGTGTCTCGGCCTTTGCCTGTGAACCACTGCTCATTGATATTGACATCCTGGTGAGCGACGGCTGGCTTCAGGAGGAGGAAGTTCTGGCTGCCCGCAGCCGGTATGGCGTGGAGAAGCTGGCGGCCGACAAGGTGGATTTTGAAGTCGTCAGGCAGTACAAAGAGGAATTATTTCGGCTGGCCTTCCGGCGATTTACCGCTGACAAGCCGGGAAAAGACTATAAAAACTATCTTGATGCAAACTCATTTTGGCTGCCAGACTACGCCCTTTATATGGCTCTGGCCGGCCATTTCGGCAGTGTTGCCTGGAACTGCTGGCCGCAGGCGGTCGCCGAGCGCGAAGACGGCGCCTTGAGGAAATACCGAAAACTACTAGCTGCCGAAATTCAGTACCATTCCTTCCTCCAGTATGCTTTTCACCGCCAATGGCAGGCACTCCGCCGTCACGCCGCCGGCAAAGGCATCCAGATCATTGCTGATCTGCCGATCTTCGTGGCCCATTACAGCGCTGACGTCTGGTCCCATCGTTCGCTTTTCAAACTGGATGACGCTGGTAACCCGACGGTAGTGGCCGGGGTGCCGCCAGATTATTTCAGCACGACCGGTCAGCTGTGGGGCAATCCCCTGTATCGCTGGCCGGAAATGGCCAAAGACGATTATCGCTGGTGGCGGGAAAGGTTTGCCAGCCTACTGGGGTTGGCAGACCTCATCCGCGTCGATCATTTCCGAGGCTTTGAGGCCTGCTGGGAGGTTCCTGCCGCTCACACGACGGCGGAAAAGGGCCGTTGGGTCAAAGTGCCAGGAAACCGCCTTTTTAGTGTGCTGAAGCGCTACTTCGGGCATCTGCCGGTGATCGCCGAGGATCTGGGGGTGATCACCCCCCCGGTGACCGCCCTACGGCAAAAGTTTTCTTTTCCCGGGATGAAGGTGCTCCATTTTCTTTTTCGCCAGGATGGGCAAGGCCAAGCAGAACCGCTGGGTTGCCCGCAAGATGCTGTGATTTATACCGGAACCCATGACAATAATACCACCGTAGGCTGGTACCAGGAGCTTAAAGCGGCCGGGGACACAGCCAGTGTGGACCAGTATCTGAATATGACGGCGACGACCGGCGAGGGGGAAGTGGCCTGGCGGCTGATGGAACTGGCATATCAGAGCAAGGCGGCTACTGCCATTGTCCCCCTGCAGGATGTGTTAGGCTTGGGAGCCCCGGCCAGGATGAATACCCCGGGAACAGTCGGCGGCAACTGGCTGTGGCGCTCCTCTACCTGTACGCTGACAGGCGAGCTCGCTTCTAGGCTGGCTGCGTTGGTAGCGAAATACCACCGGGGGAGAACCGCCGGGAAGTGATCGGCCTGTGGCCAAGGCAAAGCCAAAGGCGTAGGTTTCGGTTTTACTTTTAAACTCTAATTAGGGACAGATGGTTGAGACCTGGGTGAGAATCCCGGGTCTTTTCCTATCTTGTTTGCACCCAAACAGTTAAAAATCAATCATATAGTTTACATAACATATTGACTATGCTAAAATAGTAGTTGCTTTGCAGCGACTTTTTTTATTTCTACACAGCTAGGAGGTTGATATATGAGCAGCAATAAAAAGTCGGTAATCTGGATTGTGGTGTTTTGTCTGAGTGTTATGATGGTCACTCCGGCTGCTCCTGTTGCCGCCTCACCGCTTACTGACTTTCTGTCGCAGGTCGGTGGCGACACCACGGGTTCTTCCGGCAATGGGTTGATGAATATCCTGCTCGGCTTGGTGATGGGCAAGCTGTTCGGCGGGGTGTCTAATGCCAGCCCGGGAGTTACGAGTAAGGTTTTGGGTGCCAGCACCGTTCCCCCAGGGGTTTCCGCTGGTGACAACGAAGGCCAAGCTATTGTGGCCAGTGCCCAGAAGTATATGGGGGTTCCCTATGTATGGGGAGGCGTTACTCCTGATGGGTGGGACTGCTCCGGATTCACTCAATATGTTATGAAGCAGAATGGGATTGATCTGCCGCGTACCGCTGCCGAGCAATTCGCAGTGGGAACGCCGGTGGACAAGGATCAGCTTCAGGCAGGCGACCTGGTGTTTTTCACCACTTATAAACCAGGCGCATCTCATGTGGGTTTCTATCTGGGTGGCGGCAAGTTCATTCACGCTAGTTCGGTGGCGAAGCAAGTCACCATCTCTGTATTGGACGCGCCTTATTATTCCGCCCACTATATTGGCGCTCGTCGCTACACTCGCTAGCTGGCCGTTTTTTGAGGACGCGTTGGAATACGCGTCTTTTTTCTTTGTCGAAAAAATACTTTGTGAAATAGCTGATGGTAGTCTGTTGCAAGCGCGATGGGCTGTATTTGGCATACAATTAGAGTATAATAAAAAGATCAAAGCAACTGGGAGGCGTTATGCAAGAATATGTCCGGATTGCCGCTATAGATAACCAGTTCGAAGCCCAGATTCTCACCGCCGTATTGGAAGATAAGGGTCTTCCTCATTTGCTCAAATCGTATTATGATTCGGCCTACGATGGACTGTTCCAGGGGCAGAAGGGTTGGGGGGCTGTCTTTGCACCGGCTGAAAACGGGCCTGAGATTATCAGCATCCTCGCCGAAATCCGCCAAAGCGATATAATTGATGAGTAAAAAATAATCCGCTGGAAAGCGGATTATTTTTGGAAAATGGCAAATCATCGTTTGCCAGTAGTTCCTAGGTCGGTACAGAATTTTTGCAGGGCAGCTGGGATTCGTCCTCTTCCACCGACGAAGTTTCGTGGTTGATGTATTCGGCGGCGGCGTGCAGCGCGTCGTGGGATTGATTTTTCATCGATTGCGAATCTTTGAATTCCGCCGGTTCCGGATTATTTGGACCGTATTTTGAACGGGATTGCTGTCTGCTGATGTTCATCACCTCCCTTCGTTCTCGAACCATTGCCTGCCGAGAAATGGTGTAGATGCGCCAAATGCTGTTGCTGTTTTTGTACCTCCTTTCCAATTAGTGTAGACAAGCAAACGCTGCTGTATTCCCTTGCCAGATCGAATTACGAAGCGGCCAACAGGCAGGATTTCGTAGCGAAACGGCGAAATACGCCTCAATGGCGAAATTTGTCGATTTTGTGAACTGTCTTCAGAAGTTGGAGGATTTTCCCTATGAAAAAAAATAGGATGCTTATTGTCGACAGTCAACAGATGGTCATCAACCAGCTGAAAGCACAGTTTCCAGAATACGATGTCGACGAAGCCAACAATGGACGCATGGCCTTGAAGATGATTTTGGAGGAAAAACCGGATATCATATTACTGGACACTACCATACCTGGTATTGATGGCTATACCGTTCTTTCCATCGTCAAAAGCTCACCGGAGACTCGCTTTATTCCCGTTATCCTTACCGCAGCAATCGCCGGGATTGAAGACCAGACCAAGGCCCGGGAAAGAGGCGCGGATGGATTTCTCGTTAAACCGTTTAATCTAATGTTGCTTCAAAGCAAAATCAAAAATTTATTGCAAATCAAAGCCCTGCACGACGAGCTGAGCAAGGCCCAGCAGATGCTGATTTCCTTGGTGCAGGCGCTGGAGGCCAAGGATGAATACGCGGTTGGGCACAGCCAGCGGATTGCCGGATATGCTGTGCGGCTGGCCCGCAAGGAGTTGCTGCAGCCCTTTTGGCAGGAGGAAATCAGGACAGCGGCGCTGCTGCATGACATCGGCAAAGTCGGCATAAAAGAGAGCATCTTTCAGAAGCCTGCTAAATTGACTGACGAAGAATATGCGATTGTGAAAACTCACCCGGCCGCTGGTGAAAAAATTTGCGCCGTACTTACTAATCTGGCCCCGGTGTTGCCTTTTATCCGCCATCACCATGAACGCTTTGACGGCGGCGGCTATCCTGACGGATTAATAGGGACGGCAATACCACTTGGGGCGCGTATTCTCGCCGTCGCCGACGCATATGACGCTTTGACCAGTAGGCGGCCCTACCGCGAGGCTTATTCACCGGACGAGACGGTGGGAATTTTGCGCGAACATGCTGGCAGTCAATGGGATCCGCAGTTAGTGGAACTATTTTGTCAGATGGTCGAATCTGGCACCCTCCATTCTGAGGAAGAGAATAAAAAAACGTGAACAGCCGTTCACGTTTTTTGTTTTACAGTCCTTCTATCGGCGGTGGCTTTGATAAAAATGCGCTGGAGTAGGACTTCAATATTTGCAGGGATACGGATGTGTGCGCCGAAATAATCCAGAGTTGGGGAATGGAACGTTGAAAGGGGCGGGATTGGTGCGGTATCACACGAAAGCATTGGTCGGCTTTATCGCCATGCTGCTTTTCTTGGCCGTTTTAGGCGGGGTGGCGGCAGCGCAGGGATTTTCGGCGGACGTAGTAACATATTATGGACAGGAGACCATGAAGGGCAAAATTTTTGCGACCTATAACAAAATGCGGTTGGAAAGCGGCGGCACTATCTCGATCACGCGACAGGACAAGAAGCTGGTCTGGCTGTTGATGCCGACTGAAAAGATGTATATGGAGCAGTCTATCAGGCTGCAGAATCTAATCCCGGGAACCGACCTGTCGGCTGATGAAATGGAGCGGACTTTGCTGGGCAGTGAAATGGTGAACAGCTATCAGACCCAAAAATACCGGGTGACGCTCAAAATCGACAGGCAAAAGCAGACCGTCCTTGAGTGGCTGGCTGCTGACTCAGGGTTGCCGGTCAAGATGGCAACCGAGGACGGCAAATGGGTGCAGGAATACCGCAATGTGGTGACCGGCGACCCAGATCCGGGCTTGTTTGAAATCCCCGCCAATTACACGAAATTTGGCATGAGTGCCTGGTGAGATAGAGGAGAAAAGGCTTGCGAAAGCGCGAGCCTTTTGTTTTGGGGCGACTGATCCAAATGGGTACCAAGGAGGCGTGAAAAATGCCGGATATGTTTGTTTGGCTTTCCCTCGGTTTGAATATGCTGACTGTGGTCATTCTTGCTGTCATTTTGTCGCGCGGCAGGTCCGGACGGGAGGCGCAAGCCCTGGCGCTCGCCTGGGAGAAGGGACAGGAGAAGCTGGAGCGGATCGTCAAAGAGCAAATTGCTGAAAATCGTCGCGAGAACAGCGATTCCCTTCGGTTTTTTAATGACTCAGTGTTGGCTCGCATGGCGGATATTGCCAGTCTGCAGGCCAGGCAGCTAGACAGCTTTTCCCAGCAACTGCTGGCTTTGACTCAGAGCAACGACCAGAAGCTGGACAGGCTGCGGGAGACGGTGGCGGAACAGCTGAAGCTGTTGCAGGCTGATAACCACAAACAGCTCGAACAGATGCGGGCGACGGTAGACGAGAAGCTCCACGCCACCCTAGAAAAGCGGTTGGGAGAATCATTCAAGCAGGTCAGCGAACGGCTTGAACTTGTCCATAAAGGGCTGGGCGAAATGCAGAGTCTGGCTTCTGGCGTAGGTGACCTGAAACGGGTGTTGACCAATGTAAAGACCCGCGGCATTTGGGGAGAAATTCATCTAGGAAATCTCTTAGAGCAAATTCTAACGTTGGACCAGTACGCGCAAAATGTTGCCACCAAAAAGGGCAGCAACGACCGCGTCGAGTATGCTGTCAAGCTGCCGGGCCGAGATAAGGCCGAGGGTGTGGTCTGGCTGCCCATCGATGCCAAGTTCCCCCAGGAAGACTATCAGCGACTGCTGGATGCACAAGACCAGGCAAACGCGGTGATGGCGGAGGAGGCAGCGAAAAGTCTGGAAGGCCGGGTAAAGGCCGAGGCCAAGAATATTTGTGAGAAATACCTTGATCCACCGCATACCACCGATTTCGCTATTTTATTTCTGCCGGTGGAAGGTCTGTATGCCGAGGTGCTTCGCCGTCCGGGGCTCAGCGAAGTATTGCAGCGGCAGTATCGGGTGATAGTCACCGGACCGACGACCCTGGCAGCCCTCTTAAGCAGTCTGCAGATGGGCTTTAAGACACTGGCGGTGGAGAAGCGCTCCAGCGAAGTATGGGCCCTCTTGGGGGCAGTCAAAACGGAATTCGGCCGGTTTGGCGAGATGTTGGACAAAACCCAGAAGAAACTGCAGGAAGCCAGCAATGCCATCGAAACGGCGGCGCAAAAGTCCCGGACCATCGAGCGCAAACTGAAAACCGTCCAAGAACTGCCGGCTTCAGACGCCGTGGCCCTGCTGGACGAATAACTGCTGCGGCTGAGCGTTCGGAACGTGGCGGGATAAAGTGCGGGCTATCATAAGGTTACACTTGAAAAATAGCTGTGCCTGTACTACAATACAAAGAGACTCCCTTATTTCTGGAGTCCAACATGGGGGCGTAGCTCAGTCGGGAGAGCGCTTGGCTCGCATTCAAGAGGTCAGGGGTTCGAACCCCCTCGTCTCCACCATGAAACAGAAGGCTTCGCAGTGATGCGAGGCCTTTTTGTTATGTAATGTTATCTCTTGTTGGTTATAAATTACTGCAAATAACGGCCAAGAGAGAGATTCCCCCGTGCTATCGATGATTGTAAAAGGGACTCCATTTTCCTTCTTGTGATGATGGTAAGGCGCCCAATCATACAGGACAAAGCTAAAGCGTCCCGCCGCAGAGGAAGCGAGACGCTTAACTTTGATCGTATAACTAGGCGGAGGCTGTTGACTGGGTATTGACGGTGCCAATCCCGAGACTCTGCAAGGTCGACTGGATGCCCTGCGTGTCATCGGCGGTCGCAGTGCCTTGTTCCACTTTTGTAAGGTATGCGGCTATCAAGTCGTAAGGGTTGCCACTTTGGCTTGTCGAACTGGAACTTGTATTGGAATTCGTAGTATCCGTAGTGCTCGCAGCCGAGGCGTGGTGATGATGGTGATGGCTTTGTGTGCCGGACGCTCCTGAAGAATTTTGCTGGGTCACGTAGTTTTGCAGTTCGGTCTGCATGCTCTTTAGGTCGTCACTCGTGGCAGTGCCGCTAGCGACCTTCTGCAGGAATCCGTCGACATCAGATGCCGTCTGCTGCTTGTTTGCGGCAGCAGATTGCGCGGCGGTTACCGCGGCTTGGACTTGCTGTTGTATTTCGGTCTGCATCCCAGATAAGTCACTGCTCGTGACCGATCCGTTTGTGACTTTGTCCATGAAGCTGGCGAGATCGGCGTTAAAGCCGGTTTGCCCACTGGTAGAAAAGGTCGTGGTTCCGGTGGTGGATTCAACCTGCTTCAGCTCCGACTGCATTGATGAGAGGTCGGTGCTTGTCACACTTCCGTCTGCAACCTTGCCGAGGAAGTTGGCGACATCTCCGACCGCGCCATTTCCCGGAGGCGGAGGTGGTGGCTGCATCCCTGACGGGACGAAGAAGTCGCCGTCAGAGTTGACGGTTCCCCCGGCAGCCTGGATTTGTGAAACAGACTGGGTGCTGGTCGTTGTCTGAGCAGATTGCTGCGTCCCGCTAACGCCCTGACTTGTCATCTGCATCATTCGGAGCCACTGGTTCTGGTAATAGCTGTTGATTTGCATAGCACGTCACGTCCTCTATTATTTTGGTTCCGTGGCATCCATGCGTATACTGCGTCCTGTCCTTGGGCGCATCCTTCCGGAAAAACCCGGACCTCTGCAGTTAGTTCATCGTATTTTTTTGGCAAAAACTTAAGTCCTTATATACAGAAATAGGGGGCATTCTGAGCCCCATCGGGTATAGTTAGTAAGTTGTGCAAAGAAGGAGTAAGCATCGGAGAGGGATTTGCTGCTAGTTGTCGTATTTGGAAACATGTGGTTCTTTTTGCGCTTGGAGATCGGCCTTTTTTGATTGGATGCCTGACCAACTCTTTCAGAATCATGTAGGACATGGCCCAATAGTACCAGCGGGAAGTGGAAGGGTAAAAGATGAATGAGGGACAATACCCTGAAGATGAGCTGGTAATTAAGATTGCTGAAGTTGGAGCTGGGAACATAATTGAGTAAATTTTAAGAAAAAAGGAGATATGCAAATGGATCTTATGTTTATTAGTGGTATTGACATCCAGAAGATGGAACTAACCAATCAGGAAATATTGGACGCAGTTGAAGCGAGTCTGCTGGCTCAAGGCAACGGGCAGGTTGTCATCGAACCCCGTGTGCATCTGATCCCTAACCCGGAGTTCCATGGTCACTTTAATGTGCTGAGAGGCTATATAGAGCCTTTGAATGTTGCTGGTGTCAAGATTGTCGGGGATTATGTATATAACTACAAATTAGGGCTGCCTTCGGAACTCGGCCTGCTTAACCTCTATGATCCTAAATCAGGCACACCGTTAGCGATTGTTGATGCAACAGAGATTACTGATATGCGTACCGGAGCACTAACCGCTTTAGGGGCAAAGCACCTTGCCAGAAAAGATAGTAAGGTGCTGGGACATCTTGGAGCAAGGGGGACTGCCTGGTGGAATGTTGTTTTGCTGGACCAACTTTTTGATTTCGAAGAAATAAGAGTAAACAGCAAAAGACCAGAATCAATGAATGATTTCGCCAAACGTCTTAGTGAACATCTGGGCAAACCGGTGAAAGCGGTAGCGACAAGTGAGGAATGCTTAAAAGGCGCTGACATTATGGTTGAGGCGACAAGATTGATTGAGCCGGAAGTTCTTTTAAAGACCGAATGGATTACACCGGGAACCTTTGTTGTTCCCTATGGGACCATAAGTGCTGTTGAACTGTCTTTGACCGATGTGATGGACAAAATGATAGTTGACGACTGGGGCCAATGCAAAGGCGGGAATTTCGGCAGTCTGCGCCGGCATGTCGATAGTGGTAGATTGTCCGAAGAAACTCTTTACGCCGAACTCGGCGAAATCGTTGCCGGAAAAAAATGTGGACGTGAAAACGAGCAGGAGCGTATTCTCTTTTGGCATCGTGGTCTATCATTAAATGATATTGCCCTCGGATATTTGATCTTTCAAAAGGCCAAAGAACGCGGACTCGGGACAATGATTCGCTATCGTTAGACGCTGTCTATTTTTTGCAGCATGGGCAGTTTTCCCTGATCAGCCGTTCTATGGATGGCATTATAACTAAGGGGGACTAGGAATGCCAGTGACTAATCATGTTCCAACAGGAGCTGGGGAACCAACCCTGGCGCTGACAAAAAAATGGACAATGTATCATAAGTATATTGTCGGTATGCTTTGGCTGGCCATGGTGTTTGCGTACATGGACCGGATCAATCTTTCAATTGCCATGCCGGTACTAATCAAAGAATATGGCGTAAGTCCGTCTAGTGCAGGTTTTTTATTATCGGCGTTTAATATTGGGATCGCCCTGTCAATGCTGGCTATTGGCCCTGTTACCGATATTCTGCGCCCCAAGAAGGTTTTCCCGGCAGGTGTGGCCCTTTGGTCCATAGCCACCTGGGCAGCCAGTCTATCCCCAAGTGTAACCTTCCTGGCTATTACCCGGGCGATCGTTGGTGTCGGCGAGGCGTCGGTAATTCCTTCCGCGTCCCGGATTATCGCCGATATTTTTCGCAAAGAGGATCGCGGTAAGGTAGTCGGTATATATTTTTCTGGCACGAAAGTTGGTCTTACAATCGGAGCCCCGCTTGCCGCAGCTATTTTGTCGGCGTATGGCTGGAAGGCGGTCTTTTATGTCACTGGATTTATCAGTGCTGCCTGGCTCTTGCTCTGGTTGCCTATTTATCGTGAAAGTAAAGGGGTTGTCCCACCTGAAATTCCGGAAGAAGATGTCCGGCCAGAAGGGGTTACATGGCTTTCACTTCTTACCTATCGATCCGTCTGGGGGGTTATACTCGGTCAGGCAGGGTACTTGTTTATATACTTTGTCTTTATAACATGGATGCCAAGCTATTTGGTGCTTGAACGCAAGATGAGTATATTAAACACGGGATTTGTTGCGATGCTGCCCTTTCTAGTCGCTGTATTTTCAGGCATCTATTCAGGGTGGCTGGCGGATCGCTGGATTTCCCGTGGGGGCGACCTTACAACCGTTCGCAGGACGTTTATTGTTGGCGGCTTTCTTTTTTCCACGATTTTTATTATCATTGCGGCTTATATGGAATCAACGTCGGCTGCTGTGCTGTTTCTTATTCTCTCCATGGGAGCCTTGGGTATGGCCTCGCCCAATGTGAACGCTTTGCCTATCGACATTGCTCCTCGCCATATCGTTTCTTCCGTGGCCGCTCTTCAAAACTTCGGAGGTAATATTGGCGGCGCAATTGCCCCTATATTGACAGGTTTTCTCTATCAGTCAACAGGCAGCTTTCAAACTGCACTGATAGCGACAGGCATTATTGCTTTGGTGATTGGTGCCGGGGGCAATACAATTGTGCTCGGAAAGATAGAAAAATCAAACTCGCTAGGTATGAAGCGATCAGTGTAGTAATGATAGGAGAAGTTGTATTTAGGGGTAATAGACTGCTGTTTTTGTGGAGCGTATGAAACAATAGAATTATTATATTTTAAAACGATTGAAAACTTGTTTATACTATAATCAATCCAGCAACGAATCGACATAAATATAGGAGACAAGCAAGATGCAACGATCCACTACCTTGCTTCTTCCGGCCATTGCCGGGTTCGTTGACACATCCACTTTTATACATGTATCAGGGTTGTTCGCAGCTCACTTCACCGGCAACTTCATTCTCTTCGCAGCCGCTTTGGCCCGTGGAGTAACACCAAACGATTATTTAAAGTTGCTGTCATTTTTCTTTTTTACGTACGCAGTCTGGGCAGGAACTTGGGTTTATAAAATGACCCAGAGACGTGGTTTTCGCATATACGGCGTGGTTTCTCTACTTCTACTTGAGGCGATCCTGCTGCTGGCTGTTAGTTTGATCGCTGCCATGTTCCCCGAAAGCAGGTTCGATGCTCCTTTGGCAATGACGCTTGTTGTCGCCATGGGTCTTCAAAATGCACTACACTATTTCACTCCAGGTCCAATGAGTACGGCGATGACCGGAAACGCAATGCGCTGGATCGCCGTATTGGCTGAACGGTTTATGCCGTTTCAAGAGCCGGCGGGTGTCCAGACTGGTGAGTTATCTCCGGCCGCAGCTAAGCCGCAGCAACCCATTGGCAGCGTTATACTTTCCTTTGCGGTCGGATGTGTGGTTTCCGCCTTTCTTACGATGCATTTCGGATTATCAGCCAACCTCTTACCAGGGGTGATAGTGATGATGATTGCACTGGTCGAAAAACAACAGCAATACATAGCCTGAGGATTTTTTCACACGGTTGCAATGATGCTTATTGCCTTTTGGCAGTATGTATGGCAAAGTTTTGCAAGAAATAATATAAAAACCACAGACGCTCCAGAGGGTAATTTTTCTGGAGCGTTTTGCTTTGCCAGCAGGTTCAGGTGCCGGAAGAAAGAAGGGGGGGTTGTTATGAAACGGTCCATATCTCCCGGATGATTTCCTGCTGACGGCGGGGCTCGGAGTTTTTGCTATAAGGTATTGCCTGCCATATTACACAGATAAGTTTCTTCTCTAGAAAAAAAGAGCAGGAAGCGATGGATAAAGCGAGAAGTTATTAATTAATAAAAAACTGCGCTGGGCTATTTGCCTGGGAACGGAGGAACATTTTATGAGTAAAGACCGTGCTCTCGTTGTCTTAACTCCTTACGAGTCGAGGCGGTTGATCGCAAAAGCAGTAGCAAAACTTCCTTTTGTCGAAGAAGCCATGCGGAGCGGCTGGGTTATCGTTGCTACCGGGAGTTCAACAGGCTATGTTGCTGAAGAACTCACTGGAATTAGTATGGTCAAGGAGAACTTTATATCGGGACACATTACGCAGGGAGAGACCTGGGGTACTCCTAAAAATCCCGAATATATCTTCCCGATAGTATTACACAAGGGACAACGTCAAGAAATGCGAACAGAAGAAGCACTCAAGTCGTTTTCTGCCAGGGATGTCTTTATAAAAGGTGCCTCAGCTGTGGATCCCCAATTTCATGCCGCCGTGTTCATGGGTAGCAATGTCGGTGGAACGATTGGAGCCTCCATCGGGACTTTGCATGCAAGAGGCTCGTATCTTTTGGTACCTGTTGGACTGGAAAAATTGGTGCCAAGCGTTGCAGAGGCGGCGAAGCACTCAGGCATTATGAAATTCAAGCACCACACAGGCATGCCGGTCGGGCTGATGCCAATGATTAATGCTACCATTATTACTGAGATACAGGCATTTGCCGGCTTGTTTGGACTGGAGACGTATCACATCGGCTCTGGTGGTATAGCCGGCTCAGAAGGAGCGGTTGTCCTGGCAATCGAGGGTGCCGAAGACAAAGTAGAAGAAGCTTTTCGATTTGTGCAGACCATCAAAGGAGAGAAGCATCTGCTCCGGCCAAACGGAATTCCTCAGCAGTAAATGGGGTTTATTAGCGTGAAAAGCATGATAGAGGAAATCTGTGTCATGAAATCGAAGTAAATTTAGCTGTCGGTAGAATAGCATTTTTATTGATGACTGACCTTGGGGAGTGAGGAGCTATCATGCGCGTAGCAAAATCTTTTTTGGTGTTGATTTTGGGGCTGTTTTTCTTTGTTTCATTTGCTAGTTCGGCTTCGGCCGAATCGTACTGGGATTGCTCAGCCAGCGGGGTGGAGAAAAATGGTGATCGAAAGGTTGACCTGAAATTTCGCTTAGATTCGGACGGAAAGATCATATCTGGACAAATAAAATTTGCAAAAGTGAGCAAAGGCAGTACTTTTTCTCCAGGCGGAGATTACACTTATGCTGGTGGGTCGAAACTAACACGGGATGCTGGGCCCTACGAATGGATCATGGAAGCAAACTGGACGGGTACTAACGACAATCTTGATAATTCAGTGTCGAAAAATCAAGGAACAGTTCTATTGCGCAAGCTGAAGATTCAAAATGTCGCTGAGATGGAATTGAAAGGGAAAGACGGCACGGTCTGGTTTGTATTTCCGCATGGATGCGAATATAAGCAGGTAACCGAATAAATACGGGGCATGATTACATATCATTGGCAGAAAATAAAGGGAGCAGACCTTCTTGGTCTGCTTTTTCGTTGCGGCGCTAATTTCGTACCCTTTTATGACGATTGGCATTTTTTCTCTGTGATATATCCTTCTTCATCTGCTATACTAATAACGAAGAGCCAATGGTAAACAGAGTACTTTGCCCAGGTGGAGGGTGTAAGTCTCTGTATACTGTTGGCTCTTACGGTTCCGTCAGCAAATGTTCACCGATCGGTTTTGGGCAGGAGAGGACCTGGGAATTTTCATACCAGGTCTTTTTATTGTTGTCTGAGTGGCAGAATCGGCAAAGCCGCATAGCATACTGTGACTCCAGCAAAGAACATTTCATCTGTAAGGAGGGATACTAAATGGGTCGTGGTTTCGGTGGCTGTGGTGGTGGAGGTAGTGGCTTTTTTATAATCTTTATCATCATTATCTTCCTGCTATTCTTCTTCATTGGTGAGGAAGAATCTGGCTCGATCTAACATAAAATATTGTTCCCCTTCTGGAATACTTGACCGTTAGATCGATACTCTACAAAGAAAAGCCGGGACGTCACCCCGGCTTTTCCTATGCCTGTAGCTAATAATACACTTTGGGAGAGGGGCGAGAAGGAGATGCAGACTGACGAGCTTCTTGGGGTGGCTGGCAATACCGCTGCTCATACTCTTTCCGTATGCTTTCATTTAATAGCATGAATTTTTGAAGCTTCCGCAAGTTAGCTGATTGTTTCCGCGACATATGTTTAACCTCCTACCAGATGGCAGATACTTAATAGTACCCCGTGCATAATATGCTTAGAAAAGCGAATCAGTTACCGGAAAATAGTATTGGATATAGTAGCTCGTGCAAAGGGGCGGGGCAGGCCCTTGGAAAAGCCATCCCTCATTATTAATTTCTTACTGTAGCACATTTTTACAGGGTATTACTTCTGTTGTTTTGTCAATACTATGAGTGTAAAGGGTCTGCAATAGTCGAGCCCAGATTGGTATCGGGTCGAAAGGCTCGGTATCGGTCGGCCAAAGAGTAGTATCGGGTCGAGAGGCTCGGTATTAGTCAGCGGGAAGACTGGCTTGGGTCTTGAAAGGCTGTACGGCAGCCCAACTGCTGTTGTGCGGTCCCAAGGGATTCATGTTGGTCGAGTTAAGATCGCTAAGGGTTCTGAATTTTACGGGTTCGCTGCAGTTGGGAGATTGCAGCGGGTTCAGTAGGTATCTTTAGCGGTCGAGCAAAGGCTTGCCTCGGTTGTGTAATGCTTGTGGGTAGTCGAAAGATTGCGTATAGGTATGTAATGATCGGTGTAAGCTGTAGCGCAGATTATTGCAGGCTCTTTTTGCCGGTATGGAGCTCATTCCATGCCGGTTTAATTTTGGCGAAGGGCGGCGTAAGTATCCTGCTCTTTTGGGAATACGGGCAGCCAAAATATGTAAGTATACCTTTTCCGTCGCAGACATATACTACTGTACCGATTATCTGACCCCATAGGTTAATCGGCGCTTATCGCAGGAGGCGGACCGTTCGGGCTTTTCTTATTTTCTCAGATAGTCAGGTCTGACATGGACAGGCATCGTTCTGGTCTGGGGGATTGCGTGATGTCAGAAAATGAATATTGGGTTTACAATGAAGGGAGGGCTATTTATGAGCGACAAAAATCAGTTGCGCCAGGGCACACCCGAGAAATTGACTACTGAAATTGAAGATGGGGAAAAAGTCGCGACAAAGCTTGATCAAATGCTGGAGGAGTTTAAAAAAAAGAATCCAGCAAAAGGCAACAAGAAATTTTATGGTGGCACTTACCAATCGTAAAATGGTAGTAAAGAACGGCCCAGCGTCTGCAACAGTTGAACGGTTGGAGGAGTATAATGTGAGTGACGATAATGGGCTATTAAAAACTCAGACGCTATTACCCGAAGAAATTGAAAAGTTGCTTGAAAACGATTTTGGCAGCAAGATTCAGCCGGTCGATAATGGGAAACTGGAAAAGCAACGGCAAAAGCAAGCTGGATTGGCGTCATACAAGAATAAATCACGAAAGCCTTAGCAGCGATTACAAATCAGTCCGGGTGGAAAAATTTTTTTTGAAAGAAACGTAAAAGACCGGTACAGGTTTTTCATCCTGAATCCGGTTTTTCTTTACGGCATTATCTGGTCGCCTATGAGGTTTTCTAGCCCCTTATGTGAACTCCTTCCTTCGTCGTATATCGGCTTTGCAATAGCGATAGAACCGTGAAGAAAGAAAAATCATGTAGATATTTGCTTTAGAAAAGACTGTCTTTTCGCTAACCTTCGACCATCTTTTTGATTGCCAGCATCAATGAAATTATTCTAAAATTTAAGTAGATTACAAAATATTGTAAAAGTTCGTATTCTTTTTGAAAAAACATTATTAATATGCCGCAGAATGAAAAAAGGCGAGGTGTTTTGCAAAATGAATTCGGTCACTCAAAAACTTTCGCAAACTAACTCAACAAAATTTGACGTAATTTATTTTAGACATCATCAGCGGGTATGGGAACCAAAACAGGCAACAATAAAGCTTGTCATAAAGCATGATAGTAACGGCAAATATCTGGGTTCGAACCTGCAATTCAGTGACTACGGTTTTGCAGAATAACAATAGCTCCTCACCCGGCAGCAATACTTCGATGGTAGCAGACTACTAATCCCTGTGTACATTTTCTTTGCGGCAAATAAAGGAATGCATAAGTCGCAATAAATTACAGATAATGAGGGATAAGTGGACATGAAAGCCTATCAAAAGAAGGGGTGTTTCTTGATGCCGAAAACTCTCTATGTTGGTAACCTTCCTTGGGGAACGACTGAAGATGACCTTGCTGACGTGTTTCGACAACATGGTACGGTCATATCCAGTAGAATTATTACCGACAAAGAAACCGGCCGAGCAAGAGGGTTCGGGTTCGTGGAAGTGGAGGACGCCGACGCTGAGAAAATGGTCGCAGCTACCAATGACATCGAATTCGGTGGACGCCGCGTTGTGGTGAACGAAGCAAGGCAGCGATAAGGTATGTTGTAAATGCCTCCTCAGCAGGAGGCATTTACTTTTCAACCACTTGGAGCAAACGATAAAATGAAATAACACTCAGGACAAGCAGATGAAGGCTGTGCCCTCGGCGCAGCCTTCATCTGCTTGTCTTTGGAAGGTAACTAGCTCAAAGTGCTCTCATACTGTTCTATCATCTTGCGGACCATTTGACCACCCACACGACCACAGTCAGCACTGGTCATTGTGGACCAACCTTGCGAACGGACCTGATTGGCGATTCCCAGTTCGGATGCGATTTCAAACTTCATACTATCCAGAGCGTTTTCAGCCTGCGGGTTGACCGGTTTTCTTGAACGTGCCATGAATGATCCCTCCTTAAAATATTATCGTCAGACGATACTATTTTTCCCCGGCGACATCTTCATCAATACCTCGAAATTATTCCCTTTAATGGCATGAAACTGATTGCGCAATAAGCCTCCTCGTCGATGGCGGAAGAGCCTGATAGCTAATGACGTTTATTGTTATGAGGATTAAAGCAGTTATCGCAGTATACGGCGCGACCATTGCTGGGACGGAAGGGAACTTGGGTAATAATACCGCAGGTCGTGCAGACGGCGTCATGCATTTCACGCTGCGAGGGTGGCTTTTTCCGCCCGGCTTCGTCAAGCCTTTGCTTTCGGATGATTCTGCAACAAGAGCATCGACTGGGGGCGTTACTAAAGCCTTTTTTTGCGAAATCAGCTTGCTCTTCGCAAGAAAAAACGAAGGGGGCTTTGCAATCACGGCAGATTAAGTGCTTGTCTTGAGCAACATTGTTGTTTCCGCAAAATCTTTCCAAGTAGTTCATCTCCTAACCGCGTTTGTTATATAACCTATATATTCTAAAATATCGTGGAACTTGTCTGGTAAGTAAAAATTTTGAAAATTATTATTGCTTTAGAATATGATGAGATTTCGAACCCCAATTGAAAACACACTGGAGAGGCCCAAAAATAGCGGACCAGTGTGTTTCAAACCCGGATGCCTTATTGTTGGTGGGGGACAAAAAAGCTGACTAACGAGCTTTCACTGATTTAGGGGATAAGCTGGTGGCTGTTGCTGCAAGCAAGTCTCTCGGTGGTCGACCGGAAATTTTCGCAGGCCGGGCTGCTGTTTTCATGCCGAGAATTAATACAGGGAAAAAAGCCGTGGAATAGTACATTAAAAGACATGAGGCCTGCAGTCTAAAAAAAAAGCGAAATCTGAAGCGCCGAAAAAGCGATGTGATTCCAATAACCGTCTGGAGGAGAAATGGCATATTATTCTACGCATAAATCAAAAACCCATACAATAAATATAGAAAATGATATATATAAAATATCGTTATTTACTTTGGGGTCTAAGCATCTTATTGTTAGTGGGGACGGCGGGGCAGGTAAAAGAAACGTTGTCGGATAATGCAAAAGTTGTACGCAAAATACCTACCGCCCATAAAGTTGTGGCGATAACGATTGACGATGGTCCCCATCCGAAAACGACCCCGCAGATACTTGCTGTGCTCAAGGCCAAGCAAGTAAAGGCCACATTTTTTGTGTTGGGTGAAAAGGTGGAACGGTTCCCGGAGATTTTATCGCAGGAAGTGGCTGCCGGGCATGAAATCGGTTCTCATGCCTATAGTCATGCCCACTTGTCCGAAATTCGCAAAGATAAAATCGATCCGGAACTAGAAAAAGCCGAGGAGGTAATTAGCCGGGTAGCGCCAAGACCGACGCTGTTTCGTCCGCCAGGCGGCTTATACAACCACACCGTTCTTGAAATCGCAGGACGCCATCATTATACGATGATCTTATGGTCGATCGATACAAAGGACTGGAGTGCCCCCCCTGTCGAGAAGGTGGTGGATGCTGTTCTTGATAACATCAGGCCGGGGAGCATTGTCCTTTTTCATGATGGCAACTACCCATTGCCGACACCGAAAGCCCTTGAAATTATTATTGATCGTCTTAAGGAGCAGGGTTACGAGTTTATTACTATCAGTGAACTATTAGAACTTTACGAAATCCGTCCGACATTCTCGTTAGACTAATGAACTGTCCGGCAAGAACCTTTCCCGCATACAAGCATAGAAAAGAGGCTTTCGCATGATCAATCCGCCAATGGCAACAACTAAGATCATCAATGTGCAGGATAGTATCCTTAACCAAGCCCGCAAAGACAACGTACCGGTTATTATTCATCTCATAACCGGCTTCCAGCTTCGCGGATGGGTCAAAGGCTTTGATAACTTCACTGTCATATTACAAAATGACGGCAGGCAATCTCTGGTCTATAAACACGCCATCTCAACCGTTACGCCGCTTCCGGTTGTTTCCCATGCCCCGGGGGCTTGTGAGGCAAGTGACGAACCATCCTAAAGCCCTGTTGCTCTTGCGCTGATAAAGAGAATAATGGCAAAGCCGCCCTCGGATATGGGCGGCTTTGCCATTATTTCTTACTCCGTCAGAATTAAGTTTGCTTTGAAGGCATTAGGCCTTGAGCGATTTCTTGCAGCCTTTCCAGCGAAGGATTATTTTTGGCGGAAGTGCGATTAAGGGCTTCACCTAACGCCATGTCGGGTCGCTCAAACATAAGTTGCAAAAATTCTTCCGGGAGCGCGTCGATCATTCGGTGCAAATCATCTTTACTAATACTCATAATATCCTCCCTTAATTTAGTTATACATGGTATGCAGTAGGGGTGGATCTTGTGACAAGAACAGAAAATTATCAGCCTTGCCAGGTCGGTTATTTTTATATTTATCAAACTGGTAGCTCGTGTCGCAATGTATGCAGGAAGATGTTGTCGAAAAAAAGAATATTTGAGTCAAAGAGAGACTATATTGCGCAAGATATTTTTAAAAGAGGAGATTACTCATGCTGCTGAATCAGCTTCTCCGCTTTAACAATAAACAAAGAGGGTCGGAGCCCGGCCGTAACCAGGCAGAATCCCCCTTTCGGTGGATGACGATGTCGCTTTGCGTACTGGCCTTTTCGATTTGTCTGGCCTCCATCTCGGCGGCAGCGGCATTCATGCAGGCGTATACGCAGGGATATGTCTATCTGGGGATGGCGGCAACATTTTCCCTTGCGGTTTTTCTTGCTTTATATGGCATATGGCGGCAGATTCGAAAGCAGCGCCAAACAGCCGAGCAGCTAAACAAACAAAACTTCCTTCTTTCCTCCCTGCAGGAAATAAGTCTGAGATTGATGAACCATCTGGATGTCGATGAAGTGCTCAAAGCGATTGCCACAAGGGCGGCCGAATTGACAGGGGCTGAACACGCCAGTGTATTTGTCATCAACGAGCAGGAGCAATGTGCTGTGAGGAAGGTCGGCATTGGTCTTTTGGCAACAGGTGTGGGGAAAAGTGTCAGCCTCACCGATGGTCTGCTTGGGGAAGCATACCGACAAAAGCGCACCATGGTTGTGGACGACTATAGCACCTGGGATAGACGACGGAAAGATTCTTATTTTTCCCAAGTCCATGCCAACGCCCAAGTGCCGCTTACCGCAGATGGAAAGATCATCGGTTTTTTCGGCCTTGCCTTTACCGATGAGAGCCGGCGGTTTGCCGCCAGCGACGTTGCCCTGATGGAGCAGTTTGCCTCATTGGCTTCACTTGCTTTGGTCAACGCCCGCCTGTATACCTCGCTTGCCGCGTCAGATAAGAAGCTGCAGGAAAGTTATCAGGATCTTTCCGCTACTCACGAAGAGCTGACTGCTACAGAAGAAGAGCTCCGGACGCAGTACGACCAAGTCATTCAAGTGAATGAGAAAATTTTACGACAAAATGCGGTCCTGTCTACTTTGCACGAAACCACCCTGGGGCTGATAAACCATCTGGATATTCATAAAGTATTCCAAACCATTGTCCAACGGGCGGCCGAACTTGCCGGTACAGACAGTGCCTTTATTATGTTTCTTAACAATGAGGAAGGGTATTTTGAACGAAAAATCGCCATCGGCCTATTTGAGCAAGACATCGGCGGCAGGGTAATCATTGGTCAGGGCCTGGTCGGCGAGGCCTATCGCCGTGGGCAGACGGTGATCGTACCAGATTACAGCACCTGGGAAAACCGCATCCACAACCCTCTTTTTGACGCAATACACGCCAATCTCCATGTACCCCTTAAGTCGGGCAGTGCAGTGGTAGGGACATTAGGAGTTGCCTCTACCAATCCAAAGATGCAGTTCAGCGAAGAGACGATTGCGCTGATCGAACAATTCGCTCAAATTGCGTCCATCGCCCTGGATAATGCCACCCTTCACACCAATTTGCGGGATGAACTTGACAAGCGAATCGAACTTGAATCTCAAAAGGAAGCCATTCTTGACGCCATCCCTGACATGATGCTGCTGTTTGATCAGGACGGGGTCTATCTGGAGTTCCAAAAACAACCTGATTTTGAAGTATATATGGACTTCGGACAACAATTCGTCGGGCGAAGTGTCTTAGAGTATCTGCCTGTGGATATTGCCCAGAGTTTTATCCATTATATCAGTCAAGCATTAGCAACAAATGAAATCCAGTTCTACGAATTCAACATCAGCGTTCAAGGCGAAATTTACTTCCGCGAGGCCCGGTTTGCAAAGGTCGGTTCCTCGAAGGTGCTGGCCATGGTACGGGATATGACAGCCATCAAACGATCGGAAGATAAGGTCGAATTCCTCAGCCTGCACGATTCGTTGTCTGGCGTATATAATCGCACCTATTTTGAACAAGAGATACTGCGCCTCAACGGAAAAAATCATAAAAACATCGGCGTATTTGTCTGTGACGTTGACGGACTAAAGCTTATCAACGATACTCTGGGACATCAACACGGCGATGAGCTGTTGAAAAGGGTGGCTGTCATTCTAAATCAAACAATGGACCACCCGGATTTTGTTGCCCGCATTGGCGGCGATGAGTTTGCCGTCGTTTTATCAGAACCTACAACAGATTTAATGGAAAAACTTGAAAGACAGTACAAGGCAGCAGTTGTCGATTACAATGAGGAAAATCCTCAATTGCCGTTGAGTCTTTCAATTGGTTGGGCGATGGATCTGCGGGGTACAAAAATCGATCAGGTATTCAAAGAGGCAGACAATAACATGTACCGACAAAAGATGCACCAGAGCCAAAGCGTCCGCAGCGCCATTGTCGATACCATGATGAAAGCCCTCGAGGCCCGCGATCATATCACTGAGGGCCACGCCGACCGGCTCAGCGAGATGATGGAAAGACTGGGGCAAAGTTTGCGGTTCGACCAACGGACTATTGCCGACCTCCGTCTGTTTGCCAAGTTCCACGATATTGGAAAGGTCGGTATCCCTGATAGCATTCTCTTCAAGCCCGGGAGCCTGACAAGCGAAGAGACAGGCGTAATGCGGCGGCACTGCGAAATCGGCTTTCGTATTGCCCGGTCGTCGCCAGACCTTGCCCCAATCGCCGACTGGATACTAAAGCATCAGGAGCATTGGGACGGCAACGGCTACCCGTTGGGGATATCCGGTGGAGAAATCCCAGTCGCCTGCCGGATCATGGGAATTATCGACGCCTATGACGCCATGACAAGCGACCGCCCCTACCGAAACGCCATGAGTCATCAGGCGGCGATTGCGGAAATAAAAAGATGTGCTGGAACGCAATTCGATCCAGAACTTACCGAGAAATTCATTGATATGATCGAAAAACCGAGCTAACCTCTAATTGACGACAAGGGCGCTTGGCATCTTGGAGCACAGGAGCCCGCAGCACTGCGGGAGACGCTTTGAAAACAAGGCTTCGCACGGCTATGGGCGAAGTTTTTTGTTTGATGACATGATGACAAAGGTAATACCGGTGCATGACTGATTGCTGTGTTTAAATTAAAATGTCAATAAAATTTATTAGATTTAGAAGAAAAAGACCTTGCTTGTTGAATTGAGAGATAGAGGATAGAACAGCTGGATTTGGACCGCAAGGAGGATTTACCGACACGATGCACAATCGAGAATTCCTGGTCGTGGATTTTGAGTTCACGACTTTTGACAGGCCGGTTGGTCGCCCCAGGGCATTTTTCTCGGAGATTCTCGAGTGTGGGGCCGTTCTGGCCCAGCCGCCCGATTTTTTGCCGCAGGAAAAGTTCCAGACATTTGTGCAGCCCCGATTTTTTCCGAAACTGGCTGGTGATTCACAGCAATTCGCGATGATCACTCAGGCCGATTTGGATGGCGGCATGGCTTTTGAAGATATGGTGACAAAGCTCGCCGGGTTTTATCGTTCAGGGGTGACGTTCATCGCTGCGTGGGGTGACGCTGATTGGGAGGTTCTCGACACCGCCTGTTCCCGGTACAAGGTGATCAACCCATTTCGGTTTGAAGATTATGTCGATATCGCCAAAGAGTATCGGACCCTTTACCGCCATGAGCGTACCCCATCGCTGAAGTTCGCGCTGGAAGAGCAATCTTTGCAGCCTGACGGATTTTTGCACACGGCCCTAGAAGACGCCAGAGGAACAGCCAAATTGATAACCCTGATGCTTGCGGCCGGATGGAGACCTGGTCAGCCGGCAGGCACTGAGCGGTTGGCGTGACATCGCTGTTGCCCCTATCCTTATGATCGCATATCGTTATTTATCGTTTTTGACTACCACTCTAACAATTCATCAAAAGAATGTGAGGCAACATGCTGACTGACACCTATATCATTTGTGATTTCGAATGGAACTTTCTCCCCTGGAGGGCCAATAAAATATGTCCTAACGAGATTATCGAAATCGGCGCGATCAAGACTGACGCCGCACTGAATGTCATTGACACTTTCAGCGTCAATGTGAAACCTGCGATATACCGGACTCTCGATAAACGGGTGAAGAGGTTGACCCGCTTTACTGAAGCCGACCTGGAACAAGGGCTGCGCTTCACCGCAGCCATGGCGCTGTTTCTCGACTGGATAACGAAGGACCAAGAGGTACCAACCCTTTGCACCTTTGGCAGTGCTGACATCGGTGTTCTCAAACAAAACTGGCGCTTTTATTATCCGGAGGACCAGGAGCTGCCCTGGCTTAAGCGCTATGTCAATTTGCAGGAATATCTCGATATGGTGGAAAATGGTCAACAACTGAGCCTTCAGGCTTGCGCCACCAACTGCGGCGTCGCGGTGGATGAGAGTAGTCTCCATCAGGCGCTTGGCGACACCCATCTCCTCCTCGCCATACTGCGGCAGCGCTTTGACTCCGCAAAAATGACCCTTTTTACGATCGACGGCAATGCCGATGTCCTCGGCGGTAGTGAATATATTACCAGCCTGGGTGACATTGACCTGACGAAGACCAAGCAGCGCTGTCCTGACTGCGGGCGCTATCTAAAACAGCTTTCCCGCTGGAAGCCGCAGTACAATCGGTTTCTCGCCCTGTTTTGTTGCGCAGCCTGCACGCGCGACTATACCGGAAGGCTTACCGTCAGGCGCCATCGCATCACCGGTAATGTACAGTATCACTCAAAGCTTGCGCGAGTAGAGGATAAGAAGGCTGCAGACCCTGCCGCCCCGGTCGATCAGGTGTCTGATCACTGAGAATCTGGCTATGGGATAAATCAAAAGAAGTCTGGCCATAGTGGCCAGACTTCTTTTTCAAGGCGATGATTAAGGCATGTGCTGGATCATTTCCAGCAGTTCTTTAGCGGCATCTTCCGGGCCTTTTCGCTCCCAGCCCGCCATGCTGAGTCGCGTACGCATCTGGCCTACGAATATCCCGTTGGCAAAGAATTGGGCGAAGAATCGTTCGGCGATTTTCTCGTGGGTCTGCCGGTATTGGACCGGGCCGAACACGTTGGCGAAGTAAGTGTGCACCAGGCCGGTTGATGTGGTGGTACCTTTGCTCATTACCGCCCCGGACCGGAAGACCTTGATGGCCTCTGCCACAGAGTTGAATTGCTCGATGATCGGATTGTCTTCGTCGATTTGCTCGAAATTATTACAATACAGGACAAAATCCACTTTATGCCCCTTGATGATGTTGTCATAGCTGGTGATAGGCAGGATGGTGCGGGCATTCTTTTCGCTGGGATTCATGATGATGGCCCGGTCAATCTGACCGAAGGCGTAACCCGGGTTTAGGTCATCCAGCCGGACATAGGCGCCGATTTCGGTGCCATAGGCTATAACGTCGCCATCATCGTTGATGGACAGGGAACCCATGTCATCAGCAACCACGGTGATATCCTGGATATAATCTGCCCCCAGCACGCGGAAGGCTTCCAGTGTTTCCGACTTGCCGGCGCCGCTGTCACCCATGATCAGGATGCTGGCTGACTTATTTCCTTTGAGAACAATTTTGGCCATGGCGCCATGAAAGGGCATGTTGCCCTCTTTCATCATCCGGATATTGTGGAGGGTCAGTACCATTTTTTTCAAGTAGCCAAAATAGCCGAATTTATCATCGTTGGGGACGGCACCCACAAACATATCATTTTCGGTATCATCATAGAAAACCGTGGGGAGGGCCGCCAGACCGTCAAGGGCGTTGCCTGGCACACCAAATAAGTAAATGGCGTCAGGCCGATTATCCAGTTCAGGGTCGTCGGCGATTTCAAACAGATTGCAAAGGGAAAAGCCGAGATCAAAAAACCGTTCATGGAAATAGACATTCACCACCAGCGGGCCGACCTTCGCCGGATAGCAAAGCCATTCGTCCGGGTTTATGGTTACAATGTCCATGGGGTTTTGGTGGACCCGTTCAAAAGCACCGGTGCGTTTGTTCATCGGCGGGTCGAGGACCAGGGGGGGATAAACGCAGACCTGGCGAATGATCTGAATGTCGTTGAGGATTTGGTACTTTTCTCCCTGAAACGGCAGCTTTCTTTTGACGCTGATGCACGCCAGCTCGGCCCCGGCGACCACCTGCCGGAAAACTTTGGGGTGATGGGAAACATTGTCCTGCAAGTCCCGGTAGGCTTTACGCACAAGATGATTCAGCTGCTCAATGGTGGCATGAAAGGTACGGTAAGGTCGGTCCTGGAGGCGATCCTGCTCGGAAAAACAGACGATAAACCGGTTGAAATTACGCCAGTAGTTGTAGAGATACTGAATAAAGTCGTTTAGCAGCGCCGGATCTTTGGCAAACTGCTCCGAGCCTTTCACAACCTGACTGATCAGGTTGACCGGCATTTTGCATAAGTAGTGCAAGGATTCAATCAATAATTTGATATCCTTTTCGGTGATATTTTGCTTATCTTCAAATATGTCCAGCAAAATGGAGTTTCTTTTCACCAGGGCCTCAACGGCCATTGTCAGCACCCGGGCAAACAGGTCGCTGGACAGAAGTTCTTCCGGCGTATCACATACCCGGTCTTTCAGGCGGATGATAGCCTTGTTGTCAACGATTTTACTTGGAATTGCATTCATTTCCAGATTCACTCCTTAGCATATTGTCGGTACTGGGATTGTAAACATCGTGTGTATACAATATTCAAAACCCCGAAAAATGAACAAAACAACACTCCTGACAAGGAATGTTGTTTTCGCGGAAAACACATTTTTTATTATAACTCAATTTGCGAGCAAGGTAAAGACTAATTTTGCCATTATCACAGGCTGGGGCGGGTTGCTGAGCCAATTGCCGGTGGGGGAAAAAGATTTTGCGAAAAATGGTGTGCAGACGGAACGAGCCGGGCATACAAAAAAAACGACGGACGGTAGTTCGCTGCGGTTCTGGCCGGATGGGACCAAAGTCCCATCCAGCTGGCAGCCGATTACCTTGTCTTTTAATGTAGTTTGTGATAAGTTGAGTTGTGTTGAGAAGTAGGAAAAACATGTCAGAAAATGACCACTTGTCTGAATTTGATATACCGGAAAGCACTTTTTCTATCAAGGAGACTATCATGCCTTTAAAATATCCGCTGGCGGCAGATCCTATGCTGAAACATTCCCAAAAACTTTATCATATGACCACCGTCTTTATCTGTCTTTTAGCGCTGTTCATCTCGCTTTTTGCTTTTTGGGCGGCGGCAAGGATGGCTGATAGGGAGGTTTCTGCGCGTCTGGAGGAGGTTGGCGCCATTAACGAGAATTTGGCGCTAATCTTGAAGGAAAATACTCAGAGTACTTTTTCCGAGGCCGACTTCATCCTCAAGGGCATGAAGGAGGATATCGAGGACGACGGAATTCTCGATAATTATCATCAGGCGCTGCTGCGCGATGTGCTGAAAAAAGGAGTCATCAACCAGATTGCTGTGGCTGACGCCGCTGGGGACTTGATATACAGCGCCGTGCCCACCCCGTCTGGGATCAATATTGCCGACCGCGAGCATTTCAAGGGATTGCAGGGCGACAACAGCGATAAAATTTATATTTCCAAACCTTATGTCAATCGTGCGTCCGGGGAACCGTCGATATTCATTAGCCGGCGGCTAAACGACAAAAACGGCAATTTCGCCGGGGTCGTGGCGGTCGGTTTTAATCAAAATTATTTCAAGAATTTATTTGCCCAGTTGAACCTGGGGCAAGACTATGCCATCTCCTTGACGAAAGTCGACGGCACCATTCTGGCCCGTGCCCCCGGAGAAATTACCCCGGCGATCTCCGAGGCCTTTCGGCGGCATCCGGCAGTAGCTTTTGCCAGTCAGGGGCTGCTGGAAGGCTCGTATCGATCCCAAGGGGTAATTGGGGGAATAAACCGGTCGGGAACGTTTGCCGTCCTGGCGGATTATTCCTTGATGGTACTGGTAGCGGTTGCCGAAGATACAGCACTGGCACCGGCATATGCGCGCCGGAATGTCTATTTAGGAATAGCGGCCGCATTTTCATTGGTAGTTCTGCTGGCATTCGCCATGATGTGGCGCCAGATTCGGCGGCAGCGGCAGATTGCCGAACAGCTTCATGCCAGTGAACAGCAGCTTCAGGCCAGCCATCAAAACCTGTCGGCCTCGCACGAAGAACTGGTCGCCACCGAAGAAGAACTTCGTTTGCAGTACAAGCATATTACGCAGCAAAAAGAGCTCTTGGCAGCCTTGAATGAAACGACCGTCAGCCTTGTCGAACAATTGGATGCAGACATCCTGCTGCGACAGATTATTCTTCGTGCCTCCGAGCTTGTCGGTACGGCGGATGGGTTTATCTGCCTGCTGCAAAAAGAAAAACAGGTTATTGAAATTAAAGCCGGACTGGGGCTTTTTGCAGGGTATATCGGCTATGTAATGAGTCCCGGAGTCGGGATGGCGGGCCGGGTGATTCAGACCGGTCGCAGTTTTGTCGTCGAAAATTATAGTATCTGGCCGGAGAGACTGGTAGGAAGTTCTTTGGACAAGGTTTCCTTGATGGTTCAAGTACCGCTCAAGGTAAAACGGGAGGTTATCGGCAGTTTTGCCCTGGCCTTCCAGCAGGATATCCAGTCGGATTTTGGAACACATCATGTTGAACTGCTCGAACGTTTTGCCGGGTTGGCGTCTGTCGCCCTCGAAAATGCCCGTTTGTACACTTCATTATCTGATTCGGAAAAGAAACTCAGAACGACTCACCTGGAACTTGCGGTAAGCAATGCGGAGCTAACTGCGGCGGAAGAAGAGCTGCGGGCCCAATACGACGAGGCCATGGTGACAAATGATAACATTTCCAGGCAGAATGAGCTTCTGGCGGTGTTGCACGAAACTTCGTTGGGGCTGATGAACCGCCTGGATGTCGACGATGTTCTCAAGACCATCGCCGCCACGGCGGGGCGATTGACCGGTGCCGAGCACGCCACCGTCATTGTTCTCGACCGCGAGCGGCAGTATGCCGAGCGCAAAATCGGTGTCGGGCTATTTGCCGAGGATGTGGGGCGCAGGGTGAAACTGGAGGATGGGTTGTTCGGCGAAGTCTATCGGCAGGGGCGCACAGTGGTGGTGAATGATTACAGTATCTGGGATAAACGACGTCAGGGAGCTTCTTATAGCGACCTGGGCGCCAACATGCATGTGCCGTTGCTGTCAGGCGGAGAGGTGATTGGCTCGTTCGGCATTGCTTTTGCCGACAAGGGCCGAAAGATTACCGACGCTGATGTGGCACTGGTCGAACGGTTTGCCGAATTGGCTTCGATTGCGTTAGGCAATGCCTGGGTGTATTCTGAGCTGGCCGAGTCGGAAAAAAGGCTGTATGCAAGTTATGAGGAACTGACTTCGACACATGAGGAATTAGCGGCCACAGAAGAAAATCTCCGCGTGCAGTTTGCTCAAATTGCACATGTGAACACCCAGATCAGTCGGCAGAACGCCGTATTATCCACTTTGCACGAAATTACTCTGGCCTTGATGAATCGCCTGGAGATTGACGCTGTCCTGCAGGCCATCATTCAGCGGGCCGCCCAATTGTCCGGGGCTGATATCGCTTTTATTATGCTGCTCAACCCTGAGGAAGGGTATTTCGAACGAAAAATTGCTGTCGGTATCGATAAAGAGGATGGCGGATATCGGATCAAACTCGGTGAAGGCTTGGTCAGTGAAGCATATCACCTGGGCCGCACTGTAGTTGTTCCAGATTACAACACCTGGGGTAACCGGATTCCCGGCGTCCAAAGAATACACGCCAATATGCATATCCCATTAAAGTCAGGCAGCGAAGTGGTCGGCACGCTTGGCTTGGCCTATGCCGAGCCGGGACAAGAATTTACCGCCGAAACGATTTCTCTGCTGGAACAGTTTGCCCAGCTTGCGGCCATCGCCTTGGAAAATGCTACCCTCCATACCAACTTGAAGCATGAACTGGAAGAGAGGATCAAGCTGGAATCGCAGAAGGACGCGATGCTGGAAGCCATTCCTGACCTGATTCTTATTTTTGACAAGGCCGGGGTCCTTTTGGATTATGAAAAGGCGGCCGAATTCGATTATTTCGTCGACGCAAAAGAAGTCGTAATCGGGCAAAAGGTTGAGGAAATGCTGCCGGAGGAAATTGCCCGGCATTTTATGGAGTATATTGGGAAGGCATTGGCAACTGGCGTGACGCAAGTGTATGACTTTAGGATGAATAGAGATGGAGTCCTTCGTTACCGCGAGACCCGGTTTTCGCGAATGAGCAGCACCGAGGTGCTGGTTCTGGTGAGGGACGTGACCGACGCCCGGTTATCGAAAGAGCGGGTGGAATTCCTCAGTCTTCACGACGCGTTGACCGGGGTATTCAACCGCACCTATTTTGAGGAAGAGACGTTACGGCTGCAAAGCAGAAATGTGAAGGGCATCGGCGTATTTGTCTGCGATGTCGACGGCCTGAAATTGATTAATGACACGTTGGGACACCGTCAAGGCGACGAATTGTTGCAAAAGGTGGCCGCCATCTTAAACACAAACATCGTGAAGCCCGATTTTGTTGCCAGGATCGGCGGTGATGAGTTTGCGGTGGTATTGTACGAACCTTCCAACCAACGGTTGGAGGCCATGGAGAAGCAGTACAGAGAGCATGTCGCCAAATTTAACAGCAATAATCCTCAATTACCCCTGAGTCTGTCGATCAGTTGGGCAAAAGGGTCGGACGGCGCTCATTTTGACAGAGTGTTTAAGGAAGCGGACAGCAATATGTACCGGCAGAAGATGCACCAGAGCCAGAGCATTCGCAGCGCCATCGTCAACACCATGATGGAGGCCCTTGAAGCCAGGGATCATATTACCGAGGGTCATGCCGACAGGCTTGGTGAGCTGATGGAACGGATGGGGAGCATGTTGGAGCTGCCTCAGGGCAGTATCCCCGATCTGCGTCTTTTCGCTAAGTTTCACGATATCGGCAAGGTGGGTATTTCGGACAGCATCCTGAACAAGCCCGGCCGATTGACTGACGAAGAAATGGCCAATATGAGGCGGCATTGCGAGATTGGCTTTCGCATCGCCAGGTCGTCGCCCATCCTTGAGCCGATTTCCGATTGGATTTTAAAGCACCAGGAATACTGGAACGGTCAGGGATATCCGCTGGGCATCGCCGGAGAAGAAATCCCTCTCGAATGCAGGATCCTCAGTATTGTCGATGCCTACGACGCCATGACCAATGACCGGCCTTACCGGAGCGCGATGAGCCCTCAGGCCGCGATTGCCGAAATTAAACGCTGTTCCGGCACGCAGTTTGATCCCGCTCTGGCTGAAAAATTCATTGCTATGATTGAAGCAGATTTGCGTCAATAACATGCTATTGTTGATCCTGCGAGGGGAAATGCGAAGCCCGGCCATAAGGTCTGGGCTTCTTTTTTGCGGCTGGCTTCTCGTTTGGCGTTTCAGTAAAAACGTCATGCTAAAAGAAGGGGAGACAAATTTTTCAGATTTTTCATTCAGGGCAGGTGAGGACAAGATTCTATAGAATATAGAAAATAAGGTAATTATTCCAGACTATATTTGCGTGAGAAAGGCAGGATGCCATTGTGAATTCCCCGCTTCCCTTTTCCCAACTGACTGCTGTCAAGGCCAGAACATTGAGTGAGCAGGTCTATGAGCAACTGAAGGCGGGAATCCTTCAAGGGACAATTGCGCCAGACACCAAATTGAATGAAACCGAAGTCGCCCAGTGGCTAAATGTCAGCCCCACACCCGTTCGGGAGGCCTTTCGCCGTCTGGCCACCGAAGGGCTGGTTGCCAGCACCCCGTGGCGTGGTGTGAGTGTACGCCGGGTGAGCGAAAAGGAGTATCTGGAGAGTTACCAGTGTCGTGAGGTGCTGGAGGGACTGGCGTGTCGTCTGGCGGCCGAGCACATGGATAAGGTCGGCATTCGCCGTCTGCGGCAGGTATTGCAAAAATCAATTGCAACTACCGTCGCCACAGAGGTAGTGACCCTCAATACCGAGCTGCACAATATTATTTTCGAATATGCCGGAAACGCGAAACTGAAGGCCTTGCTAGGTCTTTTCCATGAAATGATCCTGAGGAATAGAACATTAACAGCCTACAACGAAATCCGCCGCCATGAAATTAACTGTGAGCATGAAAGTATTATCGTGGCACTTGAGGGCCACGATGCTGACCAGGCCGAGGCGGTGATGCGGACGCATGTTTTGAACGGTATGGCCTACCGGAAAAAATATGGCCGCAAAGAAGAGGATTAATTTTTGGATTTTTTGATATTAGATTTTATTGTCGGGGGTGATATGCCGATAGTAGTGCTAGGTATACAAGGTTTGGAATTTTGAAAATAACAGGTGGAAAAGGGAGGATTTATTATGCAACCGAATATCGGCTTTATCGGCTATGGCGAGGCTAGCTACAATATCGCCAAGGGTTTAACAGGAGAAGGTCTGAAAACAATTGTTGCCTACGACAAGCTTTGGAATGTCGCTCCCCAGTCTGAGTTGGTCCAGAAACGCGCGGCGGAAGTAGGGGTTAAGCTAGCGGCGAGTCTCAAGGAAATGGTGGAGAGCGTCGATATCGTGATTTCGGCGGTGAGTGCGAACTTAGCCGTCCCGCTGGCCAAAGAGAGTAAGCCTTTTCTTAAGGCCAACCAGATTTATATCGACATCAACGCGGCAGCGCCGATGACCAAAGAAGAAATCGACGTCATCATTTCCCCAGTAGCCCTTTTCGTTGACGGGGCGGTGATGGGGCCTGTGCCGACATATGGGCATAAAGTCCCGATTTCGGTATCGGGCAAAGGGGCAAAACTTTTTTACGATCAACTGAGTGCCTTCGGTATGAACCTCACCTTTTTGGAAGGACCGGCCGGCAGTGCCTCAGCGTCGAAGATGTTCCGCAGTATTTTCATGAAGGGATTTGTCGCGCTGCTTTTGGAAATGACCATTGCCAGTCACAAGTATGGCATCGAAGACGACGTTCTGGCCTCGGTGGAAGCAACGCTGACCGGCGAGCCCTTTAAGAAAATGATTAACAGCCAGCTTACCAGGGGAGTTATTCACTCTGAACGCCGGGAACACGAAATGGAAGAGGTCATCGCGACGCTGGAAAGTGGGAAAATGGACAGCACGATGTCGGTTGCCACCAAAGCCAAGCTGCGCTGGGTGACTGAACTCAAACTGAAAGACCATTTCCAGGGTGTTCCGCCCAAGGATTTCCATGAAATTTTTACCGCCCTTGAGAGGCTTTATAAGTAAGGGGCCAAACAAGAAGGCAAAGAAGGAGTGATGGTGTTATGGCTGAGACCACCTTCATTACAGCGGACTGGATGTTTGACAGCATGGCCGGGGAATTCAAAAAGGACCCGGTGGTGCGGGTCGAGGATGAGCGTATTGTCGACGTTGGTTTTGCTTTCTCCCCTCCGGTTGGAGACGGTAAACTGATTGCGCTGGCAGGCTGCACTCTGTTACCTGGTTTCATCGATGCCCATGATCATCTGGCGCTTTCACCGCAATTGAAGAACTATCCCCAGATCATGGCTGATCCTGACCCGATCTTAATTGTGCGGGCCATTGTCAATATGAAGACCGATTTATATGCCGGCGTTACCACCTCCAGATGTCTTGGCGACAGAAACTTCATTGACCTTTATCTGAAAGATGCAGTCAATCAGGGGCTGATCGAGGGACCACGGATCGTAACCGCCACCCGCGGGTTGAAGGCCAGCCATGCCCATGGCTTTGTAGGGACGGCTTTTGACGGCGTTGAGGCCATCAGAGCGGCTGTACGGGAGAATCTAAGGCGTGGTGCCGACTTTATCAAAATATTTGTTTCCGGCAATTCACGCCAATCGGCAGTTTTGCCCTATTACATGAGCCCGGAAGAGATCAGAACCGCGGTTGAAGAGGCGCACCGGGTCGGGAAAAAGGTTGCGACCCACTGTATCGGCGGCGAGGGGCTGACCCAGTGCATTAAACAGGGCGTGGATGTTATTGAACACGCCTATTACGCCACTGACGAGCAGATCGAAAGCCTGGTCAAGGCCGACAGGTGGGTTGTCCTCACTCCCAGGATCAATTTCAATGATGCCCGCTGGGCCAATGTCAGCGAAAAGGCAGTTCATGAAATGAGGCGAAACCGCGAGGAAGTCATGGCCAGCCAGAAGAAACTGCTGCTTTCAGGAGTGAAGCTGGCGATCGGTACAGATGCCACTCACGGGGAAATCACCGAAGATGTCATATTTGTGGTCAATACCATGGGAGGGCAGGTGGGCCGGGCTCTACAGGGAATAACCAGCTCGGCGGCGGAGCTTTGCGAACTGGGACATCTGGTCGGCGCGATTGAAAAAGGCAAGAAAGCGGATTTGGTGGCGGTAACAGGGGATGTGGCAAAAGATATCCAGGCGCTTCGCGCCCTATCCTTCGTTATGAAGGATGGAATCGTCGTAAAAAATTAATTTGATTTTGCACCCAACATCATTTTACGGCAAATGCTTTTAGCCGGCTCATTAAAATGAGGAGGGATTGCTATGGACAGAGATTTGATTAAAAGACGGACCTTTTTGAAGGGGGCAGGACTGACCCTGGCTGCACTGAGCGGGATGGGGCTTCAGCCTGGTTATGCGGCCCTTTACTCAGACGATGGGCCCATTCAGGTGCCTTTTTCCAGTGGCACACAGCGGGCCAAGACTAAAATGCCGCCTAATGCGACTGATTGTCATCATCACATTTACGATTCGAGCTTTGGCTTGGATCCGAATTCTACCCTGCGTCCGCCTGACGCCAGTATTGCCGATTACCGGCTGCTGCAAAAAAGACTGGGCACGACACGCGATGTAATCATTCAGCCTTCTACCTATGGTGTTGACAACCATGGACTGGCGTCGGTGCTTGAAAAGTTTGGCTTGGCGACGACGCGCGGAGTGGCGGTGGTCAACACCGAAGTGACCGACGCCGAGTTGAAGAAGTTGGATGCGGTTGGGGTTCGCGGCATTCGGATTAATCTGGCCATCCCCGGCGGGGCGACCAACATGGAGATGGTGAAGACATTGGCTGGGCGGGTGGCCCCGTTTGGTTGGCATATCCAGATCAACGCTACCGATGAGCAAATCCTGGAAGGCATGGACGTATGGGAAAGTGTTCCCTGTCAGATCGTTTTCGATCACTTTGCTCATGTTCCTGAGCCTGACGGTGCCAACCACCCGGTCTTCTTTGCCGTCGTGAGCTTGATGCAAAAAGGCAAGGCCTGGGTCAAGCTTTCGGCCGCCTATCAAGAGTCGAAGGTCGGACCGCCCACCTACGCCGACAGCGGCATGGTAGCACGGGCATTTGTCAGGGAAGCGCCCGATCGTCTGGTTTGGGGAACCAACTGGCCCCATCCGACCGAGAAGCATACCAAACCTGACGATGCACTGCTGCTCGATCTCTTGGCTGAGTGGGTACCGGATGAGGCTATCCGTAATCGTATCTTGGTGGATAATCCGGCCAAGCTCTACGGCTTTACGAAATAAGGCAAAAAAAGCCGGGGCAGTATTCTGCCCCGCTTTGCTTTATATAGTGTATTTTTGTTATACAGATAAAGAATAAGGAGCGCTAGTGCGCTCCTTGTACTAAATCAAATTAACCATTCTGAGTGGATAGGAAGATCGGCAGAGTCATGTGCGAAATTTGGTCTTGCTGTTCTTCGATTTGGTCAATGTGCATATCTTCATCGTTCAGGATATGCTCCAGGATTTCCCGGGTGGCGAAATCACTGACTTCTCCTGCCAGCTTGATGGCCGCATTATAAGCTTCGATGGCGCCTTTTTCTGCGGTGTGATCGTTTTCCAGTTGTTTGGCCACGTCGCTGCCGATGTGGATGTCCTTGAGTTGGGAAACGATGGGGATACCTTCAAGGAAGAGAATCCGGGCAATCAGTTTTTCGGCGTGCTTCATTTCATCGATAGCCCGCTTTTCAAACCGGTTGTGCAATTTCTCATAACCCCAGTTGGCACACATTTCCGAGTGTACGATATACTGGTTAATTGCCGTTAATTCATCGGACAAAAGAGAATTTAAAGCCTCAATTAACTTGGCGTTTCCTTGCATGAATCAGACCACTCCTTTCGAATCTTGCGAATTATTGTTACAGGATAAAAATAGCATTTCTAGGCAAAAAAAGCAATAGGAAAACAGGGACGAATGTAAGAACATGGATATTTAATTAAGCTCTTATTTCAGGCGTCAAACATTGTGCGGGAAGAACTGCCGGGAGGATGCCTGTACTAATAACCAGGCAAGAAGGCAACACTATAGAGACGAAAAACTGAGACCAGGCGGCTGGCCCGGTCAGTTGCTATCAGCCGACTGTTGCAGCCATATGAAAAAAGCTGATAGCTGGGCCTAAAGAAACAAAAGGCTTTTTGCGTCTTTTGCCGAAGCCTGGTAGCAAATATGTTTTTTCGGATAAGGTGAAAAAATGATTACTCGCCGCCATTTTCTCAAACTGTTCGCACAAACAGCCGCTATGACTACTATCGCCGGCCCCATTGCTTCCCTAACAAAAGGCTTTGCCGCCAATCAGCAGGTACCGGTGCTCCTCTATCACCGGGTCGGATATGGTGAAGGCGACTTGACGGTCTCCCCGGAACGTTTTGCCGCTGATCTTCGTGCCCTGTCGGCTGAGGGCTACAAAACCATTTCGTTGAACCAGTTTTCCCGGCATTTACTCGGCCAAGAGCTAGAGACCATTTCTCGGCCGGTGCTGATTACCTTTGACGATGGGTACCGCGACAACTACGAGGCTGTTTTTCCGGTGCTTCAACGCTATGGCATGACTGCTGCCTTCTTTATCATCACCGGGTTGCTGGACGCGCCTGACAGGTTGACTTCCAGTCAAATGATGGAGATGGCTTATTATGACATGAGTATTGGCTCTCATACCATAACCCATCGTCCCTTGGGAGATTTGAGTGAACAGGATGCGCTGCAGGAATTGACAGGTTCCCGGCAGCAGCTGGAGAATATCCTCGGCAGAGCGGTCGATTTTGTCGCTTATCCGCGCGGCAGCTACACTGCCGATACCCTTCGTCTGGCCAAGGCAGCAGGCTATTTCGGCGGCTTCACGACGCGCTACGGAACCTGCTCGGCCGAGTCGCCCCACTATACTCTCAGGCGTATCCCGGTATTCCGGCCTGACCCGGATGCATTGACCGTGATTGCCCGCCGCAGCTAAGCGGTATTTGTTAGGTGAATTTGCCAAGCTGTTGTTGTTGACAATGAACTTGACGGTTTGCTATAATACTATATGTGCCGGACACGGAGGGGTGTCCGAGTGGTTTATGGAGCTGGTCTTGAAAACCAGTGATCCCGCAAGGGACCGTGGGTTCGAATCCCACCCCCTCCGCCATCTGCTACTCGGCGGCAGGGGCGATATAAATAGGTGCACATCAGTTTAGCTACGGAGTGGTACTCAAGTGGCTGAAGAGGACGGTTTGCTAAACCGTTAGCAGTCGTAAGGCTGGCCCGGGTTCAAATCCCGGCCACTCCGCCATACTTAAGGACAGACGGCTATTGACCGAAATGGTTGATAGCCGTTTTTATGTTGCGTTGATGAAAAATTGATGAAATGCCATAATATTTTCTTGTATATTTAATCCATTCAAGAGATGGATGATACAAAGTTGGCTTGCCCATGAGGAAGCAAAAGTCTTATCTATGCAAGCTCATTATGTATAGTGAAACGTTCTCTTAAAGGGGCAGCCAGGGTTACTGTAGTGTCCTTTCGGATTGTCAATCTATCTAATAAAGGAAGAATGTGGGTTCTTATAGAAATACTTTTTACGTTGATAAGCGCATAATTACATTTTGTTATACTACCGCCAAGAATTTTCGGGGGGAGTGTATTCATGAATAGCTGTTTATATTATCAAATACCTGATTTTACTCCTAGCACGCAGTTGCAAGCAACAATGAGGGAAATTCAAAATACAATTAATCATTTAAATACTCGGCGTGATTCTGGGCTAAGTCCAGTTCTAAAGGAACGGATTTTTAAGTATCTGAAGGTTTCCCACGTATATAATAGTAATGCTATCGAAGGAAATTTACTTAGCCTGAGAGAGACGGAATTAATTCTTGATAATATGTCTGTCAACGAACAATCTTTTAAAGATCAAGTTGAAGCCCGTAGTCTTGGCCTTGCATTGGAGTATTTGCATGGTTTAATTAACGGCAAAGAGCCCTTGTGTAAGGATAGCCTTATTACGATACACAATTTGCTAATGGCTGAAATTCCCCTTGTAGCAGCTGGCCAACTGCGAAAAGAAAATGTCTCTATTAGCCAGTCTTCCCACACGCCACCAAAATGGGAATATGTCTTAGATCATTTGAATGATCTTTTTAAATGGTTCGAAAGAGAAAAAAGCATTTCTCCGATAGTTAAAGGTGCTATTCTTCATCACTGGTTAACTTGGATACACCCTTTTCAAGACGGAAATGGACGCGTCAGCCGATTAATGCTTAATTTCCACATGCTACAACACGGTTTTCCAGAAATAGTAATTCGTATTGAGGACCGAGACAGATATTATAACGCTTTATCTGCGGCAGACCAAGGCGATATTACGGCATTAGTTGATCTTTGTTGTGACAAACTATTTGAAACTGCAGCCATCTATGATGAATTTATTAACGAAGGAATTAGAGAAAGTGAGTGGGTAAAAAAATATACCCAGACAGGGTTCGAAAAAAGAATTGAAACTGCGCGATACGATTATGAAGTATGGAAATCTGCTATGGAAGTCTTTCGCACAAGATTTGCTCAAACTGTTAGGGCAATAGAGCCTTCATTACGGGATTTATCATTTACTCTTAGATTTTATCCCGTCATCTCTTTCAACCAATATTTGGATATTCTTGAAGATAGAAAATTAAGCCAAACATGGTTTTTTAAGTTGGTAGTTTGTGATCGAGGAGGCAATGAGACGGCATTTATCTTTTATTTTGGGCGCTGGAGGATTCCTAAAGTACAGAACATGCGGCCTTTTGTTAAATTGTTTATTTCAGTACAACAAGGGGGCCACAGTCGAAAGTTAAGCGATAATATTAACCTAGTGAACATAGGACTAATGAAGGACCGTCTGGTAATCGGACTTCGTGAACCAAGTTTCAGACAGAGGGTGGTGTCTGTTGAATCACTACCAGGGCCAATTATTAGGGATTTTATCGATCAGATTTTGAAAGAGTATTATGACGTAGGATAATGATATGATGCCAAGAAAAGCTTGAGCATTATTACAAATATCTAGGGGCACTGGTTTGAAATCACATCATGCCCTCGCTGGGGAATACAAGGCTTTGCAGGTTTTCTGCGAGGCCTTTTTCGTGCTTGTGGGCGAGTTTATTACTCAAATTGACACCTAAATAAGTTGAAATGATTCTAAAACATACTAGACAAGCTGGAACCCAATATAAAGCTGAACGTGGAATGCGAGTAATTTTGGACAAGGTCCTGCATATATTTTAAATGTGAGGGGGGAGTAGAGTGGAAGATAACGAAAAAATATACGCAGTTTTAAAAGATATGTATGCACGTAGCTGGAACGACGCAAATGATATCATTGCGCGAGCCCAAAATCCGCTGACTGCGCTATCAGTTATAATAGCGATTTTAATGTATATCGCACCGAAGGTGTATGACTTTCCCAAAATGAGTCTGGAGAATGCCCCTGTCTTAGGTGGTTTCTATCTGTTATTGGATGCAACCTTAATATGCTCGGGGCTAACATGTTATTATTTATTATGGGCCTTTAGACCGGGAGGATATAACTATAAAACGATTCGGTCTCCTGAAAAGATCATTGCACTATTTAGTTCTGAGAATGACGGAGAAAGCTTACTGCCAGAATTGATACGTGATTATAAAATAGCTACTGAAAATAATTTGAAAAATAATAGATTAAGGCATGAATGCATAAGGAAGGCTACGGAAACAATAATATTGGCGGTGGCATTTTGCTTTCCTTGTGGATTGATCTTTTGTATCATTGTATCAATTATAGGATTGAATAGGTGACTGCAATGTGGTGGGTGAATTTGTAATTTGACGCATTTGAGTGGCGATAATCCAGGTGAAGAAATCCTTATCCAGGTCATAAAGAATCTTGAAGCAATAGTGGGTCGTCTCGAAAATATTTCAGGTAAATGTTCTAAGAATATTCGCCAGTATAATTCAGCAATGCTACAGAACAATTTAGAAGACATGCCAGACCAAACGGAAGATGTGCCAATGTAGAGGCAGGGGAAAACAGTAAATAAAATGTAGTTATCAATCAGAATGCCGCCGTCACTAATCCGTATGACCAGCGAAATAGAGAGAAAGGGTATATTTTTTTGTCATGTAAATCAGGAGTGGAATCAGGGGCTTTTTGCTTGGATCTAGTAAGGAGGGCTTTTAAAAACTGGACTTCCAGGAGGCCGCCGAAGGAAGGAGGAATAAACATGACATCAAAAGGGGCAGATGGCAAGAATATTAAGGTCGGAGATATTGCTATACACCATATAGGAGAGAAAGATGAAAAGGCTGTTCAGGTCGATTATGCCAGCGAATCGTCGGTGGGTGGCACGTTATTAAATCGGAGACCTAGTTTATGGTCTGTGACCGATGACCCCAATCAATTTACCAAAGTACCATTAACCTTTCAGGCAAAGCAGGATGTTTTATCTAAGGCAATCTTGTCGGATATTCCGACCAAGAAGCCATAGACATCTTCTCGCCATTTGTTTAATAGAAAATTGCAGCCAGTCGTGAATTTATTTTCATGACTGGCTGCAATTTTTTTTATAGGAAAGTCGAGAGCAATCAAAAAGAAATACGGTGATTTATCACTTGCCTTCAAAATTCAACTTTTCTTAAAACCAGGTACAATATTATTAGAAGCATAAAATTGCCGAGACGCCTATGTGCCCAACAGCCCTGCACGGATGATCCGGCAAAGGATGCATCAATCATTTTGCTCAAACCACAGGAGGAACCAGATTACATGTTTACTAACGAAGAACCCCGGTTCTACCGTCACGTCTGTACATGCGGTAAAAAAGTCGAAGCCATCGGTCGTAAAACAGTATGCCTCTGCAAATGTCGCAAGACAATGCAAAAGGTAGACTCGGATGACTTCAAGAGCGTGAGGGTCAGCAAGGGTATCAAACAAAACGAAGCAGCCAAGAAGCTGGGCATCAGCAACACTTATCTCAGCAAAATTGAAAGCGGCACAGTTCCCATTACTCATGTCATGTCTGAAAAGATCAGAAGGCTGTATGCCTAACAGTTGAATGATCGCAACCTGGTGTAGGGTTACTATCTACCCCCCGGTCTAAAATCGTTCTGAGGGCACGCTAGGAAATTATGCTGCTTAGAACCCGCGTCGTTGTTGGGGTAAAATTCAACTTTTTACAACGCTAATGTGAGTGGCGGATGCGCCAATTGGTTCTGATACGGCTATAGTCAAATATTTAAAAGGTGGCAATCAATATGGACATAATGATTAAAAAAGCTAAGAAATACTTGGAGAAGGAAGGGTGGGATTGCGATGCCAGTGATCCGACGTACCTTGAGTTCCGTGCGCGACTTGTGGGGAAAAACATCGTCCACCAGTGCCTGGGCATGCTCGACAAAGATATTCTTTTCGTTGCGTCTATCCTCCCCCAAGTTATTTCTTCTGAAAAGCGTGACCTAGTGCTGCAGCTGGTAAACCGATTTAACATGACTTTTTTCTATGGCGGCATGGAACTTGACATGGAAACAGGTTTGCTTCGGATTCGGAATGGGATGTATCTGGCAGGAAGCGCGGTTACCCCGGAAATAATTGGTGACTGCATTTCAGTGACCCTTTGCATGGCAGACGGGATTTCCCCGTTGGTGACAAAGGTAGTAAATGGTGAGTGCCAACCAGAGGAAGCGGTCGGTGAATTTTATAAACAGGATGAGGATAAAGGGGAAGTACTAGTAAACTAAATTTGCGTGTTCTCAAGGCGATTCAAGAATGCCCAGCAAAAGATTGATTGCCCTGAAGGGTATTGTTGTAGATAACTGATTAAGGTTTACTACCCCCCCAAGATTAAAATCGCTCTGAGGGCATTCTCCGAAAATACGTTGCTATAAACCCTCGTCGTTGCTGGATCGAAATTCAACATTTGCGTGGCATCAGGTATCATCCAATACGCTATATAGGTTCAAGCAATCAAACCCCCCGCTTTCCTGGTTGCCAGATGAAGGAGGGGGTTTTGGTGTCTTATATTATTGTGGGCGGTGTAGTGATTATGGTGGAAAGTAATAAATGATACCGCAGAACTATTATGTTCCGCGAGGAAGCGACTGCTTAGGCGGTCGCCTTTTTTATGCTTTCTTTATTGCTACGATTGCAGCGATTGCCTTCCTCAGGAGAAGCTTTTCATGGTTAGGCCAGCGCGGTGGATGTGGCGGCCATAGACACGCGCCTGGGGGAGTTACGCAAGGAGATGTCCGCGTTAGTTAAGATGAATCTGACGGCGGGGGTTGACACTGAAATTTATGGCGAGGAATACAACCGGATAAACGGCGAGATGGATGACTTGCGGGACAAGCGGTCGGTAGTCACGCGGGCCGAAATCATGCGGCGGGAAACAATTGAGCGGGTGCGAGAGATTGACAAGGTGCTGCGGGGAACGGATGCTGTGCAGGAATTCGACGAGGGGTTGTTCGGGATGCTGTTTGAGCAGATAAGGGTAATGAATATTGTGCAAGTCGAGTTTGTACTGCCGGCCGGCGTAGGGGTTGTGGAGATTCTAGGCTAAAAAATTTAAAAAGTACCTGTCCATTTTCCCTCGAAAGTGTACGGATAAAGAATAGAGGGGGTAATTTCTTTTCTCTACAATATAGCGAGAGGAAATGCAGTTTCATGCGATGATATAAAGCCTAAGGGCCTTTTGGTCCCCAGACATCGCTAAACGCGGGGGCAGTAAGTGTGCGTAATTCTTGTTATAAGGAGATGAGATATGGACATTGCATTAGGTTATTATTTGGGGTACAATTCAAATGGAATATCGTGGAAATGATGTTGCGGCTGATAATTAAACGTAGAAAACTTGAGCAGAACTGTTAACATCAAAGTCTACGCTTCTGGCGACGGTGAAGCAGCGGTTATACTGACAAAAGGAGTGCTATTAGTGGAGAAGGAATTGACAACTAACTTAACTTCAAGTATGAAGAGAACATTATTAATCTTTATTGTTGGCGGTTTCATCCTGAATTTTGCGGTGAATATCGTATTCGATGTTTTAAGAGTCGTTTGGATTGATTTTTTTCATTATAATCCGTATCGCTCTCAATATGATGCACTATATCTTATGCGATGGTTTCCCATCGTCGCCCTGTTGCGGACCTTATATTTAGATATGCTTCCAGTAGTATTAAATGCTATTATTGCCGTGGTTTCACAACGGATTTGGGGATGCGTGCCATTCTACAGCCTTTTTATTATGCTTTTGCTATCTGCACCTGTAGTTTTTCTTTACCCAGAAATAGTAAATGGACCCAATCCGGTTACCTACATGGATTTCCTGGGATTCTCACTTATGCAAATGCCAGTCGTGGTTGGTTGCTGGTGGTGGAGTAGTCGCACCCCAAAGAATTGAGTATGGGAGAAGGACTTTAAATTCCCTGCCGTATAATTTTAGTTTGGCAAGGGCTGGACAGTTATGGTTGTTGGCCGAGAATTTCCCGAGTATTTCGGAAAGTATATTTCCGGGTCGGGAAATTTTTTATTCCTATTACATTTTTATCAGATGCTATCGTAATATAAAACGAATATTTTAGGAGGGTAAAATTATGGGACAGTTTACGTATGACAGAAAAGAAGGGAGTTCAGGCATCGCCGGTGTTAGTCAAGGATACTATGTGAAGTATGATGGAAATTATGTAATGAGACAACAAGCGGACGGGACGTGGGTCCGCTTTGAAACTCTGGATGCTAATTTTAATACAGATAGTTTTTATGAGTTAGATAGAAACCTTAATCCTGTACATGCAAAGTTCTTAACTTATAACGGAGAATATGTACGAAATGCTGTTGATAATCCACTTGGCAACCCAATAGGTAACCTCTATATAGCACCGTATGATTTTTATTTAGAAGACTTTATAGCGAAATATAAAGGATTGTCGCAACAGATGCTTGCTGTGGAACCCAATAAACGTTCGGATTTTTTATACGGAGTTATGCGTGACGGCTTCTGGCCAGGCAAAGGAATAGATGATCTGCAAACATCTTATGGTGGAACAAATGGTCGCACGTTTGTTATTTCGTTTACTTCAGTTGCTAGTTTTACATACGGAGCAGCAAGTAATCTTATGGGTATTACCAAAGATGAAAGCATAATAGCTGGGGGGATAGTTAACGTAGCTACAGCTGGTTTAAGCTGGCCACCTAAAGATGTGTCTGGCGAAAAGGGAAATAATCCTAACAATCCAAACAATATAAAAAGTGGGCACGATTTTGTTGGTTCACTCGGTACGCCAAACAGTAGCTTTTATAAAGCGGTTACCAATAATAATTCAAAAGACGTTGCTCTTTCTAATTACTCGGAAACATACTATATTGAAACGGCCGACACTCGGAGAGCGGTTGGCTCCGATGAATTGTCAACAGCTGCCAGAAATCTCAAACCTGGAGAATCCTTGGTATGTATCGCTGGAAACGGCACTACGTATTGGGGTATTCAGCAAACGACAGGGGTTCCGACGTCCACCTTGCAAACAACAAACAATACCGATCCTGGGGCAATTCAGGTTGGGCAACGGCTTGTAGTAGCGACTAGCAGTCCAAGCGTGTCGTCTATCACCAACAATACTCCGGTTTCTGCGGCATCCGGCCAAACTAGTCAAGTTGATTTTACCTCAGCAACATTTGCTCAAAAATTCCAATATAATTTTCAAACAATTTTAGGACCCACTAATCCTGCGTTTATTGACGCGACACTAAATAGCCAAGATATTGATTACAATTTTAGATTAGACTATAATCCTAATGGAGTATTATGGAGGGTTGATGCCGCTGGAAGACCGCACCCATATGATTCTCAAAATCTTCTTATACAGAACGAGGTGATCCAAACTGCAACTAATAAAACAATTACTGAAATGCAGGGTAGCGGTGATTTTCCTGTGGTTAGCAGTGATTTAGCTTAAGCTATAATAAATGGATGAGTAAAGCTAAGACCTCTTTCGTTTTCGCAACGATAAGAGTGTTTTTATTATATAGGCCGGTTTCTCAAATGAGAGGCTGGCCTATTTTTGTTTTTGCGATAAATGGAAGTAGCAGACGGTTTTCTTTTCGCACCTTTAATGGAACCTCCATGCACATGGAGTGCGTAGTATAGCAGAGGCAAGGCTCGCGTGCAAAGTCCTTGTTCCACTATCTCCAAGACTTAGAATGTCACCAGCTAAATTCAGCCTGTGCAAATGTCATAAGTGTAGGTGTAAAGGACTCGCTATCAACGGCGGGTCTTTTCGTCATTTTCAGCGGAAGGAGGCAACAATGTGGTCTATCCAAAACTATTTCGGATCGTGGTCGAGTTCCTGGATTACCTAATACGAGTGAGGGGGTACCGCAAATGAAGACAGGAAAAACATTGGGCAGCTTGGCCAGGGAACTGGAGCGTCAGGCTAAAGCGAAGAAAGATTACCTCGTGGACACCAGGCTAATGCGTATGGAAACGACAGGCGGAGTAAGCCGCCTCAACATCCCCATCAACGGCGACACAGAAAGTCTGGGTATCAACGATATCGCCACCCGGCAGATCGCCGACAGACTCAAAATACCAGCGGGGTATTACGACAGAATGAAAGCTGAAATACCCGGTCTATTGGACGAAAATGTCAACGCCTGGTTCCGTCAGAATCCCGAGACGCGGATGGTCAGAACCATGGACGGGCAGGCGAGAGCCTTTCTCTCTAATCGATACCGAAGGATTGATAACTACGAGCTCGCCGGTGCTGTGCTACCTCTGCTGGCCGATGCTCGAGGGGTTCAAGTAGTCAGCTGCGAGGTGACCGAGCGGCGGATGTATATTAAGGTGATCAACAAGCGAATGGAACTTGAGGTAAAGCGCGGCGACGTAGTGCAATCGGGCATAGTCATCAGTAACAGCGAAGTAGGTCTCGGTGCTTTGAAAATTGAGCCGCTGGTCTATCGGCTTGTCTGCACCAACGGTCTCATCGCCGCCGATTACAGCCAACGCAAATACCACATCGGACGCATTGCCGCTAGTGAAGAAGAGGAAGCTTTAGAGCTTTTCCGTGATGAGACGTTGGAGGCGGATGACAGGGCCTTCCTCCTGAAGGTCCAGGACACGGTAAAAGCCGCTTTCGACAAAGCCAAGTTCGGCCTGATAGTCGATAGCATGCGCCTGGCTACCGAACGGCAGATCGAGGGTGATCCCATCAAAGCAGTGGAAGTGCTGAGTGAAAGGTTTCAGTTCAGCCAGGTGGAACGGAGCGGCATCTTCCGGCATCTTATCCAGGGAGGCGACCTGTCTGGTTACGGTTTGGTGAACGCGGTAACGAGAACGGCACAGGATTCACCCAATTACGACCGTGCGACAGAGTTGGAGCGTTTTGGCGGCCAGCTTTTGGTTCTTCCTCAGCCCGATTGGCGGAAAATCGCCGAAGCGGCGTGAGGTACTTATGCCTGCAAAATGGTTTATCTGCCCTGGCGGAATGGTCGTAAAAATTGCCGAGTGTTTGGAACAATGCCCGAAAGTAGCACGCTGTATGTTGTTGCCGACCCTGCGCTCGATCGCAGCATCGCTAAATCGGGATCTGGCCGGATTCTCCGTTACGGAGCTGATTTCTGGCACGAGGGAGACCTACCTGAAGAAGACGACCGACTATGCCGTGGATCCGCAAGCCAGGATAAGTGCCCTCTGGGGAAGCGGTATTCACGCAGTTCATGAAGGCCATGCGCAAGATATCCATTGTGAGAATCGCATTTTTGGTGAATGGTGTTCGGGCAAATACGATCTGTACGGTGCAGTCCTTGATGACGACAATACCCTGGCAGATATTAAAACGACCTCAGCTTCCAAGATAGCTAAAGCGCTGGGGCTGTATAAAGCGGATGTACCAACTAGCGAGATATTCAAGAGCGGCAAGCGCAAAGGTCAGCCTAAAACAAAGAAAGAGTGGCGAACTGGAGGCGCTAGGCGCACACTCGACTGGGCGGTGCAGATGAATTCCTATCGCATGTTGCTAGAAAGTCAGGGTCAGTCGGTATCCAAAATGGTTGTCCAGGCAATCTGCCGGAACAGTGGGGCAAGGGCAACTGCTGAGTATGGGCTTGACAAGGCTGTATACCTCATCCCGGTTAACAGGATCAACGACCGTTGGATCAACCGTTATTTGGGGTATAAAGCCGTCCTCCTGGAGCTGGCACTGAAACACAGGATAGCACCTCCTCTTTGCAATAGCAGGGAACGCTGGACGGGAGATAAAAAGTGCCTGGATTTTTGCGAGGTCAATGACTTTTGTGATTACGGCCTAAAAGTAAAAAACCGTGCTGACAAGCACGATAAGCAGGAGGAATAAATATGGACGAGGTAAGGCGCGCGCTGAAAGCGTTCTGGCAAAGTCACCCCGAGGGGAGAATTGAGACTGGCGTGACCGTATTGGGGACTGGAGTGCTGGTGAAAGCTCAGGTGTTTTCCGGTAAGGATGATGCAAAGCCAATCGCCACAGGGCATGCCCGCAGCGCTGAACCGGAATTGAATAAAAGCGAAGAGTTGGCTATAAGTCGAGCATTGACAATTGCCGGGTATAACGTGGTATGCCCTGATGCTCCAGAAAGGGCGAAGACGGAAAACCAGCAACTAGCCGAAGACCCCGGCGAATACGAAATTTCCTGGAAAACGTACAAAGGGCCAATAAAAGCTCTTCCCGCCCAGAAATTGCTTTGGTTGGCCGCGAACTACACCGGCAAAGACAATGAAGCGAAGATAGCGGCCAAGGCTTATCTTGAACAGCACCCGGAGGTTTTGGCCAAGGTGGGGAAAACGGCATAGCGGGGGTAGTAGCTGATGGACGGTTTCATGAAAGACCTTGTTGTTTTCGTCGGCAGACGGGTTGGGAGGGCCAAGGAGTTCACCGCGATCCTCGATATGCCGGAAGCGACATATGCAGGATTAAGTGATGACGAGAAAATCAACGCCAGGGAGTCAGTGGAGCGGGATGCCATCTATATTCAGGGTCTGGCTGACGGACTTCGACTGGCAGCGTTGATCTGTAAAAAGGTAGGCGGTCATGTTTGACGGTGCCAAGTATGTGACCAGTGGAGTCATGCGGCAGGTGCCGCCGGATGTACAAAGATACCTATGGCACTTAATTGATAGGATGCAGGCCGAGGTAAAGCCAGATTACTTGCAGGTGTTTGAACTGCAAAAGGGCGATAGGACGGGGCAGAAACTAGTTCACAGCCAGGAGGTCCCTGCCTACAGGGCGGAATATGTATTCGATAATGTGGCAAGGCCACTCCTGATCAAGGTGTACGTCATTGACGATGGGGAATATAGTACGATGCTTCTGCCGGAAGAAAGGTGAAACAAAGAGACCGGTCGTTGGGCAATGAACCCTTCGACCGGTTCAGGGTTTTAAATCGCAGGTGAGTTCCGTGCGTTGGTTTATTATTAGTACAATTTATTGCTAAGCGAATCCTTGGCTTGCTGGAATAGACGTAAGTGGAGTTCCTCGTCGAGCAGAATTCTCTTCAGTAAATTCTTTATAAATGGATCATCAATTATTTTTAGGTGCAGGTTGTAATTATGTATCACAGCGGCTTCTTTCGCTATATCAGCAGACAACCGATCAGCAATATCACTGCCGTAATACACGTATTTGGCGGTCCAAAAATCACTTGTGTTGTGATGAACACAGCGAAACGTGGGAGGGACGCCAAGCAACTCAATCGTTTTCCCTAGCAGTTCAACATGCCGCATTTCTGCAATGGCAATTTGTCTGGACAGGGCTGCAACCTCGCAATTGTCATTATTCAGGCAAATGGAATGATACATGTATTGTGTAACGGCGGTCAGCTCACCGGCGGCTCCGGCGTAATCCTCCAGCAACAGCATAGCATAGTAGCGATTTTCTTCGGCCACCCTGGGGACGGGGTAGGCCTGCGATAGTGAAAAATCATTCATATGGTTCAAGTGTCGATCACTCCCGGTGACAAAATAGGCATAGTACAATTTATGAGACTATGCCTGGAGTGGTGCTGTTGAGCATATCGCCAGCAGGAATAATAAAAAAGACTTGGGTTGCGTCGCATGCAAACACACGACCCTTCGGTCAAAGACCTGCCGCCGAAGCGCCTCCTCTGGCTTGACCCCGACTAAGCGGGGAAGGATGAAGATCTGAAAGCTACGGCACGTAGATATCCTAGGATAATAGAGGCAAATCCGCATAAAAAAGAGCCAGTCGCTTAGCTACGAAAGCTTGGCGCTGGTTCTTTTTTAGACAGAAAATTTTAAGGGAGGGCGGTGGTCATTATAACCACTACTTACAAGTCCCGCAGGAGAGTTTGAATCTCCTGACTCAGGCGAATGAAATTATCACGCCGAGAAGGATATTGAATTGCGCTGAACTCAATCGAGTCTATCTTGCGCTGCGTCTCTTCTGCACTTTCCTGAGCTCGTATACTGCCATTGTAAGCCTTGTTAGCCTCGTATGTCATCCCTATGTTTTTATATCGAAGATAATCAAGCCCTGCACTTGCGGCAAACTCAAGGTTACTCCAATATTTCTTTTTTAGTTCCGGAATTTGCTTCATATCGGCTTCTAATTTTGGAATGGCTATACGCTCGTCCTCATAACGCTTCAATTTATCCGTCAACACTTTTACTTTCTGTTTTTCGGCGTCCGATTGGTCCTTTGCATACAAGTCTGCAAAAATCAGTACTTTCTCTATGTATGGAATTTGGGCTGGGAAAGCCTGCTGGTTTAATAGGTGCTTATAAGCCTGATACGGTTCAGCGCTCTCCACGCCAATCTTGGCCAACTCAAACCGCAGTGCTCGGTCTGTAGTGTCAAAAGGCACGTACAAGCCGTTGAGGGGAGGAAAATTACAGGCTTCTTTTAATACTACGTCTTGATAAATCGATTTGTCAGGGTTGCTGAGTATCATAAATAGTCTCGCGACACTGCTAGGATGTCCGGTCACGGCAATTGACCTTGCAATCCTGATGGCAAGTGTGGCGTCAGTATCGGCATTTTCTTCCACGATCCGCAAAAGTGAGTCATCACGTCCGAACGTTTGCAGCATTGTGATTTTGAACTCAGTAGCTGAAAATGAAGATACAATTGTCCAGACTATAATGATGACAAGGAGCGAGAGCCGTATAGGTATTTTCTCAATGAGCCAGGTCAGTTTATTCATGTTACCTCCTCCCGGTATGCGTAATAGTGTATTTTCACAGTGCCCAGTACCTATAAAACTGGAGTCTCTGCTGTTCGTTAAATGCGAAGATCAGCAGGGCGCGGTTGGGCAGGGAGTAAAACCAGGCTTCATTGCCATCTACCATTTGTTTTTGCTGCGGGGGTCCGTATAAACGCTCTACCACGGACGGAGAGGAACCACTTCCAATACCCCTTGCCGTCATGGTGTTATAATCGGTAACGGTAACAATCAATAACCTTCCGGTGGTCTCTGCGGTGATAGTAATATCGGGCCAGTAGTAGGTATATCCCCGCAAAGCCCCATTGGAATTGAAGTAATCAATCTTTGTAGGATTGCCGAGCACAGTGATGACTTGGCTGATGGGCGTGGTAAACGAGAAGCGGGTGTTTTGCATGGGCCTGTCCTTTAGGTATATATCGGCTTCTCCTATTGGAGTGGGCGGCTGGTTATCGAACGAGGTTACCCGCTTTAGATACGCTTCACGGGGAAGGTAGAAGCTATCTGCAATTGTGACAGCGGTGATTTGCCAGTGGATAGTATTTTCGTTGACTATAGTAATTTTTGCTTGTCCTTCGGCCCGGCTGTATGTACTGTGCCAGTTAATTATCGCGGTATTGCCGTTTACGGACCCGTCTAAAGTGGGAGATTCGGTTCCGACTCCGTCAAGCCGCCTTCCATAGTCGGAAATGGCGACATGCCTTCCTGTAATAATGCCGTCTGATTCCTCCAAATGTAGGTTAAAGACCCAAACGCCTTTGTCACAGGCCCAGTTTCCGCCAAATGATGCGGCGAAAGCGGGTGCGGTAGATATACCGATAATCAATAAGCTAAGCAGGATACCTATCCAGATTTTTCTCATTTTCACCCCTCCATAGTTGTTATAGTTATTGCACCATCTTGAAGCCGTTTCATCTTTTCGTTCACATCGATGCCTCCTTGATTTTGTTTTTTTGAAAATATGCAGGCGGGCTTGATTCTTCGCTGCCTACTTTGCTTATAACGAACGGTAGTGTATTGTTGCGGTTCGGCCACAAATGGCACGAGTTTCAGTGTCGTATTGACACAATAATGTCCAATGTTCTGTAATTTGTTGCCATGTCCTGCTCCTCTGGAGTCTTATCGACACATTAATTGAATTGTGGCGGTGGACGGCTTATCTTGGAAGTAGGAGTGTGACAGATGGAAGTTAAATGCGGCGATAGGATTAAGCAGCTGCGTAATAAAAAGAATATTACCCAGGATGAGATGGCCCAACTACTTGATGTAGATCGCTCCACTTTTGCATCATGGGAAATTAACCGTAGGGAACCCGATCTTTCGGCGCTATGTAATATTGCCGATCGTTTTGAAGTTACACTCGACTGGCTGGTGGGACGTGGTGCCGTGCCCAAAGATGCGCAAGCGGTAACTGGAGAAGATGCTGAATGGCTGGAGGTCATGGGTAGCGCCCAAAAAAGAGGTTTCAGCGCTGTGAATGTAAAAAGCCTGCTGGATTTGATAACGAAGATTGCACCGAAGAATAGATAGGCAGTGCAATTGGGGTGCTATAGGGTAATTAATAAAGATAGCCCGCCGGTGTCAAAAACCAGCGGGTTTTGTTATTGTCGGTAGTGCTTGTTTATGTCGGGAGACCTGCGATGAAGGAGGGGGCTTTCGTCGGACGGTGTGTATCGATAATTTCAATTTCAGCGGAGGGGAACCGTACAGCATGATTAACTATTGGTCGCTATTAAATTGACTCAGGGAAATTTCTTATGATAAATATGCGGTTACAAGCAGGTTGCAGAAGTTACAGATAGCGTGTTACTAAAAAAGGCCCATTTATTGGGCCTAAATGCCTTTTGTAACGCAGTAACGCAATTTTTGAAAATAGAGACACACCCTATACGTAATATTTATCACTGTTATGTTTTTATTAATATATTAATTATATGAGGTCTTTAAGAATAATATATATATATATTGTTAAATAATGGTAATTAAATAGAATAAAATAAAAAATAAATATACGTAGAGGTGGCTCTCGTTTTGAAAAACGTGTTACTCCGTTACGATACGACTTTCGATCCATTTTATGGGACGGAAACGGTAACGGGTTGTGATAAAAATCTGTAACTTGCCTGTAACCGCTCTTGCTATCTGCTTTGCAGGTTTTGATATTTTTAATGTTGGAAGCTGCCTCGAAATGTGTATCCTTCGATGAATCAAGGTTTGCGTTTTTTTTCTATGAACGTTGCCACATTCTGCATGGTGACGCCAGCCGCATACGCGTCTCGAAGGCTACGTTTACATATTGACCATAGTATCTGTAGGGTTGTTTCGGATAGTCCCTTGCGACGAGCCCTCGTTAAAATTCCGGTGATAGACCCGGCCGTAAAATATCGCATAGTAGTTCCACCAGCCTTAGGCTTCATGTGATTTTCTATAATACTTTTGTATGTTTTATATTTGCTGTCTGATTTACCTGGCTCTACATATTTGTCCAGCCAAATGTCGAGCCAGTCCCCAAATTTATAAAGATCATTAACCGGTATGATGCTGTTTTCAATGTCCTGTCGCATTGAGGCTAATCTTTCATAAAGTTGGTCGTGGGAGTCGGCATACACTTTTATAAGCTGTTTTCCGAATCTGGAGTGTATACGAAGGGGAAGTTGCGCGACCCAGCGATCACTATTCTGGATACGTCGGGTTTCTGCACGTCCATAATTGCGTCTATCTCCGGGTGCTAATTGATTTTGTTTCATCCTGATTTCCTCCTAAAATAAAAATGCGCGACACCACTAAACGAGTCATGAGCATTGATCATCATGACAAGCCAGCGTGCGCGCTTCTGAACCGTATGGCAGAAGATAATCGCCAAAAATAAATTGTTAACATATTATACCATAAAATGGGAAAAAAGTCAAGCTGAGCGGGTAAATAAGGACTTGGAGATAGTGGCAAAAATTATTACTACAAATAAAGTATATCAATTAAAGGGAAATATGCAATATAATTATTGACAATAGTGTTGCATTAAGATAATCTTATGGCAAAAGGCAATATATTTTGCGAGTCCCATTATCTTCTGCCTATACGTGGGTTCAGAGGCGCGGACAAGCTGTTGTAAGCTCTATTAGGAGCTTATTGACGCTTGTGACCGTGTCTTTTTTATTTGGCAAACGGAAGGTAGGGGATCTTTGGAATATCAATTTTGTAGTTGTTATAAGAGATATGACGATAACACCCAAAATACACAACATTTAGGAGGACGTAACATGAACAAAGTGATGACAGCGCAACAAGCCGCTACTGAATATTTCAGCGGTAACATCAGCTATTGGAAGCTCCTGGCGTTAGCAAAACAAAGAAAAATTCCCCATATCCGAATCGGAGGTCGAGTCTTTTTCCGTGAAGACTCTCTCGATACTTGGCTGACAGACAATGAGAAGGCAATAAAGGAGGTCCGTGACAATGGCTAGTTTAGGGTCAATGCAAAAAAGAGGGAAGGATGTTTGGCGCTTCGTAAAGTCCTATGGATTCGATAAAGAAGGAAAGCCTAACAATATAATAGAGGCCTTTCGTGGAACCGAGCAAGAAGCAAGGGTGTCATTGGTAAAATTTGTATTAGAAGTCGAGAAGGGATATTTCCTTTCAACGGATAATCTGACCTTTGAGGATTTTACGAAAAGATGGTTTAGGGATTATGCCGAAAAAGAATTAGCTCCGAAGACAGTTCATCGTTACAAGACGATACTGGAATCTAGAGTATTACCAGTTTTTGGGGGAATGCGTATTTGTGAAATTCAGCCAGCTCATCTTATGGAGTTCTACCGCAAACTAAGTGAAGAGGAGCCCACTATCAAGGGACGAAAAAGCAGACTATCCCCCCGAACTATACTTCATCACCATCGGGTCATTTCGGCAATTCTTTCCGATGCAGTAGAGTGGCAGATTATTGATGATAATCCCACCAAGAGAGTAAAACCACCGCGAGTGCCGGAGGGTGAAATTCCAGTATATGACGAGGACTTAACGCAGGCGATGCTCAAAGCATTGGCGGATGAACCGTTAAAGTATCGTACCATCGTGATGTTAGCTTTGGCAACTGGTCTCCGCCAGGGAGAAATTTTTGGTCTGGAGTGGCAGGACATTGAGTTTGACAATGAGCTGCTTCATGTACGACGAGTCTCGGCATATCTGCCTGGGATAGGCATTTATACTAAGCCGCCAAAGACAAAATCATCAAAAAGAACGATTGTTATTCCTCAAACTGTTTCAGAAATTCTGCGACAACATAAGGCAAAACAAAATATAGAAAGATTGATGTTGGGGGAAAAATGGTGCGGCTCACCAAGGCTATTCACAACTTGGGAGGGGAAACCGATGCTGCCTAAAATAATGTCAGACTGGTTTCCGCGTTTTCTGAGACGCAAGAAGTTACCGCACATGCCATTCCATGGACTGCGACACTTGGCCGCTACGTATATGATTGCTCAAGGATCGCCAATCAGGAACGTGGCGGACAGGCTGGGGCATTCCCGCGTATCTACCACACTTGATATTTATAGTAGGTCCTTGAAAAAGGTCGACCGGGAGATTGCTGATAAGGTGGAAGAGATATTTAAAGTTAAGCCCAAGGCAAAGAAAAAATAGCCAGATAAAAAGGTGCTAGTGATAGGCACCTTTTTTATGCGAGAAGGATGAAGAAAGGAGACTTTCTGTACTAGCCGTTGCACGACGGACATATTGAAATATTAGCCGTATTTAGGAGGTTACAAAAATGATTGGTATAAACAATTTTAAAAAGTTAAGGCCATTTGCTATGTGTAGTGCCATTGCGATATTAGCGTTTCCCCTTGGATATTTACATTATGTGGAGCCAACCGATTTTATAACTTTGCGAGATGCGGTCGTTCCTAAAGAGTATATATCTTGGGTAGTGCCAGTAGTTAAACCGACATTTAAATTACTCTTAAAAGCTAATTATGCGATTGGGGTAGGAATGATTATATTTGGCCTATTAAGTCTCATTAGGTTATTCATGGGTGGTTTTGATTCAGGGAGGTTAGGAAGACTTACAGATTTATTTTGTAATTCTTTTCTATTTGTGGCATTATTGTTAGTTTCGATCAGTATCTATTCGCTCGTCTTGTTGGATAACAAAGAGTTATTGATGCAAATTACCTCTTATCCAGTATATATAGTTACTATTTGTCCACTCGGTTTTATAGCGCTTGCTTATTTTCTGGTTATAATGAAGCATTGAGTACCATCGACGGTATACTCTGACTAGAATATAATTGGTAGAGCGCCTGGATTTCATTGATGAAAAATTGATGAAAAACGTTCGCAAAAAGATGCCAAATTTTACTCGCCAGTTGCAAATGCATCCGATACCACTAGGGCGGCAACCCTTTAGAAATCGCCCGTTTATAGGTTTCACTCATAGCCACAAATGCGGAAGGAGGCATTGCTAAACCGTTAGCAGTCGTAAGGCTGGCCCGGGTTCAAATCCCGGCCACTCCGCCATACAAAAGCAGCAAGACACTCACCTCAAAAGAGGTGGGTGTCTTTTTATTGTTTAGTGACCCTTGTATTGTCCTATATTGCTTGCAAATACCCTTCGTTTCTTGTGGTAAATAAGGGTTCAATAAAACCTGGAATCCAGCTGCAAACTGATAGGTGAACGGTCCGGGGTGACGATTGGACAGCGGAAGAAGACAGCCGAGAGGATGTCTTTTTCAAGAGCTTTCTTATTTTAGTCGGTAGGAGGAAATCCTCTTATGATCCTCAAATATAAATAAAATATGGTTTGAGAGAGGAGTAACAAAATCTCAGACCTATTCGGAACGAGGTGCTAACGTTGAGGGATTTTAAATTTTATCTACTTCTGACGATGTTTTTGTTAGTCGGTATATGCGGTCAAACTGTCGCATTCGCTGGTCCCGTGGTTCCGCAATATACCTGGATTCCATTTAGTGATAAAGTCTCGCTGGAAGCTAATATCTACTATCCGGAAGACGCCGGACCGCATCCTCTGGCTATCTTAAGCCATGGACGGGCTGGTACCGAAGCCGAACGCAAGACGGTTTCGCCAGGAGTATTTGAGAAGCAGGCTCAGTGGTTTGTCGAACGGGGCTTTGCGGTTGTCGTTCCTGTCAGGCGGGCTTATGGAAAGTCCGGTGGGGAAGATGCCGAATACCAGTCGCCGTATAATCCCTACAAAAGCGGTCTCGCGGGAGTTGCTGACTTAAAGGCCGTCGTCGCCTATATGACAAGACAGAAAAATGTTGACCCACGAAGGCTATTGCTTGTCGGACAGTCTGTTGGCGGCCTGGTGTCGATTGCGGCAGCATCCCAACAGCTCAACGGACTAGTTGGCGTCATAGATTTTGCGGGAGGTTATCGCAAAAACCTAGGAAATCTTGATGGCGATAGGGAGCTGTTTGACGCCTTCAGCACCTTCGGCAGGACGGCCAAGGTGCCGACACTGTGGCTATTCACTCCTGTCGATAATTACTTTCCGCCCTATTTAGCTGACGGGATGTTTCAGGCTTTCACAAAGGCGGGCGGGAACGCCCGTATGATCGGTTTAGCGTCAGATCTCGGCCATTCATTCTTTTATCGAAGCAGCGCTATAGCGGTATGGGAGCCTTATGTGACGGAGTTCCTGGTTTCACTGGGATTGGTGGCCAATTGAGGATATTGGCCGGGTTTAAATCTTAGCCACTTCGCTATATATGACAAAAAAGACACTCACCTAGAATCGGTGGGTGTCTTGCTTTTAATTGGCTGAATTTGTTGTGCAATCGTCAGGGCCGATCCTTCAGCCCTGGCGGTTAAACCGGCTTGTCCGGCTGGCCGGGTGCCATGTTGCCACATAGCGGGTTTGCAGGTTTTTGCTCATTTTGATGCTGTGCAGCCGGGCGGCAATGAGGTTTTTTTCTTCCATCGCCGCCTGCCGCACCACGGCGTCGCCGTCTACCACTTCCCGCAGCCGGGCTGCGACAGCGGAAACAAGCTCACTGACTGGCCGGCAGTCTTTCCAATTGTCGTAATGCCATGCCCCGTTTTGCTGGTCGATGGCAGCCAGTTCGCGCAGCAATAGCCCCCTCTCCCGCAGTACCCGTTTGAGGCCGACCATTTCATGCCGGCGGACAAAACGCAGATGGGTGGCGGTGTTGGCCGTGATCTTTGTGAGCAGTTCCAGTTTCTTTGTAAGGAGATCACACACTTCCTGCTGTTTCATGGCGCTAACTCGAACTAGAGCTGCTCAGGGATGTGATATAGGCACTCTGAGCATTCATTTCTTCCAAATAGGTTTCCATAGTACTGAATTCACTTTCCCAGCGGCTCTGCTCAGTAGTCAGGCGCGTTTCTTCCTTGCTGATTTTGGTCTGATAGGCATTGATCTCAGTCGTCAGATTGTTGTCAGTGGAGCTGGAGTCGCCGGTTATGCCAGCCTCTTCCAGTAAAGCCCCCTTGTTGCCGCTGGAATCGGTGATCGTACTGATGTTGTCCTGCAGTATGTCATACAAACGGTAGGCGATGCCCTCCTCGCTATACCGCGTCGACCTCTGGCTGGCAGTCATGGTGCGTACGGCGGTGGTCCCGGGATCAGAGGTCGATTTTTGGGCAAAAAGTTTTTCCACAGCGGATGGATCATCGCTAATGGCTGCCTTCAGAGTCATTTCGTCAATAGATAACTTGCCTTTGTCACTGTAGGACGAACTGGCGGTAATTCCAATGCTGGTGAGGGAGTCAGACAGCCCGGAGACGGAATCCATCAGGGCGTTGCGCATTTTGGAAACAAAATTGCTCAGGATCGAATCATTTGCCAGCAGCCCAGTCTGGGCTTTCGCGTTCCAGTTAGTGATTTCGGTGGAGGACATCGAACTCTCCTGGTCGTCGGTTAGGGGCGGATAGTCCGAGTCATATGTTTCCGCTAGCTGGGTATTGATGGTGTCGATCAAGGTATCGTAGTCGTTAACAAAACTCTCAATATTGTTGTAGATCGTATCGGTATCCTGGTCCACCGTAACGGTTGCTGCGCTGCTGGTGGTATCCTTCAAAGTGTAGGAGACGCCATTTACAGTGATTTTATTGGAACTGCGGGTCACGCTCACCCCGTCGATGGTGGCCTTGGCGTCCAGCCCGGCGGTCGCTTGGGTGAGTACACTCGAGATAAAGCTGCCGCCGGTGTCGCTGGCGGTGATGGTCGTGCCAGCTCCGGTGTCGTTGGCAGTCAGGGACAATGAGCCGGAAAGCGAGTCATAGGCCATGGTCACTCCAGCTTCGCTGGCGTTGATTTTGCTCATCATCGTACTGAGGGTGGTATCCTGGTCAAACGTGAATGAGGTTCCATTGATAGAGAACTCTACCTGGCCGTCGCTGTTGAAGGTAAACGCCGAGCTCATTTTGCCGGCGATTGTGCTCAGTGTATCTGAGGTGCTGATCCGGTTGGATGTGACCGAGTCAGAGCCAAATCCCAGCGCCGACAGGGCACTGGTGCCTGAGCTGGGGGCGCTGAGACTGATTTCCTGGACGCCGCTGTCGGCAGCGGTGAGTGTCAGGTAGCCGCTGTCGTCGGTACCTACTGTTATTTTGCCGTTGCCCACTGCGGTATCGATGGCAGTCTGCAGCGAGGCGGCGTCAGTGACCGAAGCATCTAGAGTAATCGTTTTGGCAGTCCCGTCCAGGGTGATGGTGAAGCTTTCTCCTTCGGCGGTGGTAAAATCGGCGGCACTGGTTCCCTCGATACCCTTGGTGAGACTGCCGTCGCTGCCCAGGGTGGCCGCTGTCGCCAGTTGAGACACGCTAACGCTGTGCGAGCCTGCGGTCGCGGTGCTACCGGCCGACACCGAGACGGCAGAGTCGTCGCTGCTGGCCGTAAACTGCTGGTAGTTGCTCTGTAGCAGCAGGCTTGTCGATGAAGTCAAATCAAAATATTTATCGGAAAAGCTTTGGATGTTGCTGATGATCGCTTGGTAGGCTGTCTGCTTCCATTCAGCCAGCTGCTCGTTCTGCTTGAGCTTGTTCAGGGTTCCGCTGTCGGCGGCGACCAGCTTTTTGACGATGGCTGCGGTGTCGAGCCCCGAAGCCAGGCCGGTAATGGTGGTGGCGCCGCTGGCGCTGGTGCTTGTCGTTACGCTGCTGGAACTGGACATGCTGATCCCTCCCTAGTTTTTGATTGTTGGCTTCCTTGCCGCTCAGTCATTTCAGGTAATCCACCAGGCTTTGCGAGATTGCCTTTGCGCCGACTGAAAGCGAAGCATTATAGACGGTTTCGGCTGTCGCGACATCCATAGTGGCCTGGGCGATATCCACATCCTCATTTTCGCTCATTAGTTTGGTGTAAGTGGTGCTGTCGTTGGCCAGTCGGGACGAGCACAGAGCGACATAGTTCTGCCGTGCCCCCAGATCTGAGTCTTGAGTCAGCACGGTGTTGAGATTGCTGTCAATGTCGGTGAGCAGGCCGTCGATGCTCAGGTTCTGGGTCTGGATGGTTCCCGAGCTGTCGATCGTCTTGTAGGTGGTGTCGCCGTTCAGGGCCAGCAGCAGCTTGTCCAGCGTATCAAAAAGGTTGCCGCTGCCTGATCCTGTGACATCTTGCCCTTCCACGTTGACGGCGATCTGGCTGCCGTAGCCGGTATTATATTTGATGGCTTGGTCGGTACCGGCTGAATACGCATTGGCGGTGTTGGCGGCATAAAACGCATTCAATGCCGTGTCAGAGACCGAGCTGGATACCACTCCGCCGAGATCCAGATACTTACCCTTGAAAGTCACCAGATTGCCAATGCTGCTGCTGGTGCTGCCTGAACTGACAGTGAAAGCAAGGGTGCCTGGTGAAGTGACAGTTGTCGGTGCTTCCAGGACGACTGCCCCGGAAGCAGTGGTGAAAGTGGCTGAGCCGTCGGTGGAAGTGGCCGTATAGGTCGCGCCTGCCGGATCGGTCAGGGTAAGGGTGTAGCTGCCCGAGGTTCCGCTCATCGCGACGCTGTAGTTGCCTGTCGCCAGGCCGTTGCTGACGCCGATGTCGTCGGCGATATATCCGGCGGTATTGGTGGTGATCGCCGCGGTTGTCGAAGTGGTCGCATAGGGCGGTGAGTCGGTGGCATAGCCGCCGAAAACATAGCGCCCGGCATAGGTGGAGTTGAGAATTTGCACCGCACTCTCTTTCAATTGTTCGACCTGGTCGGCGATATCGGCCTTGTCGCTGTCACTGAGCGCGTCGCTCGAAGCCTCCACCGTCAAATTCCGCGCCTGCTGGAGAACGTCTTTCAGATCGCTCAAGGAGTTTTCCGTTACGCTCATCCAGGAGGAAGCATCACTCACGTTTTTCTGGTATTGTTCCACTGTCGCTACATAATTGCGATATTTCAGCGCCCGGGTCGCGATAATCGGATCATCGGATGCCAGCTGAATCTTTTTCTCGGTTGACTCTGCATTCGTGGCTGTGTTCAGCCGCTGCATATTTTGATTAATGTTCCAGACCGTATTTTTGGCCATCATCGAATTGGTTATCCGGATCATCAATATCACCCCCCTTTGCTGCTGGCTTAATCATTGACCATGCTGATGGTCTCCTGGTATATCTCGTCCCACATGCTGACAGCTTTGGCGGACGCTGTATAAGCCTGTTGGTAGATGGTCAAATTGGCGGTCTCTTCGTTGACGGAAACTCCCGACACCGAGGTCCGCCGGTCGTCGATATTCTTTAGGAAGGAGGCCTGGCTGTCAGACTGCTTGCCGGCGTAGTCGCTGTCCGTCCCCAGTGTGGAAATCATCGAATTCATGAAATCAATCGGTGTTCCGTTGTCGAACATCTTGCTGTCGCTGCAGATACTGATCAGGTTTAGGATATTCTCGTTGTTGTCCGAGCCCCCTGAAGTCGACGCTGTGGCGATTTTATCCAGGTCGTCGGTCACATCGGAAGACAGGCTGATATTGGCGGCGGTAATGTTCTGGTAAACGGCATCGATGTCGGAGGTGGTAGTGGCGCCATTCATCAGGTCGGTCGAGGATTTGCCGTCATAGGAAAAAAAGCGGATGCCGGTGGAGTCGTCGGCTCCCTCGCCGCCGGCGTGCCCCCCATAGCCCGAAGCGGTGTCATTCTTATAAACTCCCTCGTTGAACGCCTCGGCGAAGGTGCGGGCGAAATCGTCCAGCTGGCTGGTGTAATAGGGGATTCCTTTATACTCTGAGCCTGTTCCCGTGCCGTCGCGAAGATCCAGCAGCCCTCCCAGTTGACCGCCGGTTGGACTGTATTCGCCTTGGGTATCCTGCCAGCGGATGCCGTACATACCAGCCTGACTGCCGCTGGTGACCTCGTAGCATTCTAGCTGCCGCGCGTCGTTGCCACTGACTAGCGTCCCGCCATCCACGTTGACATTCAGTGTCTTCACATCCGCGCCGGTGGCTGATTTGCCCACCACCGTCTCGGTTACCTGAACACTGGTCAAGTTGGATAATTTGTCGACAAGGGCGTCCCGCTGGTCCTCTAGGCTGTTGACATTGGCGCCGGACGCTGCCGCCAGAGTGATTTGTTTGTTCAGGTCGGCGATTTGCTTGCCATAAGAATTGATCTCACTCACCGTTGTCTTAATGTCGCCGTTGACGTCACTGCGAAGATCTGACAGATTTTCCGCTGTACTGTTCAGGTAGTTGGCGACCGCCTCTCCCGTTTCTCGGACGCTGGTCCGGGCCGCGGAACTACTGGGGTCGTCCGACAAATCCGATAGGGCGCTGGTGAAATCATCCATTACCGAAGCGAAGTCGCTGTCTGATGTGCTGCTATCGTTTAACACCGCTTCCAACTCGGTCAAATAGTTGGATTTGCTTGTCCACTCGCCGTCAGTGCCATTTTCCTGCCAGTATTTCTGGTCAAGGCGGAAATTGCGTACCCGGTCCACCGAGTTGATCTGGGCCCCGTTTCCGAGTTGCAGCGTACTGGTGTAAGTCGCTGCCGGTCCCACCGCTGTCTGATTGACAGTCTGACGGGAATAGCCCACCGTATTGGCGTTGCTGATATTGTCGGTGGTGACCGATTCTGAAGCTTGGCTGACATATAAGCCCCGCACGGCGGTATATAACCCGGAGAAGGTCGCTATCACCACAATCACCTCAGTCTTATTCTCTTTAGGAATTCACATGGTCGATCAAAAAGGCCAGCATGTTGTCGAGGGTGCTGAGCACTTTTGAATTGGCCCCGTAAGCGTTCTGTAACGCAACCATATTCGACATTTCTTCATCCATTGATACACTCGAAATCGACTGCCGCTGCGTATTCACCTGCGATACCAGATCCTCCTGGGTAGTATAGGTGCTGTCGGCGTTTTCCCCTGTTGTCGACAGCCAAGAGACTACCGCCGGGTAAAATCCGCTCACCGTCACCGCAAGCCCCTGGGATGTAAAATCTTTTGCAGTCTGAAGATCGTAAATATCGCTAGCGATGGTGTTGTCCCCCGAATCGCTGCTGGCCGCCGCGGCGACTTTATCAGGATCATTAACCAGCTCTGGGTTGACTTCGATGTTGCTGATGCTAAGAGGCTGATTAGAATCGATGGTCGTAAAAAAAGCGGTCCCGGTATCGCCATCTAGGTCGGTGCCAGAGCTGTGCAACGTATTAACCTGGGCGGCGACGGTGGTGATCAGATCATTAAGCCCCTGCCGCAGAGCGGCGATCGAGCTGGTGATGGCTGTCGGATCATAATCATAGCTGGTTGTTGTATCGATGGCCTGAACACCGCTCTGGTCGGCGTCCTCCAGCTGGCCTTTGATGCTGCCGCCTGACAGATTTACCGCGCTGCCCAGCTCTTTCCAGGTAACTTGCAACGGGTTCGTCACCGTCCCGGTACCTGTGGCGACAAGGGTGTGGGTGCTGTCGCCGCTGACCAGCGATACGCCGCCGATGCTGACGGTGTACACACCATTTTGCTCGTTGGCGCTGACGTCGGCCAGCGACGACATTTCATCAACGATTTCATCCCGTTGATCCCTAAGGTCGTTGGCCTCGGTTCCCCCGGCCTCCGCCGCCCGGATTTGGATGTTCAGTTTTTTCACCTGCTGGGCGTAGTCGTTGAGCTGGTCCACTCCGTCCTTGACACTGGCGGTGCAGTCCTCCTGCATTTGCTCCAGTTGTTGGTCCACTTGGCTCAAAGAGCTGACTAGGGTGGTGGCGTCTTCGGTCACCGTCTGCCTGGCGCTCTGGCTGGTGGGATCCTTGGCCAGTTCTTCCCAGCTGTTGAAGAAATCGGTCACCATTGCCTGAATGCCGGTTTCGCCTGAATCGTCAGTCGCGTCGGTCGAGGAAGACATATCGTCAAGAATTTGCTGCATGGAGGTAATATTGGTGTTTTTGGCGTCCCAATAGCTCAGTGCGGCGTTTTGCTGCCGATAGGTCTTGTCGAGCAGCACGTCCCTGGCCCGGCTTATTTCCGCCACGCTGGCGCCTGAGCCGAGGGAGGTTCCCCCTGACTGCAGGGTGACCAATTCCTCGCTGACGCTTTGTTGGCGGGAATAGCCCACGGTATTCATGTTTGCCAGGTTGTGGCTCATCGCTGTCAGTCCCGCCTGAGTTGTATTCATCCCGGAAGCCGCAATGCGGTATCCGCTAAAGGTCGAAGACATGGCTATACCTCACTTTTCCCGCCGCAAAATCGGTCGACTCTACCGTATTAGATCAATAACGGTTTGCATCATGGTGTCGGTCGTGGTGATAACCTTACTGTTGGCCTGGTAGGCCCGCTCGGTAATCATCATTTCGCTGAATTGTCCCGACAAGTCGACATTGGACATCTCGAGCTCACCGGAAGCAATCGAACCTGTGCCGCTCGAGCCGGCGGCGACTCCGCCAGTGAAATCGCCCGAGTTGGAGGTTACGTCATAAAGATTGCCGCCTACCTTCTCCAGCCCCGCCGGATTGGTGAAGTTGGCCAGGGCGATCATTCCCAGTGTCTGCTGCTGGCCGTTGCTGTAAGTGCCGGTGATGACGCCGTCTGAGCCGATGCTGTAGTCCGAAAGATCACCGGAAGCGTAGCCGTCGGTGGTGCCGCTGACTGAATAGCCGCTGCTGCTGGTATAGGTGGAAACCCCGCTTAAATCCATACTAACGGTGAATGGAGAACTGCCGGCGTTGCTCCCTGTCGGCGTCAAAGTGATCGACGGTTTGTCGTCGAAGGTATAGGTGGTACTGGTGCCGCCGGAATTGGTCCCGGTTGCGGTTGTAACAGCCTTTCCGCTTGAATCAAATGCAATATAACCGCTGCCGCTGACGCCAAGGGTGGTGGTATCGCTTGACGCCACCGTCCAGTAGTAGGATGTTATCGGATTGCTTGCATCAGTGGTGTCGGTTTTGCACTTGTACAAATTGACGGTGACGTCATATTTATTCCCCTGGGCATCATAAACTGTCAGCGTCGTCGTTCCGTCCGCCGTAGACGGGACTGTCCCCATGGTGGTCAGATCCGTGGAATCGGTCGGAGCGGTGGTCGACGGGTCCAGGTTGCCGGTCAGCGTTGCGGTGCTCGTAGCCTCAGGCGGGATGACTTTCTTATTGCCGTTATAACTGTCGGAAAACAGGTTGATCGGTTCCACCGTCTTCTGGGTGTTGTAGGTGGCGGTGCCGTTGGTGGTGGTGTACTCTTCCCAGCCGCAGATCTTCTGGCCATCGACCACCAGGTTGCCGCTGTCATCCACGCCGAAGTTGCCCTGGCGGGTAAAATGGTACGAACCGGTGCCACTGCCGGCGGTAATGAAGAAACCATTGCCGTTAATAGCCAAGTCATGGGAGTTGCCGGTGGATTCGGTGCTGCCCTCAGACATATCGGTGGCTATGGATGAAATATTTACACCAAGGCCGACCTGCTGGGCATTTTTACCACCGACCGTGTTGCTCGCCGCCGTGGCCGCGCTGATGGTCTGGCTGAGCAGATCGGAAAAACTTACCGTCTGGGCTTTATAACCTACTGTGCTGATGTTGGCGATATTGTTGCCGATCACGTCCAGCTTGGACTGCTGCGACTTGAGGCCGGAAACCGCGGTATACATGGACATAATGAATTCCTCCTGCCACTTTCTATTTCTTCCGTCAATCGGAAATAGAAGTCAGCTTCCCCCGAGAGGGTCCAGCTGATTTTTTTGTTTTATCTGGACTGCAAGCCAAAAGCCTAAAAGGGTGTGCTTACGAAGATGAGGAGGAATCCGAGCCCACCTGGGTCACCGCGGAAAGCAGCACACTGTCGCTGCCGACAGTCAGATAGACGGTGCTGTCTTTGACAGTTACTGACGAGACCGTCCCGGTTGACGACGTCGATGCCCCCGAAGAATCGGTAGTGGTGTATGTCACGCTTTTGCCGATCAGACTGTAGCCCGTCTGGGCGGCGATGTCCACGCCGATGGATTGTAATTGCTGAAGTGAAGTCATCTGGGCCATCTGCGAAACATACTCGGTGTTGCTGACTGGGTTGGTCGGGTCTTGATTCTGCAGCTCGGTGGCCATTAGTTGGAGAAATGACTGAAAATCGGTGAGGTCGTTGGTTCCTGTCGACGATGTGGTAGCCGTCGAGGTCGGAGTCTTCCAGTAGTTGCTGGTACCTGAGACACTGCTCATCTGATATTCCCTCCTTTTTACTGCTGGGTGCACCCGGAAGGCCCTGGTGAGGGGGTCCTGTTTCCTGTAGCGGCTGCTCCAGCTTCATCCGTTTTTCGCAGTCTAATCTTAGAATTCGTTTGGAATAAAAAATAAGCAGGCCTTTCCGGCCCGCGTCTAAAGCTTCGCAAAACGATGCCTTTCTTTTCCAATCAGATTCTAAGAAGTTTTCACTATAATCTATTGTGTGAAACATTCCCAGGAAGGGAAATTTATTACAAGGACGTGACACACAAAGAGGGAAATAGTATGAAACTACTGCTTGTGGAAGATGAGTCCAGACTGGTTGATGCGCTGTCCCATCTGCTGAAGAGAAATGGCTTTGTAGTGGACCGTGCCGCCGATGGGGATACCGGAATTGACATGGCCGCGACTGGCGTCTACGACATTATTGTTCTGGACCGGATGCTGCCCAATCGTGACGGCCTGTTTTTCTTGAAGGAGTATCGCAGCCTGGGGTTTGACACTCCAGTACTGATCCTAACGGCAAAAGATTCGCCTGAAGATCGGGTAGAGGGCTTGGATGCAGGTGCCGACGACTACTTGGTGAAGCCTTTTTGCACCGAGGAGCTGATTGCTAGGCTAAGGGCTCTTCTCCGCCGGCAGAGTCGGGCTGTGGAAACTAATACCATCGCGGCTGCCGATCTGGTGCTGTATCCCTTGCGGGGACTTGTGAAACGAGGCAATGAAACCATTCCGCTGACGACACTGGAAGCGCAGATTTTGGAGCTGTTGATGCGCAACAACGGTCATATCATTTCCACCGAGCGGATTCTGGAACGGGTCTGGGGCCAAAATTCCAGCGTCTATGTTTCTTATGTTCACCTATATATTCATTATTTGCGTAAAAAACTTAAGGTACGCTATATTAAAACGATCCAAAAGATCGGCTATCAGTTTTTGGCCGACGAGGCAGTTTGATTAGTAGGCGCTAACCATCTTCATGCCGCCGGCCGGCGGCTTGGGAAACAAAAACAAGCAACCCCCATTGAGATAAGGGGGTTGCTTGTTTGTCTTCGTATTGCAGTGACTATGGAAAAATACAGTCTGCTGACAGATTATGAGACATTGCCGTCCTGCGTGAAATAGTAACCAATTCCACGGACTGTCTTGATGCAGGGCTTCTTCAGTTTCTTGCGCAGATAGTGGACATAAAGATCGACATTGGAAATTTCGATTTCAGTGTAATAACCCCAAACTTTTTCGAATATACGCTCTTTGGTTAGGACTTGGCCGCAATTACGCATTAAAAGTTCTAATAAAGAGGCTTCCTTGACGCTCAAATGGATGATTTCACTTCCGTTGACCACTTCGCATCGCAAAGGATCAAGGATAAGCCCGTCTTTGGAAATAGTCGTCTCAACGAGACTCTTGGTTTTTCGCCGGGCCAAAGCACGTAATCTGGCAAGCAGCTCCTCGGTGCAAAAAGGCTTCACCAAGTAGTCGTCGGCACCTGCATCCAAGCCCTCTACCCGATCTTCAGGCGAATCTTTTGCCGTCAGAAACAGAACCGGAGTATCAAATCCCAGGCTGCGATACTCCTTCAAGAGAAATAGGCCGTCACGATTGGGCAGCATCCGGTCCAAGACAATAATGTCATAGACGCCGCTGGTGGCCATTTCGAGGCCGGTCTCTCCGTCGGTAGCGCTGTCCACGACAAAGCCGTTTTTCTTCAGCAGATGGGACAGGGCGTCAACCAGTTTTGTTTCGTTTTCCACTAACAGTAATTTCATTGAGAAAATTCCTTTGCGTGTGACACATCCCTGTTATTTATTTTCTTCCATGCCCCATTTTAAGTATAGTCAAACTTTCTTGGAATTTGATTGGAATTAGTTAATGGTTTCATTATATTACCAAAAAAGCCAATATAAGATCAGAATAATCGATTTGCTTTAAAAATACTGTCGAACCGACAAATGGCTAAAATCCAATCTATTTCTAAGAACACCTCCCGAAACCAAAGATGAATCGCAAACCGGAGGTGGTGCCCATGAAATAGGCTGGTGGCACTGTAACCTGGCAAGTCATTGATTCTCACCCCGAGACGCGGGAGCCAGCCTGAGCTGCTGGTCATGCCTGAAGCAGGCAAGGATGCTCAAAAAAAATTCAAGGAGGAATTAACACCATGATCATCAATCACAATCTAATGTCACTGAACACCCTGAATTCACTTAACTCCACCCAGACTTCGCTGTCAAAGTCGATGCAGAAACTGTCGTCAGGCTTGAAAATTAACAGCGCTTCCGACGACGCGGCCGGCCTGGCCATTTCCGAAAAAATGCGCGGCCAGATCAACGGTCTCACCCAGGCTTCAGCCAATGCCCAGGACGGCATCTCCATGCTCCAGACGGCAGAAGGAGCACTCAACGAAACCACCAGTATTTTGCAGCGGATGCGCGAACTGGCGGTCCAGTCCTCCAGTGATACCAACACCGACTCTGACCGCAGCGACATTCAGTCGGAATTTGACCAGCTGACTTCGGAAATCGACCGTATCTCGACGACAACCCAATTTAACACCAAGAACCTGCTGGACGGCTCGATGGGCTCGGCCATCACCACCGCTACCAAAAACGTTTTATCAAACTCAGGGATCGACGCTGGCGCCGGCGTTGCCGCCACCGCAGGCACAGCACTCACCGCCCTGACGGACACGGCAGGCAACTCGCTGGGCATCGCTTCCGGTGACACCCTCACCGTCAGCTATGTCAAAGACGGTGCGTTGGTGACCGGTTCCGTTACTGTCACCTCCGGCACCACCCTCAGCCAACTGTCCAACTCTGACTTCTCGGTATCAGTGGCCACCACAGGCACTAACGTTGGTACTATCAGCGCCACCGCCACAACCGGCGGATCGGCCACCGCCATATATGGGCTTACCATCACCGATACCACTTCGGCCGCCTCCGGTGGCACCACAGTAACCAAGGCAACCGATGCCCTGTCCAACTTCACTCAGAGTACGGCTGCCAAGGACGCCCGTAGCGATGGCTCGGCGACCATCTTGATCGGCGCCAACACCGGACAGAGCATGAATATTTCTATTGACGATATGTCTGCTTCGGCCCTGGGCGTCGAGGGTCTGCAAGTTTCCACCCAAGCCGAGGCCAACGTGGCCATTAAGGTCATCGACACCGCCACCCAAATGGTATCCTCGCAGCGGGCCCAGCTCGGCGCCGAGGAAAACCGTCTGGAACACACCATCAATAACCTCTCCACTTCCAGCGAAAACATGACCTCTGCCGAGTCGACCATCCGCGACACCGATATGGCCTCCGAGATGGCGAACTACAGCAAACTCAGCGTCATCAGCCAAGCCGCCACGGCGATGCTGGCGCAAGCCAATCAGCAGCCACAGCAAGTGTTGACTCTTCTGAAATAAACAATAAAATAAGCCTCCCTTCCCGTAAAGGGGAGGGAGGCTTATTTTATAACAATCGTCAGTTCCGGGACAAACGTTATTGGGCGAAAACCGGTCTGATATATAAAATCGATTGGGGTGTAGACATGGCCAGAATCAGCGCCTGCATGATCGTCAAAAATGAGGCAGCCAATTTGCCCCGCTGTCTCCAGAGTGTGGCCGGCGTCGCCGACGAGATCATTGTTGTCGACACCGGTTCTACCGACGAGACTATTTCCATCGCCCAGCGACTAGGGGCCCAAGTCTTCCATTTCCAATGGAGCAATGATTTTGCCGCCGCCCGCAACTGCGCCCTGGATCAGGCAAAAGGGGACTGGATCATTTTTTTAGATGCCGATGAATACATCCGGGCCGATAAAACAAATAACGTGCGACCGTTTATCGAGAACATCCACGGCAACCGCTCTATTGAATCCATACTGTGCCGCCTGGAAAATACCGAGGGAGTAGACGGGCCGATGCGCAGCAGCAATCCCACCCTTCGGATTTTCCGCAATTCTCCGGCCATCCGCTATGAGGGCATTGTTCATGAATGGGTCTATAAACGCGGCAAGGATACCAAAGCTCTGTTCGACGCCAGCGAGGATATCGTCATCCGTCATACCGGCTACACCAAGAAAACGATTAGTGAAAAAGTGATGCGAAATCTGGCCTTACTGGAAAAAGCGCTGGAAAAAGACCAGGTCCGTGCCCTGACTTATTTTTATCTGAGCGATTCCTACTGGCGGCTTCAAAGCTATGATAAGGCCATAGAATTCGCCCACAAGGCCTTGGACCACGGCGGTGTCAATCGCACCATCTTCGCTTACAAACCCTATATTATTCTACTGGACAGCATGGTCTCGCTCGGAACCTACAGCAAGGACGCTCTTGACGCCATCCTCGTCGCCGGCGGGCAAAAATATCCGCTCCATCCGGAAATCTTGTTGAGTCAGGCCATTTATTATCGCCGCACAGGAAACTGCGACCAGGCCCTTCAGCTCTTCCTCCAATCGCTGGAAGCCCATCGCGACTACTGTTATCCGGCGCTAAACAACGATTATTATACCAGCCTTCTCCAAGTCTATCGGGAAATCGCGGTGATTTATGACAAACGAAATGAAGACACTCTAGCCATGGAATACTTCGTCCAGGCCCTGCGCCAGGACAAATACGACATTGAGGCCTTCAAGGGCCTGATGTCACTTATCAGAACCCAAGAGCCCAGTGAGGTCGCTTCTCTTGTCAATGCCTTGTACGACATTACCGCCGAAGAAGATGTGGGTTTTCTTGTGATGCAGTTGTCCAGAATAAAAATCAGAAAAGTCTTCGATTATTATCAAAAAATCTGGTCAGAGCGCTTTCGCCACCCTGAATATAGCGGCATGGTGCTGCTGCTGAATCAGAGGTTTGACCTCGCCTTTCCGTTGTTTGCCGCCTCCTTCCGTGAAACCGGCGAATATGACGCCGAACTGGCGGCGGTTATCGCCATGCTGCTTGGTGGCGTCGCTGACTGGGTGGACTCGCTGGGGCCAAAACTCAGCCCGGCCCTGCAAAAAATTATTGCCGCTTCTTTTAGCGCTGATACCGGACGCTCTCTTGAGCCGGAAGTATTACCGGTCTATTTGGAGCTGTTGTCCAATTTCGCCTGGCTATGCCCGGATGAGCGCCTCGACCGATTGTTGCAGCTGGCAAGACAGTTTACCTCCGACTCGGCGGTCGCCCAGATTGGCCATGTTTTACTTGCCCAGCGGTTATTTCGCCCCGCTCTCAATATGTATGTCGAGCAGCTTGGTTGGTCCTCATCAGGGTTGGCCGGTGACAACCAATATCTGGCTGGTTTGTGCTGCTACAAATTACAGGACTATGCGTCAGCTGTCAGTTATTTTACCCAAGCAATCGCAGCCGGATATCGCAATAATGAAATTTCCGAGTATCTGGCATGGTCTTATCGACATTGCCCAGCTGTTTCGTTCCCGCAAAATCAAAGTCTTGCCAAGAGCCCTGAAATTTACGCGATACAACCAACATAACCTCAGTTTTAAGGATATCTCAATACTTTACAGAGAATAGCCATCGATTTGCAGAGGTGGCAGGTGGCCATTGCCAAGATTTGTTTAAAAAGTATTCATGTGGCTCGAGTGGGTTTTTTTCGAAAAAAGGCAGGAAAGTCCGAGCAGACCGCGGAATATATCTATCAATATTTTAGCGGGTAAAGAAGTTTTTTGTGAAGGACGAAGAAGTTAAATGACAACAGTAGCGATGAGAGCTTCCACCAAGCTGTGTAAAAACGTTGGCATCTTGCTGGTCGGCTTGGCGGCCTTCTTTTCTCCTGTTGCGGCGAATCCGACGGATCAAACTTTCCATGTTACCAATTTTTCTAGTGCCGATCAATTAAACTTCCATTTAGAAAAACCTGAGCGAAACCAACTGTCCTGGACTTGGGGCGGAACAAGATTTTATTCACTTCGCCAAAATGACGGCCTTTGGGACTTGTCATGGGAACCTGCTGGCAGCAAACATCTCGGCTCTACCGTTTCGTCGTCTTTTTTTCTGTCGCTTTCCCGTGATCGTGCTGCCGTCAATTTTCGTTTCTAAACCGAACCCTGTCGCATAGTAAAAGCGCGAGGCTTTTTTGCCAAGAGTTTGGTTGCATAGTAGTAAGAGAAAGCCCTTTTGAGACACCAAGTTATTGGCAGTCGTAAAGGAAAGAAGACAGGCCAGCAGGCCTGTCTTCTTTCCTAGTCGTCACCAAGGCACTATTTTGGCTGCCAGAGGATGGTTCATTCCTGGGCTTTTTTACAAGCAAGTGCTTATTGCCCTGCGACGTTTAAAATATCGCAGGCAACTATATTGTGGGAAGGAATTGCAAATGGACAAACCGATGAAGAAATTTCAGGCCTGGGTCGTATTGGCGGCAGCAACCGGGATCAATATGACCATGGGAATCAATTATTCCTGGAGTGTAGTCAAAAAGGCGCTGGTCACTGATTGGCACTGGACGAATGTCGAAGCCTCTCTTCCTTATAGTTTGTACACGGTGGTTTTTTCGCTCACGATGATTTTGGCTGGCAGGATGCAGGACAAGATGGGGCCGCGCGCGGTGGCCACCCTGGGAAGTTTTATTTTGGGCGCCGGCTTGCTTGCTTGCGGATTTTCCGACACTCCATTGCTGATGGCTCTGGCCTACGCGATAACCGCAGTGGGGAACAGTCTGTGCTATTCCACCACCATGCCGGCGTGTGTCAAATGGTTTCCTGCAGAGAAAAAGGGACTGATTGCCGGTATTGTGGTGAGTGGCAGCGGACTGGCTTCGGCCTATTTTTCGCCGATTACTGCCTGGCTGTTGGATCATTATGGCATATCCTCCACCTTCTTGATGCTGGGGATATTTGCCAGCATCCTGATGCTTTCTCTGGCGCAGCTGTTGCAAAATCCCCCAGCCGCAATAATCGGACCGGCAGCGGGAAATAAAGCGGCAGTAACAACTATGGTGGGGTATGTACCCCGGGATGTTGACTGGCGGGAGATGATCAGGACAGCCACCTTTTATAAATTGTGGCTGATGTTCCTCTTTTCAGCGGCAGCGGGACTGATGATCATCGGCCATATTGCAACCATCGCCAAAACGCAGGCCAACTGGGAAAACGGTTTTTATCTGGTAGTCATCCTTGCCCTGTTCAACACCGGGGGCAGGCTGGTGTCCGGCCATCTTTCCGATAAATTTGGCCGGCTGCGGGTAATGCGGGCCATATTCCTTCTGCAAGCGATAAATTTTTTGTTGTTTGCCAGCTATGGTTCTTCGTTGCTGCTGGCCGCTGGGGTAATGTTGACAGGTCTTTGCTACGGCTCGGCCTTTGCCCTCTTTCCTGTGACTGTCGCCGATTTTTATGGTGTGAAAAATCTTGGCGGTAACTACGGTCTTGTTTTTTCCGCCTGGGGAGTTGCCGGACTGCTGGGGCCTTTGCTTGCCGGTTGGGTTGTCGATGTTTTTGGTACGTATTTTATCGCTTACCAGGTTTCCGCTGTCTTGCTTTTGGCAGCCCTCGTGTTGGCTTGCACAATTCGGGCGGAGGACCACAAGGTTTCGCATGCCGGAGAAAAAGCTTGAACTGGACCGACTGAAACGCTGTTTTCACACTTCAGGCCAGTGACCAAAGTGCGGCGGAGAGAATATAAATTCTGTTTATTATGATTTTTCTGGCAGGAAAGTAGGCGCGTTACGGCGAAGCTTGGCATCTGATATATCAACGCAAGTTTTGCCTTGCTTGTACCTGTCGGCGCAGATATGATTCGTGGAACGAAGGGTACCCAAAGGATTTTTCAAAAACAGGTATGGATTATCAATGCCTACTGGAGGGGTGTAGAGCAATAAGAAAAGGCTGGCAATAGAAAAGGGTGGCGTCTAGGAAACCTGCTTTTATTATTTTTTATGGGAGGGTTAAAGAATGTCGCAAACCGGAGAACTTGTGACCGATACAAAACCATCATTGGGGAAAAGAACAGGCTACCGCTGGGTGGTCATGGGGCTGATTTTTGCCGTATGGGCTATCGCTTGCGCCGATCGGGCGAACCTTGGTGTAGCATTGCCCTTTATGCGCAAGGAATTTGGGATCAGCAATACCGAGGCGGGGGCCATCGTTAGTTTATTTGGTTTCACATATGCAATCGTCCAGATTCCGGCGGGGTTATTCTATAAAAAAGTCAGCGTTAAGACCTCTGGAAAGATATTTCCGGCATTTTTACTGCTTGTTTCGGTTTTTACCGGTCTTATGGGTACTACTTCCTCGACGTTATTACTGAAATTGTACCGGGTAGGCTTAGGTGTTGCTGAAGGGCCACTGGGCATTGGTTGTACAAATATCATTAATCGCTGGTTCCCGTCCCAGGAAAAGGGGACGACAACCGGGCTCTGGATTGCAGCCTCCAAGGTGGGGCCGGTCATCGTACCGCCAGTCTGTGTGCTAATTGTTGAAATGTTCGGCTGGCGGGAAATATTCTACGCATTTGCCATTCCTGGAATTATCCTTTCTATTGCCTGGATTTTCATGGTTGAGGTTTCGCCGTCAGACAGTAAATTTTGTTCGCCGGCAGAAGTAGACTATATTCAAAATGAACAAGCCCCTGTGGTTGCCAACCAGCCCGCGGCAGCCAGAAAACAGCGGGATTTCGGTTGGCTGGATAAGCTCAACCGGACGAAAAAGGTTGTACCACTGGAAACTGTCGGTCAAGTATTCCGCTCCTGGAATGTTATCGGCAATGCCATCGGCTATGGCTGTATGATCGGCATAAGCAACGTTTTTATGATGTGGATTCCCACCTATCTGATGACGGTAAAGGGGTTTGTCTCAATTAAAATGGGCTTTTTGGCTTCAGCGCCGTTTATGGGGGCTGTCATCGGCAATACGCTGGGGGGATGGATCTCAGATCAGTTGCTGGATAAACGCCGCAAGCCGACGATGTTGATCGGGGCCTTGTGCACGATTATTATGATGGTCGCCTTGGTTTATGCTCCCAATAATGCTGCCTATTTGGGGTTGACCCTTTTTCTGGCCGGACTGCTGCTTGGTTTTGGCTATGCCGGATTTACCGTCTACCCCATGGGTCTGACTACCAAGGAAGCCTATCCGCTTGCCTTCGGTATCGTCAATACCGGCGGACAACTTGGCGGGGCATGTGCGCCGCTGATCGTCGGCATCATCCTGGATGCCTATAGCTGGAACGCCGTGTTTATCTATCTGGCCCTCAGTTCTGTTCTGTGTTTTGCTGTTCTCGCCACCATCGACGAACCAATTATTGATACGTCCGCCCCGAATAAAGCTTCATAACGAGTTGTTTACCTAAGAGCTCCCGCCGGTTTTGGCGGGAGCTCTTTTCGCCCTGGAGGGGACGAAAAAACTTGTCTGAAGAAGGTTTGGTACCGATGGCCGTAAAGGCCAGGGCCGGGGCGGTTGGCAGGAAGATGGGACGTTGCGTCGAATTTTGAACTTCCAGTGACATTATTAGGAGAAGGTGACCAGTCATACGGGACTCTGCTATTTTCACCTTGAAAAAAATGCTATCTGCACAAATTCGCGACGCCCGGTGGGTCGTCATTTTTCTGTGTGCTGCGGTGCTTGCCTGGAGCTGGATAAGCACCTTTATCTGGGTGGAAGAAGAGTATCAGACCGAGATGCAAAACATCCGGCGGGAGCACTCTAATTTGACCAGGGCGCTGGAGGAACATGTTCGCCGCACAGTTGGCGGTGTGGATGAGATTTTGGTGCTGGTGAAGGAAGAATACGAAAAAACAGGCCGGGTTACAGATACGATTGAATCCTACCTAAAATGGGCGAGGAGCAGTCCTGTTCTAAACGGCCAAATGAGTATTGTCGACAAGAACGGGAGCTATATCGCCAGTGCATTGCCGACGCAGCCATACGATAGTCTAGCTGATCGGCAACACTTTCAAGCTCATGTGGAGCGACAGACAGGCGTAGTTTTTATTGATCAGCCGGTTTTGGGAAGAGCATCAGGAAGGGTGTCAGTTAATCTCAGCCGCCGGATCGATAAGCCGGACGGATCTTTTGGCGGTGTTGTGTCTGCCGCTGTTGACCCCCAGTATTTCGCCCGGTTCTATGAACGAATGAATCTCGGCAGGTCGCAAAATGTGTTGATCGTCGGCCTTGATGGGATCGTGCGGGCCAGGCAGTATCAGGGTCAGACCGAAATAGGCCAGGACTTTAGCCAGAGCGCAGTATTGAAATATGCAAGCGAAAGCCCGGAAGGGGTGTTCGAGGTCGCCGGCTTTTTGCTGACACGCGAGGATCGTATCCAGGCTTATCGGGTTATGCCTGATTATCCGCTGATTGTTAATGTTGGCATCGGCAAAACGGACGCTTTAGCGGCTTTTACGAACAGAAAGCAACGCCAATACGCCGAAACGACCCTTTTTACGCTGCTAGTGCTGGTCTTTGGGGGCTTTTTGATCCACCAAATCAACAAGCAACAAGCAGCTCGCCGGGAAAGCGAGCTGCAAAAGGCCCGGCTGGGGGCGATGCTGGATAACATCCCTCATGTAGCCTGGTTTAAAGATATTGAAGGCCGCTATCTGGTTGTAAACAATTCTTTTTTGACGACAGTCGGGTTAACCCGCGACGCGGTCGTCGGGAAGATGGATGCTGAGCTTTGGCCCGCGGAAATAGCGGCCAACTATTTGGCTGAGGACCGGGAAGTGATTGCGACAGGCCAGCGGAGGAGAACAGAAGGAAAGGCCCTCACCCGCGGCGACGAGTTTTGGGAGGAAATTTATAAAGCGCCTGTGTTCGGACCGCGGGGAGAAATCTTGGGATCGACAGGACTTGCGCTGGATATTACCGACCGCAAACTGCGGGAAGAGGAAATTCGTCGCATGGCCTATTTTGACCCCTTAACCGGTCTTCCCAACCGGACCCATATCAAAATGCGGTTGGAAGAGGAACTGGAAAAGGCTCGCCGAGGATTGGCGGCTGGAGCGGTTTTGTTTATCGACATGGATGACCTCAAAATGGTGAATGACACATTTGGCCATACCTATGGCGACCATGTTATTACAATGGCCAGCGCCTATATTGCGGCCGCGGTTGGAGAAGGGGCCGTGGTGGCCAGAATCGGTGGCGATGAATTTATTGTCCTCCTGGCTAGCGGCAGTGACCGGAAAAAGATTACGGCTGCCGCAGAGCGGCTCATCAAAGCCCTGAATCGGGATTATGATATCGGGGATGCCAGACCGCACATGTCGGCCAGTATTGGTATTTCCGTTTATCCGGAGAATGGCGATACTGCGGAAGAATTATTTAAAAATGCCGATATCGCCCTTTATGCTGCCAAAGGGAGCGGTAAGAACGCCTGGCGTTTTTATGACGCCAATATGCAAAAGACCAGCAGCGAAAATATGGTTCTCAAGCACAGTTTGCGAGGGGCCATTGAACGGGGAGAACTATCGCTTCACTATCAGCCCCAGGTGGCGGTGGTCGGGGAGGCGGTCGTCGGCTTTGAGGCGCTGCTTCGCTGGACGAGTATCGAACATGGCTCCGTCCCGCCGGGCCGGTTCATCCCGCTGGCCGAAGAAAGCGACGTGATTCACGTTATCGGCAGCTGGGTGTTGAAAGAGGCGTGCCGGTTTGCCCGCCGGCTGGCCGACCTGGGGCAGGGCGAGCTGTCGGTGGCGGTAAATGTGTCGCCGCGTCAACTGGCCGCAGCCGACTTTGTGGCTATTGTTCAGGGGGCGATCACCGCCGCGGGAATTTCCCCGGGCCAGCTGGAACTTGAGATTACCGAGAATCTCCTGATCGGATCCATGGAGGATAGTATCGGTAAATTGCGGGAGATAAAGAACTATGGTGTCCGTCTTTCCCTCGACGACTTTGGTACCGGGTACTCATCCTTGACCTATCTTCGCAGTCTGCCGGTGGATACGCTGAAAATCGATAAGTCCTTTATCGATAACATTCTCCTTGATAAGGCGCAGCTGGCGCTTGTCGCTTCGATCGTCGATATGGCCCACGTCCTGGGTCTTACCGTCGTTGCTGAAGGGGTAGAGACAAAGCAGCAACTGCAGCAACTGATCCACTGCCGCTGCGACTGGGTGCAAGGATATGTCTACAGTCGCCCAATTATTGATGCAGAGGCCATTGTCTTTTTAGACAGGTAGCGCGGAAGGTACGACAATGCAACATTCTTTGCGGAAAAACAATTGTTTCAAGCTTTCGGAAATCCCGAAAGCTTTTTTCATCCAGCATGCCAGTGGCATGTTGCTGAATGGTATTTGCGGTTAGAGGTCCGGCATTTGCTTGTGCCGACATGGCGAGGATTTTGTCTGCCGGCGACGAATATAGCAGGTATACTGGAAAGAGGATGATCGTATGGGTAAAATCACCTTCGTTATTCCCTATCCGGAAATCGAGCCGGTAGTGGAGAGTATTTTTGCCGAGCAGCACGACAGCGGCTGGGAGCTGGAAACCATTCTTGCCATGGGGGTCAAGGGACTGACTCGCCAGGACATTGTCAGCGATGCTGTGGTGGCCAGGGGGGTTACCGCGGCGGCGCTAAAACGCAGATTACCGGGGACACCGATCATCGATCTGCCGGTGAGCGGCTATGATGTAATGCGGGCGATCAAGGAGTGTCAACTCCGGTTTGGCGCCCGGACGATCGGCATAGTAGGTTCTGAAGAAATGATTTACGGCGCCAAGGGGATCGAGGACATCATCGGCGTCGAACTGGTCACGGTGGCTGTCCAGGATGAGGATGACGCCGAACCGAACCTCAGGGACCTTAAAAGCAGCGGAATCGATGTTGTCATCGGCGGGGTCATGTCAGCCCAGATCGCCCAGCGGCTGGGTATGAAGGCGGTTTATGTGCAAAGCGGCCGGGAGGCCATCTACCATGCTCTGCGGGAGGCCAAAAGGGTGGCCAGCGTCCGTCGCCAGGAACAGGAACGGAGCGAACAGTTCCGGGCCATTCTCAATTACTCCAGCGAAGGCATCATCGCCGTGGACGCCAAGGGAATGATCAATCTGGTCAATACGGCGGCCATTTCCCTTACCGATTTTCGCGAAGATGCCATCGGTCATCACAGTGAGCGGGTAGTGCCCCAGTTTGGCCTCGCCAAGACGTTATCTGGCGGACAACGGGAACTGGGTGAAATCGTCACCGTCAACGGCCAGCAGCTGGCGGTCAACAAGGTACCGATCATTATCGGCAATGACACCGTGGGGGCAGTGGCCACCTTTCAACCGGTGGCTGCCATTCAAGAACTGGAAGGGAAGATCCGCGAAAAAATCTATCGGCGCGGCCATGTCGCCCGTCAAACCTTTGCCGACGTTCTGGGGGAAAGTATGACCATCCGGCGGATCGTAGCCATGGCCAAGGAGTTCAGCAAGGTCAATTCCAATGTGCTGATTGTCGGTGAAACCGGCACAGGGAAAGAGGTTTTTGCGCAGAGCATTCATAACGCCGGCAGCCGCAGCCGCGGTCCGTTTGTTGCCGTAAACTGCGCGGCTCTGCCGGAGAATCTGTTGGAAAGCGAATTGTTTGGCTACACCGAAGGGGCCTTCACCGGAGCGGCGCGGAGCGGAAAAATCGGCCTGTTTGAGTTGGCCCACCGGGGCACCATCTTTCTTGACGAAATTTCGGAGATATCGCCCAAACTCCAGGGGCGGCTTCTCCGGGTGCTACAGGAACGGGAAATCATGCGTCTTGGTGATGATCGCGTTATTCCGGTCGACCTCAGGATTATCGCCGCCACCAACCGCGATCTTTACGCCCTGATGCAGGAAGGCGTTTTCCGCCAGGACTTATACTATCGCCTCGACATTCTCAAACTCATCATTCCGGCACTTCGGGAAAGGCGAGAGGATATTATTGCCCTTTTCCATCATTTTTTCAAAATATATTGTTTGCGTTTCAATAAGGTTGTCAAAGAGCTCAACCCGGCGGCTCTGGCTCGACTCACGGCTTACGAGTGGCCTGGCAACGTGCGGGAACTTCGCAACATTGCCGAACGGCTGGCGGTTTTGAGCAGCGGCAGCGTCATCGACCAACACGCCGTGGAGGCGGTGTTGCCGCCTGGAGGACTTCATCCCAAAGCGGCAGAGGCAACCGACGGCGGCGATTTGAATAGGGAACTGTTGCTTAAGGCGCTGGAAGAGGCTCATTACCACTACGGCAAGGCGGCAGCGCTTTTGGGTATCAGCCGAACCACCCTTTGGCGACGGTTGAAGGAACAGAATCCAGGTTGAAACAATAAGTAGAACAAAAGAAACAAATGGTTTCAACATGATAACAAGATAACTGTATTGCTCAGCAGAGCGACCGGCAGATGAAGCCGGAAAGGCAGGTGAAAGCGCCTGTCTTTTTCTATTTGACATTTTTCAGAACATTGGCATAAATATTGCACTTACTAACTATGAATTCACGACCAGGAGGTAGAAAGATGAGTGTAATCACCAAAGCCGCATTACTAAAAGCACCCTACCAGATCGAACTAGTAGAGCGCGAGCTTGTAGTGGGCGACGATGAAGTGATCGTAAAAAATCACCTTGTGGGTATTTGCGGCTCAGACAAAAGCTTTTTCAAAGGGCAGATGCCGCCGAAGACGGCCGAGTTTCGCCAGGCGCCGACCTTTCCCTTTTATTTGGGTCATGAGAGCGGCGGTACGGTGGTCGAGGTGGGCGCCAAGGTACGGGAATTTCAGCCTGGCGACAAAGTGATGTGCTTTGGCTGGAACAACAATTTTGCCGAGTATTTCAAGGCAAAGGTTTGGGAACTTCAGCCGGTGCCGGCTGGTCTTGATATGGATTTGGCCAGTCTGGGCGAGCCCATCGCCTGCTCCATGTTCTCTGGCCTGAATTCCGGTACCAATATCGGCGATACCACCGTGGTTATGGGCGGCGGTTTTGCCGGACAGATCATTGCCCAGTGCGCAAAAAAGCAGGGCGCATCAGTCGTGGCGGTGGTGGATGTCGATGACGTTAAACTGGCAGTCGCCAAAAAGCTCGGCGCCGACTTGGTTATCAACGCCACCAAGGAGGACCCGGTGGAGGTCATAAAAGCCCTCACCGATGGTGTGGGAGCCGACGTAGTTGTGGAGGCGGCTGGCAGCGAAGGTTCGTTCAACGCGGCCTCGGAGCTGATCAAGCATAACGGCATCTTTGTCTTTTATAGCTGGGTCACTACGCCGATCAAGCTCAATATCAGCCGCTGGCATGATGACGGGCTCGATTTTCGCAATACCTGTCTGGTGCATCACACCCGCGAGCAGCGTTCTGTGTGGACCCCTTGGGCCCTGAAACCGATCATTAAAGGACTGGTGGACGCTAAGTCGCTAATCACCCATGAGTTTAAACTCGATGATATTGCCGCCGCTTTTGATCTGGCGGTGAAGGACGACAGTGCCATTAAAATTGTGCTGCGGCCTTAATATGAGGAGGGAGGAGTAAGGTGAAAGTAGACGAAGGGAAATGTGTAGGCTGTGGCCGTTGCCAAGCTTATTGCACCATGGGGGCGATCAGCTTTGTGCGGGATAATCGCGGCCGGGTGTGCGCCCACGTCGACCAGCGGGAATGTGTCGATTGTGGTGTGTGTTACCGGTCTGACGTCTGCCCGGGGAGCGCGCTATATGAACCATTGCCCGAGTGGCCCCGCTCAGTGCGGGGAACCTTCAGCAATCCCCTGGTGGAACACAAAGAAACCCGGGTGCCGGGCCGAGGCACTGAGGAAATGAAAACAAGTGATGTCACCGGTCGTTTCAAGTGGGGAGAGGCCGGTATGGCGGTCGAGATGGGGCGGCCCAGCATCGGCGCCCGCTTCAACGACATTGAAAAGGTGACGATGGCGATTGCCGCACTGGGCGGTATCAATTTCGAACCCAAGAATCCGCTCACCGGGTTGATGACCGACAAAAAAACCGGCAAGATGAATGACGAATTGATGGACGAAAAGGTATTGTCCGCTATTATCGAGATGACGGTGCCGCTGACCAGAGTGCCGGAGGTTATCGCCGCTGTGCGAAAAGTCTCCAAGGAGTTGTCCACCGTTTGCAGCTTTGATCTGACATCCAAGGTCGACCCCGACGGAACGATCACCGCTTTTGAATTGGCCCGCTCGGCCGGCGTTCAGCCGACCATCGCCGGCAAGACCAACATCGGTCTCGGCAGACCGTTCTTTGTAGAGGAGGCAAAAGCATGAGTCATACGCTGCATCGGCGGGGCACCCGCGACAGCCTGAAAAACGACTATGTGTTGTTTGCCATGTCAGCCAAAGGCATCAACGAAGTCGATTCGAATGTGAAACTCCGCCGGTTTCTGGAAATTGTCCGCGAGTTCAACCCAACCAATCTCGGGGATATGAAAACCGGCAACCGCTATATCACTACTGACGACCATATTGTCGAAAGCGCCAAGGACACCTCGATCGTACACGGCGTTTTTGCCAATCGCGAAGATTTGATCAAGGCGATGAAAGCCATCAAGGATGCCGACCTCGGGGTCTCAGTCATTATTTCCGGGCTACTGGACGAAGTGCACGAGTGCTGCCGGGAAGCCGGGGTCAGCCGTCATACCTGTGAAACGTCACTGGGGATCTGGGGCAACACCCAGCGCCTGCCGGACGAAGAAATTTTGCGGTTTACCACCATGTGCGGCCACGGAATGGTGCCCTTTAATCTGGTCAGAAAGATGATCTCTGATATTAAGGAAGGCAAATGCAGTGTCAGTGAAGCCGCCGAAGAACTGGCAAAACCCTGCCAGTGCGGGGTTTTCAATCCCGGACGCGCCGCCGCCATGCTTGAGGAAATTATGTGTTTATGGGGAATCCGTATTGCCTAAGGAAGGAAGCAAATGATGAAACCGATATTAGGAATTTTACTAGGTGATGCTACCGGCATCGGCCCGGAGCTTGTGGCCAAACTTTGTGCCGAGGACCGTCTTGCCCCCTATTGCTGGCCGGTATTGATCGGCGATGCCCGGGTACTGGCCAAGGGTCAGGAGACCGCCAAAACCAACTTTACTGTAAAAGTGATTGATGATGTGTCGCAAGCCGACTGGAAAGACGGAGTGCCGCTGCTGGACCAGAAGAATCTTGATCCGGCGGCGATCGAATTCGGCAAGATCAGCAAACTATCCGGCAAGGTGACCGGTGATATGCTGGTCAGCGCCCTCCGGCTGGCCCAACAGGGGGCGATCGATGGTTTTGTTTATGCGCCCCTCAATAAAGCAGCCCTTAAGTATGGCGGCTATAACTTTGAAGATGAGCAGAAGCTTATGGCCCACTACCTGGACTGGGATCAGCCCTGCGGCGAAATGAATGTTCTCAACAATCTCTGGACGTCGCGGGTAACCAGTCACATCCCTTTGGATCAGGTCGGCAGCAATATTAATGTCGACAATATCCTCAGGGCCATCCGCCTGGCAGACCGGACGCTGCGGCTGGCCGGTTTCGCCCGGCCCCGCATCGGCGTGGCTGCCCTCAACCCGCACGGCGGTGAAGGCGGCCTGTGCGGCCGGCAGGAGATCGATATTATCGCTCCGGCGGTCGGAATCGCGGTCGAGGAAGGCATCGCCGCCTTAGGGCCTTATTCGGCTGACACCATTTTTATCAACGCCTTTAAGGGCAACTATGATGCAGTAGTGACCATGTTCCACGACCAGGGCCAGATCGCCATCAAACTTATGGGCTTTCAGTTCGGGGTGACGGTGGCGGCCGGGATGCCTTATCCCATTACCACACCGGCTCACGGTACCGCTTTTGACATTGCCGGACAGGGCGTCGCCAGCCCCGACGCCACCGAGCAGGCGGTGATTATCGCCGCTAAAATGGCAGCCAGCGCGATCCGTGACCGTTAAACTTCGCGAGGATGGAGGAAAAATATGAAACGAGTGTGGGTTGACCAAGACAAATGTTTAGGCTGTAAGACATGTGAACTCCAATGTGCCGTCGAACGGAACTCAGTGGCCAAAACGCTGGCCGGCGCGGTGCAGGAAGATCCGAAACCGATCGCACGGGTAGGGGTTTTCGGAACGACCGGCGGCAGTTTTCCGCTGCAGTGCCGGCACTGTGAAGATGCTACCTGTCTCAAGGCCTGCCCGGCAGGGGCCGCCCAGCGCGACGCGGAAAAGGGGCATACATTCATTGATCAGACCAAATGCCGCGGTTGCTGGATGTGCGTCATGTCTTGCCCGTTTGGTGCAGTGACTCCTTCGGCCACCTTTAAAGTGGCGGTAAAATGTGATGCCTGTGCGGCCATGGAAGAACCGGCCTGCGTGGCAGGCTGCCCCACCGGGGCCCTGCTTTATGGCGACGAAACAACCTATCGTAAAGTACTGGTGAAAAAACGCGACCGGGTAGCGGCCTTTGTCAAAACCGGTTCCGGCTCAGATGTAATCGGTCTAGATTTTGTGCGGGAGGATGACAAACGATGAAAGAAGTACGGAAAAAGTCGGCCGATTCGGCTGTGAATCAGATGATTGTAAAGGCGTTCCGCCAACAGGTGGACCTCACCTGGGATCGAGCTGAGGCTATGCAGCCCCAGTGCGGCTTCGGCCGGCTGGCAATCTGTTGCAGCGACTGTTTCGAAGGACCCTGCAGGGTCAATCCCTTTGCCACTGACAAGCAAGAGACCATTTGCGGCCGCGATCAGGCGGCGATGGTTGCCAGTTATTTTGCCGGCAAAACGGCTGATGGCACGGCGGCGCTCGTAAAGCTGGCTGCCGAATTCGGGGCTGAAGTCAATCAGGCGACCTGGCAAACCATCACCGCCAGCGACGATACCATGTATATTGCTGATTACGCCAGCCGCATCGATAGCCTTGGGCAGGCGGCAACGCAGGCCCTGACAGCGATTAGCAAGGCCAAGACAGCCGTTTACGGCCAACCCCAGCCCGATGTCGTGCCTGCCAATTTAGGGACTCTGACCGGCGAACGCGTCAATATCGTACTGCACGGCCATGTGGCCCCACAGACGGTCAAGGCCCTGGTAGCGGCCGCGGGGGCAAGCAGTGTGCCGGTGAATATCGCCAGCATTTGCGGCAGCGAAGGAAGCGGCGCGCTGGCCATCCCGGTTCTGACAAACTACGATTCGCAGGAAACTCCCCTGCTGACCGGCGCTGTCGACCTTTTGGTGTTGGGCAGCCAGTGTGTTATGCCGGCGGTTGCGGCACTGGCCGGAAAACTCGGCGTACCGGTGATCAACGCCGCCGCCCTCAAAAATGCCGATGAAGCGGTTGCTGCCGCTGTAACGGCTTTCAAGCGCCGCAGCGGCAAAAAAGTCGACATTCCCGCATTCAGCCAGGAAATCTACGGCGGTTATACAGCTGCCAACAGCGCCGCCCTCTTTGACACTCTGGCGAAGGCCTACAAAAAGGGAACGGTCAGTGGGCTGGTTTATTTCGGCGGTTGCGGCAATATCGCCAAGACCCAAGACGCCGAACTGGTTAAAACAGCCGCCGGTTTGGTGGAGAAGGGCTATTTTGTTGTCACCGCAGGTTGTGTGGGTACGGCTCTAGCCAAAGCTGGATTGTGCCGTCCTGATTATGCCGGAGCAAAAGGGTTAAAGGCCGCTCTTCCCGCCGGTATCCCGCCAGTGATCAACCTTGGTTCTTGTCATGATGGCGGCGAATTTATCGCCATCGCCAAAGTGGTGGCCGGCAGCGGTCTGCCTGTGTTCGCAGTATTGCCCGAGCTGGCTCACAACAAAACGCTGGCCACCGCTGTTGCTTTTGCCAGCCAGGGGATTGACACCTTTGTCGGTATCGGCGAAGTTTGCCTGCCGGACGGAATCGTTGGCGGCCGCATCCGTGCATACACCGATTTGAGCGACCTTTGTCAGCCGCTGGCTGAAGTCGCTGCCGCGAAGTAATGACCGGAGGCGAGAATATGTACATTATTATTGGCCAAGGCGCGGCAGGCGCAACTGCCGCCAAGACCCTGCGGCGACTGGATGAGGCCACTCCGGTGACCATCATTACCGCCGAACAAGACTATTTTTATAGCCGAATTGATCTGCCGGACGTTCTCGGCGGCAAAGTGGAGCCTGCCCAAGCCGCCCTGGAAGGGCCGGAGGATTTCGCGGCGCAGGGGATAACCTGCCGAATGGGGCAAACGGTGAAAGCCATTCACGCCGAGGCCAAAGAGGTGGAACTGGCGACCGGCGAACGGCTGAGCTACAAAAAAATGCTGTTGGCTACCGGTTCGGTGCCGGTTATGCCGCCGCTGTCCGGCATCGGCGCCCGTGGGGTACATACCCTTTGGACGCTGGAGCAGACCCGGGCGATTATTGCCGCGGCAGACACCGCCAAGGCGGCGGTAGTGGTAGGGGCCGGGCTGATTGGCCTAAAGACCGCTCTGGCGCTGGCGGCGAGGGGTCTCAAGGTGACGGTGGTGGAAAAACTGCCACGGGTCATGCCCCGCCAGTTGGATGACGCCGCTTCCGCCATTCTTACCGGCCGCCTGCGTGCCAAAAACGTCGAGGTGCTGGTGGACACTGCAGTCAGTGGCCTGACTACAGTGAATGGCGCTGTGACCGGGGTTGAACTGGCTGACCGGACGCTGGCCTGCGACATGGTGATTATGGCCATCGGTGTCAAACCGAATACCGGACTGGCTGCCGACGCCGGCTTGAATATCGGGCGGGGAGTGGTGGTCGATGCCTGCCAGCAGACTTCTGACGCCGCTATTTATGCCGCCGGCGACGTCGCTGAGACGGTGGATGCCCTTAGCGGAAACCCCGCAGTGCCGGCCATCTGGCCGGTGGCGGTGGAGCAGGGACGGGTGGCGGCGTATAATATGGCCGGCCACAGCCAGGAGTTTAACGGCAGCGTGGCCATGAACTCGGTGGAGGTCGCTGGGGTGCCGCTGGTATCGGTGGGAGACATCGAAGGCGAGGCCGGAGACGAAGTATTTATCAACAAAAAAGGCGATACATATCGAAAGATCGTGCTGCGCGGCAAGGTGGTCCGGGGGATACTCTGCCTCGGTGATATCCGCCAGGCCGGAGTAATCGGCGGGCTGGTACTACGCCAGACCGAAGTTGACGATCCTTATCGCCTGACCTCACCGCAGTTTAACTTTGTAGATCTTATTGCAGGATAAGGAGGGGCAGGCATGCGTATTGACAAAGAAAAATGCGCCGGCTGCGGGCAATGCGGTGAATACTGCACCATTGGTAACATCACCTTCCGCCGCCGCGACGCCAAGACTGGGCGCTTGTATTATGAAATAGACGAGGACGAATGTGTCGACTGCGGCGTCTGCCTCCGGGCCGGAGTCTGTCAGACCGACGCGCTGCATATGCCGGACTATGATTATCCGCGGGTGCTCAGGGGTCAGTTCAGTGATCCGCTGGTTGTCCACCCCAAAACCAATGTGCCGGGACGCGGCACCGAAGAAATGAAAACCATCGAAGTGACCGGCCGGATCAGGCGAGGGTTTGTCGGGATTGCCTGCGAGATGGGCAGGCCCACCGTGGGTGCCCGGTTTACCGACGTGGAGAAGGTAGCTATGGCTCTGGCCAAGCTGGGAGTGGAGTTCGAGCCAGCCAATCCCTGCACCCAGGTCATGGCTGATCCGGAAAAAGGCACCTTTAAAGAAGAGGTAAAGAACGAGAAAGTCTTGTCAGCTATTATCGAAATGGTTGTGCCGCTGGCTCAGACCGAGGAGGTCCTCAGCACAATCCGCCAGGTGGCCGGCGAGGTGGGCTGCCCGTTCAGCGTCGACCTCATCTGTCCGTTCGCCGAAGACGGGTCTATCCCCACCGTTCCCATTCTGGAATCACTCAACTGGTCAGTGCCGCCCAACGGCAAGGTCAATAACGGCCTCGGCCGGCCATGGGCCAAGGAGGTGCAGTAAATGACTCATACATTGCATCGCCGGGGAACCCCGGAGAATCTTGCGCATGATTTTGTTATCCACTCCATGCCGGCCCGAGGTTTTAACCACGAAGGCGCCCGGCCCAAGCTGCAAAAGTTTCTTGAAATCGTCCGTCGCCATGGGGCAGTTAACTGCGGGGACGGCAAGCGCGGCAACCAATATTATATTGAGCCTGATGACATGTACGACAACCTGGCGACCATCACCCACGCCGTGTTCACCGATGAAGAGGCGCTGGCGGCCGCCCTCAAGGAACTCAAAGAGGCCGATGTGGGCATGTCCATCACCACCTCTGGTCTTTTGGAAAAGCTGTTTGCCTGCTGCGATAAGGCGGGGATTAAACCGTTTGCCATGGAACACTCGCTGGGGGTGCTTGGGAATACCGAGCGACTGCCGGACGACGAGGTTATGCAGATTACCACTATGTGCGGCCACGCCATGGTCTCGCAGGGTCTGGTACGCCGACTGATCCGCAAAATCAAGAAAGGGGAAATGACGCCTGCCGAGGCTGGCATCGAACTGGCCAAGCCCTGTCAGTGCGGCATATTCAACCCTGTGCGGGCAGCCGAATTGATCGAGGAGTATTGTGCTCTTTATTGTGTGTCGGAAAAATAAAACGCGGAGGGATTAGCATGGGTGAGAAACCGACTCGAATTCGCCACTGGGTCCTATTTGTGGTCTGTCTGGTTTACTTCATTACCTATCTCGACCGAGTCAACATTTCGGTGGCAGCACCTGTCATGATGAAGGAATTTGATATTAGCAAGGTGGAACTTGGCGCAGTTTTTTCCGCCTTTTCGCTGTCATACTTTCTCTTTCAGATTCCGATCGGCATGATGGGTGACCGGTTTGGTCCGCGTAAAGTACTGGCCGGGCTGGTTTCCTTCTGGTCCATTATGACTGCCGTCACCGCGATGGCCTGGAGTTTTACCTCGATGTTAGCCATCCGGTTCCTCTTTGGTATTGGCGAAGCCGGGGCTTTCCCCAACGCCACCCGCGCCTTCTCCAACTGGATGCCGTCCACTGAACGCGGTTTTGCCCAGGGCCTGACCCACGCCTTCGCTCGCGGCGGCGGCGCCCTTGCGCCGCTCATTGTCGCGCCTCTTATGATGATGCTGGGATGGCGGGCGGCATTTTATATCTGCGCCTTGACCGGCCTGGTATGGTCAGCCGTCTGGTTCTATTGGTACCGTGACAAGCCAACCGAATACCAGGAAAAATGGGGTAGCCTCAATCAGGCCGAGCTGGATATCATCAACGAGGGTCGAGTCGAAAATAAAAACAAACCCAAGCTGCCTTTCCGCACCATGATCAAGAGCAAAAATATGTGGTTTTTATGCATCGGTTATTTCTGCTACTGTTGGAACATCTGGATTTATCTTACCTGGCTGCCCACCTATCTGGTGGACGCTCGCGGCTTTACCATCCTTAAAATGGGTATCTTCGCCAGCCTGCCGCTGCTGGCAGGCACCATCGGGGATACGTTGGGCGGCTGGCTATCCGACAAGATCTGGTTAAAGACAGGAAAAGGCAAATTTTCCCGTCGGGTTGTCGCCATTTGCGGCCTGTTGGTGGCTGCGGCCTTCATGATCCCCGGCGCGTTAACCGACTCGGCGAATTTGGCGGTATTTTTACTGGCCTGTTCGTTATTTGGTTTGGAGATGGCGGTAGGCGTCTATTGGGCAGTCTGTCTTGACGTCGGTCACGAATACGCCGGCACCGTGTCTGGAATGATGAATTGCATCGGCAATGTCGGCTCCTTCGGCTCTCCGCTGGTTTTCGGGATGATCGTCCAGTACACTGGGTCTTGGGTCTATCCCTTCATTCTCGCCAGCGGGTTTCTGGTTATCGGTTCCATCCTCTGGTTGTGGACAAATCCAGAAATATCTATCGTAGAGGAACTCAAACTCGACCAATAACTACTGCCGCATTTTGGTATTTTGCCACAAAAAGCATCCTGGTAGATTTTGCCAGGATGCTTTTCTGCTGTATGCACTCAGGCTGCTGACTGTCACTGCTCGTTATTCTGTCGCGGTGTCGCAGTTGCGCAGCAGTGGGGGAATAGCCAAATAATTTGCAGAAGAGGAAAGAATTAAAGACGGTTGCTGAAGGATTTTGACGATGAGTGTAGTAAACATAAACGTATTGAAGTTTTATCAGAGAATAAGAGAACGGTCATTCTTTTGCTTCCAAATTTATTGTAAAATTAGTGCTCTTGGAGGTATCCCATGATCTGGACCACAAAGCCGTACATGATAGAAGATGTTACCCCTGGTATGATTCTTGGTCGGCCTGTCATGTCGGAAAAGGGCAAGGTCATTTTGAGTGAAAATGCCGTTCTCACCGACCCGGCCATTCGACGATTGGCGGAGTGGGGCTATCATTTAATCTATATAAAAGAGCCGACCCTGGAATCAACCGACAATCTATTGAGTATGGTATCTGAGCGGCGTTCTTTTACCCAGCGCCATACCCAGACCGTCAAAGTTTTGAAAGATGCCTTTGAACGGACGCGTTTCTTCAAAGAGGTGCCGCTGGCCCAAATGACCGAATTGGCCGATCAGTCTATCGATACAATGATTAATACCACCGGGGTCATCAGCTTTTTAAAATCGATCCGCAGCACCGACGACTATACCTTCCAACATTCGGTCAATGTCGGCATTATTGCCGGGGTGTTAGGCAAGTGGATGGGGATCAAGGGCGAAGCGCTGCGAGAAGTGGTGCTGACCGGATTGCTGCATGATATCGGCAAAACGCAGGTTCCGCTGGAAATCCTGAATAAACCGGGGGGCTTTACCCCTGCGGAACAGGAAACCATGCAAGAACACGCCACCTTCGGCTATGAACTGATGAAACAGACCAACCAGTTGTCCAAGGACGTATTGCTGGGAGTCTGGCAGCATCATGAACGGATGAACGGCGAGGGCTACCCGTTCGGCCTGGCTAATGGCGATATTTCGCTCTACGCCCGGATCATCGCCGTAGCCGATACCTATGACGCTATGACCACCGACCGGGTCTATAAAGCGGCGGTTACCCCGTTCAGGGTGGTGGAGGAAGTCTTTGGCGAGATTTTCTGCAAACTTGATCCAATGGTCAGTATGACCTTCCTGGAGAATCTCAAGGATTCCTTGATTGGCTATGTCGTGCGTCTGTCTGACGGGAAGGAAGCCCGGGTGGTTTATCTGGACAAAAGCCGACCGGCTCAGCCGGTGGTCAAAATAGGCGACGGTGAATATATTGATCTTGAAAAACGACGGGACCTCAATATCGTTGAGGTTATCTCGACTTGACCAATAGAAGACCAAATCCCCCCTGCACAGGGGGATTTTTCTTTGGCCGAATGGATTCAGACTACAATCGAAAATAGGACCAGAACCCTAGTCATTCAGTACTAAAGTTTCAAGGATTATGATCGGCCGAACGATAATCTTTCTAGTTACCGAATTAGGTCGGGAATACAGTGCGGGTGAATGGAGGGTCTGAAATGGAGGTCGCCAAAGTGACGGCAGGCAGCGCGGTGCGTTGGGATACCTATAGCAACAGGATTTATTTCAATGTCGAAAAAGGATCTCTGGCCGGTCGGTTGGTCTTGACGAAGAGCTTCGATGGCAAGATCGACATGCATATTGTGAAGAATGAAAATTTGACCGCCCGCTCCTTTTGACAGGGGAAAAATTTTGGGGGCGGCAAGCCAGGAGATTTATTCATAGCTATTAAGTGCCCTCCGGTTATACGCGATACAATAGATAGAGTATTGTTGCGCATGCTGAGGGGGATTGATGGTGGAGATATTTGCAATTATCGCCGTCGGAGCACTTGTTTCTAACTGGTGGGCTTGGCGGCAACGCGAACATTAGGCATCTTGTTTTTCGCTTCCGGCTGATGCTCGGTGTTTGTTTTTCCGACCAGGCAAAGGTGTTTCTCGGTTTTTGTAATAATTCAGGGCTGACGGGGCAGGCTATAAATAAAATGGCAACGTGGGGCGATAGTATGAATGTTAAGAGCGGGGCGGAAATCGTCGATCTCCACAGCAAGTTTCAGGACCGAATCAGGGAACTGGAAGAAGCCCTTTTGAAACTGGACCAATTCGGCTACACCAAAAGTGTACTCCAGGTTCAACTGACCAAACTGCGGGAGGAGCTCAGGGGACTGGAAGATACCCGCTTTCAGGCAATGGAGCCGGTGACTATCGTCAATTCGGCGCTGGGAGGACATGATTATTTTGTGTCCTAGACAAAAGTCCTTTACAATGATGAATCTGTCTTTTAATATGGAGATAACAGGGAATCACACCCAGTCTTACTGACAGGATGGTGTGATTTTTTCATAGGTAGTGGGTGAAGTGATGCAGCGATGGATTGTGCATGTGGACATGGATGCCTTTTTTGCGGCGGTTGAGCAGCGGGACAATCCCGCTCTTCTAGGAAAGCCGGTAATTGTCGGTGGGCTGGGCAGGCGGGGCGTGGTCGCCACAGCGTCCTATGAGGCCCGTCACTTTGGCGTGCATTCGGCCTTATCGATGGTCGAGGCCCGGCGGCGCTGTCCACACGGCGTTTTTTTGGCTGGCGATCATCGTAAATATGGCCGTGTTGCGCTTGAGATTCAGCGTATTTTGGCCGAGTTTTCGCCGCTGGTGGAGCCTCTGTCACTGGATGAGGCTTTTTTAGATGTTACCGGCATGGAATGGCTGTACCCCGATCCGGAGGAGATCGCCCGCCGCATCAAGGTGCAGATCAAGACCGAGCTGGGGTTGGTCGTTTCCGCCGGTGTCGCAGCCAATAAATTTATGGCGAAACTGGCCTCCGACTGGGGCAAGCCGGACGGGTTGGTGGTTGTCGAGCCTGGGAGCGAAAGTGAGTTTTTAAAGGATATGCCGGTGTCGCGTCTCTGGGGTGTGGGCGAAAAGGCGGCCAAGTCGCTGCAGGCTGTCGGTATCAATACCATCGGTCAATTGGCTTGTGCCGATCGTTATCTTCTGGATAAAATCTTCGGTAATTCAGCCGATCACTTCAGAGCATTGAGCCAGGGTCGGGATGACCGGCTGGTGATTTGCGAGCAGGCCCCGAAATCGATCGGCAATGAAGTCACCTTTGAACAGGATATGTATAAGCCGGAAGATATCCGCGCTTGCCTGTTGGCGCTGGCGCAAAAGGTGGGACGGCGGCTGCGTAAAAGCGGCTATGCCGGCCGCACTGTCAACGTCAAGCTCCGTTTTGCCTCCTTCAAAACGATTACCCGCGCCCGTACCTTGAGTGAGGCGACCTGCCTGGATGAGACTATTTACGAAACGGTCGGGGACATTATCCCCAGCCTGCCATTGCCGGAGGGGGTAAGGCTGTTAGGAGTGACGGTATCCGGCCTGCAGGCGTGGGGTGGTGGTCAAATGACTTTGTTTTCCGAAGTGGCTGACAAGCGCACCAAGGTTTCGGCAGCGGTGGACGGGTTGAAAGACCGGTTCGGTGATGCCATTGTAACCCGGGGCCGGCTGCTGGTGCCGCGCCCGGAAGCTCCCGGCGGCGAGAAGGGCTAATGGTGCCAATGACGCCGCCGCAGACGGCACTCCAGGGCGTCGACCGCCTTTTCGGGGAGCATTCCGCCGACATTCAGCGTGAAGGCGCCAGGGAATTCGTCTGGTGCCATGGTTGTGCCGCCCAGGGAAATGTCTGCTGTCTCAGTCAGGTTGGCGGTCGGAATAATATCCGGGTGGTGGCCGGTGTACAGCCAGGCGTCGACATGGGTTTGAGAGCAGGCGGCCGAGTGAAGGTCAATCACCTGGTAGCCGCGCGCTTCCAGCAGGGTAGCCAATGGTGTCCCGGGAGACTGCAAGGCGACTGTTTTTGCCATGGCGTCAACTTCCTTTTTCCAGATTGAGGCTAGTGTTTGCAAACGCACAGGGAAATATGCCGTTCGAGGTGAAAGGCAGGAATCGCGCCGCCGGGAAAGGAAAAATACTAGGAAAGACATTGATCTGAAATCAGGTCGTTAGAGAGCATTTTAATTGGAGGCGAAATGATGATTGATAGAGAAAGAATGGTGGCCGAGTTTTGTGAATTGGTGAAAATAGCGAGTCCCAGCAGGGGCGAGCGGCTGGCAGCCGATGCCGCAAAAGCCAAACTTACCGCCTTGGGGCTGGAAGTGTTGGAAGACGATGTGGCGGCGAATTTTGGCGGCAATTCCGGCAATGTCATCGGATACCTGAAAGGCAGCGCGCCAGCGCCTGTTGTCATGCTCAGTGCTCACCTGGACTGCGTCGAACCATGTGTAGGGATTGAACCTGAGGTCAAAGACGGCGTGATCACCTCCCGGGGGGACACCATCCTCGGTGCCGACGACAAGGCGGGAGTGGTGGGAATCCTTGAGGCTCTGCGGGTGATTGGGGAAAAAAATATCAGTCACGGCGATATCCAGGTGATATTTACGGTAGCAGAAGAGACCGGCCTTTGCGGCGCGAAATTTATTGACAAAAAGCTGCTTCGGGCAGATTTCGGCTATATCTTAGATTCGGGCGGCACACCGGGCCGGATCGTTAACTCGGCTCCCGGCCAAGACAATGTGACGGTTGTCATCCGCGGCAAGGCTGCCCACGCCGGCATGGCCCCGGAAGACGGCGTCAACGCCATTATGGTAGCCGGAAAGGCAATGGCCCGCCTCAACCAGGGACGCATTGACGCCGAAACCACCGCCAATGTCGGCATCATCAAAGGCGGAATCGCCACCAACATTGTTCCCGACCAGGTCGAGATTTCCTGTGAAGCCCGCAGCCGCGATCTGGCAAAACTGGCAGCCCAGACCAAGCATATGGTGGAGACCTTCACGCAAGCGGCAGCCGAAAATGGGGCGCGCGCCGAAATCAGCGTGGAAACAGCCTATGAGCCCTATGTGCTTGCTGTGGACTCACCGGTGATTACGGCGGCAGTCAAGGCGGCACAGAGCGTTGGCTTTGCCGCCACGCTGGAGGCCACCGGCGGCGGCAGTGACGCCAACTTTTTCAACAAATACGGTATCCCCTCGGCGGTGCTGGGGGTGGGGATGAGTAAAGTGCATACCACCGAGGAATATGTGACGGTGGATGACCTGGAAAGAACCGCGCGGCTGGTAGTGTCTCTTGTTCAGACGGTTGCCGGCATGGAGAAGAAGGCATAAAAAAACGGGTGCGTTTCGCACCCGTTTTGACTTTTAATTATTGATAAAACATAGCCCTAGAGGACCTGTCGCCGGCGCAGCAACCGGCACAGAGCGTAAACAAGACGGGTATAGCTGCCGGCTTCGGCCAGTAACGTAGTTTTTATCATCCGCTCCGGTGCGGCGAAGGTTTTCGGATCCGATAAATACATGGCAAGCAGCCCTTGGACCACCGTTTCGGCAAACAACGGATTGGGCAATTCGCGGGCATTGTAAAGGGCTTGTTGCCAAAAATGGGTCAGCCGCTCTAACGTTTCATTTTCATCCTGATAATAAGCGACAAAATTGAGATCGCCGTGACACTTGTCCTCCATCCGATCAATAAAGTAGTCGAGGAGAATGTGTAAACCCGAAATCCAGGGGAAATAGGCCGCAAAGGTCCTGCGGGCAGTAGTGGCAGACAGGGTCGGCTCGGCCGCCAGAGCGCAGAGCATGAACATTCCCAGGGTGGAACCGGTGGCGGCGGCAAACTCCCAAACGGTCAGTTCGGGGTAATGAATCAGCTCGGCTTCGCCCCAGGTACGCATCTTCTCTTCGCGGATGTCGGTAGCCAGATGTTTATAGGTCTGCAGTTCACTATAAAGCCGGGCCAGCTGAAGGACCAGCGGTTTTACGACATCATAAGCCGGCAACCGGTTTAGTTCTTCGCGGCAGGCTGTAACCAGGGCGGCAAGATAGCCGCCGTCGCTTTGGCAGGGATAAAAGCGGTAATAATCGTGCAGCGGGGCGTCAGGGTCAAGGGCGTCGCTCATCGCCAGGTGCAGCTGGCGGAAGGCATTTTCATCGGCAACGCCGGCTCGGTCGCACAGATTGTCCAGGTAATCGCTGATGGTCTGCAGGGCCACCACCAGCCGGACAAAGGCGGGGGTATCAACCCCGGGATAAAGGCTGTAAATAGCGCCGCCCTGGCAATGGAACTTTTTGTCGCGGATACTGGCCAAGGCCTGTTCAGCCAGGACGGGATCGCAGTGTCCGGCCGCATATTTTTGCCAGGCTGCAAGTTCGGCGTCAACCAGGGGGAAAACGTGGCGGACGAATTTGGTTATCAGCCCCAGGCTGTTGGCTTTTTCCATCAGTGAAACCATAATTTTTGCTGACAGGCCCCTTTCGTCCGGTGCTATACGTTACGGAAACTTAATTCCAACCCAAATTCTTTTTTAAACCATTTGCCGTGCTTGCTGACCTCCTGCAGCTCGATGCTGCCTTCCAGGCTGTTGATGGTGATGTCGAGGCAGGCAGCCTCTGGCCTATGGTTTGCGGCAACCTTTCTTACTGCCTGGGTTTGCGTGGTGTCGAGGCTTTCGGCCAGTGCCAGCAATAAAGCTAATTTACGGGCCTTTTGCCAGTCGGTTTCATCAAGAAATTCGCTGTAGAGTTTGTTGCGCAGAAATTTTCCGGAGGGGCCGTGGTGCCAGCCGGCAACAACGGCGGCCATCATTTGCTCCCGGTGGGTCAACCCGAACAATCGGGCGTTCTCCACCAGATAGGCGCTATGGCGGGAATGATCGTAGTAGTTGATGGTGATTCCGATATCATGCAGCAGGCTGGCAACCCGCAGCAAGGTCTTGTCCCGTTCGTCGAATTCGTGCAGAGCCTGCCAGCCGTCGAACATGGCCTCGGCCAGGGTGGCGACATGGCTGGCGTGCGCTACGTCGCCCTTGTAAAAGAGCAACATGTTTTCGGTGCTGTGCAGCAGCGGGTCGGCGACAATTTCCGGCTGACCGGTATGGGACAGATAGTATTGCCAAAACAGCCCTTCCCGTACACCGCAGCCGCTGACGATGAGCCGGTTGCCCCGACTGACGTCAAAGAGGCCCTTGATGAGGGTGGTGCCGGCAACGATGATGTCGCCCCGCTCGCTGCTAAGCCCCGGGAATTTTTGCCGCTGGCGTAAATCAGATGCCACCAGCGCTCGCCACAAGTCGTTAAAAGATAAATCGCCCAGGCGGTAGTTATGGACCTTGTTGAAAGGATAGTTCTTGCGCTTTTGGTCCATTTTGGCGACATTGCGCGCTGTCCCGCCTACACCAATAATTGGCAGGGAAAGATTGACGAGCCAGGGAACTTTATTTAGATGGTGCATAATAAACCCGGATAGTTCAGCTAATTTCGCTTCGCCGATTTTGTCCTGGGTTCCGAACATTTCCGTCAGATTCACCGCGCCGAAGGGCAAGCTCACTGCTTTTTGCAGTTTGCGGTTGTTGATGAGCATAAGTTCGGTGCTGCCGCCGCCGAGGTCGAACAATACAGCATCAGCCACATCGGTGGTGTTGACCACACCGAGGTAGCCCAGCCTGGCCTCTTCCCGCCCGCTGACCACCTGGACGGCGATGCCGGTCTGTTCTTCGATCTGGGTCAGGAGGTCGGGACCGTTTTTGGTGTTGCGGACCGCAGCAGTAGCTACCGCCAGGATTTTGTCCACTTTGATGAGTTGGCACATATGAGAAAAGAGCTCCATCGTCTCGACGGCGCGAAGCATCGCCTCAGGTCTGAGCACTCCTTTGCCGTACACACCCTCGCCGAGACGTACCGTTTCCTTTTGATGATAGACGAGATTATAGGCTCCGTTGACGTAAATATGCATGACAATCAGACGGGCCGAGTTGGAACCCAAGTCAATAATGGCGATTCTTTCGGTCACACTATCACTCCCATGAAAATAGTATTCGTCTTTTCCCGCTAAAACCTTGCAAGGGCTAAAAATAAATTCAAACAGCTTTTTCGCTAATTAACCAAAACTTAACCCAAATGTAACTGCTTTTGGGTTGCTCGGCGTGAGAGAAAAGAGGAATTTTGTCTCGGCGTTCGAAGATTTACAGCAAAGGGCAACGGAGGGTATGCTATGATCAATCGTCAACGAAACCTGTTTGCCGTGATGCACATCGGCTCCGAGCAGGTCAGCCTTCAGATAGTGGAATATAGTTCCCTTGACGATATGCGGGTTGTAGAAAAGGTGAGCACGCTGGTGACATTGGGCGAAGAAACCTTTAAAACCGGTAAAATCAGTTTTATCGCCGTGCGGGAGATTTGCGAGTTGCTCAAAGGATATCGTCGGATTTTACACGAGTATGGCGTAAAAGATTATCGGTTACTGGCTACGACTGCGATTAGGGAAGCGGAAAACCAGCAGTATATTATCGACCAGATTCGCCTAAAAACCGGCTTTTCTGTCGAAGTTGTCGATATGACTCAGGAGATTTTCTATAAATATATCGCCTTGTTCCGGTCGATCGAAAAATACGGCCTTGCCCATGAAATGGAGGGCATCTTATTTGTCGATATTTCGTCCGGCGGCCTCGGGCTTACGGTATATCAAAACGGGGCCCTTCATTATCAGCAAAACATCCAGATCGGGGCTCTGCGTATCAAGGAGAGCTTTGAAAAGTATCAACGGGAGTCGGCGCATTTTTCGCAGGCCTTGTCCGAGTACATCAACAGCACCATTGATCTAGTAGAAAATGAACTAAAAAAACATAAACTAAAGTATTTAGTGCTGTCTGGGATGGAGACCGACTTGGTGCTGAGAATGCTTGCGAAACCCGGCGGGAGTAAACTGACCTTTTTCAGTGTCCAGGAATTGCAGCAGCTCCAGGAACAGGTGGCCGCACTCAATCTGCCGCAGTTGATGCAGAAATTTAATTTGAGCGAACAGCGGGCCGAAATCGTTGTACCCACCCTGCTGCTGTACAAACATATTATGGCTATGAGCCAGGTAAGCGAAATTGTGGTGTCCAACGATCAGTTTGGCGACGGTCTCACCATTTCTCATATTGGCGAAAAGACGGGCGATATTTGGCTTCGGAGGATCGAAGAGCAAATTATCAGCCTGGCGCATGCCCTAGGTCGCAAATACCAGTACGATCCTCTCCACACCGGCAGCGTTGAGGAGGTCTGTCTGTTGCTCTTTGATCGGCTCGGCAAGGTCCACGGCCTTGGTAAACGGGAACGGTTTCTGTTGAAAGTCGCCGCCATTTTGCATGATATCGGTAAGTTCGTTACCTTACGGCGACACTATTTTTATTCTTACCGGCTCATTATTTCCACCGATATCATCGGTTTTTCGGAAAGCGAAAAAGCGCTGATCGCCAATGTGGCCTATTATCATTCCAAAGGCATTCCCTCTGACGCCGACGACAACATCGCCGAACTAACTCCGGACCAGAGGCTCACCTTGGCCAAGCTGGCCGCCATCATGCGCCTGGCTGACGCCATCGACCGCAGCCACCTCCAGAAGGCGACCATCCGTGATATTACCCTTGCTGGCGATGAATTTATTATTACAGTTACTGCAGATGAGGACGTTTCGCTGGAAGAGTGGACTTTTCTCGATAAAGCAGAATTCTTTGAAAGCGTTTTTGGCATTAAGCCAATCTTGAAACGACAGGCAGGATGATTTTGATGTTGGATAAACCGGAATATTTTCTCAACCGTGAGTTGAGTTGGCTGAAATTTAACCTACGGGTACTCAAAGAAGCCCAGAACGAGAGCAATCCCGTCCTTGAGCGTCTCCGCTTTGTCGCCATCGCGGCTTCCAATCTGGATGAATTCTTTATGATCCGGGTAGCCGGACTAAAACAGCAACTGGAAAGCGGCATCAACAAACAAGACGCCGCCGGCCTCACGGTGGAGGAGCAGCTGCGCCAGATTGCCACCGCGACCCGGGACCAGATGAAGAAGCTGTATCGGTATCTGAAGATTGTGCTGCAGGAGTTGGAAGAACAGGAGATCTCGTTCGCCCCGGTAGAGGACCTGCCGGTAAAAAGCCGAGAATGGGTGAAAAATTATTTTCATGATATGATTTTTCCAGTCATTACCCCGCTGGCGGTCGATCCAAGTCACCCATTTCCCTTTTTGGCCAATCGCAGCCTCAACCTGGCGGTGGAACTCCGCAGCGGCAAAGGCGAGCTCAAGACTGTCGTCATCCAGGTACCTGGGGTATTGCCCCGGCTGGTTGAAATCCCCGGCAGCGGCAAACGCAAGCGGTTCGTCTTTTTGGAGGATGTCATCAAGACACACTGCGCCGTTCTATTTTATGGCTATACCATCAAAGATATAACCTTATTTCGCATTACCCGCAACGCTGACTTGACAATTGATGAGGATGAAGCCGAAGACCTGCTGGCTGAAATAGAAAAGTCGCTCCGGCAGAGAAAACGCGGCCAGGCGGTACGGCTGGAGATTGCCAGGACTGGAAACCGACAGCTTCTTGAATTTATTAGCGACGGCCTCAGAATCAATGACGAGGACCGGTACGAAATCACCGGGCCGATTGATACCACCTGCTTTATGAAATTTGCCGACATGCCGGGGTACGAGCATCTGCGGTATCCGCAGTTCAGCCCGGCGCGCCCCGCCGAACTGGCCGAGACCGAGGATCTTTATGCCGCCATCCGGGCCGGGGATGTATTGCTGCATCATCCCTACGAGTCGTTTGAACCGGTGGTGGAATTCATTCGCCAGGCGGCCCGTGACCCCAAGGTGCTGGCGATAAAACAAACCCTTTACCGCGTTGGCGGCGACTCGCCGATCGTGCAGGCTCTTGCCCACGCGGCGGAAAATGGCAAACAGGTTACAGTGCTGGTCGAATTGAAAGCCCGTTTTGATGAGGAAAACAATATTTTGTGGGCCAGGCGGCTGGAAGAGGCAGGCTGTCATGTCATCTATGGTTTGCTCGGGCTCAAGACCCACGGAAAGATTGCCCTGGTGGTCCGGCGGGAAGACGGCGGGATTAAACGCTATGTGCATATGGGTACAGGTAATTATAATGGGACCACCGCCCGGATTTACACCGACTTAGGGCTGTTCAGCGCCAACGATCAGCTGGGTGCCGACGCGTCCTCTTTTTTCAACGTCCTGTCAGGCTATTCCGACCCGCCGGTATGGAATAAACTCATTGTGGCTCCCCTCGGGCTGCGCCAGAAAATCTATGAATTGATCGACCGGGAAATCAGCTGTGCCGCTGCCGGTAAACCGGCCCGGATTATCGCTAAAATGAATTCCCTGGTGGACAAGGAAATGATTGTGAAACTATATGAGGCTTCTTCCCAGGGGGTCAAGATTGATTTGATTGTCCGCGGGATTTGCACCCTGCGGCCAGGCATCCCGAAGGTGAGCAACAACATCACCGTGCGCAGCATTGTCGGCCGTTTTCTTGAGCATAGCCGGAGTTTTTATTTCGCCAATGGCGGCGATGAACGGATTTTTCTGTCCAGTGCCGACTGGATGTCGCGCAATCTGAATGAACGAGTCGAGCTGATGTTTCCGGTCAATGACCCGAAGCATGTTAAAAGGATCAAAAGCATTCTCGAACTGCAGCTCGAAGACAACCAAAAGGCTTGTGCCATGAAATGTGATGCTACCTATCGCCGTTGTGAAAAACGCCTACGAGTGCTGAACAGTCAGGAAATTTTGCTTGAGCAGGCTCACCTGGCGTCGAAACCGCCGGCCGTTCCGCTGGAGCAACGGCTCAAACCGGCCTATCGCCACGAAGAATAAATGCTTGACCGGCGCTGGCGCGGTGTTTATAATTACAATATAATTGGACTCAGTGACCGGGGATTGCGCCCGGTCGGGTTTGAAGTGGAAGTGTGCCTAGGGTTCCGGCCGCTTGGCGGCGCCTGGTCCAAGCGGCACAAGACTCCGGGAGGAGTCAACACCGTGGGTCTAAAATACCCCAGCGGAAAGTTCCATGCGGAATTTTTTGCGGGGTTTTTTATTTTTTATCAGAAGGAGAGTATTATGCCGGAATTTCAGCTCGGCTTCGGCCATGAAACGCTGACAATCAATCTGCCGGGCGAACGACCCGTCCAAGTGGTCACCGGCCGGCAGACCCTTTCTGTCGCCGACGTGCCGGAGGCGGTGCGCCAAGCCCTTCGCCATCCCCTGGGTACACCTTCCCTGAAGGAAGTTGTCGCCGCCGGTGATGAGGTGGCGATCATTGTGAGTGACCTTACCCGAGGAGGGCTGGGTTATGACTCGTTTTTGCCGCTAATGCTCGATGAGCTGAATATGGCCGGTGTCCCGGATGGAAAGATCGCGCTGGTGGTGGCGCTAGGCGCCCACCGGCGCCACAGCGATGCCGAACATGTTGCCGTTTATGGCCGGGAAACGGTCAGCCGGGTGCGGATCGTCCAAAGCTATGCCTGTGAGGAGGACGACTTTGCCTATGTCGGCACCACCTCACGCGGGGTCAAGGCCTGTATCAATCGCCAGGTGCTGGCTGCTGACAAAGTCATTTTGACTGGTGGAATAGGCTATCACCCGATGGCCGGCTTCTCCGGCGGGCGAAAGAGTATTATTCCCGGTGTGGCCAGCTATAGCACCATTCAGGCCAATCACCGTTTTTGCCTCCACCCGGAAGCCGGTAAAGGGGTCAATCCCCATTGCGGCAGCGGCAAGCTGGCCGGAAATCCGATGCATGAGGACCAGATGGAGATTGCCGCCATGGTCAACCCGGATTTTCTGTTTAATGTAGTGACTGCACCGAACGGCGAGGTTGCCCGCTTTGTCGGCGGACACTGGCAGGCCGCCTGGGAAGAGGGCTGCAAGCTGGTGGCCGATATTTACGGCGTAGCCATCAGCGAACAGAGTGATTTGGTCATCGCCTCCGCTGGCGGTTTTCCAAAAGATATCAACTTTTACCAGGGGACCAAGGCGATCGAGAATGCGATGGCGGCCTGCAAGTCGGACGGGGTCATTATTGCCCTCCTGGAGTGCCCGAGCATCCAGGAGCCGCCTGACTTTAGCGGCTGGTTTAATATCGTTTCATTGGCTGAGCGGGAAATGGCCCTCCGCCAAGATTTTACTGTGCCGGGCTATGTCGCCTTAAAAAACGGAATCGATGCCGCAGCGGTGCCGCAGATTATCGTCAGTCTGCCGGAAAATAGAGCCTTCATTGAAAAAGCCGGAATGACGGCGGCGGCCTCTTTTGGCGAGGCGCTTGCTCTGGCCGAAGCCAAACTGGGGCGGTCCGACTATACCGTGACCGTCATGCCGGAGGCTGCTGCCACGCTGCCGCTGCTGGCGAGATGATGAGAATAGTGCTGACTTGAATAGGGGAGGGACTCACGTGTATTGGAACAAACCGATGGAGACCATGAGCCGCAACGAAATGACCAACCTGCAAGGGGTTAGGCTGCGGGATACGGTGCAGCGGGTCTACCGAAAGGTGCCTTTTTATCGCGACAAAATTCAGGCCTTGGGACTGCTGCCTGAGGATATCAATGGGATTGAGGATATCGGGAAGCTCCCGTTTGTTACCAAGCAGGATATGCGGGATAATTATCCTTATGGCCTGTTCGCGGTTCCCCTGACGGAGATCGTCCGGGTGCACGCCTCCAGCGGCACAACCGGCAAACCGACGGTGGTGGGCTATACCAAGCGGGATATTGGGATATGGTCCGAAGTCATGGCCAGATCGTTGACTTCTGCCGGCGCATCGCAACAATCCTTTATCCAGGTCGCCTATGGTTACGGCCTGTTTACCGGTGGCCTCGGGGCTCATTATGGCGCCGAGATGATTGGGGCGTCGGTTATTCCGGCATCCAGCGGCAATACAGCGCGGCAGATTTTGCTGATGAAGGACTTTGGCACAACCCATTTGGCCTGTACGCCATCTTACGCCCTCTATATTGCCGAGACCATTCGTGAAATGGGCCTGGAACCGAAAGACTTATCGCTAAAAGCCGGCATCTTCGGTGCCGAACCCTGGTCGGAGCGCATGCGCCACGAAATCGAAGAGCGTCTGGAGATCAAAGCTCTCGATATCTACGGCTTGAGTGAAATCATCGGTCCGGGCGTGGCCATGGAGTGTGAATGTCAGGACGGATTACATATCAGCGAAGATCATTTTTTTCCGGAAATTATCAACCCGCTGACAGGGGAGGCGCTGCCTGACGGCGAAAAAGGAGAATTAGTACTGACCACCATCACCAAGGAAGGGATGCCGATGGTGCGTTACCGCACCAGGGACCTCACTGTGCTGAATCGCACCGTCTGCTCCTGCGGCAGGACCCTGGCCAGAATGGGCAAAGTGCTCGGCCGAAGCGACGATATGCTGATCATCCGCGGGGTTAACGTCTTCCCGTCACAGGTCGAGAGCGTGCTGCTCAGTCTTGGTGAAACATCCCCCCACTATCAACTGATCGTCGATCGGGAGGATAATCTGGACATCCTCACCGTATTGGTGGAGGTAACTGAAGACATGTTTTCTGATGAGGTACGCCGCCTGGAAAGTCTGGAACAGAAGATCAAGGGGGCGCTGGCCGGTGTTCTGCAAGTATCGGCCAAGGTGCGTTTGGTCGGACCAAAAAGCATCGCGCGGAGTGAAGGCAAAGCCAAACGGGTAATTGACAACCGGAAATTATAGGCGGGAGGGCTAGATATGATCATCAAGCAAATATCGGTATTTTTGGAAAACCGGCCAGGAACATTGGCGGAAGTGCTCGGCGTGCTCGGCGAACATGACATCAATCTCCGGGCCATGGCAGTGGCCGATACGGCGGATTTTGGCATTCTGCGCCTGGTGGTCAATGAACCGGATAAGGTGGAACGGGTGCTGCGAGGAGCCAATTTCGCGGTGAAAACCACACCGGTTTTGGCAATTAAGGTGAGTGATCAGCCGGGTGGGCTGCTAACTGAAATCAAGCGGCTGACCGCAGCTGGCATTAATATCGAATATGTCTATGCATTTGCCACCGCTGCCAGCGACGAAGCACGGGTGGTTCTCAAGGTAGACGATCTGAAAAAAGCGGAAGAAGTTTTAAGAGAAGAATCGCCAAACCAAGATGGGCTTGGCGACGGCCCCAATTTTTATTGGTGATTTGGTGGGAGGCGCTGAAGGGCGCCTCCCTTTTCTTCGGCAGGTTAGGGGAGAAATCAGCTGATCGGAAAAATATTGATGTGCTGGCAGGATTTTTTCGACGGCAGGCAGTATAATAAACACGGTGGAACTGCACTTTTGGAGAGGGTGTACTATTTATGGAAGAACTTTTTCGGGTGGCTATTCACCATGACAACGACTGCGGCTATATTGAATATGACCCGAAGCGGGGCCAGATCAAAGTCGTTCTTGACAATCCGGCGAAGCGGGCGGAGGTCGAAAAGTTTCTCGGTCAGGAGCATGTAATCCGGGTGGCACACACCTTGCGGGATTTCACCGAATCTACCGGGCTGCCGGCCGAAAACTTACAGTCATTGCAGGTGGTTTTGGCTAATTTATGGATCAATACCGGAGTGTTGGTGGATTGGAGCCGGCCGGTCATTTCTTGTTGATTGGATGACAAAAAGCGAGCTGCGTATTAGCAAGCTCGCTTTTTTGTCGACTTATCAACAGAGTTATTAACAATTTACCACCAATTGGGGATAAAGTTCGCGAATATATTACCAAAACAGCTTTTATTGGGGCCGCGGGAAAAAGGCTGTGGATAACTTTGCGTTCTGGGTACATTTGCAAGTCAGCGCAGCCTTGACAGGGTTTTGTTGTTAATGCTATAATTTTTCGGTAGAGTAGCCGCCAGAGGCCTGCACTTTGTAACATTGCCGGCTATATCGCGCATGCGCCCGTAGCTCAGGTGGATAGAGCAGCGGTTTCCTAAACCGTTTGTCGGTGGTTCGAGTCCTCCCGGGCGCACCAAGTAAAATCAAGACTTCCGGCAGTTGTGCCGAAGTCTTTTTTTTATTTGTGGGGCAATCCGTGGGGCAATACCCAGTAAAGCTCAATGTAATGATATAGAAATAATAGATATGCAAGGCTGTTTCTGCAGATGACCTTATATATGTATCAAATCAAAGTTGGGTTGCACATTCCGGACACTGACCCGGCAATACCGGGGAAGGAATAGACTACTATGATCTGTTGATGTGTCACGGTACAAAACTATGCGTCGGCGGGAGTGGAGCGCTTTTGATACCTTAGGCTGTAAGTACAGCTCGAATTGAGATAGCTGTATTTCCATCTCGGAAAGAGTTTCCGTCAATACCCAGAACCTTCATGAAGTCCCATTCCCTTATACTTGGAAAATCTTTCACCAAATACGTGGACTACCAATCCGGCCATCACTAAAGTTGCCCCTGACATTTGCCAAAGTGACAGAGCTTCTCCCAGAAAAAATGCTGAACTACTCATACCAATAACCGGAACTAACAGCGCGAAAGGGGAAACCACGGAAGCAGGATAGCGAGAGAGCAGCTTACCCCAAAGACCATATCCACCCAAAGTTGCGAAATATGCCAGATAGGCGACCGCAGCTACTGCGGTCCAGTTGAAAGAAAGCCAAGCTTTTTGCCAGGCGGAAGGACCTTCTATACACCAAGATAATAACATTAATGGCAGGATAGCTATAGCACCAGCCCAAACTACCAAGGCTAGCATGGAATAAGGCGGAACTCCTTGTGTGGCTCTGCGCATGATAATGTTGCCGATACCCCAGCAACCAGCAGCAGCAAGTGTTAGCTCAAGGCCGATTGTCGTCATGCTCCCTTCTTGCTGGGAGCCTATGATGGCCATGCCGCAGGCGGCCAAAATGGGGCCCAATATATGGCTCCAGTGCCAACGTTCATTAAGTACTGCAACAGCTATGGCTAGGGTGAAAAAAGCTTGGGCTTGTAAAATCAGGGAAGCCAGGCCTGCAGGCATACCCAATTTCATTCCTAAAAAAAGAAAGGCGAATTGTCCAACATTGATGGTTAGTCCTAAGGCAATCAGCCAAAACCAGGAAACAGGTGGTCTAGGTAGGAAAAAAATAGCTGGTAGACAAGTAGCGATAAATCTTAGGGCCCCGAGAAGTAGCGGCGGAATATCTTGCAATCCCGTTTTGATAGCTATAAAGTTGAGTCCCCAAAATACGACCACAATCAATCCTATTACAACATCATTACCGCGCATGGGTGTAAACTCCTATCTATTGCGTACTTTTCTAAAAAGATCGGTTCTGTATATCGTGCCTGCGTGTCCTGTCAGAAATGTCTGTTGCTTACGCGGTATTTAATTTTCAGCAACTAACCACTCTTTGAGCTTTGAATATCGAGGCTTATTTTGTTTCTTGCCTTTAACCGCGATGCTCAGGGCTTTCCTCTGACCAACCATAATGACTAGCTTTTTCCCCCTGGTCACACCAGTATAGATAAGATTTCGCTGCAGCATCATAAAGTGCTGCATCATTACCGGAATTACCACGACTGCATATTCTGACCCTTGACTTTTATGAATAGTACAGGCATACGCCAAGACGACTTCGTCAAGCTCATCAAAGTCGTATATGACTTCTTTGTCGTCAAAAATAATTGTGAGCTCTTTGTCATCAGCTTGCATGCCGGAGATAAAACCAACATCGCCGTTAAATACATCCTTATCGTAGTTGTTTTGAATTTGCATGACCTTATCGCCAACGGCAAAAGTTACTCCGAAGCGTTCCACTTTTTCCGTGGCTCCAGGGTTTAGTACCTTTTGTAGTTCAATATTGAGAGACCTGACTCCCATCCCACCGACGTTGCCAGGGCAGAGAACCTGTATGTCCTTAACGGAGTCATACTGCCATCTGCGGGGAACGCGGTCCTTTACTATCTCAATTATTTTCTTTACCCCGTCCTCTGGCGTTTCGGAACTTACAAAGAAGAAGTCACCGTCGATATTATTGGAGAGGTCAGGCATGTCACCGTTATTAATGGCGTGGGAGTTCGTAATGATTTTACTCGTCTTAGCTTGGCGAAAAATCTCATTTAACGTGACAACCGTAACGCTTTGTGAATCAATGATATCAGACAGAACCTGTCCGGCGCCGACCGACGGCAATTGATTTACGTCGCCGACTAAAACCACGGAAGCATCAAGAGGGACTGCTTTCAACAAAGAATGCACTAATTGTGCGTCGACCATTGAGGTTTCATCGATAACCAGCAAATTACATTCGAGAGGGTTGTCCAGGTCTCGCTTGAACTTCCGTTCTATCGGGTCAAATTCAAGCAGTCTATGAATTGTTTTTGCTTCCATCCCGGTTGACTCAGACAAACGTTTGGCGGCTCTGCCAGTGGGGGCGGCAAGTAAGATTTGCAACTTTTGGGCCTCTAAAATCTTGATGATAGACTTGACGATGGTAGTCTTCCCTACACCAGGCCCCCCGGTTATGACCATGAATTTAGATGTGATGGCTGTTGTTACAGCCTTTTTCTGGTTCTCAGCCAAAGTTATGCCCAGTGTCTTTTCAGTCTCCCTTATAGCCTCTTCAGCGTTAATTTCGTCCCATGTAGGGGAACCTTGTGCGAGGGTGTTCAGCCTTTCGGCAATATTCTTCTCGTAATGGTAGAGGCTCGGGATGAATAAACACTCTTCGAATTCAATGGAGTCTGGTATAATGCCTTGTTCATTTATCTCGCTGGCTACGGCTTCTTCAATTATTTCCACAGGTATTTCCAGTAGTTCAGCCGCTTGGGGAATTAGTTTGGCTTTAGGATAGCCACAGTTGCCGTTGTCCACTTCTTCAAATAGCGCATACCGGATACCTGCTTTAGCGCGAATTAACGATGTTTTTTCGATGCCCATTTTCTGCGCGATGGTATCTGCTGTGAGAAATCCAATACCATATATATCTTGTGCTAAGCGATAGGGGTTTTCCTGAATAAGACTGATTGCATTATCCCCGTAGGTTTTATATATTCTGACAGCTTTAGATGTGCCGACACCATTGGAATACAAGAAGACCATGATTTCCTTTATCTTCTTCTGAGCGTCCCAGCTTTTTACTGTTTTATTGCTTCTTAATTTGCCGATGCCATCGACTTCTTGCAGTCGCTGAGGCATGGCTTCAATAACGTCAAAAACTTCCGTGCCAAACGCCTCAACCAATCTTTGGCCATATACCGGCCCAATTCCCTTGATTAAGCCAGAGGACAGATATTTTTGTATCCCGTCGATGCTTGTGGGAGGAGTTGATTTTAAAGAAAAGGCCAAAAGCTGCAACCCATGTTGTGGGTCGTTTTTCCAAGTCCCTACCGCTTCGATAAATTCTCCGTTGGTAATAACATAGGCATGTCCGACAATCGTTACTAAGTCGCGAAATCCTTTAGAACTAACCCTTACGACGCAGAACCCGCTGTCAGGGTTGTGAAAGGTGATTCGTTCAATAGTCCCGCTAAGAAAGACCTTATCCTCTTGGGGCGTTGTTCTGGAATTAGAGTCCGTCATGATGTTTCCGCCTTATAAACATGGATATATCGTTCTTATCCTTTCGCCGTTCGAATTGATTTACCCTACACAGGACAAATTGAAGGGCTGAGGGTTAATGACTCCCGGCTTTTTGTTGTGTACCTCGTTTTTTCATGGTAAGGGGTTTACACTTGGGCATGGTTAAAAGAGCCTCTGAGAGCATTCTGCGAAAATACAGCACTGCAAACTCGCACCGTGGCTGGGTCAAAATTCAACATTTTCGGCAAGTTGGGAGGCATTCGCCAAAGCAGGAGGTATTGAACTTTCTGATGAGCCACAATAAGCAGGCAATCACGGTAGATGATGGGGCAGGGAAAAAGGGCGTTATAAAACGTACCTCCAATGGGGATTACTCTGTTCAGATTACATCCAATGAGATATTATAGTATAATCATTAAGAGAGCCTGATTGGCCTCGCAAATATACAGAGGAGGTGGGTCAGTATGAAGCTGCCTAAGAAATCGACTACCCTGATTTTAATTGTGATGCTGTGTTTGATCGTTTTAACTGCTGGCGTTGCTTTCGCTGAGACCCAGCCGCTAAGTTTCGAGGGAACCGTTAAGTATATAGCTCTCGAAGGCGGTTTCTGGGGAATCGTGTCCAAAGACGGAAAAAATTACGATCCTATCAATCTGGCGGAAGAGTTTAAACAAGATGGTCTACCTGTAAAAGTTGAAGCCGTTGCCAAGGACCGTGTTGGTATCCACATGTGGGGAACCATCATAGAAATAACGGCCATTAGCAAACTTGAGAATTCGAAGTAAGGGCTTAGAGGCGGGAATTACCCGGCTTTACTTATGGCCTATCCGATTGCCTAGACCTGGGCTGATATTGGCACCTAAAAAACTATGCAGCGAATAACGAGAAGGCCAGCCAAGCGAGCAATGCTCACAAGGCTGGCTGGTTTTTTGTAATGATTTAGGACTAGCACAACCCGCTGCAACAATTGCACGTTATACCAGGGCGTAGATAAAGCGCCTTAGAGAAGGGATTTGTCAGGTATTGTCGAACAACCTAATGCTAGAATATTTGAGAGAAGGTTGTTTAGTGGCTTTCGAAAGTGGTAAGCCGCAATGGCATACTATTGCGCGTACTGAGGTAAAATATTTTGATATTCAGGGAAATCCAGTTGAGCTGCAAAAGGCCGTGCGGGTAATAACTACTGAATATGATGAAAAAGGAACCATTATCTGTACACGATTAAGCATTGATTTTAAAAAGGCAAATACTGAAATGTAGGAATTATAGGGATATTAATTTGAAGTAATAACCGCCAACCAGGCGGTTTTTTAATTGGAAATATTAAGAAGTGTTTTCCATAATACGATAATATATAAGAACATATTAGCTTGCATTCTAATCTTAAAAAGGGTGGTGTGCTGATGTTTAATCGGAAAGAACAGGAAAGTAGATACGTAGACAAAATTGAGAAATTATATAAGGCAGTCGATAAGACAGAGACACCAGAAAAAGCTGAACGGCTCCTGCAGTTGCTTGAGAGAGCACTTGAAGAGCATGCCCTGTTTCGAAAAGGTCGAGATAATTTTAACCTTCATTAGAAAATTGATTCTCTGGGAATTCAATCTGACGATGAGGGGAATTTACTACTACTGAACGGGCGAACATTTGGCGCGATCGGTGGGCCTTTTAGTTATGAGAGCAAGGACCAAAAAAAGACCTTCAGGATGGCCTGAAGGAAAACGAGAGGGTGGGTCATCGTGCAATGGATGTCTCAACTGATATTGTAAACGGTGAGTCTGAAGAAACCCTGAAAAGGTTATTGGACATAGATGGTTACGTTTTAAAGTTCGTTTTTTTCATAACAAGTTTTTCACACTTTTTTCACATTGGAGGGTTATGATAAGTCTATCAGGCCGGTGAGGTTCCATATGGTCCTGCCGGCTTTTTATATATCTGGATCGAAGGAATAGACGATGAGATATATAGTAGTTGGCATTGGCTTGGTAGCGGTCATATCTGCCGTGTCTATAGGATTATTTTTGCACACTTATTCCATGCTAATGGAGTAAAAAGAGGTTGATGTTGTGTCTGGACATTTTTGGGCGATGGCCTTGCAGGCAATCTTTGCGGTGTTAACGACTGCGGGAATGTTCCTGTTGTGGTGCCTGACAAAGTTTTGTAAAGGGATGGCCAATCGCACTGACTTCACATCGAAGATAAAACGCTGAGCTAGTATTTTTATCGAATTCATCCAATATATTATCTGATATGCTAATATAGGATGTATAAGAATTTGGCTGACAGGAAAGCATCTTTAGTTATGACCGAGAAAGCCTTACTAATTAAGGTAATGATCTTAATGAGCAATTGCGGGAGGGTCTGGCGTGCTAAGATTGGCAATAGAATTTATTAGGCCAGGCATGGAATTGGCTCGTGATATTTTAGGTAAAGAAGGGCAAACGGTTCTTACCGCTGGAGTGAAATTAATTCCCAGGCACATTGAAATTCTTCAGAAGTGGGATATCGCTTCTGCCTATATAGTCAACCCTCTTTTTGAACTTCCCTCAGTTGATGAAGTAATGCAGGAAAAGGTTCGTAATAAAGTTTTACAATCGGTTAAATCAATATTTGATAAAGCGGCAAAAGTGGGAACATTTAACCTAGCTGGAGAACATCAAGAGCAAGTTAAGACGATCATAAAAGAAGTTGTACTAAAAAGATCGAATATCATCCATTTAGCCCAGATAAACCGCCATCGTGATGACGGCTTGACACATTCAATTAATGTCGCGGTTTTATCAACAGTTATAGCAGTGACGATGGGTCACAATAGAGATAATATCTATCCATTGACATTAGGTGCACTACTACATGACTTTGGTAAGGTATTTGTTCCTAAAAATATCCTGGCAAAACCAGCACTCACCCAAGATGAATTTGAGGTATTAAATAACCATACTGTCTACGGCTATGAAGCATTAAAAAAAATTGAAGGGTTCCCGTTATTAGCTGCGCACATCGCATTTCAACACCATGAAAGGTTTGATGGTAGCGGATTTCCCCGAAAGCTTGCAGGAAATGATATTACCACCTTTGCCAGAATTGTTTCCGTGGCAAACGAATTTGATAATCTTGTTGCCGGGACGGCTGGAATCCCAGGGATGGAAATGCATCTTGCCTATGAGGCGATAGTGGCACAAGTTAATTCTGCGTTTGATCCTGATGTAGCGAAAGCTTTTTTATCGAAAATTGCTTTGTATCCGGTGGGCACATACGTCCATCTGACAACCGGTCAGGTCGGGGTGGTGACCAAGGTTGTCCCTTTAGCCCAGCACCGGCCAAGCGTCAAAATAATTGCCGATGAAAGTGGTCTTCTCGCTCAGTCAGTCGACATCGACCTGGTGAGCCGTGAGAATTTGACCATGTTTATTAAAGATGTCTTAAATGATTCGGAAAAAGCGACGCTCTTGGAAAAAAGCCTAATCTCCTAGCAAAGAAAATAAGCAAACATCAGAAAGAGTTCCCCCAGTGTTTTTGTTAACCTTAGATGAATCTCTTCGCACCGGTATTACAAAGCTTGACTCGCAGCATGAATTTCTCGCAAATACAATCAACCAATTATATGAAGAAGTGCTCAAATGTCCGGACTATGAATCGGAAAATCTCCTGACTGAAAGGTTTTTCGGGGAAATATCAAAATATGCGAATGACCATTTCACACTAGAGGCAAGAGACATAGATTTGATTGAAGGGGGAGAAAGCGATGTTATGGTTGATTATCCTTCTCGTTGGATTTGCGGGGCTACATTTCGGCTTACTCTTGCCGACACAGGTCTCCATTGTCGGCACTGCAGTATTTACGGTGGGGTTATGGATTGTCTGGAAGCTGAAGTGGGTGATCTTGGGTATTATTGGCCTTGAAGAATTTTTTGGTGGTCGAGACGATGATGCTTGAATTTCACGCACATAAGCATTCTCGGGCATAGGCACCAAGCTGGAAACACCTCCTTAGGCCTGTTTTTAAAGACTCAGGTGTTTCCATCCGTTGATGTTGAGAGTATATTGGAAGATCCACAAAGAAAAAGCTCATCCTATTCGTCTTGCCGGAGTTGTAAACGCTGGACATCAGTGCTAAGGCGTCGCAAACAGCTGGCAGCGACAGCCAGACAAAAAGCTGTTAAAACAAAGAGAGGTGTAAATAATGCTGTCAATTATGGGACAAGGTTTGGGAAAACGCTGATCATGCGACTCGAGCCGGGGGAGTTTCTGCTAGAGAGCATAAGGGAAAATGCAAAGAAGCCGGGATGCGAAACGCCGCGATCCTTTCGGCTATCGGGGTAATGGATAAAGTACATTATCATAAGGTAATCGACTCCAGCCAGCCGCCGATCGATTTTCACTCGCGCACCGAGCTCCTGTGGGTCGAAGGGTCCCTGCGAACTGACGGCCATGCAGGGCATAATAGACGACGGTCACCCCCATTTCCACGCCGTCTTTTCGGACCTTGAGAAAACTTACTCCGGCCATCTGGAAGAGGGCAGCGTAGTTCTCTGTATGGCCGAACTGGTGCTGGTGGAACTGACCGGAGTGGCGCTGGAACGGTGCAAAAACCAGTACGACAGTCCTTGTTGTGGGAGAAAGAGACTAAATAACCTGGCCGCAAACCGCGAGCCTGATTGCAAGGTTATTAGGCAAAAAATGAGTGTCGACTTCCCGCAGGGGAAACGATATTCATTTTTTTATTACTCATCAGATTCTTATACTTCACCTGGGTGCCGGACAGGGTATCGACCCCCTTCTTCCGGCTGTCTGCCTGAGCAGCTTTGGCATTATTATCCTTAGGAAGGTTACCGGCTTGTTCATGTTGCAATATTATATGTCGCAGGATGATCTATTCTCGTTCGAATGGCAGGGTAAGTTGCCGGCGCCCACTTATGTCAACCGACATAGCTCGTAAAGCGCTGGGGCTGTTCAGAGAGCATTACTGGTGGGATAGCCGATCCGCAGTATTGGCGTCCGCGGCTCCGATCTAGTGACCGCTAGTGGACTTATATAGCTTGAGTTGTTCGAGCGGGGTGGTGTTCGGGCGCAGAAGCTCTTGAACGCGCCGTAGACAGTCTTAGGCAACGATTCGGGCTTTATAGCGTTCAGCACTGCACACTATTGGAGGATCGACGGCTTACAGGGTTTAATCCGAAGGATGATCATGTTATTCATCCGGTGTCGTTTTTCGCTAGGTGGGGAATATGGGCAAAACATTCGTGAGGGTGGCAGCAGAACATGACGAGAGCGGCCAAATAAGGCCGCTCCTTTTAACCTGGACGAATGGCTGGAAGGATGAAATCGACAGGGTGACGGACGTGCGGCAAGCTCCTTTTTTTAAAAGGCCGGCTGACCCCAAGACGGCAACTAAACAGGCATATACTAAACCAAGTGGCGGGCAGCCTGCAGGGGATGGAACGGAAACGCCACTGAGGGAACACCGGGGTGATGCATCCCAGTGTTCTTTGTTGGTATAAAATAAAAAATTGCGGCAGAGTAAAGACATTGTGTTAAAAGGATATGATGAATATGTTGACGAAATTTGTCAATATATTCATCGCGTTTATTTTATCAGAAGCAATATAGCTAAGTGCATGGGAGTGATTTACGTGCCCGCAGATTCGTCGCAGTACAAATCAGAGGGTGTCGTTCATATTATGGCCGAAACCCGCTTGCCTGAAGATGAAAACCACAGGCGAATGAAGTGGGAGTACCGCAAATTCTGTGAACAGACCAAAAACATAGAAGAAATCAGTCGATTTTCCTTTGAGGCATTTGATTACCAACCTGAACTAGAGCGCAAGATTTTCGAAGTCCCACCGACTCCAGACTACAGTCACTTAGTAACGGAAGCTACCGTGGCTGCCAGAACGTCTTTTCTTCGGGGCATGACTACCAGATTGGGCGCGGTTGGGTTGGCTGTCCTTTTTGGAATCATCGTGGATGTTCTCTTGATGGACCGTCTTACAGGGGTTGTGTCTCTCCTTTGCTTGTCTGGTGCAGGGGTATATACGTACTGGCTCAAAACCCTTATGTCCCGGAGGATCGCCACTGCCGCTGCGAAGGCCCGTCAGAATGTAAAAGTTTCTATTGCAGCATTCCAGGAACAAGTTGAGCATGACCGCGAGGTTTTTATAAAGGAAGAGGAAGCTCGCATAGGGTTCATCCAGGACCTTATTGCGGGTGCCCCTTATGCGGTTCTGGCGATGGCCGAGCAAGCCTTGGCCGTAATCAGTTTGCCATATGTTTTTCACGGAGGGCTGACGCTGGGGGGGAATAATCTTTACCTGGATTCCCTAATACCGCATATAAATTTTGTTCCTGAAAATGAGTGGCGGCGGGAACATCCCCACGATTATATTGTCACAGAGAGAGCGCCATCGACAGTGGTTAAAATATATGCGGAGGCTGTCGCAGCAGGCATGGTTCGGATGATTATTCGGCTACTGGAGCGACTCCCGACCATCGAATCCGTCACGGCCAACGCCTATCGGAGAGACGTAGACCGTGAAGACTGCATGATGGCCGTGGCGGTCCGCCGCGAGGATATTGGAGAAGTCATCGATAAGCGGTCAGGGTTAGCGGTTGTAGGGAATTACGGGGTAATCAGGGCTGGAATTGGCAACGTTATGGAACCTATTGAACCTATAACTCCTGAGTGGCTTTCTGAGACATCAACCGATTTGAGGCAAGTAAATTTCGCAACTTATGCTGGGCAAGCGTAACGCCAGTTGCACAGTGCTCTACTGGTGTCATCTGAGGATTATAAAGAAGGTTTCCGTCGTTCTAAGATGAGTTCGCTGCAAAGAGGTCTACTTTTTTGTAACGAGGGGAAATTGTTCATTGAAAGATGACGGTTCACTTCAGTAACATACGCAGGAAGAAAAATCATAAAAAATCCAAAATATAAAATATAATATGGGTGGCGAAAGGAAGAGGTTGTAGATGATTGACGGACAACAAAGAAGCTGAACTGTTGAAAAGAATTAGAATCCTCGTGAGTGAGTTAAGTAATCCTGATAACGAGGACCCCATGCTTACCTCGAAAAATGACGAACTGCTTGCATTGATTAATGAGTATAAGCTGTTGCACCAAAATGTTCGAGAGTAAATGGGGGCTGATAGAAGGCCTTCAGGACATATGGAGTTCGATTCTCCATATCGGTTCCAATGAAATCTAGGGTTCGCAGAGATGCGAGCCTTTGTTGCGTCAGCGAATACCCCCCGCTATGCGGGGGAGTTCAAATAAGGCGAAGCCGTTGTGGTAGAACGTGCTCAATCCTATATTTAGAGAAAGACAAATTATTATTTCCCCGGTTCAGTATAGTTGCAAAACTGAAACTAGGGTTTGTATCAGAGATAGTATAGGGAAGTTGCAACCATATGGCAAGGCATTAAAATGTATATAAACAAAATTGTGGCTTCCGGGGTAATGATACGAGAGTCTCACGGCTGTGAGATAGAAGACCATACCATCATCGCGGAAGTCAGAGCACGCACCTTGAGGTGCCGCAAGTACCATGCCCTTATAGGGCTAGTGCAAACTGCGCCTTGAAGGCGCAGTTATGATTTATGTGCAGGAACATGATAACTTGATGCGAATATAATTTGTAAAAAAATATCGGAGGGATAATGATGGAGATAAAAAGTGATCTAATGGAGAAGAAGGCTGTGTTGCAGCGGGACAGAAAGACATATGCCATTGCACCTCACATACCAGGGGGTATCATTTCGGATTTCAACGTCCTGCGCAACATCGCCGATGTGGCCGAAAAATACGGTGCCCAGGCGTTGAAGATTACTGGGGGGCAGCGGATTGCCATTGTCGGTATCGAGGAAGATAAGGTAGATCAAGTGTGGGAAGACTTATCGATGCCAATGGGGCATGCTATCGGATTGTGTTTGCATGGCGTGAAAATATGTCCGGCCACTCATTTTTGCAAACTAGCACAGCAAGACGCCGTGACATTAGGTCTGGAAATTGATAAAAGATATTATGGAGTGGACTTGCCTGGTAAATTTAAAATGGCGGTATCTGGCTGCATGAATTCTTGTAGTGAACCGGCTATTAAAGATATCGGCATCATGGGGACCCCCAAGGGTTTTACAGTCATGATAGGTGGTAATGCTGGCGTAAAACCTCGGTTGGCAGATAAATTATTTGAGAACATCGCGCCGGAAGAGGTACTGGAGGTAGTCGATAAAATTATTAAGTACTATCAGGAAAACGCCAAGAATCGAGAACGTATGTCGAGAATGGTGGATCGGCTGGGAATTGAGAAAGTAAGGCAGGATTTGCTAGGCTGATAATGAGATGCTTACAAACGTCCCTCTACCAATAGGTGCCTGCGTGTGTGCCTCGCGTTTTTGCGATAAGATCAACAAAAACCTAGTGACAGTATTGGTGAAACTAGCTTAAATATTGTCACCATTTTCGTAAGGTGCCGCCAATGGACAATCGGGATAAAGCTAGTAAATACAAGGGTTTGCCAATTAACATAAATGCTCACAAATGAAGTTTATTACATTCACACTCAAGAGGTCGCTGGTTCGAAACCAGCATGCCCCACCAGTAAACACAAGGCTTTGCAGGTTTTCTGCAAGGTCTTTTTTCATTTTTGACCTTAGCTGTGACCCCATTAGGGATGATATTCGGTGAAATCACTTGCTCCGGAATACATTATGCGAACACAATATACGCTGAAGAAAATGGTGTGCAAAGATACAGTGGCTAAGAGATATTTTAGATTCTGTCAATACCGGGTGTAAAATGACTCCAGATCAAATATTGTTCGTGCGTGAACCCAATGGAATCAACGATTGCCGGGTTCTCAGGTATAATATTAAGGGAGCAGATCTTTTCCCAGAGGTGACGCCCCCATGCCGAAAAGCGATGTCCCAGAAGGTCCCGAAATGCACCAGGAAATGGTGTCAATTCTTTCCGCTGAGCAGATCCGAGGAATCCAGTTACTGGTCGCAGGCAAGTCCGACACCGAAGTCGCCGAAAACATCGGAAAGGACCGCCGAACCATATTCCGCTGGAGGCAGGACCCTCATTTTATTGCTGAACTGAACCGGCAGCAAAAAGAGGTCTATGAGTCCGGGCAAACCCGCCTTCATGGACTTTTCCACAAGGCGATAACTGTGATAGAGAACAAATTAGACGAAGGCAATTTCAAGGCAGCCATGGAAGTGCTGCGGCTCCTCAACGTCACCCCGAAGTCGCTAAAGCCGGACTTCGAAACAGACCCGGAGGCGATTGCGGCGAGGGAAGCGGAGAAGCTAGCCTACAGCGCCATCACTGCTACGCCCTTTGCCAAGGAAAACATGGGAATCACAGCCGGACGAGACACAGGACTTCAAGCGTTGGCAGGAGACATCTTTGCAATCATCAAGGAGAAATACAACGTGCCGACGATGCTGGAAGATTTGGCGGAATGACGCCTCATTAATTTTATGGAGTTGAAATATCATGTCCACGACACAATATTCTCAGTTAAACAGCAACCTATATCATGCCGCACTTACCGGCGACATCGAATTAGCCCGGCAGTCCATTGCGCAAGGCGCAGATGTACATTATCGGGAGCTCAATCGCTCGGTACTTGAAGCTGCGGTAATGGGTGACAACATCGAAGTTGCCGAATACCTTTTACAGCACGGTGCCGATCCAAACATGAAATCCACGGACGGATTGACTCCGCTGATGCAGGCGAACAGCGACAATATGGTTAAACTGCTTGACCAATATGGCGCAGACCCGAAAATCTGTGACGAAAACGGAAACACGGCTTTCATGTATTTTGCTGTCTACGATATTCGGAATGCCATCAAGGCTTGGCTGGAGCTAGGCTTTCCGATAGCCAGAAGAAAAATGAAGCAGTTGATAAACCAGTTGTTGATGAAAGGCCGGTTTGAGATGATTTCATTGCTTACCGGTTATCAGTTCAAGTCTGAAAACACAATAGTCAGGATTGCAGAGTTCAAGGCCGCTAGGTATGCAGTATGATGGGTAAACAGCCGGGTGTATTTAAAAATCAAACAAGGAAGTGCACTACCAAGATGAAACAAGAAATATCGCAGTTATATCAACACCTCTGCCCATGTGGAAAAAAAGCCGAGGCTATCGGCCTTAACACAGTAGTTCAGTGCAAATGTGGCAGGACAATGCACCGGACAGGGATGGAGGACTTGAAAGGTATGCGGATGGCCAAGGGCATGAAGCAAAATGCAGTCGCCGAACGCCTGGGCATTACCAACGCTTACCTCAGTAAGATCGAGAAATGCTCAGTGCCGTGTCCGTCAATAATTTCCAAGAAACTTAGCGACCTTTATACTGGAAAGTTGAATGAGGTAATAACCGGGTAAGGCTTACTATCCAACCCCAGATTAAAATCGCTCTCAGAGCATTCTGTGAAAATATGACGCCACAACCCCGCGCCGTTACTGGATCAAAATTCAACTTTTTACGACTGTCAATCGGGGTGAACAATGCTAGCGGCAACAATTCGAGTTTCATCCCGTTTTAAGAAACTGTTGGGTCCCAGTCAATCAATAACCCCTCTTTCCTGGCAACCGCTAAGGACGGAGGGGTTTAGCATGTTAGATAGTATTGTTGACGACTCGACAATGTTGCCTTCGCTAAGTGGGTTAGCCGAATTTGCTAGTGCTCGACCTTCGCCAGCTCAGGCAGCCAGCCTCGATGAAGCGTTAGCTGCAATAGCCGGTATCCCCAGTCCAAAGCAATGTTCAATTGCTCGCGGAGTTCAATAGCCATTTCCAGTTGATAAGATTGGTTTATCGCGGCTAGGAGGGCCATTGTGCTTGCGCCATGCATATTTACCAGCATCATGGCGATTTCCATGTCGGAAAAATGTGCAGCGCCTGGGATGTCCAGCCTTTTCTCCAATGGATGATTGGGGAATTCTACCGTTGGCACTCTTGCGTCACCTGCACGGAGCAGGGATTCACACTTATCGACTGTTTTCTCCGTCAGATTGTCAAGAGCATCCTTGATTAGCTCCTTGAGCTGCGGATCTTGGGCATGGTTGTAGCATACGCTTAGCACCGCTACGTGATAACGCCCGGTGGTGGTTATTCCGTAGAGTAAACCTGCCTCGATATAGTTGACTGGTTCCTTGTCAACCAATTTTTGGACTAGGGCACGGCTACTAGCATTAACTTGGTCTATAATGGTCATTACAGATTCCCCCAATTCGCTGATTTGTAATGTAGCATACCCTGAAATGGCGCTTCTTATTGGCGATAGGTTGCAGTGGAGATGCCTGGTGATCGAGCAAAGGTTTACATCGGTTGTGTAATGCTTGTGGGTAGGCGAAAGTCTACGTATAGGTATGTAATGATCGGTGTAGGCTGTAGCGTAGATCATTGCGGGCTCTTTTAGCCGGTATGGATTTTATTCCATGCCGGTTTTGATTTTGCGGAATAGTGCTTGCCAGTGGTGAGTATCTAAACAGATGAAGTGAAGATTCCGCAGCAAGCGCGCGGCCATGTTGGCTTAGGGCACCAAAAGGGCACGGCGGACATATGGTGTCAGCTCGCAATTAATCGTAAAAAACGGGTGGTACCTGTCACCCGTTTGCAAAAAGTGTTGTGGGAGAGCCAGCAAAAACAGCCTGTTTAAACGGGAAACGGGTAGTAGAGATATATGTTATAAAGAAAGTTATTTCTCTCCGACTGGAAAATAAAACATTTTTTATACACATGGTATGTTTTAACCCGTTTTTCCCGTTTGACCCGTTTTTTAAATCAATGACCAGGCTTGCGGAGTTCAAGGCCGCCAGGTGAACTCAGGCGTAGAGTTGTATAGATAATGGAAGAATTAAATGACCGGTAAATAGAATATAAGTATGGTTGACAGATTGACAACTTGCAACAATACGTCTCGCGACGAATGGCATCAGAGAAACATCGGAAACGGTGGTTTTTCCAATGCCATTTTGTCAATTCGGGGGTTAGCAACAACTTTATTTCAGCAGAAGAATCGTATATGCAAAGAAAAAATCATTAAGCAGAATTTATTTACAAATAACAACAATATATCGCAAATTTCGGCAGGAAAAAGATGGCTGATGATATAATACATCCTAAGCCATCACTACTGTCGGTCGAGTTGCGGAAACATTTATCGTTTCGCAGATTGCAGGATTAGTTTCTTCGTAGAGAGCATAGATGTGCGAATTAATCGATGATATTGGGTGCTTCAAAGTGGTAGAAACATAGGCTTTATGCCTTAAGACTTAGGGTGTCAGGACCAATAAATTTCTGCAGGGAACCCCCCTTTTTCAGGCTTTAGAGGTCTGCAATAAGGGCAAGCATCAAAGGGAGCAATAAACAAGATTTTCCCTCTCAGTGTTGATTCATATATTCCGGTTCGCTCGATAATCCCGCCTAAAGGCGACACAGCGGAAGGTTCATGCTCGAATTGTCTGCCAATACGGCTGAACAGTTCTGGCCTAGAAATTTACGCGTGGTTAGTTAACATCCCATTCGGGGCAATCCGACTCAGCGTGGGCTTCAAGAAGGAGATACTCTGATGGACGTGAACAGCATTTTGCCTTTTTTGGACGCCATTGTTAAAATCATGCCTGAGCTTGGCTTCCAGAAAGTCGAGCGTGGCCGGCTGCGAGTGGGAACGGACAACAAAATCGACAGTCTGGGCGTCATGGTCATTGTAGGTGTGACCCATCAGCTTCGCGGCAATGTCGCCTACAACATGACTGAAGAATCCGCAAGAGCCATCGCTAGTAAAATGATGATGGGAATGCCGGTTTCAACTTTCGATGCTATGGCGGAATCGGCAATTTCCGAGATGGGCAACATGCTGGCAGCGAATGCAGGTATGCTATTAGAAAAGAAGGGAATCAAGGTGGACATTTCACCTCCCACCCTAGTCACTGGTATAATCTGCGCGGCCAACCCGGACAACTTGCAGCGGTTAATCGTAGAAGTGCTCATCGACGGGATGCCGATGGAGGTGCATCTATCGATTTCTTCCTAAAGCGACCGCGATGGAAGAGGAGTCCCTAGAAGACATCGATTTTTGATTGATGAACAACCAGCCATTTTGGCGAAGATTTGTACCGGAACATTGGACTTGCTGATTTCGTCACATGAGATTATCTACAATATATTCGGCAATAAATATCTATTGATGAAAATGGTATGGCCGGGGAGTGAGTACCATGAATTTAAAAATAAGCGAATCAGGCGGTATCGTTTCAATTATTTCGCCGACCAGGATATATGGCGATGAAGCAACTAATATTTGCGATTCGGTTATGGCATTTTTTGAACAAGGAAAGCATTCTTTTCTCTTTGATTTCAAGCATGTTCGATATATCGACAGTACCGGTCTGGGGGTATTGATCGCGTTGCATATGAAGGCCAGTGCCAAGGGCGGCAAGGTCGTAATTCACGGTACTGAAGGATCGGTAAGAGAATTATTTGAACTCACGCAACTAGACAAAATCTTTGAAATAGAAAAGAAAGATTGCTTGACGGCTAAAATAGTGGATTTCCCCAATAAAGGTTATTCTGGCTAAAGTCAAGTGGCATCAGCTTGTTCTTTTCAGGTGAGATTAATTACTTTTGCCTAACAGGAATAATGATAGGGGATAAGGGAGCACGACTGCTATGCGAATATTAATTGTAGATGATTCTAACTTCGCGCTCAATACCATCACAAAGGAATTGAAAGCTATGGGCGTGGAAGAAAATCAAATAGAACAGGTAAAGAGCGGTGCAGATGCGCTTCGCAGGATAGAGACTCAAACGTTTGATCTTTTCATACTAGATATTGTCATGCCAGAAATCGATGGGATCGCTGTGTTGAAAGAGGCCAAAAGAAAGCAACCCCATGCAAAAATCATTATGTGCAGCGGCACTAGCTCCGATAAAATCATAAAAGAATTGATTGATTTAGGAATAAACGCTTTTCTGGTCAAGCCGTTTCAGGCGGGAGACTTTGTGAAAGCGGTTGCTCGCAACATATCAATACCAAACAAGAATTTAGAGCAGGATGTTTTAATCGCGAAGTGTCACATTTGCGACAGTGAAATGATTGAAGTGGATCTGGTCAACACGATAAGCTTTTATTGTCCTAATAGTTGTATGCAAGTCGGACCATCGTTCAAGGTATTAGTCACACAAAAAGACCTTGATGAAGATTATGAAAGTGCAAAACAAAAACGGGATAAATAATAAGTGGGCACAAGAAGACATGGCAGTATATCAGGGAACACGACGTGCCGGAATTTAGACGTTCATTGGAAGTTAAATCGAGGAGGTTGACTCCTACGAAGACCACTGCAAGGTGGTCTTATACTTTTGTGTTGGTAGCAGGGAGGGGCAAGAGTATGTAACTGATCGTCAATGTGTCTCGGTGCCGATGCCAGGCAGCGGGGTACGAAAACGTTGACATCGCCTTGATTTATGGGGCTGTTTTTAGCTTGTATGGGCAGGAATTTTATTCTACTACTGGAATTGTCGATATAATGGAAAAGTTTTAGCAATAAAGCAATTTACTGGATGGAATACAATCATAGCAGTATTGAGAGGGTATGTATGAATTTGGATGTTCGAACATTGTTCGTAGCTATGTCAGTAATCGTATCGATTAATGCTCTAATACTAACGTTGAATTGGCGCTATGCGAAATCCATGCGAGCAATTATTGGATGGTGGAGTTTTAATCAAGTGCTAATTTTCATTGGCACAGTTTTAGTGGCCTTTCGAGGCATAACTTCGGATTTTTTATCTATAATTATTGCCAACATATGTATCTCTGGTAGTTACATAGCCATACAAGAAGGTATCGCTCGTTATGTTGGTAAAAAGGGATATTTGCGAATTTTAACATTGTTTGTGCTGTTCCTGCAAGTCGTTTTGTGTTGGCTTTTTACTTATGAAATGCCTTCGGTGGCTTCCCGGATCATTGTTTTTAGTATAGGAACGCTGCTAATTTCGCTTATCAGCATTTTAACATTACAAAAACGCGACACTGCAATGGATTTACCGGCACGATATTTGATAGCAACTCTGGTGTTTCATGCCTGTTTAATGATGATTCGTACCGCTGCAGCCATAGTTCAGGGCGGATATGCCGATTATTTGCATTCTGGGTCATTGCAAGCTTGGATTCTCGTTGGGATCATTGCTTCTTATACAAGTTTCACCGTTTGCTTTTTTTGGCTTATTGCACATAACTTGGGAATGGAGGTTCAAAAGCAGGCCTTTACCGACTCGCTTACAGGGATTCCAAATCGCCGGGCGATGGACGAGTTTTTGGAAAGACTATTTTTTGCAAAGGAAAATTGCAATATAGGGATTCTTTTGATTGACGTTGATGAATTTAAGGAAATCAACGACAAATATGGGCATCATGCAGGCGATATGTACTTAATTGCCCTAGGCCGTGCAATTACCAGTGATCTTCGACATGGAGATATAGTCTTTCGGTACGGCGGAGATGAATTTGTCGTAGTCGTACGAGATGTAGTTCAATCAAGCGTGCTACAAATGGCCGATCGATTACAACAAAGGATAGAACAATTATCTATTTACTGGCAGGAGCAGCAACTTAGTACGACTGTTAGCATTGGTTTGACGATAGACGATGGCCATGCAAGGAACTGGGATGATCTGATGCGAAAAGCTGATGAAGCTTTATATGTAGCTAAAAATGCAGGGGGAAATCGCGTCGTGTCAAGCTTATTCAACAATAAAACGAGTTGATCTAAATGATAGAAAAGATGGCTGAAAAGAATAAGGTGACATGTTATAGGGATAGAGGCGACACGGGCTTTAGACGCAGCCGAGTTTCATCGTGACCGAAGGGGGAGGTACATTGCTCAAGAAAGTTGATTGGCACATTCATTCGGTAGACCACACGTACTATGGGACGGATACCTTTTCCGGGTTGACCGAGCATGACAAAAGACGCATTGAGTACATGGTTCGATGGGCAGTAGAGCGTGAGCTTGATTACGCCGCCATCACCGATCATGACCTGTCTGCCCCTGGATTCTACGCTGCAGAGTATGCCGAGAAAAACTTTGAAATTGAAATTATCCCTGGCATTGAGTGCGAAATCTTCGTAAAGTCTCCGGCGGGACATGAGATCCCCGTTCATATCCTGGGACTCGGTGTACAGGAGCAGCCCGACTATGTCAAAAGCTACAGTGCTGAAAAATTAATCGAGGCTATTCATGACGTGGGCGGAATTGCAGCCATGTCCCATCCGATGTATTATCCTAGAGCGATTTTTGACAGTGTAAAGCACTTGCTAGATGGCGTCGAGGTATTTAACGGGATGCGTGCACACGTCGATAACCCTGATCCTTGGTTCAATCCCAACCCGCAAGCTGGCCGATTCGATCCTGGCAACGATTTCAAAGGCCTGCGCCTATATGGCTCAGACCGGCATTATGAACACAAGTACATCGCGGCCCATAACCAGGCGGTATCAGAGCACGAAGAAGAGATCATTAGCAGGATTCTTAACGGAGAATATCGGAAATAAGACGAGGGCAAGTAACCCCTCGGTCTGTCAATAAAAAGGAAGGCTTTGCAGTTCATTCTCTGCAAGGCCTTCTATTATGGCATTGATATGCGACTGGGGAGTTACGCAAAGAGATAGCCGCACTGATTAAGCGCGCTCTATGGTTCAAAGACTCGCCGATAGTCTCCTAATGTCTCTGCCGATACATTCAATAGAATTTCTTTAATTTCTACGAAATTCAATTTTAATACGTTGACGAGATCACCATCCAAGAGGCCTTTTCGCCCCATACCAGCGATCATCTTAAGTGCTTTATCAGGGGAAAAGCCTTTTCGATAGGGGCGGTCTTCCAAGAGTGCAGTAAGTATATCGCTGACCGCTATGACTCGGGAACCAAAAGGGATATCGTTACCCTCTAAATGAAAAGGATATCCGCTGCCGTCAAGCCGTTCATGGTGAAGCGAACCCCACAGATTAATTGTTTGTAAGGCCGGGATTTTTTGAAGCGTGCGGTAGCCGAAGTAGCTATGCGCACGCATTGTATTATATTCAGAGGTGGTAAGGCGAGCTTTCTTATCCAGTATATCTGTTGGAATAGCAAGTTTTCCCAGGTCGTGGAGATACCCAGCACTTTTCATCAACCGGACATCTTGTTTTGAAAAGCCAATAAGACGCGCTAATACTTCAGCACAAGCCGCAACTCCCGACGAATGGGTTGCCGTAAACGGACTGCGAAAATCAATGACGCGGGAAAACAATCTCGTTAAATCGCGAACGACCGCGCTATCAGGCTCGACAGGATCGATGTCTCCGATAAAGCACAAAGGGTCCGTAGGCAAAGCTGCATCCAACCAGAAATATTCTTTGTCAACAAGATTTCCAAAAGCTTCGACGCAATCCGGATGGAACCAAGTACCAGAAAGTCGCAAGATTTCCTGGTGAATTTTTTTTGCCTTATTCAGCACAACTGATGGGTCAGGAAGCAGAACAGCAATACGGTCGGCAAGATGAATAATATGACTTTCAAGCTGAACTTTACACCCTGCGTAGTACTGCCCTTTACCACCGTCCCAGCGAACATGGTGAAAGCGGATAATTTTCGCAGCTGTGGCGAAAGGACCAAATTCGCGAAGAAGTTGATAGCCAATTTCCGCATGTTGGTGGGGATTATTCATATCAAACAAAAGTGAGTCAATACGGTCCTTACGCGATAAAGCGCCAACATCATGAAAAATGCCGCTCAGTAGCAGCTCTCTTTTTTGTGCAAGTGGCAGGTTCAACTCAGTGCCTAGAAGGTATGCGATATAAGCAACCTTGCGGTGGTGATTCATAACCAAAGGACTAACCAAGTCCAGAGTCTCCGAAAGAGGTATCGCCAATTTAAGTATTGATGTAGTTGGCAAAGTTTTTACTCCTTTTCGCTGCACTATCATGCGAATAATAAAAAAGTCAGGGGAGGCCTGACTTAATGCACAATTCATTAAATGGCGGCCTGGCAATCATAGGTAAAAATACCCTCTAGACCGAAGGCTTTGCGTCCCCGCCTTTCGACAGGTTTGCCCTTACATTTATTATTAAATTTATCATAATATGTCGAGAAATGATGAGTCAAGGGTTTTTTCGACAGGAATTTTATTCCTATCAATAGAACGACTACTAAGTTACTTTAAGCGAGGAGGACAACGCGTGAATTTCTTTAAAAAGGCGCCTTGCGATGAAGCGCTTTGTATTATCAGGAATGTCGAAGATCGGCTTAGCGGAAAGTCGATTGAAAATATCAAGGTCGACTATCCTATTCATCAGACCATGCTGAAACATTTTGATAAACTTTTGTCCAATGAAGAAAAAATGTCAATCAGTTCAAAGAAGATGTTAGGTATCATTTCTTCTTTGAGTCAATTTGATGTTGAAATGACACATTCCGCTTATCAATTGACTGAGTTTGCCGACAATCTATCAAACGTAAGTGAATCCAATTTAGCAATAGTCGAAGAAACCACCGCCAGTATGAATGATGTAATTGAAAAGATTACTTATACGTCCGACATTATGGACAAGCTGTCCAACTCATCCAACATTCTAGTGCAAAAGAATGATGAGAGTATGCTCCAACTGAATGATGTTAACAAAATGAAAGAGAATGTGATTGTTGATACGACAAAAATGAACGAACAAATCGAACAATTGGTCCAGATGGCAGCAAAAGTGAGCCAAATCGTCAATGGCGTCGAAGCAATCGCAGAAGAGACCAATCTATTGGCGCTTAACGCTTCGATTGAAGCAGCTCGTGCAGGAGAGTCCGGACGAGGGTTCGCCGTGGTAGCAAACGAAATAAGAAAGCTGGCAGACAACACCAAAAAGAGTCTGGACGACATGAGGGTTTTCGTTAACAACATCCATAAAGCTGCGAGCGGCAGTAAGGAAAGTCTTGATGATACGATGAAATCCACTAACAACATGAATGAAAAACTGGATATGATATCTGAAACCATCAAGGAGAATGTGTTTATGCTAAATGACACAATCAAAGATGTGTATAAAGTATCAGAATCCTTACAGAACATCAAAGACTCAACGACCGAAGTAAACCAAGCGATGAACTCTTCGGCTCAGGATGCGGAAAAACTGCTTACTATGACTCAGATTATTCACGATGACGCCAAACAAAGCGCAGAAAACGCAAGACGTATTTCTAAGATTGACGAGGATTTGAGCGATATCGTTAGAGATATGACAGTGTCTTTGACCGGTGGAATCAATGCTATTTCCAATGAAGAATTGATAAATAATCTGTTGAAAGCAAAGGAAGCTCATGGTAATTGGATGAAGAATTTGCGGCGGATAGTGGATGAAATGAAAGTTTATCCCATACAGACAAATTCTAAACGCTGCGCCTTTGGTCACTTCTATCATTCCCTTCACATAACCCATCCCGATCTCGCTGCAGAGTGGAAGGCCATAGACGGAGAGCATAACAAGTTACATAGTACGGGAACAGCAGTAATCGATGCGGTTAACGATAAGAATTCGACACAAGCGCGCAGTCTGTTACTTCAGGCTCAGCAACTATCGGAACGGGTTTTTGGTCACTTGGATAAGACGATCAAAGCAATTGAAAAGAATTCAAGAGTAGGGATTGAAGTTTTAAGAGGCAGTTAATTGCTGCACTAGAACGATTCCAGTGTTAAGAGAGCGTTATGCTTCCACAGTAACCTTGTGCCCTATTTAGGGACTGCTTTGGTTTGAAAAATTATCGACAACTTCGAATTAATCGGTCTCGCCAATTTGGTAGTGTTGGTATAGCTTAGGCCAAGATCACAAAGGCATGGACCTGGAGAGGGGGAATATCGATGAGTAATAGATTTGCCGGGTATCGGCTGATTAGTATATTTGGTATTCTTCTAATCTTGTGTGTTTGGCTTTTCGTGTGGAGGCAATGTTCTTTTGAATATGACAAAGAAATTGAAGCCGCTTATCGGGAGGAGATGAATCTTGCCCGAGTCTATGAGGATCATGTACGGAAGGTTTTCCTGGAGGTTGATAAAGATCTGCTTGCTTTGCGGCAGGCCTATCAGCAGGAAGGAATCTTAGGACCAGACTTTCAATCGGTCTTAGCCCGAGTAAAGAACGATTCATCTAGAACCCAGGTCGGTATGACTGACGAGCGGGGAGTGATGAATCACCTATTGCTTGAGGAATCGGCCCACTATGATATTTCCGACAGGGATTATTTCTGCGCCCTTCGTGATGAGGCAGTAGATCGGATGTATGTTGGTAAGACGATCATGGGGCGGCAATCACATCAAATGACTATTCCGTTGAGTCGTCGAATTACCGGACCGGACGGTTCCTTCAGGGGTATTTTTGTCATCGCCGTAAGCCCAACATATCTGATGGAATCTTTTGGGGCGATGGAACTCGGACCTGGAAAGATTATCTCCGTAACTGGACTGGATGGATTTACCCGGATCCGCCAAGGTGCGGACATTAGGGATCAAGTTATTGATATTAGAAGCGGTGGCATTTATCCGAATGCTTTGCAGCATCCTTTCGGAACAGTGCGTGCACCAAATGTTAGTGATGATACCATGCGTCTAAATGCATATCGGGTCCTCCCAGAGTATTCCGTTTACGTCAATGTGGCTATGGCAGACCGTGATGTGCTGCAAGAGTATGTTAAACGCAAAAACACCTATATCGGTGTCGCTGCAGTAATGACAATCTTCATTGCCGGCTTCTGCGGACTTTTGATAAGGCGCAACCTGAAACAGCAAGGATTGGAGAAAAGACTACTGATTCTTCAAGATACGACAAGTCGTCTCGTAACCGATTATGGGGACACCGATGGCCTCTTGCAGACAATCTTACAAGATGCTCTCCGGCTTGTAGGAGCCCCCAATGGTCTCATTGCCACGTTGAATTTAGATGGGACTGAGTGGATCGTTCGTTATGGTGACGGGATGCAAGCAAAATATATCGGAGATCATCACTTGGTCTCAGAGGGGCTGATTGGCGAAGTTATTTCCAGTGAAGAACTGATTTATGTGCCGGATTATCAGGGTTATACTCAACGGATTTCAGATAGTAGTTTTAGAGGGGTGAGAAGTGTTATTTGCTTGCCCTTGAAGGTTGGCGAGACAGTCGTGGGAGCCTTAACGGCAGAGTGGGATCGTATCATTCCAGCCCCCAGTGAAGGAATGCTTGATACTTTGCGGCAATATGGGCATCTTGCGTCTATTTCTCTGGAGCGAGCCGAAACCCATGCCGAAATTCGGCAATTGGCTTATACCGATACCTTGACAGGCTTACCTAATCGGCGCAGCTTATATTATCGTCTACAGGAGGAAATGGACAGGGCCCAGAGGGGCGAATCTCAGGGCGCAGTTTTTTTCGTGGACCTCGATAATCTCAAGCTAATCAATGACACAGTTGGCCATAGTTGCGGCGACATCCTAATTGTTGAAGCCAGCAAGCATATTGCGGACAATGCAGGAAAGAATGCCTTTGTAGGCAGACTGGCAGGCGATGAGTTTGTTGTCATCTTGTCAAATCCTAAAGACCGGCAAGAGATTATGGATATTGCCGATAAATTTACTAAATCGTTTGACTTTTGGTGTGATTGCGAAGGTTCGACCGTGCGGATCGCAGCGACGGCTGGTATTGCTCTTTTCCCTGAAAACGGTACTTCAGTTGAAGAAATCTTGAAAAACGCGGATGCGGCCCTTTACGCAGCGAAACAAAACGGCAAACAGACATGGCAATTTTATGATCAGGGCATTCAGCAGCGTATGCGCGAAAAGATGTTGCTCGCGAACAACCTGCACCACGCTCTTGAACGGGGAGAATTGTCTCTACACTATCAGCCGGTCATGACGAATGAGGGTAATCTTGTGGGCTTCGAAGCTTTGCTGCGCTGGATGAGTCCTGAATTCGGTACGGTGCCACCAATGCAATTCATTCCGATTGCTGAGCAAAATCGCTTAATCCAACCGATAGGAGCATGGGTTCTACAAGAGGCTTGCCGCTTTGCGAAACGTCTTATAGACTTGGGGCTTGGTGATCTGCACGTGGACGTCAATGTATCTGTGCTGCAAATTGAAGCCGATGACTTTTGCGACATCGTTGCAGGCGCGATAAAGGTTGCTGGTATTGAACCCAGTCAACTTGGCATTGAGATCACAGAAAGTGTATTTATGGAATCGGTGGAGGATAATGCTGATAAGTTAATCCAGCTACAGAAGTTAGGGATAAATGTATCGCTGGATGATTTTGGCGAAGGATATTCGTCATTGACAAAACTTCTACAATTGCCTGTAGATACATTGAAGATCTCAAGGGCGCTTATAAGTATGCTGGGATCGGATCAGCGCCAACTCAGCTTTGTGATGTCAATTGTAAACATGGCCCATGCCTTAGGGCTTACTGTTGTGGCGGAGGGAGTGGAAACCGAGGAGCAACTTACCCATGTAACTAATTGTCGGTGTGATAGGACACAGGGATTCTTTTTTTACCGACCGATGCCAGAAGAAGAGGCCCTGCAAATAGCAGTAAAATAGCGGTGGCGTGTATTGCCATATTCATTGGTTAATTATTTTCACAGAGCGTAAGGCTGCAGAGCAGACAGGTTTGCCACTCCGAAAAGTATTGATACCTTTGGGCTCGTGGCCGGTGACATAGTATCGAAAGTATATGCTAGTCCCGAGTAACGTGCTGAGATGTATGAGTTTTGAGCGTCACAGCATGAAGCGCAATCATGAAGTCAAATATTTGGATCGGAGCAACTAAGAGTGCAACATGCTGGCCGAGTATGACAGGCGGAGAATTGAGTACATGGTTTTGCATTGCGAACACAAGTACATCGCGGCCCATAACCAGGCGGTATCAGAGCACGAAGAAGAAGTGATTCAGGCTATAATCAAGGGACAATATCGAAAGTAGGCTGATTCCTCTAATCATGAACCTTTCTTCACTGTATTGGCCAGATGGGGTGGGGGTTTTCATGTCTTATATCATTGTTGGCGGCGTGGTCATTGCAGTAGAAACCCAAGACAATACCGCAGAATTGCTACGAATATTCTGGTGTAATGCCCCCCCTGGAAATGGCACAGGCTTTGCAGTTGAAATAGCACCCGCTTTCTCGGGCTGTCGTAGTTTTCATGTATAGACTTTCGAAGCGCAAAAAGCAATAGAACGCCACAACAGTGTAAGCTAAGAAAATTCGTGTCCCCCAAAAAAGGAGTTATGCAGTCCCCCGCTCAAGGGGGCTGTTTTTTTATCATCTTGCTCAGGGCAATACATGGCAGAATAAAATTATTTCATTAATGGATATAATAGGGTTTGTAAGAAAAAATAGACCAACGATAGGGGTTGTCGACATGAGGACCGGTTACCCGCAGTCGCCGAAACAGCGGCGGCCAAAAGCCGCAACGTCTTCGCTAGCCACTAACTTCCTCCATCTCAGAAACCCCTATGTAGTCGCCTGGTTGTCAGCCTCTTTTCCCGGGTTCGGGCATGTAAGCCTGGGCAACTATGTCATAGGCTTTGTGCTGTTTGGCTGGGAAATGCTGGTCAACACGCAGGCAAACCTCAATACTGGCATCATATACAGTTTTACTGGCCGCTACGAGATGGCCAAGGAGATTGTGAATAATCGCTGGCTGCTTTTTTATGCCCCGGTTTGGGTTTTCGCCATCTGGTCGAGTTATAGCCTGACGGTCGATTTAAACAAAGTCTCTATTTTGGCTGACCGCAATCATTCCCCGATAGACGCAGCCTTTATGTCCTTTTTCGAAATCAACATTCTGGATAAACGCAGCCCTTGGGTCGCTGTCTTGTGGACGATGTTTTCACCCGGTCTCGGACATCTCTACTGCCACCGGATACCCACCGGCTTTTTCCTGCTCATCTGGTGGATCGCCATGGCCTATTTCTCTCATCTGCTCCAAGCAGCCCAGTACACCTTGCTGGGATTATTCGACCAGGCCACCGCCGTCCTCGACCTTGAGTGGGTTCTTTATCTGCCGTCGTTGATGGGGTTTGCCGTCTACGATGTGTATGTCAACACCGTTGAGTACAACCGGCTGTTCGACCGCGAGCAGGCCGACTATCTGATGCGGGAGTATCAGGCTCCGGATTTTAATATGCCTAAGTAGGGGGACCCATTTATGCACATCGTAGCGTCGTTCGAACATTCCAATTTCCTGGAGCTTGCCATTACTGACTTGGAGCAAAAGGGCATTGAAAAAAACCGGATATGTGCCATACCACTTAATAAGATGGTTAAGGAACGCGCACTTATTGACACCCTCCACCAGGCTGACGGGCAGAGTATGTTCGATTTGCCTGCTATCCTCGCGACGATTTCAATGACCCTTGGTGTTGCCTGGGGATTTATGTGGAAGTGGGGGCCGATCATATGGGGGCTGTTGGCCTTTATAGGTGGTCTGGCGGTGGGTCTTGTTATAAAGTATCTGCTTTACAAAAACAGCCTGAAAGAGAACTTCCGCTGCAATACCGAGGTGGTTCTGATTGTCGATTGCAAGGCTGATGAGCTGGAGACGGTGGAAACCGTGCTGTTTAACCACCTGGCAATCGGCATCGGCAGAAAGGCAAGCGAGGTGCGATGATGCAGAACTATCCGAACGATGAGCAAGTGGCGGAAATGACAAGGCTATTAACCCAGGTTCGAATTGAGAATTGGTTGGGTCATGCAGTTGGCTCTTGGCATTGGTGGGTACTTATAGGGGTTTCTATTATCCCTTGGCTCCTTTGGATTAAAGTTGCCGCCAAAAAGCAAATTCATGAATTGATGCTGTTTGGATTGTTCATGATCCTAGGTTCACTTACGCTGGACGAACTGGGATTTGAACTCTCCCTATGGTCTTATCCGTTTTCGCTTATACCGGTGTTTCCCCGTCTCTCGTCAGCAGACTACACGATGTTGCCGGTTATCTATATGCTGATATACCAATACTTTCCCACATGGAAAAGTTTCTTTTTGGCGTCAGTTGGGGTTGCATTTGTGTTTTCGTTCCTAGCAGAGCCGCTTCTCGTAAAGCTAGGCTTTTATGTGCTTATAAAATGGACTTATTGGGCATCCTTTATCATCTATATTCCCTTGGGGCTAATTGCAAGATGGATAACGCGGTTCTTTATGGACACTGCACGGCAAGCCAGCAAGAAATGAAATAGAAACCACGATTCCTGGGAATTGCCGCCTGCTGGCTATACAAAGAAAGTCTTCGGCATAAAATCAAAGCCCATAACCCTTTTAAAAGAAGAGGTTAGGGGCTTTGATCACGATAATACCTATAGGGCCTAACAAGCACATTCCTCCTGTCAGCCTTTGGACAGGTCGATAAGCAGTCTCAGTCTTTTGGCACTAGCGGGGGTCAATATGCTGGAAAGAAGCGACGGTATGGGTAGTCGCTTATTTTTATGTCTTTTATGCGGACACGATGAGGCAATAACGGGTGGAGGTGGCGACCCGTTCGCAAGAAGTTTTGAGAAAAGAAATAGAAAACTAGTTCGATTTAACGGGAAACGGGTTAAAATACCTTCTATTCAAAGGAGAATGTTTTTATCGCTAGATAGAAAAATAAAATTTCCATACGTATGGTGTTAAAACACCCGTTCAACCCGTTCTAGAATTTATAAGCTGAGCGGAGGTATCATTGGCCGGATTACAGATAGGGCGCTGCTTTTGCCAGAGCCTTTCGTCAATAATTGTTACTATTTTTAGGTATATTTGATTTGGGGTCCCTGCTACGGGGAGTGCTCGGCTTAGCTATGATTCTGATCTGCTTTGCATCCCCCGATTAACTTCCAGGATGATGAGAGTAATGAGTACGACGTTGAAAAGAGTATTCTAAAATATGCACCTTTATTAGTTGCGCTGTCGGGGGCTGGGATTATCTTTGTCGGCTCTATGACCAGCAAGAGCCATGGTGGAGCGGCTATTTGGAAAGGTAGATGGCGTTCTTTACAAAGCCAAAGACAGTATAAACAAAGTTGTAACCAGTGACTAGAAAAAAGGTTATAAGCCCCAGGCGCGCGGTCAGCCTCCCTAGAATGTTGTCAGAGAAACCAAATGGGAGCCTCCCATTAAATCCCGTCGGAATTCCAGATGACGTGTAAGCCGTGTTACACCTAAGCGAAAACCCCCTTTCCTTCTTGGATATAAGCCAAGTCGAGGAGGGGTTTTCGTGTCCTGTATTATTGTTGGAGGCGTAATCATGGCGGTAGAAAGTATAAATGATATCCCAATTATTTCGTGAGGCTGCTGCTGCATAGCGTTATCGCCAATACCCGCACGACTGAAGATGCGGACAATGAAATTTTTCTGTAAGATTGATATATAAAGGTATAACAACTTGTGGATAGCTTAAGTCAGCTAATTTGGGTGGAACACTATTGTCGAGTGATCAAGGTATATACAGTCAAGCCTACGCAAACGGCCGCAATACAAAATACACCCATTGCTCCGGTGATATTACCCTGCTTTCTCTCCCATAATCCGTACGTGATTGTATGGACACTACCTAACACAGCCACAACCAAGAAAATATATTCCACGCCTATCAGTCCTTTACTGAATCGCTGTCGGTTTATAAGGCGATGACCGCCACATCAATCCCAAACGACGAATTTTGGTAGTTACCTGCACCTCGACATTGGCGGTTTTATAAAACTGCTCCAGGTTGACCTTTGTTAGATCATCATAGGTCGCATAATGTGGTCGTAGATAAGAACCAAACCCGAATACATCGCAGCCCAGATCCTGTGTGTGGCGGATAAAGCTTTGAATTTCCTCCGTAACCAGATTGGATAGCTCATTTTCCAACATCTCACGGAATTGCTCCTGTTCGTAATTAATGCCGCTCGGGATGCCTGATACTTCACCTTCCAGAAATACGCTGATTTTTATTATTTCCCGCCCGTCGATCATGTCAACATCAATTTTCGGTTTGTTGCCGTTGCGGAGATTAACATTGATCGTTTTACTTGGCTCCAAGGGATCGGTTACGACAACGAAGCCGCGCGGGAAGTTGTTTTGCAGGATAGCAAGTATCCGTGCTTCTTTGTTATCTAGCGATCCGACCATCTTATCTCCTGAAAAAACGGCGACACCGACAAATTCGGAGGGGTTTTCGGTTCCGGTGCGGGGAATGTCGCCGGGAAGATATGAGTCTGTCTTGTCATTAGGAAATTTCTTGCCTGCAGGCTTATCCCTTCCAGTGAGCGGATTTAAGCCGACATAGGTCGTGTAGGGCGAACCGCCCGGGTTTTTTAGACGCAGATAAAATTCATGTACATCGGTATTTAAGTAGTAGCTAGCTTCGTCTGAACTAAACATAAATGACTCGTAGAATTTCGATGGCAACAAATCGAGGGTGGGTTTGGTTGCCCGCATAAAATCTTCAGCATTCCCCCGCACTATGGCGATATAGATGCCGCCGCGAAATTCGCGGTAACGCAGGAAAGGAGCAATTAAATCACCAACGCCTTTGCTGCGGGCTAATTCTTCACTCAAAAGGATCGCTTTCATATGAGTGAGGTTCGAAGTTCGTGACATCGAGGAGCTGAGCAGATCACGCGCTTCAGCAGTATTGGGAGCCGTAATACTGTTGAGTATGGTCGGCTCACCTTGAGTGCTTTGGCCGCCGCCTTGTGATCCACCTACAGCCCGTGGAGTGATAAGCTGATACGTGACTTTCACTTTCCCATTCTCGGTCTTATCGACGCCCATGGCCACAATGAAAGCGACTTGATCAGTCTCTTGTGCAGTACGGCATCCGGTCATTAAAATGGAAAGACCGACGACGATTACTGACAACATGAATCTATGCCCCATGATTCGCAGTCGTCCTTCCTTTGACTAGAGCAACAACTAATAAGATCATCGGTATGGCGAATAGGCCAGCAGTTAAACCATCATTTGTTAATACACTCAACTCAATAATCGTGGCGTCGTCCGAAGGAAGTAGGGCTAATTGAGTCGCGACAATTGCCAGTGGCAAGACGAGCGGGCGCATGGATGCAAGATTGAATAACCGCGTCAGAAGGTAAAGTGCAATATAGAAACTAATCGCAATGGTGGCTATGCCGAAGATGACCCAAAGCACGATAAAAAATGCCTCCACCCGCTGGATAAAACGATTTACATAGATGAGTCTCGCCATTTCGAAAAAGGGCAGTACTTTTTCCCTGCCGACCGCCACACTGAAGATTCCTGTATACATAAATAAGATGACGGCACGAAAAACGGCGCTTAATCCAAACCCGAGCAGAGTCGCCGCTCTGATTGTTCTTAGGTTCTGGAAAGCTGGCGCTAGAACAGGCAATATGAACACGCCGACGCCTAATCCCGACGCCACTATTCCTGTTTTAATTACTGGAAGAAGGCCAGTGCCGAGCCAAGGTGAAAGGTTATTTAGATCAAACCTATCATGAAGAAACAGCAGCAGGAAGACAAGCCCTGTAAAGGCAAAAGGCAAAACGAGATACGTGGCGCGGGCTATAGGCTCGATGCCGATAAAAATGACAACAGCCGCCATCAGGGCATACCAGCCGATCGCGATAGTAATATCTAAAGCCGGTATTGCGGTTAATAAAGTATTCTCCGCAAATTGCCGAAGCGTCAGCACTGTATCAATGAAAAAGGCGGTTATAAAGTATAGCGTTATCAAGCTGGCTCCCGTCTTGCCTAGCAGCTGTTCCGATACTTCATATAAGTCGCCGGGCACATACTGCATCAAAAAAAGCAGAACCATAATCATCGCGACGCCACAAAAACCGCCAATTAGCGGCAACAGCCAGACGGCGGTTGCTGCCTGGTCCACATACACCGCCGGCGATGAGAGGAAAATCGGAGTGAAGGTAGTTATGAAGACGAGAGCCATACCTTCAGCGACGCCCATCTTACCAGGATCATAGCTCATCTGTCGTATCCCCTCCAGCGGGCTGTTTCTTCGTCCACTTACGGCTAATAGGAGGCTGACGCCTCTGATCCAGAGTGTTCAGTTCGTCAGGACGCTCCTCCTGGCGGTAAACAGGGCCTCGAATGACCACGTCAAGTCCGGGCATTGTCTTAGGCCCTATCGGTGATAGGTAGGGTACTCCAAAAGATTTCATGGAACATAAAATAACAGTCATGACAAAAAGTCCGCTGGCTACTCCGACCAGCCCTAAGCTTACCGCTGCTACCAAGAAGGCAAAGCGGACAAGACGGATAGCCATCCCCGTACGGAAGTCAGGAACAGCGAACGAGGCCATTCCCGTGATAGCGATGATAACAACGGTGATAGGATTAACGATGCCGGCGGCAACTACTGCCTGCCCCAGTATGACGGCTCCGATGATTCCGATGGTATTCCCCAGTAGACCGGGTATCCTTGTGCCCGCTTCACGTATAAATTCAAAAGATAGCTCCATGTCAATTACTTCGAGAATAGCCGGAAAAGGCACCCGCTCCCGTGCTCCAGCGATAGCGAGTACAATGTCGGTAGGCAATGCTTCCGGGTGATAATAACTTATGGCCATGTAGAGTGAAGGGAAAATCGCCGCGAGAAAAGCTGCGGTTAGCCGCAGAATGCGCATAAATGAGCCTGCGGGTAATTTTAAGGCGAAATCTTCGGGTGAGTGAAACAGCGTGAACAACGTGATAGGAACTACCAGGGCGAAAGGGCTGCCGTCAAGTAATATGGCTACACGCCCTTCCGACAAGTGGGGAGCCACGCGATCAGGCCGTTCGGTGGAAAGAGTCTGGGGTATAGGAATGTTTGGATGATCTTCGATAAATTGTTCCAATATACCGTCGGCAATATAATCAGTGCTGATATTACTGAGCCGCCTTTTGACCTCGGAAACCAGATCAGGATTTGCGACTGACTCTAAATACATTACCGCGCAGTCTATCTGGCTGCGGGCCCCTAAGGTAATCAATTCGGTAACCAAATCCCGTGAACGGAGCGTAAGCCTTACCAAAGAGATATTTGTCCGAAGGGTTTCAGTGAAGGAGGACTGGCTGCCGCGGACTGTTTGCTCGACCGCTGGACGCTCGATCGCGCGATGCTCAAAGCCTCTTGTCTCAATCAATGCGGCACCGCGCGCTCCGTCAACGAATAAAGCGGTGTCGCCGCCGTTAATTCCTTTGATTACCGTCTGAAAGTTTTCGGACTGTCGAGCGATACTGTCTGGAAGGTAGTCGGTAATAAGCAGTCTAAGGATATCGCCCTCATCTAAACTCTTTTTTTTGCTGCCGAAAGACATAAGCGGCTCCAGCACCGACAAATTTATAACTTTCTTGTCCACAAGCCCATCGGCGAATACCAACATTGCTTTACGCGAAGGATTTGCAGGGATGCCAAACTCTCGTATAACAATGTCTTGGTTATGCGGGAGTTGAAATAATTTTTTTATGATGAGAATGTTTTCGGCCAGGCTGGCGCTGATACTTCGTTGTTCGAGGTCCTCGGAACTGGTATAGGCAAGGAGAATAGGGGAAAGTTCAGCCTTTTGCGCTTCCAATACCTCAGTTTCTTGTTGTATGGTATCGATCCTATTAGGACTTGGTTCATGGCGAATCGTGTTTTTGACTTGCTCCATTGTTGATTCAAGACGATGGGCAAAACGCAGAAGGGTATTCAACTCATCGGTTGATTGGGACAAACTATTCATCTTACCCGGTTTTGTCGATTCTTTTTCTTTTAGGACAAACCGGGGTGGATCGCTTGGCGGCTCGTATATGAGAAAACTTCTGAAAAATGAAAAAATCTTCGTGACGGAATTGTTGGCCAAAGGCTTGCCCCCTCCCACTCTCATGTGTTCCTATTGTTTCCATAAATGCCATACTTAATCAAGAAGCTTACCATTGTTATTACTGGCTTTCACCCAATCAGAAAACCCCTTCCTTCTCGGATATAAGCCAAGTAGAGGAGGGGTTTTCGTGTCCTATAGTATTGTTGGAGGCGTAATCATTGCGGTCGAAGCCCCGAATGATACCGCAGAACTGTTACGTTCATTCCGAGAGGAAGTGGCTTCCCAGAGCGGCCGCTTTTTTTATATGAGAAAACTCCGCGTTAGACGTGGGGTTCAAAAGAGGGGGGGCTTTATGCCGATTAGTAAAGACCCATCATTCTCTTGTATAATGTAATAATATGTCGATTATTGAAGGTGTTTCTGTGCTTTGTTAGAATTAATAAATTTTAATAATCATTAAGCTTTCGGGGGAGTTGTTAAACAGTGCCGAGCAATTTTGTGGTAAAGTTTCGAAATTCCCCGGCTGTGAAAGACCTTGTATATATTGCTGTTGTTGCTATAATTGTCTTCATCACCGCGGATATATATGACCTATCTGACCGTCTTATTGAAGCCATCAGCAATATACACGGACAAGGTAATGAAGTTTTAGAAGAATCTTTGATAGTAGTAATATTCTTGAGTCTTGCTTTTGCCATCTTTTCTTTGCGAAGATGGCTGGAACTGCGGGGTGAGGTTAAGCAGAGAAGATTGGTGGAAATGGAATTATACTATCTGGGAAACCATGATGTTCTAACGGAGGTACATAACCGAAATTTTTTTGAAAGGGAAATGCAACGAAAGGGAAACGATAATCATTTAGCAATTTTAATTTGTGATGTTGACGGCCTTAAACTGGTAAACGATACATTTGGGCATCAAAAGGGAGATTTTTTGCTTAGTACAACTGCGAATATACTTAAGCTGGCATGTCGAGAAACCGACTTTATTTGTCGTATTGGCGGCGACGACTTTGCGGTCATTATGCAAGGTGCTTCGAAAGAAGTTGTAATCGACGCAACAAGCAAGATACAAAAGGCCGTTCTTGACTTTAATGAAACAAGCCCTGATATTATGTTGAGTCTATCAGTTGGTTTCGCAATCAATGATCATAGGGATTTTCCGCGTCACGAACTTTTTAAACGAGCGGACAATTATATGTATCGTCAAAAATTGCATCATAAGCTTAGTACCCGGAGTGAAATAGTCAACGCCCTTATGCGAGGACTGGCGGTTAGAGATTTTATTACGGAGGGACATGCGGAACGGCTGCAAGACCTGGTTTTAAAAATTGCCACTGCAATCCAACTCCCTGCTTATCGGCATGCTGATCTTCGTTTATTATCTCAGTTTCACGATATCGGTAAAATTGGTATTGCAGATCGAATATTGTTTAAAGCCGGTCGATTAGACCCTGACGAACTTGTAGAAATGAAAAGACATTGTGAGATTGGCTACAGATTTGCCCAATCCACGAGGGAATTATCACATATTGCAGATTGGATTTTGAAACACCATGAATGGTGGAATGGAACTGGCTATCCATTAGCGTTGCAAGGCGAGGAAATTCCATTGGAATGCAGAGTATTAGCTCTTGCCGACGCTTACGACGCTATGACCAATGACCGACCTTACCGCAAGGCCATGTCCCATGACGAGGCAATAAAAGAAATAATACGTTGCAAAGGCACTCAATTCGACCCTGATCTAGTGGATATTATCGCCGAACGAAACCTTTTTAGATTATAGATTTATGGCTGTCTATGCAATTGAGAAGACGCGCACTCTGCTTGTAGCAGCAAACAAAGAGAGCTGGGTGTGCGAAACGCCGGAGATCAGGAAGGTCATTGGAAGCTATATCGAAGAGGTCGTCGACCAAGACCACTGCGAGGTGGTCTTCTTCTTTTGGGCCGGTATGGAGAAGGTCGAGAGCCTGTGCATAATCGCCAGTGCATCTCGACGTCAGGTGGTGCGGCGGCAGGTGGCGTAACTTCTGGGTTGGATCGCGTCTGCGGGCCTTTTTTTTTCGAATGGAACAGAACTCTGATCTTTCTGATATAAAGCGGCGAATGTTAGTTAATTTTGTGTAAAAAGCATGAAAAACAGAGGATGTTAGCAAGAAAAGTCGAAGTGTGGTACTACCAATCTCATCTGATAAAAAATTGGAGGTAATCACCAATGCAATGGTTTAAAAATTTCAGGTTAATGACCCAAATCATGGGCATGGTGCTTTTGGCCGTGTTCTTTTTGGCGCTTGTCGGCTTTACCGGGTTCTATTTCAACCGGCAGGCCAACTCCAGTTTGGAGAAAATGTACTCTGATAGCCTTAGGTCTGTCGATCTGCTCCAGGAAACCCGTGTGAACATCCGGGCCAATGAAGCCCTTCAGTTAGCCGTAATCGTAGCCCCTGACAAGGCAACAAGAGACGATGCCCTGAAGGAAATGTCCGAGCGTACGAAGAAAAATGACGATAATATTTCTGCCTATGAGAAGAACGACCTTGATCAATTTGAGAAGGATGGACTGGTAGCCTACAAAAAGCAGATGGCCGCATTGCGGGCTAACCGTCAGCAGCTTATCGACTTCGCCCTGGCGGGAAAAACCCAGGAGGCAATCGATTTATACAACATCAAAATCGGCAAGCAGATGGACGACATTCAAACTGCGTTGCGCGTCCTCGCCGATTATAACGTGAAGCAGGCCGAAGAAGCAAACAAGCAAAACGAGAGGAACGCGGTTATTTCCAACAGTATTATCAGCGGCGTGTCGCTGCTGGCCCTTATCCTCTGCTCCAGCTTCGGCTACTGGGTAGCGCGCTCCATCGCCAGACCGGTTGGCTCGGTTACCGACGCCCTGGCGGAGGTGGCCAACGGCAACTTGACCGTTCGGGATCTGGACATCGAAACAACCAATGAAGTGGGCAGGCTAGCCTCAGCCCTCAATGCGATGAAAAACAACATGACTGGTCTTGTCCGCCAGATCCAGAACAACTCGCACCAGGTGGCAGCTTCAGCGGAGGAGCTCACCGCCAGCGCCGAGCAGTCCGCCCAGGCCGCCAATCAGGTCGCAGGGTCGATTACCGAGGTCGCCACCGGCGCGGACAAGCAGGTGGCTGCCGTCAATGAAACCTCGTCAATTGTGGAACAAATGTCAGCAGGAATCCAGCAGATCGCAGCCAGTTCCCAAACAGTCGCCGGAGTGACGGACAAAACCGCCGGGGCCGCCACGGAAGGTAGCAAAGCGGTTGAGACGGCTGTCGGCCAAATGAAAACTATCGAACACACGGTCAACAGTTCGGCTCAGGTTGTCACTAAACTGGGCGAACGATCGAAGGAAATCGGCCAGATTGTCGATACCATATCGGGTATAGCAGGCCAAACTAACTTGCTGGCGCTGAATGCCGCCATAGAAGCGGCCAGAGCGGGCGAGCAAGGTCGGGGGTTCGCCGTCGTGGCCGAAGAGGTGAGGAAGCTGGCTGAGCAATCTCAGGAAGCTGCAAAGCAAATCGCGAGCCTGATCGGTGAGATACAGTCGGAGACAGATAAAGCGGTAGTAGCCATGAACCAGGGAACTCAGGAAGTCAAAGTCGGGACAGAAGTGGTAAATACGGCGGGCAGAGCGTTCGGGGAAATTACAGGCCTCATCGGGCAGGTGTCCTCCCAGATTCGGGAAATCGCAGCCGCCATCCAGCAAATGGCCAGCGGCAGTCAGCAAGTAGTCAACTCGGTGCGGCAAATAGACAGGATCGGCAAAGAAGCCGCAGGGCATACCCAGACAGTATCCGCTGCCACCGAAGAGCAATCGGCTTCCATGGAGGAGATTGCATCTTCCAGCCAGGCATTGGCTCGAATGGCAGAGGAATTGCAGAACGCGGTGAGTAAGTTCACTGTTTCGAAATAGGAGGTAATTTGGAGATGGCGGAAGAACAACTGGTGCTGTTCAGCCTTGGCAAGGAAGAATACGCTGTATCCATAACTCAAGTCAAAGAGATTATCCAGTACAAGGGAGTCACCAAACTTCCTAATACACCAGAGTATATGGAGGGTATCATCAGTCTTCGCGGCAAGATCATCCCGGTGGTGGACCTGGCAAGGCGGCTGGAACTGAAAATCCCAGAATGCAACGACAGGCGGGCGCTGGTCATCGAGACGGCGGGGCGGGAGATAGGAATTGTGGTGGATGAAGTCACTGAGGTGATCCATGTCCAGGACAGCGCCATTGAGCCGTCGCCGATGTCAACCGCGAATGGATACATCCGGGGGATTGGCAAGGAGGGAAACAGGCTGCTCATACTACTGGACGTGGACAAACTGTTTGGTGAGGAAGAGATGCAAGAATTGAAAAGGGTAGGATAATTACAGAAGGTTCTGTCGTTGTGGCAGAACCTTTTTGTCGAAAATGGGTGGATTCGCAAGGCCGCGGTTCAGTCCTGTGAACCCCTGTCCGAATTGCCGCTAAGCGCTATTGCGACTGGGCTTAGCGGGGATTAATGTTTAAAAGAACTCTGTTGTATTGATGACAACAGAGTTCTTTCCAACAGTGCACTTTTACTGGATACAATAAAACGCATATTGATGATAGTTTGAGAGAATTAGCCACAACAACCGCAACAGTTTTTGCTATACAAAAAGTTCCACTTGACGGAGTGCTTGAGCTCGTCGGTAATAATCTCGAATAACATGTCTTTGTGCCGTTGGGAACAGAGACCGAACATGATTTTCCTATATGTTTCTACGGCACCGAGCTCACCAAAGATTGCTTGTTGTATGGCGGAACAGTAATCCCTAGGCTCTTTGAATTCTTTTTGCTTTGCGTAAGGCGGTTCGCAGGTTATCTCCTGGTAAATCATGCGGAACATCTTAAAATGCCTTACCTCATCGTCTCTGATTGATTTAATAATATCGCATTGTTCTTGATTAGGACCTATGCGGAGTAAATACTGATAGAATATTCGATCATGAGTTTCGTCGCCAAGCGCTTCTAGTATCAAGCAAAGCGACCGTTCCAATTTGCCTTGGTCGCAGCATCCAGAGCTATCAGCGTAGTACACTAGATCACCTCCTCTTTAGTCATTTCACCACCAAGTCCTAACGCCGGTGAAGCGGCATGAGGCTACTCCATAATAGACTCGCCCCCTTGCTTTGGGCTGAACCATTACACTACATAATATGTTGGAAAAGTAACGATGGTTCATAGTTTCCGGAGTTCGCAAGGGCGCGTGGGATTCATTGGCAGAAGCCTAACCACGATTTCTCTATTAGGTGTTTTTTTCGCACCTTTATTCGACCCTCGATGAACATCGAGAGTGTGTAGTAAAAGTGGGAAGAAACTACATACCGCACCGATATTCATAAAGAATAGCTAATAGGAAAGGAAAAACCCGCCAGCCTGTGATACGAGGCTTTGCGGGTTTATTTCTTCATGCCTTCTTTATGGCCACGATGGCCGCGATTACCGTCCTCAATAGTTCAGGCTGGATGTTATTGTTGGCAGTGATATCAATTATATCATGCCAGATGCAATCATTGCGACTTCTGGCTATCTCGATGTCGCAGTCGTATCTGCCTGCAAGCCAGTCCAGACTTACTCCTGACATTTCGGCTATTTTTATCAGGCTGTCGAGATCCGGTTCTCTACGCCCGATTTCCCAAGATGCGACGGTTGTATTATCAACGCCGATTTTTGCGGCGAATTCTTTTTGGGTCAAAGACCCTCTGGCTTCCTTGATTCTATCGCCTAACTCCGCCACAATTCACACACTCCCTTATCCCTATGATAACTTGCAGGGATGAGGGATTAAATAAAGTTGCCGATTAGACATTTTATAGCAGGATAAAGTAAGAAAATAGTAGAAAAAATTGACAATATGACAATAAAAATACATAGGGAGGCGTAGCAACATGATGCCAAGCACTATGGAGGAACTAGAGAAAATCCGAAAAGAATGTTATTCGATAGTAAAAAAGCGTGCCCTTGCTTCGGCGGGAGCCAATTTAGTTCCTGTTCCAGGAGCAGGGGTGTCTGTTGATGTCGGGATGCTGTTAGAACTCATCCCCCGAATTAATAAAAAGTTCGGCTTATCACCAGAAGATATCGAATTAATGGACGCTGAAGTAAAAATCATCATCCTAAATATTATCAAACAGATGGGTACAAATTTGATCGGTCAGGCTATCACTAAAGACGTTGTAATACAGGTTCTCAAGGTTATTGGCAAACGAATGGCAGTCAAAGAAGTTACCAAATACGTTCCTGTGGCTGGACAAGCAGCAACTGCTTTAATAAGCTATTTTGCCATGAAATATGTTGGCGACTCCCACGTGGATGAGTGTTATCAAGTGGTGAAGCAGCTTGTTGAGAGCAAATGTGAGGCTGCAGCCACTATCAAAGCGGAATAGCGACGACCATACCCAAAGCCGCGACTATTTTCGTTATAGGTAATTAGATGGAAGGCCCGTTAGAAATATCGGGCTTTTACATTTAATAAGGGGGAGATGGTGAGTTGTTGAAAGCGAAATTCGTGCAACTGAGAGGCCAGTTCCAGGCGTTTGGTCGTGAAGAGCAGGCCCTCATTGTCGTCGGACTAATCATTAGTCTTTGTATTATTGGATGGGCATACGGGGAAATCAAGTTTCGTACGATGGTGGCAAGCAGGGATTACATCGCGTTAGGGGCATACATTGCTGTAAGCGACAACTCGGAAGCCAAGAAGGAGAAAGCGGTAAAAGCCATCGTTTCATTTCTACCGAACACTGAAATCGAAAACTTTGTGGAAAAGGAACTGGTGGCTTCTCGTTGGGATCAAAAATCACAGAAAGTCTTCTGGCTGGAAATGAAAGAAAGGCAGCTTAAGCTACCTTCCGGTCTTAGGTTATTGGCCCAGAAAAAGGCCTTTCCGAACACTGACATCATTGACCAATATTACAAAGCCACGTATAGTCCTGAGGAATTGGGAAAAGGATTCAACATGATTATCAGCGATCTCGTAGGGCAAAATGATGTTACCGGAATGCAGATATTTTTGCGGAACGCCGATTTAATCATGACTGGTCTCGGCGAAACCACAGCACGGTATCAACGAATTGTGATTGTGGCCAGCAAATGGGATCAAGCCGTGAAAGATATGGAAAATGCAAGGGTTAAAATCCCGAAGCTCAAAGAGTCTATCGCCCAGTCACAAAGCAATATCGATAAAGATATTGATGCAATTCATTCAGCTACAATGACTTCCTACGCGGTTAGAAACGCTGTACCCATGCCATCCGATATGAGCCAGCTATATGCTAGGCATATGGAAGTGGTGGATCAGACCACCCGAGCAATGGCAAAAAACCTGTCGCAAGGCAATCCATTGCGTATGGTCGATGTTTATACAGACATTGCCATGCGCCTGGGTGATCCTTCGTTGATGGCCGATATAGGCCGTAGGCGCGAGAATATCCGGGTAAACTTCGGTCAACTGGATACGGCCCAAACAGAGTTGAACAGTGCTCAAGGCCAAGAGTCCAGGTTACCGGGTGCGATTGATTCCGCCAAGAAGACTATACTGGATAACGTCGTTGTGAGCAGTCCAGCTGCGACCCAAACCGGTCAGCAGAATAATTGGGCAGGGACGTGGAACCGTGCCAACGTAGATAAGTGGCATAGGGCCATGCTAATTATATCCAATGTCACGAATACGAATTTTCAGTTTGATTTGTCAGCTATCAATGGCAGCCACACGGGAAAAATTGCGGGTATAGCCTCAATTAACAATAATCAAGCGGTATACGTACAAGACCCTGGAATCAAAATCGTATTTATTCCAAACGGAGATATTCTAACCGTTGAAGCAACTGTTCCATCCAATTATTTTGGAATGGGTGTCGATGTGGGAGGGGATTTCCAGCAAGGAGCTGTCGAGGAGAAGAAATTGACGCTCAAGGATCGCGGGGTTTTCAAAGACGAGGCACAGGAAGAAGTCTTTAGAAATCTGGTTGGAAAGGACTATGACAAGTTTATTGATGCCTTTCAGCTAGTTGGTAGCGGGCAGGATATTGATAACTGGGGCGCAGCAGTCTCTACGGGCGCTGTCCGTGGTTTGTTCACGATCAAGGAAGGAATCATCATGACAACATCAACTGGGGGAATTTGGGCAGCTGTTATCGATGGAAACAAGGTAAAGTATTTTTCAAACAGACCTAACGGTAAGGCACTCCCAAGAACGGTTGATAAATGGCGCGAACGATTCAATGACAAAGAGGTTATTTACGGTCCTTGAAAGGGATTTCAATCGATACAGTAATGTTTATTTGATTACAACGATTGGGAGGAATGAATAGTGTTATGCAACTGTTGCGGAGTGGATGCTCCTGACGATGCTCTATATTGCCCAAAGTGCGGGAATAAATTGGCTGAGAAAGTAGTCCCTGACAAAACGGAGAAAGACGGCTCTGATCAAATGGCCGAAGCACAAAATGGTAGTATAACACAGCCTAAGACAAATTCTCAACGGAAAATGTTCTCAAATAAAGATAAAGTAGTAATTATCAGGATACTAGTCTGTTTTATCTCACTAATCCTGGTGCCAATCCTAGTATTCAGTGCCGGCCATAAATCGGCTGAAGAGTGTCTAGAAGGTTATAATAAATTTGCGTCAAAAAACATGACAATATGGAAAGATGTCGAAGAGGTGCTTATCGGTAATCGGTCCACCCAATTGACATGGGATGCCAAGCAACAAGCAATTAATAAAGCCATTGAAGAATGCCGACAATTAGAAAAGCAAATATCGGAGGCTGAAAATAATTGGGTAGTAACGGATCAATGGGTCAGTCAGGGAGACGTAAAGCAGATGCTTCATTACGCACTGTTGGCTACAGAGAGCGAACGATTAGCGTTAGAAAGCATATCAAATGGAAGTCTCCCTAATAATCCAAGTGGGTGGTTGGATCAGATAAGTAGAGAGCGTACAGATAATCTTATTAAAGGTGTTAAAATTTTTCGTGAGATTGACTATCAATCATTCAAAAGAAGTAAATACAACAAGTAGAAACTACCGTCGGAGAGAGTAAATACCACCTAAAAAATGATATAAGTAAGATGAAAGACTCGCTGCTTAACGCGGCGGGTCTTTTTCATTTCTTGGAGGGAGGCGAGAATTTTGGTCTATCGGAAACTGTTTCGGATCGTCGTGGAATTCTTGGATTATCTAATAAAAAGGGGGACTTCAAAATGAAGACAGGGCGCACATTACCCAGCCTTGCCAGGGAATTGGAACGGCAGGCCCTGAGCAAGAAAGATTACCTGGTGGATACCAGACTGATGCGGATGGAAACGATTGGAGGAACGAGCCGCCTCAACATTCCGGTTAACGGAAACAATGAGATCTATCAAGTCGGCGACATCGCTGCTCGGCAGATTGCCGACAGACTGAGGATACCGGGAGCTTACTATGACCGGATGAAAGGCGAAATACCTGACCTGCTTGATCAGAACGTCAATGCCTGGTTCAAGCAAAACCCGGAGACTCGGATGGTCCGTACGCTGGATGGGCAGGCTAGGGCCTTTCTCTCCAACCGTTACCGTAGGATCGATAACTACGAGCTCGCCGGTGCTGTGTTACCTCTGCTGGCCGATACCCGAGGGGTTCAAGTAGTCAGCTGCGAGGTGACCGAGCGGCGGATGTATGTCAAAGTCATTAACAAGCGAATGGAGCTGGAGGTAAAACCGGGTGATGTGGTCCAGTCAGGCATCGTTATCAGCAACAGCGAAGTAGGCCTCGGTGCATTGAAGATTGAGCCACTGGTATACCGGCTTGTCTGCACCAATGGTCTCATAGCCGCCGACTACAGTCAGCGCAAATACCATATCGGACGCATCGCAGCCAGTGAAGAAGAGGAGGCATCCGAATTATTCCGCGACGAGACTTTGGAAGCTGATGACAGGGCGTTCCTCCTCAAAGTTCAGGATACGGTCAAGGCCGCTTTCGACAAGACCAAATTTAGTATCATCGTGGACAGCATGCGCCTGGCTACCGAACGGCAGATTGAGGGCAATCCCATCAAGGCGGTGGAGGTCCTCAGCGAGAGGTTTCAATTCAGCCAGACAGAACGGAGTGGGATTTTCCGACACCTGATTCAGGGCGCTGACCTGTCTAGTTACGGTTTGGTAAACGCTGTGACGAGAACGGCGCAGGATAGCCAAGATTACGATCGTGCCACAGAACTTGAGCGGTTTGGTGGTCAGCTTCTGGTACTCCCGCAAGCTGATTGGCGGAAAATCGCTGAAGCAGCGTAGGGCGGGAGATTTATGCCTGCAAAAAGTTTCATTTGCCCTGGCGGAGGGGTCGTGGAGATTTCCGAATGTCTGGAGCGCTGCCCAAAAGGAACACGTTGTATGATTTTGCCGACCCTACGCTCGATTGCCGCGTCTTTGAATCGGGACTTAGTTGGAGTTTCCGTGACCGAGTTAATCACCGGCACGAGGGAAACGTACTTAAAGAAGACTGTGGAATATGCCGTGGACCCGCAGAAGAGGATAAGTGCCTTGTGGGGAAGCGGCATACATGCCGTCCATGAGGGCCACGCCTATGGCGACAGGATCAGCAGCGAAGTTCGGTTGTACGGGGAGCATTGTTCAGGGAAGTATGATCTGTACGGTGCGGTCCTTGATGACGAAGATACCCTGGCAGATATTAAAACTACCTCGGCCTCTAAAATAACTAAAGCGCTGGGGATGTACAAAGCGGATGTGTTGACTGGCGAATTGTTCAAGGGTGGGCCACGTAAGGGACAGTCTAAAACCAAGAAAGAGTGGCGTACTGGCGGGGTGAGGAGCGTCGGCCAGTGGTCAGTTCAATTAAATGCCTACCGTATGTTGTTAGAAGCTCGGGGCTTACCGGTATCCAAGATGGTCGTCCAGGCTATTGTCAGGGATGGGGGAGCACGGGCTGCCGCTGAGTACGGCCTCGATAGGGGTGTATATCTCATTGCGGTCAATAAGATCAGCGACAGGTGGATCACCCGCTATCTGGGATACAAAGCCGTCCTGCTGGAATTGTCACTGAGGCACGGTAAAACGCCGCCTCCCTGCAATAGTAGAGAACGCTGGGGAGGTCGCAAGTGCCTGGATTTCTGTGAAGTCGCCGATTCCTGTGATCACGCCAAAAAATAAAAAGCCGCACAAAAAAGAACGCGGCTGAGGAGGAAGAGATATTGTGAAGGAAAGTGTGGATAAGCTGGAAGACTACGTGACGGTCAACCAACGCTTGATAGAGTTCTGGCAGGATTACCCGGAAGGGAGAGTTGAGACGATCCTTCTCTCTCACAAGGAAGGAGTGGTGATCGTCAAGGCAGAAGTCTATGCCCGCAAAGACGATACAAAGCCAATTGCCACCGGTCATGCCCATGAGCAGGAGGGCAGCTCTGAGATCAATGCAACATCGGCTCTAGAGAATTGCGAGACTTCAGCAGTCGGCAGGGCATTAGCCATCGCCGGGTATGAAATTAAGAAGGCCATCGCCAGCCGCGAGGAAGTAGCGGCGGCTAAGTCGGTCCGAGAAGACCCTGGCGAATTCGTTGTGAAGTGGAAAGATTTTGAAGGGAAGATCAAGGACCTACCGCCAAAGCGGATACTCTGGCTAGCCGCGAACTATACGGGCAAAGACAATGAAGCCAAAAAGGCAGCAAAGGCTTTTCTCGAACAAAATCCTGAACTTCTAGCCAAGGTTGGGAAATCTGCCTGATGGACTGTTTTGTCAAAGATTTCATTGTTTTCATTGGCAGGCGGGTTGTGAGGGCCAAGGCGTTGACGGCGCTTTTCGATATACCGGAGGAGGTCTATGCCGAATTGAATGCCGAGGAAAAGGCTAATGCCAAGGAGTCGGTAGAGCGCGACGCCATTTATCTGCAGGGGCTGGCTGATGGATTGAGGTTGGCGACGCTGACCTCCGATAAGGAAAGCGGTCATGTTTGATGGTGCTCGCTATGTGACTGCCGGAGTCATGCAGCAAGTGTCACCAGAGGTGCAACGACTCCTTTGGCACCTCATTGACAAGTTGAAGACCGAAACAGAACCGGATTATTTGCAGGTGTTTGACCTAAAAGAGGCCGATGGGACGGGGCAGAAGCTGATTCACAGCCAGGAGGTCCCTGCCTACAGGGCGGAATATGTATTCGTTAATGTGGCAAAGCCGCTGCGGGTGAAGGTTTACGTTATTGACGATGGGGAGTATTGCACGATGCTTCTGCCAGAGGAAAGGTAAAACAAAGCCAGCCTTGAGTTTGTGAATTCAGGGCTGGCTTTGTTTTCGGATGTGATGTCAGCGGTAAAATAAATAACTCCTCCGGGATGCAGATTCGTTCAGTTCGACTTGGGAAAGGTCTCGGTGAAGCCGGCCGTTCGACCGCAATGGGAGCAGATGTACACAATACTTTTGATACGTTCCATGACTTTAAAGTGTTCATGACCGCAGTAGGGACAAGATTTAGGCGGTTCTTTTTCCATATTCATAACGACTCTCATATCCTATGTAGAAGTGTCTGGGGCGGGATTCTTCTTTACGTGCCGACGCGCTCTTTCCGCGCTTCGTTGGCAATCTTCAGAACAGTACTCTTTGTCGGAGCGATTAGCCTCAAAGACTGCTCTGCAGGAGCTATAGCCACAGACTCTCAACTTGGAATAGTCGGATTGCGTTAGAAGCGAATATAGTTCAAGCCATGCCAGTCCTAACCAGTTGGAAACAGAAATCATTGAACCTGAATCTTTAAGGCGGGAAGCGCCACTTTGAGCAATATCCACCGCGATGTGATGACGATAAGCACGCGATATTTTTATCAGCGACTTGTGTAAAAAATCAGTATAGTCATTGGCTTTATGGGTGGAGGAAATGTTTTTTGTGTAGAGATTTTGATAGAAGACCTGCCATTCAGTAGATTGAAATAACAATAGGAAGACAGGTGGCAAAATTGCACTGGGGGGAATGGAAATTTCGCATTTATTGTCGTTAGGAGTTAATTTTTCAAAAAAAGCGTATTCCCCGGTTTCTTTATACCTTTGCATTGGATCCTTACAAGCTAGAATAGAAGGCCATTCTTTGATGCTTCGAACTAATTCAAGATATACTACCGAAGCTTCGATAGCAAGAGCGCTTAAAGCAAAAGAAGTCATAATGAAATAAGATGGATACTTCATCTGTGCGCTATATGAAAAAAGCCAGTTTCGTTGGAACTCCTGGGAAATGATAGAAGGACATTCTTGTGCAAATATCTGAAATGGAAGGGCTGCCGAGTAAAGCGGTAGGCCATTTTTTTTGACCCATTGAGTAAGTCGTTCTACTTTATTCTGTGGATTACTAATCCATAGATATCCCAATTTTGCTAGAGATTTTAACTCCTTGATGCTTCTATCAACGGTTCCAAGTTGAACGGTTATCTTTGATTTTTCTAATGGCTTTTTTTGAAGATCTACAAAAATGACTGGGTGGTTATCATCCGGTGAATTAAGCAACCCATCTGATTCCAGGTTTTTCTCCCTTTTTAAGTCTTTCCACAAACAAACTTCACATTCGAATTTTTCCCATTCAAAAGCAATCGGATGATTTTGGCTCATAAGTCCTCCTGACAGAGATAAATACATTGTTAAGGGTGGAATGCGGGGGATTTAAAAATGTTTGTTGGATATGCGGGGGGATTAGGCGTTGTTTGTTGGAAATGCGGGGAAGAAGTATGCCTGTTTATACTCTACACTGATATTAGACGTTGCGCAACGTTCAAAAGAAACTTGAAGAATGGTAATTCAGTTCAGGTATCCCTCAGCACCTTGAAAACTGCATAGCCAGCATGAGGAGACCCGGCGTTTAAACCAGGACTGCGTATCTCCCCCAGTTCAGCGGAGGGCCGAAAACCGCCTAGCACGTCAGAGGTGATGGTTGCCCGTGATCTATTGACTAGGCACACTGCCTATATACAACAATCCTGGTACATCGGGCCACGTAAGCATGATTCCTAGCCAAATCCCCGCGATATGCGCCGGAAGAACCTGCGAAGGACGGCAGTGAAACACATCAAACACCGTACAACACGGAAAAAACAAAAGGAGATAAAATCATGGAGAATTTAAGTAAAGATTTCAAAGGCATTACCGCGGCTGCGGAGCAAAGAATCAAAGGGCTGGTTGAAACTTGCTTTGCGAAACAAAGCGCTGGCTTAATTGAGGGAGACGTTAACGTTTTATTCCGACGCTGCGCTTTTATCAAGCACTGTGTAGGGAATGCCCACAATTTAGGAGGAACCAAATTTATCTATGTACTTAGCAACCTATCCCATATAAAGGAATCAGACTACCTTATTCACCAAAAACTGGGCCGTCCATCTAAGCATTATCGGTGGGAGGAAATGCAACAGATTATAGTTGACTTGCGTTATGGGGCTCCGGTATCTTGCGAGGCTATCCGTGATGACCTCGGATTTATTGATTGCCCTGAATACCCGGCTTGTCGGGTAAAATCGCCAATTGGTTGGCTTTCGCCGAGAGGACATTACTATGATCTAGTGCTGACTTTGTTGGAAAAAGAGCAAATCGTTGCAAATGAGCTGTTGCAAGAACCGGTATTGCAGGCCTGGGCAGAAATATTTAAGTACGACGAGTCCGACTTCGACCTTCTTGCCCTGAAAGTGCTGGATAAAGACCCGGAATTCCGAATTGACGTGTTTACCAAGATCATCAAATTGCTTGCCTAAAAGACAGGCGAGGCAGGGAATTAACCATCCTTGCCTCGCTTTATCTCGCCATCCAAATATGACCCTGAATATATAACTATGGAGGAAAAAATGAACGCTGATATTAAAAAGTATTTTGAGACCATGTACAAGGATTTAGAAGCGGGCTATGTTTCGATTTGGGATCTGCCGACTCGGCAGACAAAGTTTCACAAAGTTGGCGATTGGGACGCTTTGTTGGAGGACGTACAAAATCGAATTCGGCTAAAACGGGATGTATACTTCGGCGTTTGTCTTTTGTCCCATCAGGTCGAAAGCGGGCGCGGAAAAGAGGAGGATATCGGGGCAATCACCGCTCTCTTTGCCGACATTGACCTCGCCTCAGGAAATCACAATACGGGTAGAAATTATCCTGAAACCGTCGAAAAGGCGATGGAGCTGCTTACGCCGTTTCCAAAGCCAAGCGTTTTAGTCCATAGTGGCGGCGGGCTACACGCATATTGGCTGTTGGACAAGCCAGTTATTATTAACAACGATGAAGATCGTGTGCTTGCAAAAAAGCTGGTGTCGGGATTCCAAAATGCATTGATAAAGGAGTTTGCTGAGCGCGGATACGAGATGGATAATACAGGAGACCTTGCTAGGATACTCCGGGTGCCAGAGACGTTGAATTTAAAAGATCCTAGCAACCCGAAGGAAGTCAAGATAATCAGTGACCTTGAGGATATCCCACGATACGCGATTGAACAGTTTCCGCAATGTGAGGAGACTGTTGGCGGTAAGACGGGAGGCAACGAGGTAGGCACAGAGGGGTTAATTGAGGGCGACGTAAACGTTGTGGTACGGCGTTGCCCGTTCATCCAGCACTGCATAAAGGAAGCAAATAATCTTAAAGAGCCACTCTGGCATGCGGCAATCGATAATATCGCCCTTGTCAAAGACGTGGATGATTTTATCCACGAAATGAGCCGACCACACTCGAAATACTCCGCAGACGAAACGAATGAAAAGATCAGTCATGCACGGGAAAAGCCAACACCACATACGTGCCGATTTATCCAAGGTGAGAAGATAGGCTTCAGAGGCTGTCCTCCGGGAGGGTGTCCGGTGGAAGCGCCGATTGGCTGGCTATCACGAAAGGGCAAGGCCTGCGATCTTGTATTGGGGTTATTGGAACAGGAAAAGCCGACGAAAACGGACCTGTGGAATGAGTCGGTCCAGGACGCATTGGCTGAAATTAAGTGCTCCAGCGATGCGGATTATCACAATCTTTTATACCGCATTAAGGAGAAGGTGCCCAATTTCGGAATAAACGATTTTAAAAAGGTCATCGCCGAGAAACAAAAGCAGAAAATGCAGCAATCTCCGGAGCTTAATAACCAAGTTATTACCTCGCTGTCCAAAGAGCTCGGTTATCCAGTAACTATGCCAACCGGGTATCACTTCGACGAACAGGGGCAGGTGCATAACAGTACTAAAGCGGAACTCGTTGCTTTCCAGCCAATCGGTATTGCCAGTCAGTTCGTCAACCGCAATGGAGAAATGTTTGACGAGCTTGTTTTTCAAAAACAGAGAGCTGCCGCAAATTTTTCGCGAATTTTGGTTCAGCCCCATATCTTAGCAAGTATGAACCGAATACTGGATCTCGCCAACCTCGGTGTTCTGGTAGACAGTAGCAAGAGTTCTCAATTGGTTAGCTTCTTGACCCGCTTTAAGAAAGCGAACGCGGAAAATATTAAAACTGTTCCATTTACCTCCCGTCTGGGATGGCAGGATGATGGATCATTTTTCCCGGGGCTAAGCGCTCATCGGTTTATCAGCGAAGGCGGAATGGTCGATGAGACGGATTCGTACCACCCGCAGGGCAGTGTCGAAGAGTGGATGATGCTAGCGGAACCTGCCAAACAAAATCCAGGGGCACGGTTGGCACTTGCCGCGTCTTTTGCAGCACCATTACTAAAGATGGTCCCTTGCCGGACCTACATTCTTCATCTTTGGGGGCCTACCCAGGGGGGAAAGACGGCAGCACAGGTATTGGCGGCTTCCGTTTGGATGAATCCTGAAAAAGCCATGGTTTCATTTAATTCGACGAAAGTCGGATTGGAAAAGCACTTGTCACACTTCGCCAACGTTCCCGTTGTTATCGACGAACGCCAGATCATGGGCGACAATCAGGCGCTGCTCGATATGCTGATTTACATGATGGCTGAAGAACAAGGCAAAACGCGTGGAACAAGGACTGGTGGCATTAAACGCGGTGACCGGTGGCGAACAATCGTTATGACATCCGGAGAGCATCCTCTGTCGGCCCAATCAAGTGCTGGCGGGACTAACACCAGAGCTTTGGAGCCTTACTTTACACAGGTAATCCAAGATACCCAATATGCGGCCCATCTCCATGGGGCGTGCGCTAAGACTTTTGGCACCGCAGGACCTGCATTTTTGCGGCAAGTCTTAGATAATCAACAGGCGCTGATGGATAATATCGCATATTGGACGAAGTTTCTGCGCGACCAGAATTTAAATCCTGCGCATATAAACTTTCTTGCTACCCTGGCGGCTGCCGATTGCTTATCTTCAATCTTCTTATGGCAAAAGGAAGAAGACGAAGCCTGGGCAGAAACAACAAAATTTCTCGATTCATGGATTGCGGCTCTTCAAGTTACAGAGAAAACGGGTGAACTACATCGCGTGAGGGCATTTGTAGAAGGCTGGCTTGTTCAGTGTCAACGACATTTCTCTGAAACTTGGGTGCAAGGACTCGGTGAACCAGGAGTACTTGGAGACCGTTATGGTTGGTATTTGAATGATGGCAACGTCGGCATTGTACCCAATGCTTTTCAAAAAGCGCTGCAAAACAACGGATTCCACTGGGATCGAGTCAAGATCGATTTTGCTAATGAGGGGTGGCTAAAGACGGTACAAGATCGGGGAAGTATCAGCTACACAGTTCCGAAGACTATCCCAGGACAGGGAACGGTAAGGCTAGTGGAGTTGATTGGCTTTAGGGCCGAAGAAAAGCAAAAAGAAGATACCCAGCTTAATGAAATAATGCCCAAGACATTTGAGTACCAAAATGATGGGGAATTTCTAAGGTGATCGTAAATACGGGTAGGCCCAGCTACCCGTATGCAAAAAGTGTTGTGGGGAGGCCAACAAAAATTAACCAATTAAACGGGATACGGGTGAAATGTATATATCTTAATAGAAAAAATATATTTCGCAGTTTGAGAAATATATTTTTTCTACACATACGGTATTTGTTTTCCCGTATTTCCCGTATGACCCGTTTTTGGCCTCTGCGGCGGTTATAAGAATTACGAAAAGAAGAGTACTTTAAGGGAGGATCATATGAACAAGAAACTATACGAAATCGACGAAATCCTTGAGATCATTCCAATGAGCCGTGCTGGCATCTACCTAGCAGTCAAGAAAGGCAACGTACCCTCTGTACGAGTGGGGGGCAGAGTATTTATTCCTGCCTGGTATGTAGACAAGTTGGTGAGTCCCCCAGCGGCGATACAGGGAGCATAAAAAAGCGGGGCTGGCCTTCTTGGCTGGCTCCGATTACTTTGATTTTTGAGAGGAGAATGTAATATGGCAAAACGAACAAGGGTCCGGGCATCCGGCGAGGGCACTATATATGAAAATGAGAAAATGGGGAGGTGGGAAGGGCAGTTCTCCTATCTAGATCCGTTAACAGGAGAAACCAAGCGAAAAAAGATAACGGGTCCAGGGCAAAAAGAAGTTGCGGCAAAAGGTAAAGCGTTTATGAAGCTTATTGACGATGGCCTGTTGCCGGATGCGAATAAGACTACGTTATGGTCATGGCTTGACCGGTGGCTGAATGATTATGTCAAACCCAATGTGCGAACTAAGTCTTATGAAAAGTACGAGAGCACTCTGAGATGTTATATTAAACCAACATTGGGAAACGTCATCATAACAAAACTAAAAGCCCCCGACGTGCAAAGGGTTTTTAATGACTTGCTAAGCATTGGTGGCAGGCATGGCAAAGGCGTTTCAAGTTGCACAGTGAGAATTACGAGGCGTTATCTCAGTATGGCTTTTAGCAAGGCCGTGCAAGTGGGGATAGTAGCTAATAACATCATAGCGGCCACTGATCCGCCCAAACTGGTAAAAGAAGAAATACATCCGCTGACCGAGCAGCAGGCGGAAAAGCTATTGAAAGTGGCAAAGGAAGGCGAATATATATATTATGGTTTGAAGCAACGACAAAAGACTTCTACACCAAATGACTACTATATAATGATGGCGCGTATGGTGGTAGATCTAACTCTTGGAACCGGAATGCGTCTAAGTGAAGTGTTCGGACTAAAATGGACAGACCTGGACTTTGAGAAAAACTCTGTTAATATTCAAAGAGGCCTTGTATCTTCTAGCACCAAGGGGATGATATTTGAAGAACCAAAAACTAAAGGCTCACGGCGTAGAATTTCGATTACTGAAAAGCTGGCAAAGTCCCTTGATCTTTACCATAGGCAGCAAGAGTGGTTTATTAATATGTTGGGTGATAAATACAACAATACGGAAAACTTGATTTTCACAAACATCTTCGGTAAGCCTGTACACACGACCAATTTCACAGTAAGGTATTTTAAACGAATGGCGGCACAGGCTGGATTCGATAAGCAATTTAGTTTTCACGACCTTCGGCACACGCACGCTACTTTGTTATTGCGGGCTGGCGTGAATGTTAAAATCATTTCCGAAAGATTGGGGCACAGCACAATACAAATGACGTTAGACACATACAGCCACGTACTGCCAGACATGCAGGAAATAGCAGTTAAAGCGCTAGAGACCATCTTCTAAATCACTAACCCGCTGAGCGTTATATTCGCTTGGCGGGTTTATTTCTGTGGGGCAATTCGTGGGGCAATACAGATTTTTATTGTATAGAATTAGTAGAATATATTTAAATCGCATAGAGTGAAAACCCTGATTTTATTGGCTTTATGGGTCTATTATCCCGTGTAGACTGGCAAAAACGAATTCCTAAACCGTTTGCCGGTGGTTCGAGTCCTCCCGGGCGCACCAAGTAAAATCAAGCCTTCCAACACTTTGTTGGGAGGCTGTTTTTATTATGCGGGGAATGGATGGTGTGGGCTGAATTGAACGAAGGGTTATTCGAGATACCTTGTGCCTTAATAGAGACCAGGAATCACGGGGAATTTATCGCCCAGGTGGCTGCTATGTATCCAAAACAGTAACTCTTCCTTCATACTCTACTTAGTTTGTGTGTTGGCGATACCTTTTCTTACAAAATAATCCATAACTACCACCGCAATATAACTTCCGAATATATTTAATAACGTTATAAGCAGAAACCACCCATTTTTTACGGTGATTATCCCTGCTGTTTTAATCAAGATATATTGAATAATAAATAAGAAAACAAAAAAGATGCCTTTCCATAGCCACTTAATATTCAGGCTATGAATAATCATCATTATTATAATCCACATCGAATCATAGAGAATAATATAAAAGGCTTGATTCCTGGGGGATTCCTCAAAAACGAATTTATTAATAATTTCTAGCGAAAAAAAATATTTAAAGACAATTGCAAGGGAAAATAGGGCTCTTGCCCCTAGGTACAGTGTTAAATAGTAGAGGAAGGGGTTGGGGTGATTAAGCAAACGGCGATACCATTTGTTGGCGACCAACAAGGATAGAACAACGAGTACGAATGAATACCATGATTTATACCAGAGATGTCGGTAGACGCCTAATTCTACAAATAATATGTCTATTAAAAAATATATTCCGGCGATAATAAGATTACACATTACTGGTATTCTATAGATAATGGCCAACATAACCGAGGTTGCAACCGATATCTGCGAAACATAGTTGCCGAAAACTGAATCAAGAAATGAATCATTAAATATCTTGGGAAAGTACCGATAGGCATTAAATGCGACTAAAAGGGTAAATTCCGCGTGAAATGTTGTTCCTAATACTGCAAGACCAAATCCAATGTCAAATTTACGATTGTTGGATTTATATAGTATTAATACGATTGAAATCAGGCTTATAATGCTCAGTAATAGATACCATATTGTATTACTCCAAAATGCAGTCGGCAAACGCATCCCTCCGACGCTAAGCTTTCCCATTAACAAACTTCGCTGGGTCTGCACAAATGTATTGTAAATTGAAACGATAATGGCAAGGATAAGGGGCTGTTCTTGCAAAGCAAGGCAATCACGATTTGTGTGTTTCGAGTTGGAAAAACTGCATGGGGGTAGTTACTGTGGGGCTATATATATTGAAGGTTCGGGGGCTCGTCCGACAGAAAGAGCGCGGTACTGCCACATGGTGTTAATAATCAGGGTGGATTGATTCTCATGGCTTTGAATAATGGCTGTAACTTCGGGCAGCTTTTCCGGCTTGGGACGAGTCCCTTTATTGATGAGCCGATATAAGCAAAAGCCGACGGCAAAGCAGGCCAGCGCGGCAGCAAGACCACAAAAGATTGGTCCCCAGGCCAGAATAAAGCCGAAGCAGGTTCCGACCACGGAGCCTGCGGTGGCGCATGCCATGCCGGCCTCAACGCCGCGCGAATAACGGTCGGTGGGGCTTCTTAAATACTGCAGGGCGGACGGAGGATCAGTATCCATGGGAATTACCAGGAAACACTGCCGGGGAATGCCGTCGTTCTCCAGTATGGCTAAGACCTGCTCTAGTTCAAGCGAATGTTCAAAAGTCCCGATTACTAGCATCAGCACACCTTTTCAAGCGAAAATACGAACTGCCGAATCACGGTAACGTTCACCGAAATACTGACGCTGCTCCCGCCGAAAGAGTCGATTATGCTCTAGGGCGGTGAGGTAAGCATAATATATCGAGCCTCCCCATATCGATGGCATAAACAGCAGCCATTGAGGATTCAGGATGGAGACCGATGTTTCAATATTGCCAAGGAGTAAATAGAACAACGATTCGTAACAATGCGACATGATAAGGTGGATCCACCACCATAGCATCGCCCATAGCGCTAGCCCTGTCTGGTGATTGTAAAGTTGGCCGAGGCCGGGAAATAAAAAGGAGTAAACGGCAGGTGTAAAAGGGGGTGTCTTTTCGATGTACTGGAATGTCAGGGTGTTAAAGAAGGTGGCCTGAATACGTTCGTTGTCGAGCAGAGCAAGCTGATACAGCTTGTTCTGGGTAAGGGCGGACCGATAACTATCCCAAATCGTGTAAAAATAGATTATGCCATAACCGAGCGCCCACTGGGGCTGCACGACGGCTTTTGCCAGGTCGAATCTACCGCAAAAGGAATAGACGATAGCTTCGTTAAGATGGGCGAGATTGTTTATAATTACTTCCGCCAAAGTCAGCAAGGTTCCCAATAAATATTGGTTAACCAGATAATGACCGAATCCGGGAAAGGCGGCGGACCACCAAGCCGCGATAATGGGGCTGAGCGGATGTACAACTGAAATTCCCAGTGTACCGATGGCGACGAGAGGGCGGCGAGGCTGATTGTGTTCCATGCAGCACCTTTTGTTATGCTGGATATTAGGAATGGAGAGTATTGACATTATTCTATTGTGCCCTTTTATTCAAAAATTACCCAGGCTGGCGAATGGTTCCTGATTCGAGAGACCATCTGAGATTTGTCGGTGGTTGGAGTCCTCCCGAGCGCACCAAGTAAAATTAAGTCTCTTGGCATTTTGTCGAGCGGCTATTTTTGTTATGAGGGCAAGGGACGGTGTGGGCTGATTTGGACGAAGGGTTATTTGGGATGCTGGTTGAGTGGCTCTGTGTAGTAAATTTGGTGCAGGTGGAGCTTGTGCTGTAGTCGGGTTGGAGTTAAAGAAGTACTGCAAAGTTTTTAGGCATGGAGAATTTTTTTTATATTTTCATTGGACAAAAGGACGTTTGAACACTGGTGTTGAATTGTGCCATTATGGTAATTTTTAGGAGATGTGTTTGTAGTGCGAAATTCGGATTTACAAGGCTCCCTTTTGTAGGCATGATAGCTGGGGTGAAGTTGTCGGTCACTTAATAATCAGGTGTGGCTACTATTCAGCGCATGCACAAAGAGTCTGTTTTCGGTCTATTTGTTTCGGCAAGTTGCATATGAATTTTGTAATTATGAAGGGCAATAGTGAGATAGTGGTCCTGTGAATAAGCAAAAAGGCGGAGTAAATATTTCTAAATAGCGACATGAAAGGGTGCAAAAGATGAGAAAGGGAATTGTAGTGATCGCGCTGGTAGTTCTTTTGTTTCGTCTGTTTGCAGGGCACTCTGTTTATGCCGCTAGTGAATCAAATATTGAGGCACTGGAAGAAAAAGTGCAGCAAGAGCTACAGGTTAAGGGCGAGAAAAGTGCAGATACCTGGGCGGCAATGAACGAATTGGCCATTGCGTATAATAAAGTAGGCAATTACAAAGGGGCCGCGTTGCTGTTTGAGAAGACCTTGAAACTACGCACTGAAATGCTGGGGGAAAGGCATCCGGACACAATTGCAAGTATGGGTTATCTTGCTCATACCTATCGCGCCCTCGGACGCTATGGCGACGCGCTGGTGCTTGATCAAAAGGCGCTAGCGCTACGCACCGAGATACTGGGGGAAAGACACCAGGACACAATTAGAAGCATGGCCGGCCTTGCGAATACCTACCGCGCGCTCGCCCGCTATGCCGAAGCACTGCCGTTCGACGAAAAGGTGTTGAAACTACGCACTGAAATGCTGGGGGAAAGGCATCCTGACACAATTGCAGGCATGGGCTTCCTTGCTTATACCTATCGTGCCCTCGGACGCTATGGCGAATCGCTGATGCTTGATGAAAAGGCGCTAGAATTACGCACCGAGATGTTGGGGGAAAAACATCCGGACACAATTAGAAGCATGGCCAACATTGCGAATACCTACCGCGCGCTCGCCCGCTATGCCGAAGCACTGCCGTTCGACGAAAAGGTGTTGAAAATACGCACTGAAATACTGGGGGAAAGACACCCGGACACAATCACCAGTATGGCCAAGCTGGCTAATACCTATCGCGGCATAGGACGCTTTGGCGACGCTCTGGCCCTTAGCGAAAAAGTGCTGAAACTACGCACAGAGATATTGGGGGAAAGGCACCCGGATACTATTACAAGTATGGATTACTTAGCCACTGCGCACCGCGCCCTTGGTCGTAGAGGCGGGGCCTGGGAGCTTGGCGATACTCGGGAGTTTAACGAAGCGCTAGCACTTTATGAGAAGGCGCTGAAACTACGCGCTGAGATACTGGGGGAAAGACATCCCGATACAATCGCCAGTATGGCCAACATGGCGACGAACTACCGCTTCCTTGGCCGCTACGCTGAATCTTTGGCGTTTGACGAAAAAGCACTGCAACTTCGCACCGAGATCCTGGGGGAAAGACACCCGGACACTATTATGACTATGGATGATCTAGCTAACACCTACCGCGCCCTCAGACGCTATGGCGAAGCGCTGGCGCTTGAGCAAAAAGTGCTACAACTGCGCATCGAAATATTCGGACCAAGTGACCTGCACACTATCAACAGTATGAGAGACATAGCGACAATTTACAATGACCTTGGTCGTCACAGCGAAGCGATCAGGTTTTTGCAAAAAGCTGTTAACGGTATCGAGCATTTAAGAGCGGACGGCGGACTTTCGCCTGAGAACCGGCAGGCCTTTTTGGCGATATATATTCCCAATTATGAGAGGCTTAGCAGGTGGTATGTCCGGTCTGCAGAATCAGAGAAGGCTTTTGATATCGCCGAATTAAGCAAGGCCCGTACTCTGCTGGAATCGGCAACTGCCCGGCTAGCCGACCAAAGTGGCATCTTATCAGACGAAGAATGTCAACAGCTTAAAGAATATAGCCAGCGCAAGGACGGTCTTGCCGAAGCTATCGCTGAAGTCGATGCCCGTCTTGCAGATCTAGCGGGAAAAATAACACGCGCTACAGGTCAACCTGAGCTGTTGTCTTCTTTGCAATTGGAAAGAGACAATCTAGTAAGCGGTAGAATAAACCTCGAAACTGAGAAAAATGAGATGCTTAAACAGTACAATACCTACCTTGAATCGCTGACCGACAAGTACCCTAAATATGCCATGCTGAGCAAACCCCATATGGTTAGTGCTGCCGAAGGGGAAAAACTCATCCCTGCAGGCGCCGTCCTTATCAGCTACCTGCAAAGTGACAAGCATATCCTCGCCTTTGTCATTGATCCTCAAATGGGACTTACTGCAGTGGATTTAGGCGATATCCCTAAACTAGACGTGACCATTGGCTTGTACCGTGAAATGCTAAGCACTACAAGCATCAGGAACCTGAAAATGACTGGCAAATGTCTTTGGCTGACGCCGGACGGGAGCTATCAACTTACTCAGGGCTCCAGTTATTTAATTGCGCCTACTAAAGATGCTCAGGCGGTTGATGATACGGGGCTGGATAAATACCTCAACCAGACTGCGGCTTACTTGGGCGACAAGCTACTGGCACCACTGGCAAAATATATTGGCGGCAAAGATAGATGGATCATCTCACCTGATGGAGCACTAGCCTTCCTACCCTTTGAAACCTTGAACTATGAAGGGAAGCCAGTTATCGCCGCCGCCACTCCTCGGCACGATATCAGCTATATCCAGTCTCTTTCGATGTATGTGCTTCTCAAACAGCGCGAGCAGACCAACCAGACAATATCTGACCGGAAATATTTATTTGCTATGGGAGCCGCCCATTATGGAAGGGATACTTTGCAAAGAGGTGCGGAACAGCCCGATAACGTTGATCTGAACGAAATGATCAGTCGCAGTAGCGATCCTGATATTGTTGAACGGTCATACAATTTGCTTAACCTACGATTTGGTGACCTGCCAACATCTGAAAAGGAAGTTGACATTATCGCAGCTTTGTTCCCTGGTTCATCGGCCGTTTACAAGAAAGATGATGCCACTGAAGCCAAGCTTATCGAAGTAAACAAGACGAAAGAACTTAGTCAGTACAAATACATCCTGTTCTCCACCCACGGCTTTTTCAGTCCGGAAGTTCCTGCTTTGAGTGCTATTGTCCTTGGACAGCAAAACAAAGTGGCAGGCACCAATGGGTTCATCACGGTAAGTAAATGGCCAAGATATGACCTAAATAGCGACCTAGTGTTCATGTCGGCCTGCGAAACAGGACGGGGAAAAGTCATCCGGGGTGAAGGAGTCATGGGTCTGCCGTTTGCCTTATATGTGGCAGGGAACAAGAACACCGTCATGACTTTGTGGTCGGTATGCGATGATAGCACCACTGATTTTTCCACTAGCTTTTTCCGGAAGATACAGTCTGGTATGGATCAGGTCACAGCCCTAAATCAGACCAAGCGGGAATTTATCAATAATGGGAAATATAGTCGACCTGTATATTGGGCACCCTTTATGCTGTATGGGATATGACGGCAGTTAAATCTGAATGTTTTGTTTGATGAGGTGTTGCGTACGAAACATACATGATTTTTCCTAGAATCGCTAATATGTCAATCCTCAGACGAATCATTAAATGATTATTGTTTAGGAGGTAATTATGAAAGGCATCGTTAGTAAGCTGGGCAGACTGGGTCTAAGTACATGTATCATGTTACTGGTTCCTTTATTCTTTATGAGTTATGTACAGGCTAAAAGCCAGGTGCACTTCCTGCCTGGCCAGGAATTGGACTCCGAACTTTTCCAAATGCTTAATGATCGAGAAGCCTTTGCGCCCCAGCAGCATAAACGCCTAAGTCAGGGGAGCTTTTTTCTGCCAGGCTATAATGTTACCTTGTTAGAAGGTTATGCTGTTGAATTTTGTGTTGAGGATGGCTTTAAGGCAGGGCAAGAGCTTGTTATTACTGGTGGTCAGCAGGAATATCGCAAAGAGATAACAGATCTCAAAGTAGTCACTGTTGCTCCTGAAGAAATGAAGATGCCGTCTGGTAAGGTATATACATGGAAGATAGCAGGAAGCGGATTAGATGATATCTATAAACTGCGTTTATTGGGTAATGATTTAGCAGAAAAGATAAAGCGGGATTTAGCCAAAATAGATGCGGCAGAAGGCTCGGAGCAGGATAAAATCTTGGCGAAGGCGGCTTATTTACAAGTCATAAGTGATCGCAATCCAGATAAGATAGATTTATATTGGCTCAGTTATCAATTTCTTAACAAACTAGACGGGAATTTAAACGAAGTTAAGAATTTAAAAGAATATTATTCGACTCACCTGGAAGTTACGGCACCAAAATAGGAAAGGATACTATAACATGAAGCGAAAGGGCTTAGTTATCCTGCTAATTTGCTTGCAGTGTTCGCTGTTTAGTCCACTTGGTTTTGCGCAGTCGGATAATCTGAATGATAAACAGGGCAATCTGCCAGATGTGACTTCAAGCATGACCATAACAGTGGATGAAAAACTTGATCTAATAAGCATTGCGGCAGACAAAGCTTCTGTAAGTGAATTATTAAGTTCGCTGGCAGAAAAAACTGGGGAAACCATTATTCTAACCGGACGGATGCCAGCAGAAAAACTTACGCTAAATATTGAAAAACAATCGCTGGAGGCGACCCTCAATACGATCGCTCAGGCCGCTAATTGTGTCTGGTGGCTAAGCGGCAGCGATGAACCAGCCGAAAAACATGTATATCATGTTAAATATGGATATCAACGAAGACAAAAGGTAGAAATGGTGAAGTTTAGTGATAATGTATGTAGTATACATATTCGCCAGGCTGACTTGAGCGAAATTGAAAAAATCTTAGACTTGATATTAAAACCTACACATACCACTGTATCAGCTGCTCAAACAGGAAAGTCAGACATAACGGCCTCGGTTGACGATAAGAGTAAGGTAGACGCAACGAAAATTTCGCCCATTCTGGGAAGTTATACAGTAGATGAAAGTCAAAATGATATTATAGTTTATACGACAAGTCCGGGGACGATGGATTTGGTGGCAAACATTGTCAAGGCATATGATAAACCAGTTCCGGTGATAAAAATTAAAGTAGTCGTTGTCGAGATCTCCGATGGAAACTCTGAGAACAGTGGTGTACAATGGCAAAATTTATTGCTTAGTGGCATTGTGACGAATAATAATGTTAAAGGCAAGTTGTATACCGGCACTGCTTCAACCACAATTACCGGCAGAACTGCCACAACATCTGCCAGCACCGGAGCCCAAGTGAATTATCAAACTGATAATACAGTTGGCAAGGTTAAGGCGTCAGCAGAAGTGCGCGTTTTAAATAATCAATCTGTATTAATTTCCACTGGGGATCAGGTGCCGATTTTTGTTGTGAGTACCAATGGCTATCCGAGTGTCAAGATGCAGGATGTTATGGTAAGTTTAAAGGTAAAACCGTCAATTATGCAGTTTGATAAAGACATAATGAAATTGGATATCGAATCGAATGTAAGTTCAATTGAATCGGAGCAAGTAGAATTTGGCATTGCTGCACCACAGCTTAGTACCACTACCACTAAAACGATCATTAATGTAAAAAATGGCGTTCCCTTTATAGTAGGGGAAATCCTGAGGAAGGAGACCTCCACAGACAAGTCCTCGGTTCCTATACTAGGCAGTATACCGATTATTAAGGGACTGTTCAGCAATAAATATCACCAAGATCAGTCAAGGAAGGTGGGCATTTTTATGCTCGCCACCGTGGAAGAACCTGTGACTGAAGAATAAGGATCATTAGCTTGTGTAGCAAAAGGTGTTTTAAGAAGACCGTAGGCCCGTTATCTTTGGATAGCGGGTTCTTTACTTGCAAAAAGAAAACTGCTGATCGCCTTGGCTGGCGTTATTCATGTGATAAATGCCAAATATAAACCATGCTTTAAGGAGGACTACAAACAAATACTGCGAAGTTTTATTTAAAAGGGGTTGGTTGGATGCAAACGTGGTTAGGAATGCTGGTAATCTTTATTATGATTTATCTATTGGCAAAACGTTACGAGACGCGGATGGTGCTATTCGGTACCGGGATGGCGCTCGCAATTATTGCCGGTAAGCCTAAGGGGGCTCTTGATTCTTTTACAAAAGCGTTGCAGGATTGGCGAATATTAGAACCCATTGTTTCGGCAATGGGATTCGCCATGGTGGCGAGAGTGACGGCTTGTGACAAGCATCTTATTGCACTATTGGCCAGCTCCTTGCGCAAGGCAGGGCCCTTTCTTATTCCTGGTGCAGTTTTCCTGACAGCCGCAGTGAATAGCTCGCTTACAAGTGCTGCCGGTGTCGCCGCTGCAGTAGGATCGATATTGATTCCGCTGCTAATGGCGGCTGGGGTTCATCCGGCAGCAGCAGCCTCAGCGGTTATGGCAGGAACTTTTGGCTCCAATTATAATCCGGGTCATGTCCATAACGTATTAGTAGCCGAGCTGGCGGGAAAGACGCCGATGGATGTACTGGCTGTTCAAAGTTTCCCCCTGACTATTGCGTTGATAATTGGCGCTGTGTCACTAACGGCGATTACTTTTTATCTAAAAGAAAATAAAGGATATGAGCTGGCAGTCTCCAAGACCGCCTCTGATCTGGACGGTTTGAAGATCAACCATCTGTACGCCGCAATCCCCATGCTGCCCTTGGTTATCTTAATCCTTGGGAATACAGTTATGCCGATTTTAAAAATGTCAGTATCGCACGCCATGTTGATTGGTGTTTTGGCTGCGTTAGTGGTTACTCGCTCCAATCCTGCTAAAATTTCCGAGGCTTTTTTCAAAGGATTTGGCGACTCCTTTGGTCACATTTTCGGCATTATTGTGACTGCCTTTGTGTTTGTTGACGGTTTGAATGCATTGGGATTAATCCAAGCGCTAATCACTGCCATGACATCATCTCCAGCTCTTGCAAGCCTGGCTGCAGCTCTCGGACCCTGGAGTTTAGGGGTTATTTCCGGTTCAGGTGAAGCTGCATCCATTGCTTTTAATAAAGCTGTTAGCGCCCATGCCGCCCAGTTTGGGCTGGATACTATTCATATGGGATCAATGGCTACGTTATCTGGAGCGATTGGGCGGACAATGTCGGCGATTTCGGGAGCGACGATCATTTGCGCCGGTTTTGCCGGTATCAACCCCCTGGAAATTGCAAAACGCAATGCACTCGGCATGACGATTGCTTTGATTGTTACATATTTAATCCTCATGCGCTAGCATGAGGATTATCGACAAGGAGGCTGCTATGCAGGCTAAGTATGATTTGGTTATCTATGGCGGAACGGTTATTGATCCGGTAAATAATCGCCAAGGGCATTTTGACATTGGCGTGAAAGACGGCAAAATTGTGGAAGTGGCGGCGGAAATGGACCGTACCCAGGCCGCGCAAACGATCAATGCACATGGTATGTATATCATTCCCGGCCTTATTGACATGCATGTCCATCTGTCAAATATATACCACGGTCAATATGGGCATCGAATGCTTGCTCTTGCCGGTGTGACTACTGCGCTGGACATGGCAGGGCCGGCTGATGAAGTGTTTCAGATTGCCAAATGCTATGGTGCGGGTATTACGGTCGCAGTCTTGAACGGCATACGTCCCGGACACAATGTCAAAGATGGAGACCCGAAAATCGATGAATTGGAAAAGGTCGTAACCGAGGCCCTACAGAAAGGGGCTATCGGCATAAAGCTGCGCGGCGGCCATTACCCAATGACGTCTGAGTCGACAGCCAGAGCGATTTCAGCGGCGAATCAGTGCCAAGCCTATGTTGCCTTTCACGCCGGGACTACCAAGTACGGGTCTGTTATCGAAGGAGGCTTGGAAGCTATTGAATTGGCGGCAGGGCAGGCTCTTCATCTTGCTCATGTAAATAGCTATTGCCGCGGTGTTTCCCGCCCGGTTTTGCAAGAGACTGAGGATATGGTCAATGCCTTAACCGCCAATCCCAACATTACTTGTGAGTCCTATGTCTCGCCATTTAACGCCACTGCCGCAAAATGCTCGAGTGGCCAGCCCGAAAGCCAGGTCACCAGGCGTTGTTTGACAACAGGCGGGTTTGAGCCCAGCGAAAAGGGACTCGAGGCTGCCATTCTTGGCGGCTGGGCCCATGTTAACATACCGCAAGGCGGCGTCATGTCGCTTGCCACAGGCGAAAAAGCGGTCCGTTTTTGGCGGGAACTTAGCACAGCGGCTTTCGTCAGCTTCCCGCTTAACCCGCCAGAGCCTCGGTTTCGCCTGGCAACGGCGAAAAGAGCCCCAAAAGAGTTTGTGGTGGATGGCATCAGTACTGATGGCGGCGCCATTCCGCGCAATACCATCATCGAAATCGGACTTTCACTGGTTAAATTGCATGCATTGACCATCCAGGAGTTTGTCTATAAAACAAGCATTCGACCGGCGGCTATCTTGGGACTTAAGGGCAAGGGGCATCTTTCCCCAGGCGCTGATGCCGACCTGACGGTGATCGATTTTGGCAGGCAAAAGGCCCGTACAACCATTGCCAGTGGGAAAGTTATCATGCATGACGGCATCGTTTGCGGCAGCGGCTGCCAAGTAGTTACAACAAGCCAAGGCCAAAAACACGTTCAATCCTATGGGTTGCAACCATATGTAATTGATTTGCAGGATACGGAATTTTACCGAAGACTTAATCGTGGAACAAACAACATTTGAGCATTTGGAAGGCGGTTAACAGATGACACAAAATGCTTATATCACAGAAAATTTTTTGGAACTAGTGAAAACCAATGTTCAATCACGCAATGAACGCGCAATCGCCGATCTGCTCAAACAAAAGTTGACCGATCTGGGGTGTGAGGTCACGGAGGACGGGGTCGGACAGATTATTAACGGCAACACAGGGAATCTTATTGCCAGGCTGAAGGGCGAAGGCGGAGCCGCAGCCGTTATCCTGTCTGCCCATATGGACCGGGTTAAGCAGGGCGAGAATATTAAGCCGATTGTCAGTGAAAACAAGATAACCAGTGACGGCAGCACCATCCTCGCTGCTGACGACGTAGCGGGAATTGCAGCCATCTTGGATGGTGTCAGGCAGGTAAAGGAAGCGGCTATTCCGCATGGTGATATTGAAATTGTTTTTTCTGTTTGCGAAGAGCAAGGGGTACTCGGGAGCCGGTATCTTGATTTCTCCCGCCTGCAAGCTAAAGTAGCGTTTGTCTTTGATTCACCGGGGGGAGTGGGCAAAATAGTCAACCAGGCCCCTTCGAAGAGTAAAATAAAGGTTCAGGTTCATGGGCGTAGTGCCCATGCAGGCAACGAGCCGGAAAAAGGCCTAAATGCGATAAAGGTGGCCGCAGCGGCATTGATAAAGGTGGAAGACGGGCGAATTAACGAAAGCTTAACAGTTAATTACGGCGTGATTCAAGGCGGTGGCAGCATCAATGTTGTATGCGATTATGTCGAGATTTTGGGAGAAGTAAGAAGTACCGTGACTGCTGAGATGCGCCAGTACATAAGCAATATGAAACAAACGTTTGCCGCTGTGGCGCGGCAATATGACACAACGATTGACATCGAAGTCGAAGAACTATATGAAACCTTTTATGTCGGCGAAGAAGAAGTCGTAGTACAGGTTGCCAAACGAGCGCTGCAGTCGGTTGGCGCCGATATTCGCGTTTTACCTGGCGGCGGTGGTATGGATGCCAATAATTTCAACAAAGCCGGGATCAAAGCGATAGGGCTTGCTTCAGGCTACAGCAAAAATCACACTCTAAACGAGGAAGTAAGTATTCCGGAACTGATCAAAGCCGGGAATCTTGTAAAAGAAATCATCAGTGAGGTATATCAACTTCCGCGGTAGCTGCAGGCTGCATGCAAAGCAAGGTAAAAGGATGACTCTCTTTTGAACAGCTTATAAAGGGGGAGAAAAAATGCTTGGAAGAATCCAGACTATATCCATTCCACTGGTGCTATTGGTAATCATACTGCTAATGACAATTGGTGCTGGAGGGGTGCAAGCAACTCCGGTCGCCTCTGTTCCGGCATCCGTTCCTGTCTACGAACAAAAAAACCTGAAAGCCTATGGTTTCTTCTATGCTGGCGGCCATTATGTCGGCGAAGAAGGAAAAAAGGTGATGCAGGGCCAGATGTATGTAGAAGTTTTTGTTCCCAAGCAGAGTACCCACCCCTACCCGTTGGTGTTTTTTCATGGGGCGTCGTCAACAGGGGTCACTTGGAAAGGCACTCCCGACGGACGTGAAGGCTGGGCTGACTATTTTATCGAACAGGGCTATGTCGTTTACCTGGTAGATCAACCGGCGCGCGGCAGGTCGGCGTATAATCCCGGCGTCGACGGCCGGTTGGCTGCAAGTACTGTAAAGGGCACGGAATTAAATACAACGGCGGATGGCACTTGGCCACGGGCTGATAAACATACCCAGTGGCCAGGTGATGGTCCCAATAAGGGCCATATGGGTGATTCGGTGTTTGATTCGTACTATGCAAGTAAGGTAGCGTTTCTGGCGAGTAATGCCGAAACCCAGCAACTAGTCCAAGACGCGGGCGCGGCCCTGCTTGACGAAATCGGCCCGGCCATTCTTGTTACCCATTCGCAAGCCGGTGCTTTTGGATGGCTGATTGCCGATGCCCGGCCCCAGCTTGTGAAAGGAATTGTAGCGTTGGAACCACTCGGACCTCCCTACCGTGATGCGGGTTTCTACCCGGGTGCCGCATCTCGAACCCGGGCCTGGGGCATTACCGATATTCCCCTTGCGTACGATCCGCCGGTGAGTGACCCGGCGCAATTGACGTTTGTCCAGGTGCCCACAGACAAGCCGGTTTTACTGCCAGAAGCAGGGTGGTTGCAGCAGGAACCAGCGCGCCAGCTGCCTAATTTGCAGGGGATTCCCATTTTAATTGTATCTACCGAGGCGTCATACCACTCGGGCTATGACGAATGGACCGCAAGGTACCTGGCGCAGGCGGGGGTGAAAAACACCTATATCCGTCTGGAGGATTATGGTTTCCGCGGCAATGCCCATAATTTTATGGTTGAGAAAAACAATCTGGAAATTGCTAGCTTTTTAAACAAGTGGATGGTGGAAAATCTAAAATAACCGAAAATGGTGATGAAGGTATATGGATAAAAAGGCTTCAGGGTTTTTCACCTGAAGCCTTTTGCTCTATAGTAACTGCTGTCTTAATACTTGTCTAAAGTTTACATTGTAATAATTAGAGAAGAGAACCAATGAAAGGGTTGCATAGAGTATGGTTATAGGCTAGAATATCATATAAAACTGCCTTTATCTTATCCTTAACAGCGTAAAAGGCACCCGGCGCCACCTGCAAATTAAGTTTCCGTGGACACTTAAGTCTGCGGAACCTTTTGCTTTCCGGGGTATTTATGAACATAGGCCTGGAATGAAGATGCGGCAAGATGGGAATCAGGCGAAACAGTGGCTTTAATACTACTTGAAGTTAGGAGAACCTGCATGAATCGTACTACTGCTGAATTGACGGCGACCGTTAATGAAAAATCTCGTGTATATGTAGTTGGAATTATCCTTATATTGGGTTCACTGTCTGCCTTTGGACCGTTGTCGATTGATATGTATTTGCCGGCCCTGCCGAATTTATCGGAAGATCTTCAGGCCAGTACGTCAATGACGCAATTAAGCCTGACAGCCTGTCTGATGGGCATGGCGCTCGGACAAATTTTTGCCGGACCGGTCAGCGATGTACGTGGCCGACGCGGGCCACTGCTGATCGGACTTGCTATTTATGCGGTATCATCACTGTTGTGTGCTTTCATCCATTCCATTGAATTCTTTATAGTCATGCGGTTTATTCAAGGATTGGCAGGCTCTGTCGGCATTGTCATCTCCCGTGCAGCGGTACGCGATCTCTATTCCGGCCCAGAGCTGACCCGCTTTTTTTCTTTCCTGATGCTGGTTAACGGAGTTGCTCCCATCGTAGCCCCAATTCTAGGCGGGCAGATCCTGCAATTTACAGCATGGCGGGGCGTATTTTTGGTCCTGGCAGCCATTGGATTGGTGATGCTGTTTGCCGTCTTTTTTGGATTGCAGGAAACGCTGCCGGCCGAACGGCGTTCGCGGGGCGGCCTTGTCAATACAATGAAAACCTTCCGGAACTTAATCACCAATAAAGCATTTATGGGTTATGCGCTCAGCCAAGGCTTTAGCTTTGCCGCAATGTTTGCCTATATCTCGGGCTCACCCTTTGTTCTGCAAAATATCTTCGGTGTTTCACCACAAATGTTTAGTGTCTTTTTTGCGATTAACGGCTTGGGCATTGTTTTCACCGGACAAATTACCGGTCGGCTTGCCGGAAGGGTGCCGGAGAAAAAGTTGCTTGTCATCGGCCTGATTCTTGCTTTTTCAGGTGGGGTCTCATTGCTTGCAATGATTGTGGCCGGCGGTAGCTTGATTGCAATATTAGTATCTTTGTTTTTTGTCGTTTCCAGTGTTGGGATGATCGGAACAAGCAGCTTTTCACTGGCGATGCAGGATCAGGCAAAATCAGCAGGCAGCGCGTCTGCTCTTATTGGTTTGGTATCATTTATCTTGGGCGGTATTATGGCACCTTTAGTTGGGCTTGCAGGGAAGGACTCGGCCTTACCGATGGGGATTGTCATTGTTGCCGCTGAGGCCGCCGCAGTGTTGTCTTACTGGCTTTTGGTCAAGTCTGACGTTCCTGATAAAAATGTCGCTAAAAGGCCATGTGCTGTAAAATAATGATTCAAGGCAGCCATAGCGTTGGCTCGCGCAACCTAGTAGCGCTGATGTATAAAACCCCCACCGCCTTCACAAGGAAAGCGGTGGGGGTTTTTATGGAGTGCTTTAGACAGTAGACCCGACCATCGAGGAGCTATGCGCTCTGCGTCAGGGCGATGGCTGCGACTTTTGGCAGGATATCAGGGAAGACCCAGGCCTGGACCAAAATGATGGCGATAACGAGCAGCAGAAGATAAACCGAATACTTGACAGTCAGCCGGAAAATATCGGTCTCACGCCCGACCAGGCCTGTCGCGGCGCAGGCTACGGCAATCGACTGCGGCGAAATCAACTTGCCGATATCTGCGCCAAACAGGTTGGCCGAGATGGTCAACAGGGGATTAAGGCCTAGCTGGGAGGCGGTAACTTGCTGCAGTTTTCCGAACAGGGCTGCTGATGAGGTCACTGAGCCTGTGAGGAATACGCCAATGTAACCGATGGCAGGCGAAAAGATCGGGAAAAACATGCCGGTGTAGGCAGCAAAGGCCAGGCCAAGGGTGTACGACATGCCGGAGTAGTTGGCCAGAAAGCCAACACCAAGAACCGAGGCCAGAGTAATCAGGGAGTACATCAGCTGTTGAACAGTTTTGCCGAATACTTTTACTCCGGTGGCCGGGCTGAGACCCAGTACAACCATGGAGAGCAGCGATGAGATCAGCATGGCGGTACCAGGGGCGGAAAAATAGTCTACGCGGTAATTGGCGGCATATTTTGCCGGTGTGGCCACGATGGGGGCCGCGCGGTAAACGATTCCATCCAGCCCAGGCCAGGAGGAAATATTAATAAACCACTTAAGATCGTTGGCGACCCATGCTTTGAAAGACGGCGTACCCCAGATGCCCATAACGATCATCAGGATAATGAATGGAGACCAAGCCTTAATGACCTGTCCGGTGCTATAGTGCACAGCAGTATCTGCTGCGGCATCCGAGTCGTCCGGGAAACGCCAAATGGTAGCAGGCTTCCAGAATTTGAGGAAGACGCCCAGGCAGATCATCGAAACGAAGGAAGACAAAATAGCCGGAAGCTCCGGCCCCATGTATTGACTTACCAGATGGTTTGTAACGGCATAGCTGATTCCGGCTACAAGGGCTGCAGGGAGGACGCCCCTGACATTTTTCCAGCCAGCTACGACCACAAGCATGAAAATCGGAATGATGAGCGCCAAAATTGTCATGTCGAGGCCGATCGCCTTTGCGACAGTCAAACTGTTAATTTCGGTGACTGTAGACATCATAATCGTCGGCGTTCCCACCGGACCAAAAGGAACAGGCGGGGTATTGCCTACCAGGCAGATAACCGCCGCCGGCAGCGCGGGAAAGCCCAGGCCAATCAGCATTGCCGCAGCGACAGCGACGGGTGCCCCCTGACCGGCAACCCCTTCCATAAATGCAGAAAAGCAAAAAGCGACTAACAGTGCTTGGAGCCTCCGGTCGGTTGACAAAGAAGAAATAGAACTTTTTATGATTTCAAATTGGCCTGATTCCACAGTCAAGTTGTACAGGAAGACGGCGGTGAGAATGATCCAGCCTATCGGAAAGAGCCCGTTGAGCATTCCGAGTACTGCGGCAGATATCGCGACACTGACCGGCATTCCGTAAGCGAAAACGACAATCGCAATGGTGAGCAGCAATGTCGAGATGCCGGCAAGATGGCCTTTCATGCGTTTGACAGCCAGAGCCCAAAAAAGATAGAAAATCGGGACCGATACTGCGATGGCGGTCAGTCCAAGGCTGCCGCCAAAAGCTGCGTAGTTATGTAGCCATTGCATCGTTATATTACCTCTTCTTTTGATGATTTTTGTTTTCGGTGGTGTGTTTGAAAAAAATACAACTGGAACAGATATTACGGATTTTAATCAGGTAGCTGGATGTTTCCTAGCTGGTGCAGGCAGTCGCCTGCGGATCCCGTCCCCCCCCTCATTAATTGTGAAAACTTTATCAATCCCTCTTTGCTATTCTCTCAATAGCAAACGAATCCTGCTGTATTCTTCCAGAAAAAGTATAACTATTATGGCATCACGCAAGAATCAAGGCGATAAATTAGTCGGCTGATTGGCAGATATAATCTTGCTGAAGGCATATATATCAAGGGTTAATAGCGATTAGGTAAAAATTGTATATTGGTAAAAGGAATATTGCTTATTCGATATTTGTATTTTACTGGCAGGAGAAAGTAATGTATATTTTGACTGTAGAGAAAGTGAAATTTATCACATTCACTAAAATTGCCACAACATAGTTATGCGCCAGGGAGAGATTAGAAAAAAACCGGGATCACTTGAAGCTTTAAATCTAGCTTATATTTGTAATTTTGGAGGCTGCACACATGAAGAAGAAAGCGGTATTTCTCAATTCAGCAAAATTAGACTTTGACCAAAAATTAAACTATTCATCGCTAGCTGACATCACTGAATTCAAAAAATTCGACGACAGTACTGACGAGCAAATTCTGGAGAGGGTGCAAGGCCAGGATATCGTTATTACCAAGGAGTTGCCTGTAGGAAGAAACCTGATTTCGAAATTTCCTTCCTCTGTCAAAATCATCTGCGAAGCGGGAACCGGCTTCAATAATATTGACCTTGAAGCGGCCAGGGAAAAGAACATTGCCGTTTGCAACGTGCCCTCATACAGCACCGAAGCGGTTGGCCATCTGGCGATTACACTCATTCTCAATTTGAGTGCATCCTTGATCCAACAGCAAAAAATGCTGGACAGAGGAAACTTCGATAACTTTACCAAATACCTGCAAGTGCCTCACTTTGAGGTAATCGGCAAGACCGTTGGGGTTATCGGCGGCGGCGCCATTGGCCGGCAAACAATAAAAGCAGCGCTGGCTTTAGGTATGAATGTCGTTGTTTATGATCCGGCTCCGCGGCCTTTGGGCGAGTCGGCCGTCAAGTTTGTTTCGCTGGAAGAATTGCTCAGCTGCAGTGATTTCATTTCCATCCACTGCCCGCTGATGCCATCCACAAAGCACTTGATCAACAAAGAGACATTGAAGCTTGTCAAACCTTCGGCATATATCATCAACACCTCACGTGGGCCAATCATTAACGAAGCAGATTTGATTGAAGCCCTGAAGGCAGGAAAACTAGCCGGTGCGGCGCTGGATGTTCAGGAAGTCGAGCCGACGCCGTTGGATAATCCTTTGTTTTCGATGGACAACGTCATCATGACCCCTCACATTGGCTGGAGGCGTATCGAATCGCGTCAAAGACTGGTCAACCTCACAGCCGATAACATCACCGCGTTTACCCAGGGAAAACCAACCAATGTTGTAAACTAAAGTTCCAGCCGGTGATTCGACTCCTCCCAGCGCGCCTTATGACAGGCATCATTCCATAGACATTTTTGTCTGTGGAATTTTTGTATTTAGTTTCCTAATACAAGTCAGGGTATAAAACATAGTCCGTCAAGTATGAGGACCTCCAGGCAAATTAGGATTGTCGATAGGAGATGATAAGCCTGATGGGTTACAGCAGGGAAAAGACAGACAATTGTCGAAAAAAATAATAATTTCTTTGTTGCCGTTATCCTGCATATTGCAAACCTAAAGGATTAGGCAGGTGAAATAGTTGTTAAATTACCGGTTACGAAAACTGGAGTCGCTTTCGAGAATAACAATATTGGCTTGGCTGGTAATTAGCGCTATTTGCTGTGGGTCATTCGTATTGGCTGATTTTCTTTTTACTCGTGATATGGCTGCCCGGACAGTGGAGATTAATACGGAAAATAGTAACATGGCCCGCTCCCTTTCTGCCAGCGTCAACCGAACCTTTTCTCAGGCTGACGGAATCTTGCTGTTCATGAAAACGGCAATCGAAGCAAATGGAGCCGTCGATCCTGCTCACCTGAAACTGTTGAGAGCCCTGCGAACCCAGGGGATTTTTAACCAGATCGCAGTGGCTGACGCTCATGGCGATCTTCTCTTTAGCGCCGCACCGCTGGCGAGGCCGCTGAATATTGCCGACAGAGAACACTTTCAAGTTCATACGAAGAGTGATACCGGCCAGGTATTCGTCTCATCCCCCCGTGTCACCCAAGTAACATCTATATCTGCCATTTTTTTGAGCCGACGCCTAAATGATGCAAACGGCAACTTCGCAGGTGTTGTGACCATCGGTTTGGATCGAAAATATTTTACCGAAGAATTTCGTCAGATGGATGTCGGGTTTGACAACTCGATCGTTCTTCTTCGCACCGATGGCAGTTTTTTGGTCCGTGTTCCTGACGTTCAATCAGAAGCACATATGGCTATCTTTAAAGAGCATCCAGTGGTTTCGTATATACAGCAAGGCATGTCCAGCGGGATTTACGAATCGCCGGGTACTGAGAATAGGCCCCGTATTGGCGCGTACCAGACGCTGTCTGATTATCCGGCATTTGTACTTGTCTCTTTACCCAAAGAGATTGCCTTTAGGGATGTGGTGGCCCGCCGTAACGTTTACCGCTACTGGGCTGGGTTATTTTCGATTCTTCTGCTATCAGCCTTCTTAGCAGTATCTGTGCTGCAGCGAAAACAGTACAAGACAGATTTGGCTCTTTCCCATGAACACGAGAAGGCCCGAGAATACTTGTCCCAAATGGAAAAGCAGAAAGTGGAAGTCGAAATGGCCCGTTTGGATCGTCTGGGCCTTATCGGTGAAATGGCTGCAAGCATTGGCCATGAAGTCCGGAATCCGTTGACTACAGTCCGCGGCTATTTGCAATTATTTCAAGTGAAAAAAGAATATAGCCAACATCTTGAACAGATCAATTTAATGATTGCTGAGCTAGACCGAGCGAACTCGATTATTTCCGAGTTTCTGTCATTGGCAAAGAATAAGCGAATTGACTTTATCCCTGTTACACTGAACGAAATTATCGCCAAGCTTGTTCCGTTGATGCAAGCCGAGGCCATTCGCGAGGGAAAAGAGATTTTGCTGGAACTCAACGATTCTCCGCCTGTATTAGTTGATGAGAACGAAATCAGGCAGCTTATTTTGAATCTGACCCGCAACAGCCTGGACGCCATGAAGACAGGTGGTACGATTACCATTTCCATTGCAGTGGAGAGGGACGCTGTTTTGCTTGCGGTGAAAGACACCGGCGAAGGAATACCGCCGGAAATCATGGAGAAACTCGGCACGCCATTTCTGACAACCAAGGAAAATGGGACCGGGCTTGGGCTAACAGTCTGTTACAAGATCGCCGAACGACATAACGCCAGCATGGAAGTGGAAACCAGCCCCAATGGTACTACGTTTTTGATTCGATTTAAAATAAATACCCCTTAGTCTAAAGCGGAACAACCTGCTCGCGGTCATTTTTTGGCGGGCGGAGAATTGGTGAAAGGACAAGTCTTTTTTTTGCTGGCTGAAAATAAAAAAAATGTTTGTCGAATTTTGAAGAATTATATATAATGGAAGTGGTTTTTGTAGTGGACAGTGGACTCGATTCTTCGCAGGACAGGAAGACGAGCCAGAATGCAGGCGCTGTTGGGCCAAAAGGCGTGCCGCCACACAAGAAGGGCGCATTGGTCCGGCGCAGTTGATGGAGGGTTTCGGTGAATATTCTCCTGGTTGATGACTCCAAAACAAGCCGTTTTTGGGTCGGTAAAGCGCTAAAGCGGGCCGGACATGATGTGGTTGAATGCGGCAGCGGCGAAGAGGCGCTGACGCGGTTCACAGAAGAGTATTTTCCGTTGGTACTCTCAGACATTGTCATGCCAGGTATGTCCGGTATCGATTTACTGCGGAAAATTTCCTCTTTGCCGCAAGGGAAAGAGACAGATGTCGTTTTGTTTACGGCAAATAGCCAGGTGGAGCTTGCTATTGAGGCCCTGCGGGCCGGGGCCCTGGATTACTTGTTAAAACCCATCAATATGCAGGAATTATCGATTATTATTCAACGGGTGGCCGAGCAACGGGTCATCTTTAAAGAACATAAACAACTGAAGGAACGCTTCAAATATGAAGTGGAAGTGGCCACCGCCGAAACGCGGCAGGAGTTGGAACGACTGAAAGAAGTGCTTGCGAAAGCCATTGGTTTACATCGAGTCGGCTTTTTTTCGCCGGTTATGCAAAATATTACCCTTCAAGCCCATAAATATCATGCTGATCGCTCCATCCCGGTGTTTATCGAGGGCGAGACCGGTACCGGCAAAGAGCTGGTCGCCTCGATGATTCACAACGGCGGGGCAGTAAGTCCTAGACCTTTTGTGCCTATCAACTGCGCCGCCATTTCTCCCACCCTATTTGAGAGTGAGCTTTTCGGCTATGAGGCTGGCGCTTATACCGGCAGTTTGAGTAAAGGGCAAAAAGGAAAGATTGATTTGGCGCAAGGGGGGACGTTGTTTCTCGACGAGATTGGGGAAATACCGCTTGAACTGCAGGCGAAACTGCTGCGGGTTATCCAGGAAAAAGAGTTTTACCGGGTCGGGGGGCTTCAAAGGATCAAAACCGATCTTAGGATTATATGCGCTACCAACGTCGATCTTGCCGAACGACTGAAGAACGGAACTTTTCGAAAAGACCTGTATTATCGGCTCAAAGTCGGTCATATTCAGCTGCCTCCGCTCCGAGAACGCGTGAATGATATTGTGCCGCTGGCAGAATTATTTCTGCAACAGTTCAGCCAGGAAAAAGGCAAGCGCTTTCAACGAATCGGCCCTGAGGCTGCGCAGGTTTTGCTGGCGTACGAATGGCCTGGCAATGTCCGGGAGCTGCGTAACGCAATAGAATGGGTGGCATTTATGTATAATGCCGAAGAAGTGAATCCCGGCCACCTGGGGATATTGGATCCTAAGTTCCCTGTTCATGGTGAGGAAGCGCCGGGCATGATTGATCCTCAAAATTTCGTCATCCCACCAGATGGGTTTTCGCTGGATGACTATTGTGAGCAAATCATCACCCAGGCGCTGGAAATGCACCACGGCAACAAAGCGGCAGCAGCCAGGATGCTGGGGATGACTCGCAGAGCATTGAGCTGTCGCCTGGAGAAGGCAGAAGGCAAAAACGGGGAAATCAATTGACGCAAATGTAACTTTTGTCAGGGACTGATTTACGCATACGTTCATTTATTCACGCATTGCCAGACGACACCATTGTTTTTTGTTCGCAAAACGCTATATTACCGCGGTATTTTTGAAAGCATGCCATGTTGGCATGCTTTTTGCATTGTATATAGATGACTAGCGAAAAAGGAAAGTTTCACGGATTCCGCGGTTTGTAATAAAACACACCAAATTTACTATGTGTGAAACCGAAAAGGAGAGATCGTAATGGATGCAGAACAAGTCGTCATTTTCAGGGTGCAGGAGGAAGAATATGCCGTCCCGCTAACCGATGCCAAGGAAATCATGCAGTATCAGGAGGCTGTTAAGTTGTCTTTGGCTCCGGATTACCTGGAGGGAGTAATTCATATTCGCGGACAAGTGATTCCGGTGGTTCGATTATCGGCAAAGTTTGGTCTGGCAGGCGATAAACCGGCAGAACGACGAATCATCATCATGGCGGTTGGGACACAGGAAATCGGCCTGGTTGTCGATGAGGTGACAGAGGTGATCAATCTTGTTGCCGCAAATGTCGAGCCAACTCCCGACGTCTGCAACGAACTGGGTGCATGCATCAAGGGTATTGGCAGGATCGGCAATCGATTGATTATCCTGCTTGATATCAAAAGGATTTTTTCAAATGACGAACTGGCTGCTTTTCAGGCGGTAAAATAAGGCTTCGTAGGGTGGGCGAAGGGCAATAAAGATAAACCGAAGATCGACAAAGCGATCTAGACCGGCCATTCGGTCAGCAAGACAATGGAGTATAGATAGAAACCTTATTTGCGGAGGAATAGTCAATGAAAAACATAAAAGAAGTGGAAGAACTGCGGCTAAAACAGAAAGAACTTCGCCGACAGGCAGATGAGCTGGAAGCCTCCATAGAAAACAGCTACAGGGAGAGAGATGTATGTCCGGATTGTGACGGGTCAGGGTTTCAGACGATCATGGTTCCGAAACGGGCGTTTTTTGACTGGAAAGATTCTTTATACCGCAGGCTCTGTACGCGGTGCCAGGGGAACGGTGAATACGCCGAAGCCTTGTCGTCCATGCGGGAATTTCTGAAAATGGTTGACGAGGATACGACAGAAGAAAAGCAAAAGGGTAGGAATTATTGGGGGTAAGGTGTAGCAGGAAAATAGCTCGTTCTCGTCCAGCTTTGCGTAGCGCGGCCGGAGAGATTACCAATAAAATGAAGTTGCACAACAGATTGTTATACGCTATAATATCACAGTAGCACTGCTATCCCCAAGCTATTTGGCTTGTGCTGGTCGAACTGTTTTTTCCCCTATAACGGGGTTAAACCGGTGACGGTAGACCAAGCATTCTGAGAGCGCCGGATTTTGTGTGGAGACCTGGATGATGGACGATTATTATATGGCATTGGCGCTGGCTGAGGCGCGCGCAGCTTATTCAGCCGGTGAAGTCCCGATCGGCGCGGTACTGGTTATGGACGGCACAGTGATTGCCTCTGCGCACAATAAGCGCGAGACCTGGCAAGATGCCACGGCTCATGCCGAGGTTATCGTTATCCAGGCGGCTTGCCGCAAACTTGGCCGTTGGCGTTTGACCGGAGCGACCCTTTATGTTACTATAGAACCGTGTCCCATGTGCGCCGGAGCCTTGGTGATGAGCCGGGTAGACCGTCTAGTTTACGGTAGTGCCGACTACAAAGCCGGTGCGGTGGAATCGATTTTCAATGTGGTGCAAAACGCGGCATTGAATCATCGTCTGGAGGTCACCGCTGGAGTACGGGCCGACGAATGTGCCGCTATCATGAAGGATTTTTTCAAGGCAAAGCGGAGCTAGCCGCGATATCTGGGGGCATTAGGACAGTCATTATCAATAATCTCGAATAACGGAGAGGTGTCCGAGTGGTCGATGGTGCTTGACTCGAAATCAAGTGTCCTGTCAAAGGGACCGTGGGTTCGAATCCCACCCTCTCCGCCATAAAACCAGTAATATAAAAATTGTTTCAAGAAGCATAAATTGCCGTTTTTGGCAGTCTTATGCTTCTTTTTGTGTTCGGCAAAATTATCTTTCCTTTAGTTGACTAAAAGAAAGATAAATAATTATTCAAATTGATGAATATTGATTTATTCAGGATGACGGATAGCATTATTAAATGATTTTTCTATGCTTATCACAATGAAAGTATAGTGTTATCTATAATATTTGTATTATTCCGAACTTTGCGTTGACACGGGAAAAAGCTAGCAGTATCATGAAATTGGGTTACCCAATATTGGGACAATTAGGTGGATTTCGAGTAGCCAAATAATAGGGGGGAAAGACATGGAGAATAGTTCAACTACCAGAGATGTCGGCGGTAGTGAAAAAAGGTGGACAGTGCTGTTTTGGACTTTTATTGCTTACTTTTATGACAGTTTGGACCTGGCAATTTTAGCGATTTGTATGCCGGTTATCATCAAGACGATGAACATCACCATGCCGGAGGCCGGTCTCCTTGCCTCGGCTACCATGATCGGTGCCGCCCTGGGAAGCATTCTTTTCGGTTGGATCGCCGACAACAAAGGCCGCAGAATATCAGCCGTGCTTGGCCTGATCTGCTTCGGCCTGTTTACAGCTGTCGTCTATTACGTAGAGACCTGGGGCACCTTTATGGTGACCCGATTTATCGCCGGTCTCGGCATCGGTGGTATCTGGGGCCCCTGCGCCGCCCTGGTGGCCGAACACTGGAAGGCCCACTACCGGGCCAGAGCCGAAAGCTTCATGCTCAGTACTTTTGCCCTCGGCAGCCTGTTTGCCGCCCTGATGGGTACTTTCATGCTGTCCAAATATGACTGGCGCTGGATATTCGTTGTCGGCGGAACCGCGATTATCGCGGCCATACTTTTCCACATTTATGTACCGGAATCCAAAAGATTTGCCGCCGTCAATAACGCCAGTCAGCAAACCAATGAAAAAGTTCGTCTGAGCGACCTGTTTTCACCGGAGAACCGCCGGCTGACCATCCTGGCCACGTTGGCCTCGGCATGCCAGATGGGCGGCTACTGGGGCGTTAACTCCTGGATACCGACCTTCCTTGTCAAAGAGCGCGGCCTCAGCTTATCCTATATGGGCATGTGGAGCATAATGATATTTTCCGGCGCCTTCATCGGCTATCATGTTTACGCCTATATCGCCGACAAGCTTGGCCGGAAAAAGGCATTGATGATCGCCTTCACTGCCGACGCCATCATTGTACCCCTGTATGTTCTCATTCCTAATGCCGAATTTCTCTTCTGGCTCGGTCCGGTTATGGGTCTTAGCTTCGGTGGGGTGTTCGGCCTGTTCGGCTCATTCTTCACCGAGCTCTTTCCCGAAAAAATTCGGGCCCTCAGCGGCGGCTTCTGTTTCAACATGGGTCGTCTGGGCGCGGTAATTGCCCCCTTCACGGTAGGCGTTCTGGCCACTAAACTAGGGCTGTCAATGGGCATATTGCTGGCGGCGGGCATTTTTGCCCTGGGGGTTGTTGTAATGATCTTCCTGCCGGAAACGCTGGGCAAGGTGGAGCACGCCGGCCCTGTGAGCACGGAAAAAGCCGCGAGCGAAGCCTGAGTCAGGACTGGTGACAGGTATCCCTAAAGAAAAGCACGCAACCTTTATGGGTTGCGTGCCTGGTCTATGACGGCTAATCGGTTTTCCGGGAGTTATTGGCCTGCTCGGTCGCAGTCTCGAGAATGTTCTCCTTGACCTTTTCAAGGTGGCGGAGCAGCGCTTTTTCGGCCATCTGCTGATTTCGCTCGCGCAGGGCTCTGTAAATGATCTGGTGTTCCTCTTTGATCTCGCACCATCTTTCCGGTCGACCGTGAGACCAGGTGCCGGTAAAGTATATAGTAAACAGCTGCGAGCCCATGGCCCACTTCAGCACCGGATTGTGAGAAGCGGCCGCCAGTGACAGATGAAACTCGCTGTCGGAGTGAACAAAACTCTTGGCGTCAATTTCAGCTTGGCAGGCCCGGGCGATTCGCTCAAGATCGGCGGCGTTGGCCCGGCGGCAAGCCAGACTCACAGTGCCAAGTTCTATATAGGTGCGGGCTTCCATTGAGCTGAGATAGAGGGCCAGATATTCGTAGCCTGAAGGCAGACCGAAAGACGCAGCGTCAACCTTGCTCAGGTAGCGACCGGAGCCCACCAGGCTTTCGACCACCCCAAAGCTCTCCATCACCCGGAAGGCTTCCCGCACTATCGGCCGGCTGATTCCCAGTTTTACCGCAAGATCTCGTTCAGTCGGCAGCTTATCGCCGGGCCTGATCTGGCCGGTGATGATCAGATGCACGAACTGCTCCACTACATTCTCGTAGGCCCGGACCTTATCGTTTTTAACAATTGCCATCATAAAAATCACCTGTCCAATTACTTTGTTTGCGGCAGACCGGAAGAACTTGATAGCATATATCATACCATTTTATTATCTATTGGGGCAATATTTTGCCAGCGTTGCCTACTGGAACGATCCAAGACTAAAATACACATTCTTCCCCGCCGCTTTGGCGGGGCGTAAAGAGGAGGAAAATCTGTGACTGAGCTACAGGTGGTCGGTAAACGCATAGCAAGAGTCGATGGCTTGGCCAAAGCTCTCGGGCAGGCCAAGTACACAGCTGACCTTAAGCGGAAAGACATGCTTATCGGCAAAGCCCTCTTTGCCAAACATCCTCACGCCATTATCAAAAGAGTCGATGTGTCGAAGGCGGCCGCCCTCGAAGGCGTCTGCGCCGTAATGACGGCAAAAGATCTGCCTGGCAGGAATGGGTATGGGATTATTATTCCAGATAAGCCGGTTATTGCTGATGGAAAAACCAGGTACGAAGGCGATGCGGTAGCCTTAGTGGCTGCAACGACAGAAGAGATTGCCGAAAAAGCGCTCCAATTAATTGAAGTGGAATATGAAGTGCTTCCTGCTTACGATGATCCACGAGAAGCGATGAAAGATGGCGCCATTCATATTCATGACAACCATCCTTTCGCCGACAAGGGAAATATTTTAACTGCTGTTAATCTTAATAAAGGGAATGTTGATAAGGCTTTTCTTGACGCGGAAATTGTAATTGAAAACTATTATGAAACTCCGATGGTCGAACACTGTTATTTAGAAAATGACTCGTGTATCGCAGAACCTGACTTGTTGACAGGCGGAATTACGCTAATCTGTCCAGCCCAGGCCGTTTATTCGAGTAAGCGCTGCCTGGCACCGGTATTCGGACTCCCGCAAAGTAAAGTTCGTATTGTTTCTCCTATCATTGGCGGCGGTTTTGGCGGAAAAGAAGATTCTACTCTTGATGTTTGTGCGATGGCAGGTGTTTTAGCGCTAAAAGTTAGGAAGCCGCTATATTTTGAGCTAAATAGAGAGGAAATTTTCCGCACGACAGGGAAACGGCATGCCGCATACATAAAATATAAAATGGCTGCCACTAAAGAAGGAAAGATTACAGCTATTGATGTTGAGTCTGTCTTAAATAAAGGGGCGTATACGTCTTTGGGTGGTTTGAGAGAACCATATCATGGTGTAACGCAACGACATGTGGCGTATTTAGGTGGGGTTTATGTCATCCCAAACGCCCGGGTAAAAGCATACTCGGTTTTTACCAATAATCCTTATTCGTGTGCATTTAGAGGATTCGGTGTACCTCAAGCGATATACGCAGTAGAATGCCAACTTGACGAACTGGCCAAAAAGCTGGATATGGATCCATTGGAACTGCGGATGAAAAATATTCTGCATGATGGCGACCAAGCGATTTTCGGGCAAGTAATGCAAGAGAGTCGTGGTTTGGGTCTGGAAGAATGTATCGAGCAGGTTAAGACCAGGATGAAATGGGATCAGCCGATTGATAAAGGATCTGGGGTTATCAAGCGGGGGAGAGGCTTCGGGTTATTTATGTATGGAACCAGCCATCCGCTTCTAGTTGATAGTGCCAATTGTTTTGCAACACTCCAGCTGGATGGGTCACTCAATATCGCGATAAGTTCGTCTGAAATGGGGCAAGCGCTGACCACTTCTATTGGACAGATCGCGGCTGAGACCTTAGGAATTAAATTTGAGGATGTGCTTGTAAGTTACTCCGATACTGCTATGTCACCGGATTCCGGGCCGACAGTAGCGTCCCGGTCGGTTGTATTAGTGGGAAATGCCGTAATGGATGCCTGTCTGAAACTAAGAGAAAGATTGTTAGATGTTGCTGGAAAACTATTGAAAGCAGATCCGCGGAAGCTGGAACTTGTGAATGGAAAAGTAGCTATTGTTGACAATCCCGATACCTCTCTAAAACTTGCGGATATTGTGGTGAAAGCATATAATTCCCAAGTATCTCTAGCAGTAACAGGAACTTGGAATCCTCCTCAACCAGTCTTTCGGGCAGAGGATGGGCAAGGCACTCCCAGTCATGCCTATACTTTTGGCGCCCACGGAATTGAACTGGAGGTGGATACTGAAACCGGTGAAATTACTATAACGCACTCGGTACTGGCGTGTGACGTGGGCAAAGCGATTAATCCTAAGACGGTTGAAGGACAGATGGATGGTGGCGTAGCGCAAGCCATTGGCTGGGGCGTCATGGAAGAAACCCTAATGAATAAGGGAGTAATGCAAAACCCGACATTCCATAATTATCTCATTCCAACAACGAAAGATGTACCACGTTTGGAATCTATTATTGTCGAGCACCCCAATGAGCTTGGGCCGTTTGGTGCAAAAGGTGTTGGGGAACCACCTATTATTGGCGCAGGGCCAGCAATTAGAAATGCATTGTTTAATGCACTAGGATTCAGTATAAATGTACTTCCGTTAACACCGCGAGAAGTCGTAATTGCAATAAAAAAATCGAAGGTGCAATAATAGAAACTGGAGGTGGAGAGGATGAATGAGTATTTTTGTCCTAAAACCCTGAACGAAGCCCTGGATTTACTTGATAAGTACCGTGAGAAGGCAGTAATTGTTAATGGCGGAACAGATATTGTTGAAAAAATTGCTCATAAGACGATAGATCCAGAAGTTATCATTTATATTCAGGAGATTCCTGAAATAAAAAGCATAGCAGAGGATGATGGTTTCGTATCCATTGGGGGTGCCTCAACCTACGAGGATGTCCTTGCATCACCTCTGTGCAAACAGTTCTCTGGACTGCGTCAAGCCGTTGCTCAGATTGGGTCTCCAGCTATAAGGATTTTAGGTACACCTGCCGGGAATATAGGAACAGCTGTGCCTGCCGCTGATTGTAATGTACCATTGATAGCTTTGAATGCCGAAATCGTTTTGGTTAGCAAGCATGGCGAACGGATCATTCAAGCAAAAGATATGTTTGTTGATTACTGCAAAACCGCACTGGAGCGGCATGAACTGATTAAAGAGATCCGGATACCCAAGCTAAGTACCAGTACTGGTACTGCATTCGTCAGGTTAACAAAACGGAAAGGCCAGGATATATCACAAGTGGCAGTAGCTGTCTGTTTAACATTGGAGGGAGACATATGCCGGGCTATTAGCATTGGTATGGGAGCCATCAGCGCAACGACAATTAAAGCATATAGCCTGGAAAAAATAGTGATTGGTAAACCAATAGAAGAGGGGCTAGCAGAAATTAAAGGTGTTATTCCATCAGAAGCCATGCTTCGCAGCCCTCGCAATAAGCTTTATAAAGAAGAAGTAATAAGTGTCGTTGTAGAACGAGCCATAAAGATGGCCTACGAGGAAGCAGCAAGGAGGGGAAACTAAATGGCCTACGCGATAAACTTTACCTTGAACAACAAGCCAGTAAACATGGAAGTGGAAACAAAAGAAATATTGGTTGATACATTGCGTGAAAGGCTTGGTTTAACCGGGACGAAAAAAGCATGTGGTACTGGTGATTGTGGCGCATGTACTGTTCTTCTTAATGGTAGGGCTGTCAGATCTTGCACCCTGTTGACTGCTATGGTCGATGGTAAAGAAGTCCTTACCATCGAGGGTCTTGGCAACGAAGAAAATGTTCATCCAATTCAGCAGGCTTTTGTAGATGAGGGAGCTATACAATGCGGCTATTGTACTCCGGGAATGATTTTGGCAACAAAAGCTTTATTGGATAGAATTCCGAATCCAACGACGGAAGAGATCAAAGAGGCTCTATCCGGCAACCTTTGCCGCTGTACCGGGTATGAAAAGATCATCCGGGCTGTTGAAATTTCGGCTCGGAAGTTAAATGGCTAATGCTATTAAACACTAAATGGTGAACTGGTGGAATTTATTCGAGAGATCAATAAATTAAGATAGTTGCTGTTTCCTAAAAATATTGTGTTACCTAGCGAGAACTCGGCTACCAGATTTTGAGCCGAGTATTCTCTTTTCTCAGCTCTTTTAGGGCGCGGGCTTTCCTGCGAAGGCCGTCCGATGCCAGGGCTGTAGGCGGCGGTGTGCTTGAGGCCTTGATTGTCGCCACCGATGGCCGGACGATAGGCACAATAGGCGGCGGCTGTGCCGAAGCCGAGGTGAGGCTTAGGGCGTTGCAGGTGCTCGACGAAAACCAACTGGCACTGTACCTAGTTAATTTGCTTAACGACGTCGCAAAGAAGGCATGGTCTGCGGCGGTACAATGGAAGTCTTTATCCAGGTAATTTGAATATGCTGTTTCAGAAATGACCAATGCTAATTCTACAGCTGCAACAATTATTACTATTTGATGAGGTCCGGGAAGCCGTAGCGTTCTGGATATGGATTAGCGAAGAAGGAAGAAGCGGTAGTTATTAGAAAGAAAATAGATACATTTTTCCCAATAAATCAATAGAGAGTTAACCGATGAGGACGATTATTCTAACCTGTCTTGTGACCTTGTTCACGACCATTATCAGTTTTGCTGCGACTGACATGAATCGGCCATCCGTTGCCGTTCTTATTAGTGTATCTTCCGAAGCGGCAATGGGAGAAGTGAAGAGTATGATATACACACTGATAGCTTGTCAGGCAGAATAGTGATATCATAAAAAGACAAATTGGCCTGAGGCAATCTCCTCGAGCAAGAAAGTCTGCCTCCAAAAAGATGGATTTGCAAGGTCGCGTCTCGCCGAGTCGAACCCCTGTCTAGCGGAGTCCGGCTTGAGCTGATTCGCCAATACACCCGAAGCAGAGGCCCATCAATCATCTTGAGAAACTACGGCCACTTTATGCTTCCATAATTATGGGAAGACTTGGGGGGGCGCGCTAACTGTGTGCTTCGACTAATGAAACCGTAAGATTGCTTTTAGGGAAATCTTACGGTTCTTTTCGTAAAAGTAGTGTTTGCTTCTGAACAGACGTTAGCCAGTAGATGCTGATTCGTCGATACAAGATAGTAGCGAGCTACCAAGAATTGATAGATTGACGGAGCCGCGAAGACATGGTATTCTATAGCTCCGGTCAAGTTGACCACATGATGAATGGCGAAGATGAAATGTGCAATAACGTGAACCTTCGTATTTAAACAACCAACTACATATTCGGTTTCGATAGCTAAGAGGCTCCACCTGTTCCCATACCGAACACAGAAGTTAAGCTCTTACACGCTGAAGGTACTTGGCTGGAAACGGCCTGGGAGAATAAGTAGATGCCG
>JARLHX010000178.1 GCA_031292035.1 Negativicutes bacterium | reverse complement strand
CCACTGTGTTTCTTGCGTTGTTGTTTCATTGTGATTTTTCAGATGGTATTACTTTTTCTTCTCACTCACCATCTAAACCACCTGTCCAGTTTTCCGGGAGCACTATATCCTGCGGCTCCTGAAATCCGGCCGACAGCCCACGGCGTTCTACGCCAATCTATGGGCAACCATCCTGGCCGGCAAGGTATGGCATGGCGAACTGATAAACAAACGCAGGGATGGTGCCTTTTACGATGAGGAAATGACCATCACGCCGGTTCGAAACAAGAACGGAGAGATCCATAATTTCATCGCCATCAAGCAGGACGTGTCCCAGCGCAAAGAGGTTGAACTGGCGCTGGCCCACGAACGTGATCTGCTCCAGGCATTGATGGACAGTCGCAAAAACTCGAATCGGTTGTCCCTGATGCAAAAACGCTTGGGCTGGTATGATCCCCGGGTGCTCGACACCACCTTCGCCTGTTTCGAAATTTATTTGCCAGATACATCGATTAAGAGCCTGGGCCGGACGGTCGCGGTCAGGGACCTTCGGGTGGGCGATGTAGTGCTATCGGATATTCAGACCGAGAGCGGGAAGATACTGGTTTTGGCTCGAAGCCGCCTCACTCCTGTGCTGCTGATGAGGCTCGGCAACTTCGCCAGATTCAGTCCCATCCGGGAGCCGATCTACATAGAACCAGACGCGTCGGCTACCACAGCTTGACTGTTAGATTATGGGAACGATCACCCGTATCGAAAAACAGGGCGTCTTAAATCTGCCTACCGCATTAGAAAGCAAAGCGACAGGATTTGCGGCCTATTCCAAGAGGATTGTGAAAACACCACCGGCGACATCTAAACTTCCCCGCCGAGGAAAAATGAATGTCGTTGGCGGCGGCCAGCCAAGCGATGGTAGCCATGATGCAGCCTGGAATTGCGCAGACAATCTCCAGAAGGGCCCTTCGCACATGTGAGTTTGCCGGGCACTTTAAGCGGCTATGGTCGTGGCAACTTGAGCTGCTTCTTTCAGCAAATCATCGATCGAAGTTGCCAGTCCAGCGGCCCCATTCACCACATTGACGATGTTTTGTATGTTTTGTTCGGCTTCATTTATGGCAGTGGTTACGGCTTGAGCGGCTGACATCGTTTTTGTTTGATAGAAAGTTAACCGCCAATTTGTCTCCGTGCATAGTATTAATTGAAGCTAATTGGCATTGTCTGTTAGATAAAGCAAGGTCGTCCTGATGAAGATATTCCAATTCTGGAATTTATGATATCCTCGAAATTGAGGATTTTTGATCCAGGAGCGTGTCTGAGTGCGCCGTGGAAAGGCGCGGGACTCCAGTGGGAGAGTCGAAAGATGAAACCCACCCGGCAACTTTCGCTCCAGCCAGTAGTAGCAGCACCTGGGGGCCTTCGTGCTGTTCCCGATAGAGTTCCCAGGTCTTGGATTTCAACAATTCTCCGGACGAATCGACGAATCGGTACTCCACGCGATAGGTGTAGTGGCTGGGTCCCAGCAGAAATAACTTGGGTCTGGTCATATTAATCTCCTTCGTGCAGGGTCACGGAAACCCGGCCATGGGTGACGAGGATGCCGATGGCCGCCTTCGCTTCGGCGAAGGAAACGAACATGATGGCCATCCAGTCCTGCAACGGCATGGTACTGAGATCTTTCAGTGTGGCCGGCAGGGCCGGACCCTGCAACGGAACGGTGAACTCGGACTGGGTCTCCGAGAGCTGCATCATGGTCCCGCCGGGTTTGGCGACCTTGGCCGGCAATTCCAGAATCCACAGTCTTCTGGGTGACCATCGATGTGTTGCCCCGGCTCGTTTCAGGTTGCATCCCGGCAAAATCAAACGGTTCAGAAAGGCTTTCTAAGCATCCCCTTAACCGGCACCTGAAACGCTTAAGAACCGGCGGTTAAGTTTCGGTATGCACCACAGCTCTCGCGGACCAACAGCCGGGGTGTGAGGATCAATGTTCGGGGCGGTAATGTGGAGTTGGTCATGCGCTCACGAAGTGCGCTAAAGGCAGTAATGGCGATGTCCCGAATCGGCTGCTCCACTGTGGTTAGGGGAGTGG
>JARLHX010000177.1 GCA_031292035.1 Negativicutes bacterium | reverse complement strand
GGTCGTTGATCAGCGATTTCCGGATGCTGGGCTTGATGATCACCGGCCGGCTGGGTTCGCGGCTTGGAACGTCGGATTCTAATCGGCGGTCGTGAGCACGATGGCGTGCTGGTCGGGACAAGGCTGCGCGGCTTATCTGGAGTCATCGGTCGTGACGGGCGCATCTTCATACCGGACCAACGAGAGCACCTTCCGAACCAAAGGCGCCGGATGGCTTTCAACCGTGAAAATTGCCTTGGCGCTATTGCCAGCAATCACGGTGAAATGTTTGTGCGCCGCTCCACTCACCTGATCCGGGAAGCGGTTTCCGGCAGTTCCCATGAGATCACCGGCCTCGGTATCGTCAAGCAACCCGCGCGCCGTGATTTGTTGCACCATGTTTTGGGCGACGGTACCGGTTGCCACCTGACTCAGCGTGATGAACAGGCTCAGCATCCCGTAGAGAAAGATTGTCGCCCCCGTAATCAACTTCCCGCTTCTGCTCCTGTTCATCACAAAGAAATAGGCCAGCGGCAAAACAAACAGCAAATATCTCTGCGCAGGGCGCGTGAAGGAAAGTATGGCTATAAATATGAAGACGCCCAGCACCATGCATAGGATGTAGCGGCGCGCGGAAGGGCTGGTGGTCTTGAGCAATATATCTTTCGACAGGAGAACAAAAATCGCCGCAAACACTAAAAAGGCGCCGCTGTAAATCCGCGGGTCGATATATGCGTCCAGTGGACCAAACCGCATTTCTTCCCCAAGCCTTACCCCGTAAAACCCTGCCATGAAAATAGCAATGGTTACGACAAGGGTGGTCAGCGCTTTCCGGACCGTATTTAACCGTTCCCGCACGGCAAAGAGAGAATACGGGATCAGCAGCAGAGACAGATATCCCGCATACCCAATCATGTTCATTACGATGCTGATGAAATTTAGGTTGGCCTCATGCCTCGCACGAAGCGCCGGGGGTAAGAGCCAGAATCCGTATAGCTGCTTTGCGGCAATGATATAAGGCACAGGAATCACCAATATCAGGGCAACAATAAAGATGTAACGCAGGGATGCCCGTCTGATGTTGGCGCCGGGGCGGGTCAGCCTCTCCAAACCGATGAGCGGCAACAATAGAGCTGCATGGTATTTAAGCGTGATGGCGATACCATAAACCGCAATGGCGATGAAAAGCCGCAGAGGGGAGCTTTCTGCTTGCCAGAAAAGTGTGATCGCAAACAGCGTCAATGCGGCTGGAAAAAGATCGGCGGTGCCGCGACCGCCAAACGTCCAGATAACAGGATTGAGAAATACCACAGCCAATAGAAGTGCCGGACTATAGTCCCGCTCCAGAAGAGAGTCCAGCTTCAGCAGTGAATATCCCAGGAGTAGAAAGCTTGATGCCGACAAAAGGCGCATTACCGCATTTTGATCTAGAAATGGCAAGAGGCGGTGCAAGACAGAGGCAAGGAATGGCATACCTAGCGTATTTGCCTGCATCAGGAAATAATGCTTGAGAAGAATTGGATCGTGGGACTCGAAGTATTTGGCGCCGTCGGCGAATACCCATTCCTGATTAATTCCCGGCAACCATATCAATGACAGATGCAGCAGTGCTGCCATCAGTATGACCAGGAATGCGCTACGGCTCCGAAAGGACGTCTGGGTCATGCGCTATTGTTGAAACCCCCAATGGAAATCGCATCCTATCATCAATATGGTCGGCTCCTTGCTTGAGCCGTTGAAAAGCCTGCTATCAGGCAGACAGAGGCAAGGATACGACTTGTGTTGTGACTCGCGCTACACAGTGATTTCCGGATGCTGGGCCTGATGGGCGCCGACCGGCTGGGCGCGCGGATTGGGACGTCGGAATCATGAACGGCTGGCTACATTATTTCGTAGAAGTGACGCTACAGATATCTAAAAACCAGTATGTTTGGCTTCCAGTTCCTTCCGCACACCGCGGTATCTAATTGTTAAGAAAGAGCTCTTCTATCACTAATCTCGTGGAATTCATGGCAACCGCATTGCTTGACACTTACACAGAAGTTTGTGGGGGACAATCGCTCGGGATCGTATCCCAAAGCCATTCACCTGTCTTTTGCGTGTCGTCGTGCGCTCAGACGAGCGATTCGTCCCATAAGTTGAATCGTGAAAGGAGGGCCGAGCAGCGAGTCGAGTTATAATATTTTCAAGCTTCCGCGTAAGAAAAACCAATTTCCCAACCTAACGAGTCCGCCACTTCGAACGAAAATTAGAAGGAGAAGCCCGTGACCAAGATATTTCGGTTCGTGGCAATATGTACGATCAGTGTTGCATTTGCAACATTGTCAATCGCGTGGGCGCAGACCAATACGACGGTCGACTTCCCGGGCGCGGTTGCCACCACCTTAAACGGCGGGCCCGATCCGCAGGGCACAGCCGTGGGCAGTTGGACGGACCCAGGCGGTGTGACTCATGGTTTTACGTTAACCAAGAAAGGCGTATTCACATCGTTCGACCCTCCGGGCTCCACCGCGACGACTCCCAACTTCATCACTCCGCAGGGAGATATCGTGGG
>JARLHX010000176.1 GCA_031292035.1 Negativicutes bacterium | reverse complement strand
TACTCTGCCCAGGCTTTGGGGGAAAGTAAGTTTTTTGCCGCCCAGTCCCAACAAAATTTGTTGGCATGAGCGAGACAGATTTCCTCAGTGATCTCCACCGAGTTTCCGAATGTTTCCTCGAACAGTTTGCGTTGATTTTGGCACGCACCAGCCGTTCTAAGCTGGCCTAGGGTAATGATTTTTTGCATAGCGTTCTCCTATAAAATAAAATGTTTTAAGCAGTGGGGGCAGGTAATCGTGCCGGGTTCAAGGGGAACCGGCGCGTGCCAGAGCCAAGGACGGATATTCTTGCCCAGCTTCGCCATGCGGCGCTCAGGTCCCCGCGTAGCGCAGTCCGCAAGATCATGGGTGGCCAAGGCAGCCAGGGCTTTATACACCCGGTTGCGCACGGTCACGTCATCGCCTCGACAAGATGCCGGCGGGATAAGATGCTCGACCAGTTCGTCGGTTGAGAGCATTTCATAAACGGGCAAAGTGGATAAATACTCTCGCACGACATTGGCGACATGGGGGTATGCAACTTGCCACTCTGCGGCCAGGAGAAGCGGTCGATCAAGGCTATTCGCGCTCATAGGCTGGCCTTTCATCCCGGTCATCCGGGCCTCTGTGATCTGCAATTGGCTGCCGATTATTCGGATACCAGTGGGGAGAGTGGTATTCATCTTCACTCTGGTTGGTCTGGTCAAAGGTTGGCCCAGGTCGAGGGGCATCTGAGTGCATTTCCGCCGCAGCCAAGTGAATGAGTCGCGTCAATACTCCCAGGCGGTCAAGGCCATTATTGACAAGTTCTTTAACAAGATTATCACGAGCTTGGGTTGTCATTGTGTTCTCCTATTCTGTTAATGCTGGACGGCAATAGCACGTGCCTGATAAAGCCGGATGCCGTTTGCCATTATAAATTCTGCGCGGTCATCGCTGGCGAACTGTAAGACCTCCGTCTCCCCTCTGAATAAACCCTGATAATGCACCACGGCTAACCATGACGGGTTAGAATGAAGTGCGATAGGGGCGCCGGAGGCGACATCGAACGCCATAAAGATACTCATGGCGTTGCCTCCAGCCGGTTTCCGAGGAACTGGGCATCCATACGAAACCGCACAAAGATGTCGCCGCCGATGCACTCGCCAATTTCCTCTGTGACTGTGCCATTGATAACGCGGTATGCGGATGCACAGTCTTCCACCGACGCGCCTAGCTTGGCACAGAGTTCGTATTTGTCAATTGCAAAGACAAATACCTTGGCCTTGTTCATGTATAGGTAAGGTGTTAATTTTGACATAGATTTCACTCCTTTGGATGGTTATATTCATAGCAGGCTAGCAGCCCGGCAAAAACAAAAAACAGTCCGATTTCTGCAAGCCAGTAGTCAATTTGTGGGGATAGAAATAACATTCTCTGCCTCCGCTTTCTCTCGCTCCCGTTCCTCTTTATCTTTGTCAACCAGTTCTAGGATGACAAAACTCAGACATGCGGTGTCAATAATCCCGCTGTAATTCCACTCAGTTGTAACGGTCACAATAGCATGCGCCAAGTGTGCCAGTATCGCACCGCGGATGATATGATGGTGCCAGTGAAGGCGCCTTACTCTTTGCCAGTTCATAGCTCGCATACTCCGAGATACAAGAGAATAAAACCCGTGATGGCTGCGGCCAATATGATGGATTGGCATATGCGAATGATAACTTTATCCATTGTTTAATCTTTCGATGATGGTTTCCGATATTGCCAAGGTTGGCACAAAACAGGGCAGACAGGTCCGCCCTGTTCAATTCCAGTCTAGCGTGCGGTTTCTTGATATTCCGCAATGAAATCCTGCTTTATGCCGTCGTTTGGAAAGAACGCATAGTCTCCCCGCACAATCCCGCCAAATTTATAAACAAGAGTTTTCCAATACGTGTATTGCGTTTTCATAGTGTTCTCCTATTCTGAGAGGTAAATTCTAGCAAAGGCTTGGGCAGTAGCGCGGTCATACTCTGCCCAGGCGGGGGCAGTAGCGCGGACATACTCTGCCCAGGCAGGGGCAGTAGCGCGGTCATACTCTGCCCAGGCTTGGGCAGTAGCGCGGTCATACTCTGCCCAGGCTTGGGCAGTAGTGCGGGCATACTCTACCTGGGCAGGGGCAGTAGCGCGGTCATACTCTGCCCAGGCTTCGGGGGAAAGTAAGTTTTCGGCGGCCCAGGTCCAACAAAATTTGTCGGCATGAGCGAGACAGATTTCCTCAGTGATCTCCACCGAGTTTCCGAATGTTTCCTCGAACAGTTTGCGTTGATTTTGGCACGCACCAGCCGTTCTAAGCTGGCCTAGGGTAATGATTTTTTGCATGGTTTTATCTCCGTAATCCTGCCCGATTGCAGGCAACACAAGGCCAGGGTATGACCTTGTATTGTCTTAAATCAGGCTTCCGGGGTTGCTGCTTGCCGGAAACGTGTTGGGATAAAACGCGGATTATCTGCCCGGAATAGCTGAACCAGAGGCAATAGCGCGGCTTGCCGTGTCTCTGGTGTTAAATCCGCTTTCCGCATGGCTTCAGCGATTGCTTCATAGTGTTTGTGGGTGAAACGTGGCGTTGAAGTGAACTTCATAGCTGCCCCCTATATGCGTGTATGATGATAGCCGGGCAATGGATTGACCTTACAGTCTGGCAAGGTGACATTCCCCCATGGGTCGACAATCAGCACGCATTCTTGGGCTTCGATACTGCCCGTGAAGCGGGCAATTGCGATAAATGTCTTCAGGTCAGCGCCTTGCCAGTCATGCGCGACATCATAGCGCAGTGACGTATCGCTGATTACTCGCCCGGCGCCATCTTTCCATGCGCCATAGGTTTCTGTTGTCGTATATCCCCCAAACGTTTCTAGCAGACGGCAACGCGCGTATTGGTGGCTTTCTGTATAGCGTGCCTCTCCGCGGGGATGATGATAAGGAAGAATGAATGATGCAATTCTCATGGTCATGGTTTTGTCTCCGTAATCCTGCCCGATTGCAGGCAACACAAGGCCAGGGTATGACCTTGTATTGTCTTAAATCAGGCTTTTTTCTCGCGTATCAGCGCTTTAATGCCTGCCAAGGTGTCCGCGTAAAGAAATTGCCCATTAACATAAGTCTGCCATCGCAAAGCATACCCCGGCGATGGATTGCGTGTGAGAATAAACCCAAAGTAATTTTTCATGGTGCAGTCTATAGACATCTTAATTTGTCCCCGGTTAGAGCTATAAGCTAGTCCGTAACACGTTACTAGGTGTTGTATGCTAGAGCGAGCGCATCGCAGAGAAGCTCGGCTCGCTGGCAATCAGCACCTGATAACGTGATACGGACATAGCCTAGCTCTAAGATAAAAGTAAAGTATTATTTTGCATTACTGATATGCGTCTACGGAATATCTCCCATTATCTGGCCATATATAGCTCTGTCACGATAAGAAACTGGCCTTAATTCAGATGACATTAAAACCATGCCTCGCTAGATTATTTTTTTTCCATAAAACCATGCCTCACTAGATTAGTTTTCCATAAAACCCCACATAGAGAGATTAGTTTTCTACACTATCCCGCATAGAGAGATTAGTTTTCTACACTATCCCAGTCATCCCCTGGCCTAAGCAACATAGCCAAGGCTACACTATGACAGTTCTACTCAACCTGAGCATAACATATATTCATTACGATATAAAATATCATAACCGGATGGTTCATGCGACATATTGTTGCGTGTATTATAGATAACCCATTGTTTTTGCTCAAGAAATGTACCGGGGTAGGGTATGGCGTACCCCAAGCAAGGCCAAATTTTGTACTACTCGACTGACCTTCCTCTCACGCGGGACTTTTTTGAAATATATTATAATCCAAGGCTGGTTAAGCCTTCGTCCCACGCAGAACTTTTTTGAAATACATTATATTCCGGCGATGATAAGTATTGACACTATACGTCGATCCAGGCAATAACGGCGGAATGCGTACAGGATACCCTCCCGCCACGGCTATAATTCCCGACCCCCCAGTCTATAACATGGGCAAAGCGATGTTCGCGCTATCTCCGAGCGCCCGGCGCTTTGTCATTGCAATGCTTGAATTTCCATCTGCCTCCCAGGCAAAAGCGGCAGGCATGGCGGGATTTTCCGGAAGCCCTGAAAACCTATCCTCGACCGGGTGGCGACTTGCCCATGACCCCAAAGTCCAGGCGGCGATCCAAGAGGAAGCGCGGAAACGAATGGGCGCAGCCACCATCCTGGCCGTGAGTAAACTGGTGGAACTCGTCGATCAGTCCACGGATAAAAAAGTCCAGCTTCGGGCAATCGAGATGCTCTTAAACCGGACCGGGTTCAATGCGATCACCGAGCACAACATCAACGTGAACAACGTACCCTCTGACGATGAAGGCAAAATTAAAAGAATTGAGTTACTTTGCAGTACGTTAGGGATTGATGCTCAGAAACTACTTGGAGCCGCGGCCTCAACCGTCACAACCCTGGAAAAACAAGCAATCGAAGCTGAGTGGGAAGAAGTACAGACCCACCCCGGCAGCGAAGGGCTGGAGGACTTACTCGGATGAACAACCCAGTTGCCGCAAAAATTTCTGAGAGTAAAACGGTGGCTGACCTGAGAGATGATCTTTGGAAGGCCAACACGGTCGAGGCGACGGAACTGCGGCAGGAACTTTTGGAGTTCCCATCAGACATGACCCTGTTTCGGATCAATCGGCTATCCCAAATTATTGTGCGATCCTTAAGGTTGACGACAGCATGACCGACACCATTGACCAACTTCTTGAAACCCTGGAAGCCGCGGCCGAGCGGAAAAAGTTCCACAAGATCGACTTTTTTAAACCCTACGCCAAGCAGCGGCTTTTCTTCGACCTGGGCAGTGCGTGCAATGAGCGGTTGCTTATGGCGGGTAATCAGAACGGTAAATCCGAGGCAGGCTCGTATGAAGCGGCCCTCCATTTAACTGGGCTTTACCCAGCGGACTGGCTTGGCAAAGTTTTCCGATATCCAACCCGTGGCTGGGCAGCCGGGGAAAGTTCGACCGTGGTGCGTGACGTTCAGCAAAAAAAACTCTGCGGGCCGCCGGGCGTGGACGTTGACTTCGGCAGCGGCATGGTCCCCCGGTCCCTATTCGTTGACAAGCCATCCCTGGCCAGGGGTGTGACCGATGCTTTCGATACCATCCAAGTCAAGCACTTCACCGACGGGGTTCACGATGGAACGTCAACCCTCAGCTTCAAATCGTATGAACAGGGTCGGACTAAGTTCCAGGGTGATAGCGTAGACTTCATCTGGCCGGACGAAGAACCGCCCGAGGACGTTTATCAGGAAATGCTGGCGCGTACTATTGCGACGAACGGCATTGTTTTTACAACATTTACGCCGTTGAAAGGATCGTCTAACGTCGTCCTGCGGTTCACCAATGAGCATTCCCCTGATCGGGCCTTAGTGACCATGACGATTGACGATGCCCTGCATATCTCGAAAGAGGAACGGGTCAAAATTGTCGCCCGGTTCCTACCCCACGAACGCGAAGCCCGCGCCCGCGGCGTCCCGATGCTGGGATCGGGCAAGGTGTTTATCGAGACGGAGGCCAACATCTCGGAACCATTGCTAGAGCATATCCCCTCGTCCTGGGCCAAACTCTGGGGCATCGACTTTGGTATCGGGCATCCCTTTGCCGCGGTCCTAGGGGCCTGGGACAAAGACAACGATGTCATACACATACTGCACTGTGTTCGCATCGCAGATAAACTCCCGCTGTTCCACGCCGAGATGATGAAGCCTATTGGCGTCAACGTTCCCGTGGCGTGGCCACAAGATGGAACCAACCGCGACAAAGGAACTGGTGTCCCTCTGGCCGACGCATATCGGTCGCATGGGCTGAAGATGCTCCACCAGGCCGCTATGTGGGAAGGCGGGGGCAATTCGACCGAGGCAGGCATTATCGAAATGCAGCAGCGGTTCGCTACCGGCCGCCTACGGATTGCCAACCACCTATCGGACTGGTTTGAGGAATACCGGCTGTACCATCGGAAAGACGGCCAGATTGTAAAACTGCGGGACGATCTTATGTCCGCAACACGCATTCTCGTGATGGCCAAGCGGTTTGCCCAAGCTGTCCCCCTGGGTGGCTTTAAAAAAGGTCGGTCAAAAAATGCTATTGCGTCAGGGATGGATTTCGACTACTTTCAGTAACCTCACACTTTTACCTATGAATGGAGAACCCCTATGACTGAAAAAACCATTGGCGAGCGTATTAAGGCGCTTGAACTCGACCTGGAAAACGCCCTGGTCAAAATCGAAGACTTTATCACCGGCAAGAAACCGGCGGCAGTTGAACCGACCCTGGCTCCAGTGGCCTCGGTGCCTGCCTCGACTTCAACCCCGGTAGCCTCGACCTCGGTGCCTGCCTCGACTTCAACCCCGGTAGCCTCGACCTCGGTGCCTGCCTCGACTTCAACGCCTGCCGCGTAAGGATACTCCCATGGCTGCGACCAGCATGAAAAACGAACCACTGAGTAATGCTGGTCTCGACCTGGGACTTGGCGATCAACTGGCATCTCAGGCGCAAGATGAAATTCAGGCCCGAAAGAAAAAGGCCAACCAGGATGCAATGAGCCTGTCCAGTGCAATGTCTCCGGCGGCTTTAACGCTCGGTCTTGCGGCCGGAAAAGGTATTAGTGTTTAGCAATGGCTGACAACCCCATTTCATACGATACTCGGGCTAACGCACTTCAGTCTTCGCATGAAGAAGCGTTGATCGGGCGCGTCCTTCAGATGTTTGCGCAGCTTCAGACATATCGGAATGTGTTTGCCTCGCACTGGGAAGAAGTCGCTGAATTGGTTCTGCCGACATCGCGCAACACATTCTTCTACGGAAACTATAATTGGCCTGGTCAGAAAAAGACTGACCGGCAGGTAGACGCGACCGGCATGATGGCGCTGTCGCGCTTCGCCGCGATTTGCGACAGCTTGCTGACCCCACGAAATTCAAAGTGGCATGGCCTGGGCGCCAATAACCCCTACGTGATGAAAGACCGAGCATCCCGGCTTTGGTTTGAGCAGGCAACCGACATTTTGTTCAAATATCGGTACAGCACCGTGGCCAATTTCTCGTCTCAAAACCTGAGCAACTTTCAGTCGCTTGGGGCATTTGGCAATGGCGGCATGTTCATTGACGAATTTGACGGCACGAATGGTATTATCGGAATGCGGTATAAAGCGATCCCCCTGGGGGAATTGTTTATCCGCGAAAACCATCAAGGTCTAATCGACAGTTTTATTCGGTGGTTTCGGCTGACGGCCCGCCAAGCATTCCAGAAATGGCCTGCGGCTGCGGAGGCGGGCAAACTCGCCTATTTACAAGCGTCCTTGGATGCCTCGTCTGAGCAGCTTTTTGACTTCCTGCATTGTGTGGAACCCAATGAGGATTATGACCCGACCCGCCTTGACCGCAAGGGAAAGCCATTCGCTTCCACCTATGTTGCCGTTCAAGGTAAATGTTTGCTGGGAGAAGGTGGCTATCGCACTTTTCCCCTGGCCCCAAGTCGCTATGACCAGACCCCAGGGGAGACTTACGGCCGCGGCCCGGCGATGATGGTTCTCCCGGCATTGAAAACGCTGAATGCCGAGAAACGGACGTTTTTAAAAGCCGGACACCGCGCCGCTGACCCGGTACTATTGACAGCAGATGATGGTATGGTTGATTTTAACATGCGGCCCGGAGCATTGAATAAAGGCGGTATGTCGCCTGACGGCCGCCCCCTGGTTGGCACGCTGCCAGCAGGCAACATCCAGATCACGGCCGAGATGATGCAGGAAGAACGATCCCTCATTAACGACGCATTCCTGGTTACGCTTTTTCAGATTTTGACAGACACACCGCAAATGACGGCGACGGAAGTAATTGAGCGGACGAACGAGAAAGGCATTCTTCTCGCCCCTACGGTCGGCCGCCAACAGTCCGAATATCTCGGCCCGATGATTGACCGGGAACTTGACATTCTGTCGCACATGGGCCTTCTGCCGCCGATGCCGCCCCGGTTAAAAGAAGCGCACGGGGAGTATGAAGTGGTCTACACGTCCCCCATGGCCAAGGCGATGCGGGCGCAAGAGGCTGCGGGTTTCATGCGCACTTTGTCGTCGGTTCAGGATTTGGTGCAGATAACTCAAGACCCGTCCTTGCTCGACCCATTTGACTTTGACGTAGCCATTCCGAAGATCGCTGACATCCAGGGCGTTCCGGAAAGCTGGATGGCCAACTCACAGGCGATCCAGGCAAAACGGCAAAACCGTGCCAAGCAGCAGCAGGTTCAACAGCAGATACAGGCGGCACCTGCTCAGGCGGCCATGATGAAGGCTCAGGCAATCCAGCAGAAAGCAGGCATGACACCGCCGCAGCAACAGCAGGGGCAGCCTCAACAGGGGCAACCGGGGCAACCGGGGCAGCAGCCCCAGCAGCAACAGCCCGCACAAGCAGGCATACCAGGGGGATAATAAGTGGCTCGAACTACGTCATGGCGATACGTTTTGGACTTTATCCGCCGCCGAAAATCGTCTTACCAACTTACCTTTAAGACTCCGAATGGGGAGGAAGTTTTGTCCGACTTGGCTAAGTTTTGCCGGGCCAATCAAACCTGCTTTCACCCAGACCCCCGGATCAATGCTTCCTTGGAAGGACGCCGAGAAGTTTGGCTTAGGATTGCGGAACACCTGAATTTGACCCCGAACCAGCTTTACCAACTCTACAATCCGGCGCGGCCGGGCCAAGTCTATCAACAACCTGAAGGAGATGAATAATGCGTAAACATTTTGATCGCGTAACGTATGCCCCGGAAGGGTTGCCAACCCCATCACCGGCTCCAACACCGACACCTACACCTACACCTACACCTACTCCGGAAGCCAAATGGTATGAGGGAAAGGCCGACGCGGATATCATCGGGACACTCCAGAATAAGGGGTGGCATGAAAAGCCCGCAGATGAAGTTGCTTTGGCGGCGGTAAAGTCCTTCAATGAAGCCCAACGGTTTATTGGGGTAGCGCCTGACAAGCTGCTTCGTATCCCGGAAGCATCGGACGAAGCAGGCACCAAAGCCTTCTGGGCGAAACTGGGCGCCTCAGACGATGCCGCAGCCTATGATCTGTCTGCGGTAAAACGCAAGGATGGGACCGACGTAGACCCGGCTCTCGCCGCCACGATCAAGGATGCCGCGGTCAAGTTCCATGTTCCAAAAGATACCGCGGTCGAGTTTGCCAAGTCTATCGTCGCCTACCTGGATCAGACAAATGAAAACCAGGTGGCCGACAAAACTGCCAAGCTGATTGCCGAACGGGCTGAACTTCAGCGCAACTGGGGTCCGAATTTCGACGCCAATAAGTTCGTAGCCGGACAAGCCGCAAAAGCCCTGGGTGTCGATGAAGCAACCGTGGCGGCCTTGGAGCAGCAAATTGGTTACTCCAAAGTCATGGAGATGTTCCGTAACATCGGCGCCAAAATTGGGGAAGATCGGTACATTTCTTCCGGCGGCCCGAATGGGGGTGCCATGTCTCGTGAGCAGGCCCAGGCCAACCTGAAGAACCTCAAAGCTGACCAGGGTTGGGTAAAACGCTACCTGGCCGGGGATGTTGCCGCCCGCCGCGAGGCAGACGCACTTCATATTATTATTGCCGGGGATGACCGGCAAGCCAGTCGTTCATAAAATATCTAAAAATACCCCTTGACGGATATTTTGTTACCGACTAAGTTCTGGACTATCGACCCTGGCGCCCCACGGTAAAACCTCGTTAATGAGGCGTGGATAAGTCGCCGGGGTCTCGCTCCCCGCAAGGACAAGAGCACCGTGCCTGCCCCAGACGGCCCCCGAATAGGATAAGGCCACAAATGCTATCTTGTGTTCCCCCTTTTTCCCAAAATAGGAGACCGTATCCGTGTCCGATAATCTTTATCAGTTGTTTACTACCCAGTTCAGCACCAATCTGGAATTGAAACTCCAGCAAATGGGTTCAAAGTTGCGCGGCAAAATCCGTGAAGGCACCCACATTGGTAAGCAGGCTTCCCCCATTAACCAGGTCGGCGCAATTGCTGCCAAGGCTCCGGCCGGGGTGTTTGCCCCGAAGAATACGACCAATGCGGCCTTTACTCGTCGGTGGGTGTTCCCGCAACCGGCTGAGATTGACCAGTTGATCGACAGCTTTGAGGAACTGGAGACCATCGTTGATCCGAAGTCCCAGTATACCGAAAACGCTGCCATGGCTATCGGCCGTGCCTGGGACGACAGCATTATCGCCAATTCTTTTGGCACCGCTCAGATCGGTGTTGATGAAGGCGGCTTATCCGCCGAAACCTTTAACACCGCGGCAACCAACGCAACGTCCAATCCAGGCTTTGTTGTGCCCGATAACTTTGGCGCGTCCGCGACTTCCGGGTTGACGGTTGCCAAGATCATCGAGGCCAAGCGGACCTTCCGCCACTACCACGTCGATTTTGACACTGACCCTCTGACCCTGGTCATTGGGTCCCAGCAAGAAAGCGATTTGTTGAACCAGGCACAGGTTGTGTCCACGGATTTCAACGATAAGCCGGTACTGGTGGACGGCAAACTGACCCGGTTCCTGGGCGTTGATATCGTGGTCCTGGAGCGCCTGGCGACCCAGACTTCTACCTTCACTAGCACCACGGTTCGCAACTGCCTGGCATTTGCAAAATCGGGCCTGTATCTGGGTCTCTGGCAGGATTTGGTCAATCGGGTGTCAATCCGTAATGACCTGTCATCCGAGCCGTATGACCTTTACACCAAGACCATGTACGGTGTGACCCGTACTCAGCCCGGTAAGGTTCTGCAAATTCAGTGCAGTGACGTGACTGGCGCCGACATCACCCCGTAACCCTTGACATAGAACTATCGCGTACCTAAAGTGCGCGATAGTTCATTTGGAGAAAACACATGGCTGCTGAAAATCTTAAATCCATCCCGGTTACTGCACTGGACACAGTGCCCATCATCTACCCGAATGCGGGTGCTGGTGCGCCAGGCTACCTGCGCGGTCAGAATGCGTTCCTTACGCCAACCTCGGGCGCAACGGCGGGTTCAACCTATAAATTCGTCCGACTGTCCACGGCTGTTTGCGTAAAGCATGTCTTGATTGAAGGCGCGGCTGAAACCGCAGGTGCCTACAATGTTGGCCTGTACTACTCGGATGGCCCAACTGTCGGCGTTTATGATGGCACACCGCCGTCTCTGGCTGGCACTGCGCTGGCTGCTACGCTGTTTGCATCCGCATATTCCCTGGCTTCAGCCACTGCGGAACCGGCCGACATCACCAATCAGGCAGGCAACTATCCGGCCTCGGCCCGCAATCAGCCGCTTTGGCAGGCTGCCGGTTTGGCCGCCGATCCAGGCGGCTTCTTCGATCTTACCCTTGTCAGCACGACTGCGCCGACCACGGGTGCTTTGATCGGTGTGGAAGTCGAATACGCGTTCTAATGTCATCGTTTAACCACGTAATGGAGAAAATCAATGGCAGTAGTTAACTATTACCTCGGCCTTGCCCGTGGACAACTCGGCAATCCATTTGTGGCCGTATCGGGTACGGCCAGTAATGGCACCGGGTCGGACGTTGAACTTCGTATTCAGATCAATAATGGAACGAATGCAACCGGCATTACCAAGAATGATGTACTTCGGGCGATGGAAAAATTTGCGGAGTACCTCGAAGCGGGCGGTCCGAACCACGCGGGCACCAACCTACCGGCTCTATAGGTCTTACCATGAGCGCCACTCAAAATTTCACCCTATACAACCAGCCAGCCGGAACCTATGTCGTCGGCACCGGCTCGACCTTCCCTGGCTCCGGGGGTGGCGTTCTCGGTGGCCGGTATGTGTTTCTATTCTGCGGAACGGGAGCGGGTACTGCCGTTTTAAATACCCTCGGTCCTGATGGAGTAACCTGGGTGCCTGCTTCGACATCTATTACTGCCAATGCTAATGCCCAATTGCTGGACCTTTGCCCAGGGCAATACCAAATTGTCATAACCGGCTTTACCGCTAACTATGCGAGTTTAACTCGTATCGCATTTTAAGGATCGCTGTAAATGACACTTAATGTTCCCGGTAGCGGTGGTAATATAATATCAGTTTATACACCTCAGTCCGTAACGTGGGCCAGCACTATCACACTGCCCTTTACGCAGAGTGCAAAACTGTATTCCACAGCTAATGCAAACGCCACACTTGCCAATCCTTCGGCGGCGGTTCCGGGTGCAGAATTTACTTGGGACATAACGCAAGATGCCACCGGCTCTAGGTTGCTGGCTTTTGGTTCGTTGTTTGTGTTTCCTAACGGAATAACGCCTGTTTTATCTACGGCGGCGGGCGCAACTGATACATTGTGCGGATATGTCCGAAACGATGGACACATCTTGGTTACACCAATTTATGGCGAGGCTACCTGATGCTGGCGCTTCCAGGGCTGATCGGCTACGCCTCACAATTGCTGTTTGACAAGCTGCCTGACGTGCCAGGAATCGGTTACGGCTTTGCGCGGCAGCTTTCAGCGGCGGACCGTCAACCCGCGATGTTGGTCACGCGATCGAGTGACAATACATCGGAAGCATTTGGGTATAAAAATGGCTTGCTGGACGCGGCCTCGATTTTGAGTTTTTGCGGTGGGTCAACCGGCACCGTGGCGCAGGTTTACAACAAGGGCACCCTCGGTTCGGCGGGTGATGGATTGCAGGCCACTCAGTCTAATCAGCCGGTTATCGTAAACGCTGGCGTGTTGGTCACAAATCCGAACGGCACGGCTGCGCTGCAACTTTTTGCATCGCCTGGAAATATGGGACTGCAAACAGCAGGCCCTACAGTCACCAACGTTGCAAATCCAAGCGCAATTATTGCTGTTGCCGCATTAAACAACTTGACAAGTAGCGGAGGAATAGCCGGGGATACTGGTGCCAGCTACTGCAGGGTTATACGGGCTATTGGTGCAAATCTTAATACCGATGCTTTTTATGGCTCTACCACACAATCAAATGTTTTTTTAGCAAATAGTCCGGCAATTGTTGAGGGCCAATTTGATTTTGGTAATTATACGGCAGGGTTTAATGGCGCTTTTGTGAACGGTGGCAGTAGTCAGTTAGACACTTCTTTATACACAGCATTTTCAATAGGCTTTCTAGCAGGCTGGAATAGCTCTGGACCGGTGAAAATCTCCGAAGTTTTGGAATACACAAACAACGTTGTCTCCACTTTCGATCAGCAAACCTATCGCATGGACCAGGCGCGAGCATTTGGTATCGCAGGAGTTATATAAATGTGGGTTGAAATCATCAATGGCGCGATTACACAAACCCTGGCGGACGCCGCCGCCGTGACCACGCACGACGGCACGCAATACCCCGGCACATGGCCGAAAGCGAGCATCCCAAATCTGGCGGCGGTGACGCTGGCAGCCCCCGCACCGGCTGGCGAGACCGTCACCGGCTCAACCGTGGCGCTGGTCAATGGCGTGCCGGTGCAGACGATCACCACGGCGGCAATCCCGCCAGCCGAGGCAGCGCAAGCCGCACTCGCCACGTTGCTGGCAAAAGGGCTGACCATTACCAGCACCGGCACGCCAGCGGTCAACGGCACCTACGCAGTCAATCAAACCGTTCTTGATAATATCTCAGGCATTGAGGTTGCGGTGTTGGCCAATGGTTCATTCCTGACCGGCGCAACACAACCGTTTGTGCTGCAAAACGGAAGCGAGGTCATCATACCATCGGTTGCCGTTTTCAAAGAAATCGCAACGGCCATCGGGGTTTTTTATGACGAAGCCGTTTTGGCAGCGCAGGCACAAGCGGCTGGCGGAACAGCGACTTGGCCCTCATCCTCCGTAATAATCGCATAAGGAGATAACATGCCATATTTTTTAATCTTTGATGCGAGCGGCAATTACAAAGGGTCTGGTGACACGTCTGCTGAAGTGCCGGTCGGAGCAATCCCATGCACTCCAGCAGAGTATTCGCAAGGTCCCTATGTGGCCTATCAGAATGGTAAAATTGTAACTATTACCGTATTGCCGACGCCTGTCCCGAAAGTCACTGTTGCCACCCCGTCTTAATTTAGGCTAAGGTAAAACTATGCTGGCATACCAAACCCCCGTCGATATTTGTAATCGCGCTTTGCAGCAGGTCGGCGCCACGCGTATTGTCGCCCTGACCGATGATAGCAAATCTGCCGGGGAGTGCCAATTTGCCTATGATAAATTGCGGCAGTCAGAACTACGTCGCAATGCCTGGCGGTTCGCCATTCGTCAAACAGCCCTACGGCCGGTCAATTCCCTCTCGGCGCTGATCGGGCAAACTCCCTCGTCCTCCGTGCCCCTGGCCTCGATGCTGCTTAATCCCCCGGTTTACAGTACCGCGATAACGTATCCCCTGGGGGCCATCGTGGCAGACGCCAATGGGGTGCTTTGGCAGTCTCAAATTCCCAATAACTTAGGTGGTACTTTCGGCCAGAATTGGGTCGAGTATTTTGGCTCCCTTCAGGTCAACCCATACGACACAACGGGTCAAACTGGGTACTACCCCGGTGAGTTAGTTTACACGGCTTCCGGCGGCCAGTTTAGCGTGTTCTTGGCCCTTTGCTATACCCAGAATGCCACGCCCGGTGCCGCACAGGCGTACAATTCTGCCCAGGTATACTACGCGGGCGCCGTTGTTCAGGGGTCAAATTCGACCCTTTATCAGTGCCTATTGAACGAAAGTGTCGGAGTTGACCCAACAACGGTCCCGGCCCCGTGGGTAGCGACAACCACTTACGCCATTGGAGCGCAGGTTGTTGCAACGGACGGGTATGTCTACACGTCAAAGATAAACTCCAATACGAATAACAACCCGGCGGGCAACAGCCAAACAGCCGACTGGACGCAAAATAGCCCGGCCTATTGGACTTCGCTGTTTGTGGCGGCCACTGGGTCAAACCAGTGGCAGCAGATCACCGCGCAAGTCAGCCCTATCGAGTTGCTTTATCCGGCTGGGACGGGTCCGGCGTGGCAGACGACGACCAAAAACATTTTCCTGTTGCCCAACGGCTATTTACGGCAGGTTCCGCAAAACTCTAAAGCCGGGGCGACTTCGTTCCTTGGTGCCCCTTCCGGGGACCAGTATAGCGATTGGCTGTTTGAGGGCAATTTTATTGTCACAGGATCAAGCAATGTGATCGTGCTGAAGTTTATCGCGGACGTAAATGAAGTTCAGACTTTTGACCCGATGTTCTGCGAGGGCTTGGCGGCCCGGCTTGGACTGGAGTTGTGTGAACCGCTGACACAATCTGCCCAGAAAAAATCTGAAATTGAGGGGGTCTATGCGCTGGTTATGCGAGAAGCTAGGACGATTAACGGGATCGAGACAGGCGCTACAGAGCCGCCTGAAGACGACTACATTGCCTGCCGGTTGTAACTGATGGGTGTAGCATCTTTCCAGCAAGGGTCTTTCCTGGGCGGCGAGTGGAGCCTGTCTTACCAAGGGCGTATTGACGACCCTAGGTACACGACCGCCATGAACCTGTGCCTGAATGCGTTTCCGACTGAACAGGGGTCCTGGACGCGGCGCAGCGGCACTAGCTTTGCGGCGACCACGCGCTATGGGCAGCCCGGCCGAGTGTTTGCATTTCCGTTTTTTGACACGTCACCGTACACCGTTGAAGTGACCCCCGGCCACATGCGGTTCTTCGAGGGGCAGAACCTTTTGTTAAACGCCCCAGTTGGGGTTTCCGCCATATCGTCAGGGACCCCGGCGATTGTCACCCTGTCGGCTCCAGTAGCCTGGATGACCGGCGATGAAGTGCAGTTTCAATTCGCTGGCGCCCCGGCAACAGCCAATTCGCTCTTGCTAAACCGTACTCTCGTTGTTGACATGATTGACACAACGCATTTTTATATCCAGGACAACGTAACGAATGCCCCGGTCAGCGGCGCATCTTTCAGCATCCCGGCGTATACAACGGTCGCCCAGGTTGTCGATATCGTGGTTCCCTATCTGGCCGCGGACATCCCCAATCTCCAATTTATCCAGACGGGCGAAAGTGCTTTCATTGTATGCAAAGGCTACCCGCCGTATTATTTGCAGGTCACGAGCGGGCCGACTTCGACCTATCCATTTTATACCTTCAGTTTTTCGATTGCCGTTTTTACGGATGGGCCGTATCTTGACCCCGTAGAAGGCCAGCCTTTTTCAGTGTCGGCTGAAAGCGGCATTTCAACCGTTACTTTGACGACACCCCAGGGCATCAATAACAACACAGGTTTTCAGCCCACGGATGTCGGCCGGATGATCCGTATTCTTCAAGAGCCGCTTGGCTGGGTTTCCGGAACTAATTATTTAGTAGGGAACCAAGTTTCTTACCTTAATCAGTTTGGGTACGTAGGAGGTAGTGCAGTCTATTATCAATGTACCACGACCTTATCATCGACCCATTCTAGTATTTCCCCGAACATAAATCCAGCATATTGGGTTCTGATTACAACACCATTTCCATCTTGGATAGTCGGCGTTATTACTGCCGTCAATTCTGCAACCCAGGCGACCATCCTTATTCAAGGCTCACAAGTCACGGGCCAGTTAAACTATTCGACCCTTCAAATCGGACTGTTCACTCAGACACCTGACATCACGGGCAACCCCGTATACCCGAGTTGCGGCACGTACCATGAGGGTCGGCTTTGGCTGGGGGGTGCGATCCCAAATCGGTTTGACGCCAGTATGTCAAATGATGTTCTCAGTTTTCAGGCATCGTCTTTGCTGGGCAATACCATATCGGACAACAATGCGATGGGGTATGTGCTGAATAGCTCAGACGCCAACCAGCTTGTCTGGATGCTGTCCGATACGCAGGGCGTCGTTTGCGGGTCATTGTCTGGCGAATGGCTGATCCAGGCGTCCAGTACATCGGAGCCGCTGACACCCACCAGCATCCAGGCTCACCGTGTCACGAAATATGGTTGTGCCCCCTCAGTGCCGATTAAGACTGGCATCTCACTTTTATTTATCCAAAAACTTCGGCAGCGTGTTCTGGAGTTCTTGGAAGACGTATTCACCGGCAAGTACATGGCCCCGAACCTCTCTGAAGCTGCGCAGCATCTCTGCACTCCCGGTATCCAGGAACTTGCATATCAAGAGGAACTGGTGCCAACGGTTTGGATGCGGCGCACTGACGGGGAACTCATTGGCATGTCTTACCGCCGGGTCAGTACGTTTCTGTCCGAGGCCCCCAAATTTGTAGGCTGGCATCATCATACCTTCGGCTCTGGCCGCAAGGTCATTAGCATCAGCAACGGGCCATCTCCGAATGGGCTGCTCGACAATTTGAGCTTGGTGACGCAAGACCCCGTGACCGGCGTTTGCAACGTTGAGTTTTTGATGAACAATTTCCCCGAGGGTGATGATGCGACGGCAGCCTGGTTCTTGGATGAAGCAGTTGCGCCACCCACGGCTACCTTTGGAAGTACAACTATTACCTTTGCGGGACTAAACCACTTAGAAGGCAAGACTGTTTCTACCCATATTTGTGCTTTAGACTGCGGGGATTATCTGGTAACGAATGGGCAAATTGTTGTCCCGTTCGGCGCCGATGCAGCAGGTATTTGCCAGTTAAGCTACATTCAAAGCGTGGCCAGTTCCGGCCTCAATTTCCAGCAATCCTCCGTCACCGAGACTTCGCTTGGAATTGTTTTCCCAGCCGTAGTAGGGTTCAACTATGTCAGTGCAGGTCAAATTGTCCGGCCTCAACTTCCCGCCCAGATTGCATCTCCGGTAGGCGCAGGGCTTGGGAAAACGCGGCGCATTCAATCCGCGGGTTTCCAACTGGTAGACACCCAAAGTCTGTCTGCGGGAACGAACGCCAACAACCTCCACCCCATGACCTTTTTGACCCCAAGCCTAAAGCCTATCGCCATAAATCAGTTGGTCAGCGGAATTTACTGGACACCGATATCTGATGACTATAGCTATGATGCCATGCTTTATTGGCAATCAAATCGGTCTTATCCGGCAACCGTGGCCGGAGTTAACTTGTTCTTACAGGCCCAGGAGCGTGCATAATGTCTGGCTCTCTCGCAAACATTTTTCAAACGTTGCCCGTGCCTAGTTTTTCACAAATCGGGCAAGGGATCAGTGACATTGGCGGCGCCGTTTCCGACCTGTTTCAGTCTCAGGCATATGGGGACAGCGTACAAGGGTATGAGGCTTCCGCCAATCAGGCATTCCTTAATGCGAAAGTGGCGCAAAGTTCAGCCAATGTTAACAACGCCATCGAATTGCGCACCGTTACCCAAGGGGTCGGCACAACGGCCGCAGACTTGGCGGGTGCCGGGTTTGCTGACAGCGGGACCGGCCTGGCCCTGGTGCAGTCGAGCGCCGAGCAGGGCGCCCAGGGTGAGGCCGTGACGGCCCTCAACGGCCAGAACCAGGTCAACAATTACAATGCGCAGGGGCAAGCCTATTTGGCCGAAGCGGCCGCTGCCAAAGCTGCTCAGTCCGGCAGCATATTTGGCGGTATTTTCTCCGCTATTTCTGCGGTTGCGTCATTCCTATAGGAGAGATAAATGCCTAACATTAAACAGTTTGACAACCGAGAACAAGTTGAACGTCCTGGTTACGCCGCCCAGATTATGAATGAGGCCGCCTATCGGATTGGCCGGTATGGTGTTGAGGCGGGGCAGGCAATTGGTGAAGGGGTTGCTCGGATTGGGCAGGCTATTCGCACCGCCGGTGAGGCTTACGACAATTACCAAACGGTCAAAGAGGTCAGCCAGGGCAGCGCAGCCATTGCAGGGGAGACCGCTTCGTTAACGCAGCAGTGGAACAACATCGCTACGCATACTGATCCCAACCTTCTTGGACAAGCAGCCCAGAATTTTAATGAGAACACGCTCGAACCAACCCTAGCGAAACTCCAGGGCGGCTTTTCCACTGAGAAAGGTCAAGCCTGGGCGGCCGAGCATATCCAGAACGTCCGCGACCATTTTTCCACAGTCCAAGTTAGCGACCTTACTACGGCTGGCGGGGCGGCGGCCATTCAGAACTTCAAAACGACTGCCGATGGAACGGCGGCCATGGTTCACAGTGATCCTTCTTCATTGGACCTGGGGCTTAAACAGGTCGGTTCCTCCGTTGGTGGTATCATCCAGGCTACACCCAATCTCGACATGAAGACAGCTACGCAGTTGCGGACCACTCTTTTATCGGATGCCAATGCTGGACTGGTTATGTCGGCGGTGAAAGGGCTGGTGGATAAAAACCCGCAAGCTGGCCTGAAATTGTTGAACAGCCCGAAGTATTCGCAATATCTAAATGCCGCGCAGATTGGGCAACTGAATGACTACGCCCGAAACATCACGCGGGCCAATGAGATTGACGGACGTTTGGCGCAAACAAATGCCCTTTTGCAAGCTAACCTGACCTCACAAAATGCGGCGTCGTCATATATTCGCAGTTGGGCAAATCCAACAACTGGGCAGCTTACTATTCCGCCAGGGACAACGGCAAAAATTATGTCGGACCCCAATCTTAAACCGGCAGAAGTCAATTCTTTAATCACCTTGTCTCATGTTGTTGCGGACCCGGCAAACACTTTTGCCACGTCAAGTGACCCGTCAACTCTTTCAACATTGATAACCTCAGCCACTCTACCGCCCGGCGCCCCTGGAGCACTCTCGGTTCCACAACTAGCTTCGGCTTTGACGGCCCACAAGATTTCCTTAAGTGACTATAATTTGGTTACGGGTATCCAGGATAAGGTCGCCAATGACCCAAATCTTAAAGCCGGGTATGACCAATTGAAAACCTACCTTACGGGGGTGAAAGGTTTTATTGACACGTCTACTTCCGGGTCCCCAAATCCCCAAGCGGTGCAGCGGTATGGTGAATTTGTCTCTGATACTACGGCAGCTTTTCAAAAAGGTCTGGCCGCCGGATTAACCCCGTCACAAATGCTGGATCAGAACAGCCCCCAATATCTGGGTAAAAACCTGCCCAACTACGTCGCTCCGGCTTCGCCCCTGCAAAACGCCTTGCAGGGCAAAGACCCGAATGCGGCTCCAGCGCTGCCCTTGCCGCCGGTTAACCAACCGATTACACTACCCGACCTCAACACGTTTTACAAACAACAGTCCGGGAGTAAATAATGGCGGCTTTAATTAACCCGAACCCAATTAAACCTTCGGTTCCACTAGTAGCATCCCCGGCTGCGGACCCTACGGACGCCCCTCCGCAGCTTCCGGCCGACAATAGCTCACTGCCTGTCGCGGCTCCCGGCACTGGCCCTGGGTTCGACAGCACAACTCCGGCGCAGCTTGCCCAACAAAAAGCCGCACCCGGCGGCGCAGTGATCCAGAAGATGCTTGATGCGGGCTACCCCGCGGCCCAAGTCTCTGCGTGGCGAGATGGTAAAATCAATGAGGCCATCAGTGCCGGGTATAAACCGTCAGATGTCAGTACGTATTGGGGCATGAACCCGCCAACAGCGGAAAACCTACAGGCGACTTTCAGTGCTAATCTTGCAAAGAATAAGGGTGATCTGTCGGATGCGGCCGCGCCGGACGCCCAACCAGCAACATCTTTAATCGGGGACTTCGCGGCGGGGTTCGATCAATCCCCAGTTGGGCTGGCGACCCATCAAGCCCTGGCCCAAACTATTCTTCCGCAACATGCTGGATTGATGGCCAACGTTGCTTTCGGCGCGGGGGATTTTGTTGGGGATATCCCCACGTATGTTGCAGGCGCCATTGCGGCGGCACCGGCCGGTCGGCCAGGTGGCCCTATCGGGATGGCTGCTGCGGGCATGGCGGGCGCTTCAGGGCTTACGGCCAGCGTTCGTGAGGGTCTGATTGCGGACTATAATACCCCAGGCGGCATCCAGAATTGGCACCAGGCTGTTGCAGCACTGGCGCCGACGGCTATTGCCGGAGCCAAGGCCGCGGTCACAGGCGCCGCTTCTGCGGCCATAGGTGGCAAGGTTGGTTCTGTCGCCCTGAAAGCCACTGCCGACACGTTTGCCCCGGCCATCGCCCGCACAATCAGCGGCGGCGCGAATGCGGCAGCGATGGCTATATCGGCCACGAACATTGGGGCATCGTTGGACGGCAAGGTTGCCAGTGCCCAAGACTATGTGACCGGCGCGATCCTTACCATGGGCCTGATGGGCGCTGGGCACTTGGCGGCGCACGTTGTCGGACCAGGCACGACCAACCGGATTGTCCCAAATGCGACTGGGGAGACCGTTGTCCAGCATCTTCAGGAACAATACGTGGCCACGGGCGTTCATCCTTTGGAAGTTGCGAAAGCCGCGGCCCGAGATAAAGTTGTGGCACAGGAAGTCTTGGCGCCGACGGCTGCCGACGGTACGCGTCTGACCCCTGAGATTGATAAGATTTCACCACCCGAGCCAGAACCGCCCCCTGGCCCCGCCGCCCAGCCCGGTGCCGAGCCGCCGCCCGAGCCAACGGCCGAAGAACTGGCGGCGCATCAGGGCGTCCAGGACGCAAAACTGGATGACACGATCTTGAAGGTCCAGGGCGATCACGGCGAGTACGAGCCGCCTGAGCAACCCCCAGACGACGCTTTCCCGAAAGAAGAACCGGAGTCCCCTGCCGAGGGTGCCGCAGCCGTCGAGCCTACGCTGCGTGATGATATGGCTAACGTGGCGGGGATCATTGGCAAGACCAAGAAGGCGCTTCCCGACTGGCTGAGTTTCCGCAAGACCATGGCTTTCTTTCAGGGCCAATATGCCCCCCTGCGTCCCCTGGATAAAGCCTATTCGGTCGAGGACAAAGTAACGCCAAACTTTGAGGATGTCATTCGGCAGATCGGGGCATCCAAGGAACGCGCCGGGTTGTTCTTTCGCTATGGGGGCGTGAAATTCAATCCTGATACGAATACCTTTGAAAAGTCAAATTCTCCATCGTGGGCATCGGCGTTTCAAATGGTCAAAGAGGACGGGGGCAACGGCACCGATTTTAGCATTGCCCGCATCTCCGCCCGCATTGTTGAGAAGGATAAACAAGGGATCGCCATGACGACCCCCGAACGAATTGCTGCGGCCTATCGAGTGATGGAAAACCCGGAAACTGAGAAACTATACGGCCGAGGTATTCGTCAACTTGCCCTGGCCAAAGATGGCTCCATTGACTACGGCACCGAAGCGGGGCTGTTCTCTGAAAAAAGCGCCGGAGCTATGAAAGAGTTAAACCGGGCACACATTTATTTTGCCCGCATCCTTAACCCGGAGTACGAGCCGCCGGCGGTTCCAGGTCGGAAGATGTCCGTCCGTTCGCCGGTTAAAAAGGTCACTGGTAGCACTGACCAAATCGAAAACCCGCTGCCGTTTGACATTGCCAATCACCATTTGATTGTTGCCATGGCGGATCGCAACCGGGCATTGGGGATGATCGTCAGCAAATTTAATCGACTGCAAGCCCTCGGCAAAGTACCCCCCGAACTAGGCATTGAGAAAGTCCCCTTGCATACCTTCGGCATCGACATCACCCCTGATCTGGCCGCCCGCGGAATGTCCGCGCATAATCCCCTGGTGGGCCACACTGGCGGCCCGGAGTTAGATGGCGAAGAAGTCACACCCGCCGAAGCGGAAGCTGGTAGTCCCTTCATGGTCTACCGCAAGCTGATGCCGTTTCTGGGTCCGAAGGATTTTCTTTTGTTTAATGGGGGCAAGCCAGAAGTTTATCGGGTAAATAATCCTGATCTGGCCTCCGTGTTCAAAGTTCTTCAGCCGGGTGAGGCTCACATTTTTACCAAGATGATGGAAGGCGTGGCGAAGGTTCAGCGGTCTGGGATTACCATGACCCCGGATTTTACCTTCCGTGCGTTGTTCCACGGCCAGATAGCCTCGGGGCTATTTTCGCCTCACGGGTCCTTGATCCCTTTCCACGATGTCATGTCTGGTCTCTGGGACGTTATTGGGAAGTCCGACATATATCAGGAATGGATACGCAATGGCGGGGCGGCGTCGGCACTCTCAGATATCGACACCAAGTACGTTGAGACCGACATGCAGCGTTTATTTAAAGAACAGGGGATCAACGACGCAGCGTTTAACTTGGTTGAACATCCACTGGATGCACTTGGGCAAGCGTTTATGAAGATGGTGACGGGGGCGCGTACCCTGCAACATAACCTGGATGCCTCAGCCCGGATCGGGGTTTATAAACGGGCCTTGAAAGACAGCGTGTCCCCCTTTAAAGCCGCCATTGAAAGCCGCAAAGCCCATTTGGATTATGCCGAACCCTTCGCCCAGCCGTTGCTGAACTACGTCTCCCGCGTGGTGCCGTTCTTTTCAGTGGGCATGAAAGTGATCCCGCAAGCATTGGACGGTATCCGGGATCGCCCGATCACCACCACGTTAAAAGCCGCTGCCCTGTTGACGGTTCCGGCCATCGCACTTCGGCTCGCCAACTATGAGGCCGACAAGAAGCTGCCGCCCAACATGCGACTGGATAGTATCCCGCGGGCGTACCGCGACATGCACATGATCTTGCCCCCGATTAACGGCGTTCGGCATCAGATATCAGCCCCGTATAATCCACTTACCTTCTTGTTCTGGACGTTGCCAAACAGGTTTATGGACTACGCGCTAGAGCAAAACCCTCATGCCTTTGATGGCCTCGCAGGGACGTTCTTGCACCAGGTTGTCCCGCCGTTCGCGGCATCCCTCCCCACTCCAATGTTGGAGCAATGGGCCAACAAAAACGTATACAATGGGGAGCCATTGATCCCGGACAACCTTCAGCAATCAACCAATAGCTGGATGCAGGTTAAGGCTGGTACGACCAGCGTCAGCAAGAAGATTGCTCAACTCGTTGGGCCGCCGGGCCTGGGCTGGGCCGACGTGTCCCCAATTGTCTTGGACAACTATATTTCTGAATGGGGCGGCACGCTACCCATTAAAATCCTGCAAACACTGGACGCCAAGATGGGACCTGCGCATCCGCTCTGGGACCCTGCTATGGCACCGATTATCGGGGCGTTTGACGTGCGCCGTCCCGAGGGCTATCAGACCCAGCAGGTCGAGGACTTCTATACCGATCTTCAGACTGCCGAGAAAGCGCATGGGGACTTGGTGCAAGCCTTAAAGACGGGTGATGAAAGCCTGGTGCCGCCGGGCGAACTGAACCTCGCCGGGGTACGCTTGACGCAGATTGCGAAGGCTATCCCGCATCTGGCCCAGGCGATCCGAGCCGTAAATGCCAGCCCAGACTTAACCCAGGCCGAAAAACTCCAGTATACAGACGAGTGGACCGATGATATGATTACCATTGCAAAGATTGGAAGTCAGACTATTCAAGCGATAGGAAAAGGTAAATGAGCACAAAATACACGGTCCCGCAGTTGCCCTCTGGCGTTACCCTTGGTCAGCCCTCCGGCACATCCGTTCCGGCGATCTATAATGCCCTAGCTGTCACCAACTTGAACGGGGTGCGGGCCGTCAACAACGTGCAAGAGTACCCAGTCATTTTTGCCATGGGCACCACGGTCGTCTTGGACGGAGGCCAGGCATATTATATCTATCAGCCCACGGATACAACTTCGACTGATAACGGCAACACAATCCTGGTCGATACCGGCGGCAATCGCTGGTACAAATTCTCGCCGGTCTATTCCAACGTGACCTTTACCGGGTCCGTGGCTTTTACGACTGCGCCAACATCCGTGACAACAACCGTTGCGGCGGGCCTCCCCACGCTGGGGCAACTGCAAACGGGTGCCTTAAACTACGCGGCTGATACCGGCGCCGCCAATGCCCTGGCCGCAGCGATTGCTCCGGCCGTAACCGCACTGACCGTGGGCATGGTTGTTCATATCAACCCCGCGCACGCCAACACGGGGGCCACAACGTTTGCCTTAAATGGTCTTACGGCCTACCCGGTGTATGGTAGCATCAACGGCCCGCTCCAAGGCGGGGAGATTGTCGCCGGGCAGCCCATCACGCTCCAGCTTGGGCCAACGGGCACGGTCTGGTATCTCTCGTCCGGGTCTTCCGCCCGGCTGGTGCCAGTGGCAACCAAATCCCAGCAGGCCCCCCAACTTCAGCAGGTCCAGGCGCTTGCGGTTGGTGGCCAAACCCCTGTCAACTACTCATCTTCCGGCCGGGCGCTGGGGACGACCTACACGAACACCCTGGGTCGGCCTATGTGCCTTGCCGTTGCGGTTTCTGGGTCCGGATCAAGTGCCAACATGCTCGTCTCAATTAACGGTAGCACCGCGATCCCCTTCGGCTATTCCAGCGGTTTTGTCGTTATCCCCCTTGGCGCAACGTATAACGTAACAGATGGTGGCGGTACCTTAAGCGCCTGGTGGGAGTGGTAACATGCTAATCTTATATTTTAGTTTAGTCTGGGCAATCTGTTGGCGCTTGCGGGGCGGCGCGTTCACAACCATCACTGGGCTTAACCCCGGAACCGATGGCGCCCGCCTGTTTGGCATCCTGCCGTTCCTTGGCTTGGCGTATTTGGCGAACTGGCATGTTGCCGCGACGGGGGCGATCCTGTTGTTTCTTGGGATCATCACTACTGGCTGGGGGCCATTCCAGGGGATGGGTACTGTTACGGCTAACCCCGAACCTTCCTGGTTACGCTGGCTGCCGACGCATCTTGGGCTGAAAGAAAATACATTGGCCCATGATTTTATTGGAATGGCTGAAGCCGGGCTGCTTTGCGTCTTGCCCTTGGCCCTGGGAACCGCGTTCTTAAGCTGGCAGGCTTCAATCCTGGTTTGCATAGGTGGTTTGAGTTTCTCACTTGCCTATCTTTTGGCGCGATTACCGCTGCCGACGATCCCGCGGTTTGCTGAAGCCCAGGCGTGGGGTGAGGTCTTTGTAGGAGCCATTTTAGGAGGCACTATATCATGGTGCTTTATGAGCCTGAACTAACCGTTGACGACATAAAATTACTCGGGCAATATGGTTGCCGAAAGGGTAGTGCTTTGTCTGACGATAATATACCATCTGTTGAATTTCGGTTGGGCGAACTGCATGGCCGGTTAATCTCGGTTGAAGGTGCTCAAAAAGCTGAGTACGCTAACCGCTCCCTCCGCGACAAAGAAGTCGATCTGAAATTTGAAGGCGTGGCCACGGAGATGAAAAAATTGGGGGACACTTTTTCCTCCAGCCTGAAAGACGTAGTGACCAACGTCAAGGCCATAACCGATGACCAAACCAAGCAGCTTCAGCCGCTTATCAATGCGCAGCTTGTGCAGGATACCCTGGCTTTTCAGGGCACTCAACGCATTCAAAGCCGGGCGGCACGATGGGGGGCCTATTTCGCTATTTTTAGCATCACCATCGGAGGCTTGACCTTCGTCAATACTGCGGGTCCGTTTATCCTTCATGCCTTCCTTCCTGGCAGTTTCATACCGCATCAGGCCATCCTCCATGACCCCACCAGCAGCCTCCCAGCCACCAACTAATTCCCTGAGCGCAGATTGGCATGATCTGCTCTATGGCATCGGCGCAGTTGTATTTTTGTTTCTGGCCGTGTATGCTACCCTCCACACTGGCTCGTTTGACGAAGCCGGGTTTGGCGAGGGGTTCGGCATTTTCTCTGTAGGCGCCGGCATCCATCGCGGCATCCGGTCGTACTTCGGGGCTGGCGACTACGTGCCTGAACCCTCAAATCCAGATATTACCGTTCCACCGGGAGGTTAACATGAACTATGTCCTTGGCGTTTTGGCTGCCCTCGTCCTTTTATTTTTTGGTACTACCCTATATGAGCACCAGCGCGTAGACACCGTACTGGCGCAGGGTCAAGCCCAGGTGTCGGCCTGCAACGCTGCCGCGGATACCCGTGCCGCTGCGATCAGTTCCAATGCGGCTTTGACCGAAGAAGCCGACCTTAAGCGGGCTAATGTAGCAGAGACTAATCTCCAGGCCCTACGCGCCCAGGAGCAGGCTACCCGCGGCCAGGCTGACACTCTGCTGGCTTCGCAGCTTGCTGCCCTTACTACAACCCCAGCCGCACAGGATGGCCCTGTAGCACCCGTATTGGAGGCTTTGTTCCCATGAAATATATCTCTCTGTTTGCCTTGTTGATCCTTGCCGCGTGCTCGGCTGCCCCAACTGTACCGGCGCCCGTAATCCAGACGGTCTATGTGCCCTGGGTTTGGCCCGCGTACCTGAAGACGTGCCAGCCCGATGTCGTGCCCGTCCCGGCTCCCAATAAGCCGAAGCTACAGTCCCAAGTAGCCGGGTATATCGACCAAGAGCGGAACGCTTTTAACGCCCAGACCAGTGTTGCAGATGATTGCCGCAATACCCTGGCCGCCGCGGTCTTCGCCAATCAGGCGCAGGTTAAATGAGCGCACTCCAGCTTGCGACGAAACTGATCTGCCATTTTGAAGGGTGCCCCAAAAATAGTGCGGGTCTCTGCCCGCCCTACTTGGATGAAGGTGGCATTCCGACAATTGGCTGGGGGAATACGGTGTTGCTCAACGGCCAACGGGTGACGATGGAAACCCCACCGATCACCCCGGCCGAGGCGGACCAGTTAATGGAAACCAAAGTACAAGAATTTATGAACGGCGTTTCCGCGAGCATCCGGGTGCCCGTCAATGACAATCAACTGGCGGCCCTTACTTCCTTTGCCTATAACGTCGGCCTGGGCAATTTTAGCCAGTCCACGCTACTTCGAGACCTCAACGCGGGAAACTACCAAGCCGCGGCCGGGCAGTTCCCCAACTGGGATTTAATCCGCGGGGTCCGGTCCCAGGGGTTGTGGAACCGGCGTGAAGAAGAAGAACAGGACTTTAACCAGCCTTCGTAGTTTTCTGTTTTTCCAAAGCAATCTGAAGATTGGCCAAGGCCCGCCAGGCAACCTTCACGTCATGCAGTTCCCCGTCAGTGTCCATCGTCCCGCGTTCAATGAGATGCCGCAGTAGGCAATCCGCGTGATCCGAGGACTTGTCACGGGACCAATGGAGAGGTTCGCCGGGGTTATGTTTATCGTTCCCGATCTTCGATAACCTGGCCACGGCGGCCAGCGCATCCGGGAAATAGTCGAGCAGTCCCGTGGCCAGGGGGATGCCCTTGCGCTCATCACTGTCCGTGGTCAAACCCGTCGGTGCTTCTGGCGCCGTAAAGTCCGAAGATAGTCCCGACCGGGAATGCGAGCAGGCCAAACCAGGCTTCTGCCCACCAAAATGTCCCGAGCGGGAACCCAAAGGGACTGTTGGAAACCCAATTGCCTCCGCTGCTTCCCGCAAGTGTTCATCCCAGGGCGTAGCGGGCGCCTCGGCGGACGTGCGTACCACGCCGTAGTCTGGGTGGTTAGGTAGCGGCTCCCTATGGCCGATGGGTTCATTGCCCGCCAAGCGTAAATCATTATACGTATTCATATTCTTTTCCCTCCACTGTAGCCGGATAAGATACCGACACAAACATCAACAGCTTCATCCAAGCTGTCCAGGACCCAGTTGCACGATGCGTTAATAACGGGGTGATTAACGATGCCAGGATCGTCCGAGACCAGGATCACGGGCTTCCCCAGGGCGTGCGCCCAGGCAATCTCACAGATAGTACCATAGGACTGGTGGCGGCCTTCCGGCGGGGTCGGCAGATACGCCAGAACCAGATCACAGGTGTTTACATCAAAAAAGTTTTTGGCTTGGATCGCACGAGCGGTCCCAAACTTTTTATCCTCATGGCTCAGGCCATATGTATCCCCCACCAAAGGTTCGCAGCGCAAGGGCGAGATGCCCGCCACGGCCGAGCCACTGTAAAGACTAAGCTGCTTGTCCACGTCACGCCGCCAATTGTTGGCCTCATGTTTTCCGCAGTCCAAGATCGGACCGGCGAGATAGACAAATTTTTTGCTCGACATTATACCCTCCTAGCAGCAAAATTTTTGATTTTACCCTGTCTCTGTTTTGTGTGTTTACTGACCTTTTGGATCAGCCCGACAGTATGCATGTTTAAGCCGAAAACACTGGTGTTCGGGGGGGTTCCCCGGTTACGAAAGGTTGATCTAATTCTCCGTACCATATTATGTAGCCCTCCATTTTCCGTTAAATAAAGTGATGATTGCCCGCTTGCCATTCGGGTAAGTAACGCAGTGCGAATGTGACCAAGATGACGGCCCGGCCGACCAGTCCGGGTCCAGGGTGCCACAAGTCCCAACCTGATAGATGCTGTCCACAATCCTGGCCGAATGCGAATGGCCGATGATAGCTTTCCGGCCCATCTTCGATAGATTTAATGCGGACCCCCGGCTGCCGTTCGGGCCGAGGTCGCCGTGCATCCCGTTCTCGATCCCCCCATGCGCATCAGGGCAAGTGATCCAGCTTTCATCTTGGCCCAAAAATATAACGGGAGGATTTTTGTCAGCCGCAATAAATGCTTCTTCCAAGTAATTGGGAGTTCGCCCCGCGGCCAGGGTTTGATAGACCTGCTGGTTTAGCGCCAGCCAGTACAGCGAATTAACTGGGTCAAATCGGCCGTCTTGCTCTTGAAGCCATCGAGCAACATGATGGTGGTGATTACTGTCAACGACAAAAGCAGCCACTCCCGAACGCGCAGTTTTCCAAAGAAAGTCTGATGCCTTTTTTACTTCTTCCTTAACGTTGTCGAAGCCTTGCAAAAACCGCACAAACATTTTATGGGGGTTTTTGACTTCGTGATGCGACCGGCCCCGGAAATGTAGAACATCATGGAAGAACTGGTTGTGTGGCCGCAGGGTATCAAGAATGCCCCCGTCTCCCCAGTTTAACTCTGCGATGCCGGGGTCAAGTTCCGCGACATGAATATCGCCCCAGGTAATCGCAACGGGCTGAATGCCTGTCGTCACCAATTGATCTGACACTTTCAAGTCCAGGTCATAAATCGTACCTTCACTATCGGCGTTAATTTGTCGGCAGAACCAGTCCCCGGCACTGTCCACTTCGACCAAAAGCGCCCCATAGCAATGATGAAACTCAGCCTTCAACCCGGCTTTTTTCTGGATGTAGTTACGCTGGGTTACGGCGCCTGTAGTATAGTTGAACTTTGCCGGTTGGCCCCGAGATGACGCAATGCTCTCCAGCGCGATCTTAACGTGGGGGAAGATCGCAGACCGGCGCCCGGTATACGTTTCAAAGCCTGACAGTGGGCGGGATGCGGTAGGAAGAATGTTCATCTCGCCACACCAGACCAAGCCCGGCGCAACTTCCAACCGCGTATCGCTTAAATAGGGCGTAAGTCGCGGGTCCCAGATCATGTCATTCCCGGTTTGACTGGGGTTACGCTTGCCGAACAGAGACTTATCGCCGCCTGTCCCAAGCCCAGCTTTCACATAGGCAAAGCGCGAAACATGGATTTCAGCGTCATAGTGGGCAGCAAGGACCTTCAAGTTATCCCAGAAGGGTTCATGCAGTCGGGTGTCATTTTGTGCACAAGTGAAAAGGTAACGCTTGACACCGTGGGCAGGTAATGGTGACGCAGGCGTGGCAAGGGCCTGAAGCTGCCCACCCGAGACCTCTACAGAGCCGGGCTTTGTGGTCCGTGTTGCTTTGCGCCCCACTGGCAGTCGCTCAATTAGACCCTCGGCCAAGGCCGCGAGATATCCCTTCCGGGCGAACCCGTAGGTACAGCCCCAGTGCTGCGCGACCTTTTTCACCGACCCAGCTTTCCGGTATGCGACCATAAAAGTTTTACTGTCCACGGGCATTTTCCTTTACTCGGATGTTTGCCCGGCCGTATTGGTACAGGCAGTAGGCATCAGCTTCATGCTCATTCTGGCCATAGTAGCCTAGGCGCACCGCCGCGGCAGTCATCACTTCCTTGTCGGCTTTGCCGCTGCCTGTCGCCCACTTTTTAATGGTGGATGGGAGCACTTCCAGGACCGTGCAGCCCTTGGACGTGGCCACGGCCTCCAGGATACCGGCGATACCCCAAAGGCATCTGGTGGCGTCCTGGCCGCGGGCAAACGGGCGTTCATAAATCGCTGTGTCAACCCATGGGTGGTTGTCAAAGGCTTCATTCAGCCACTTCAGGGTATCCGCCGCCCGGTACGTGCGGTGCCCTTTAAAGGTTTTCACGGACCAATGCGGAAAATGTACTACGTCCTCACAGGCAAAAGCCATGTTGGCACCCAGGTCGAAGGCGATCAGGTTCATAGTTTCGGGCCTCCTAAAGCCGCCACGAGAGCGGGAGCCGCTCCGAGGTAAAACGCGATCTTCCAGAAGTCTTCCCCTCGCCGCAACCGTCGTTTGGTTTCGGCGTATTCTTCATCGCCGGTCCCTTTGGCCAGAAGAAGTAGGTGGCGAACGATATCCTCTTTGGACATATCCGATGTTCGGCGCGGGCGTTTAAGGCTCATTGGCTGGACCCCCACCGAACCCGGCGCCCAGAGCGGGGTTCATTCCCACTTTCCGTTCCGCTGGGTCTTCTTGCCTCGGGTAAATTTGAATGAAAACTTCCGAGGGGTCTAAGCGTGTATAGTTAAACCCACCCACGGCAAGCGTGACTTTCACCAGCCCCATCCCATATATCACTGCGTCACTGCACGCTTGGCGCATTGCTTCGTCTTTGCTCATTTGATTTTCCTTAACGCATTGCGGCTGGTGACACAGCGCCACCCGTCCATGAACTCAATTAGGCAACTATTCATCGCGCCTCGGCAGATGACGCGGAATGCTTGACCGTGACGATCTGGCAACTTGACGCGCCAAGTCCAGCGGTAAAATTGTTCGGTCACGCCCTGCTGGCCGGTTTTGAGTTAGTAAGCTGGGCAATCACGTGCTGGTTTCCGGCCTCCAAATTCTTGGCGACTGTCTCCATTGCAATTTCTCGCGTCACCGTTCTCTGGTCCTGCATCGCGACCAGTTTTCCGACTAGATTTGACGCGATGGCAAGCATCTCTAAAGACGTTATATTGCCAGCATTCTTGCGCATCAGTTTGACCAAATCTTGGTATAAAACCTCATGCGCAGGCTTAGCTATTTCGACGCGCGCTCTCATGTCCCCACTTTCGGCCCTTCGCTGCCGTCCATCTCGTACCAAGTGAATTCACCGTCCTCACCCACCGGGAAATGGGCACGGCATTTGGCGCAAAACGTGCCGCTATAGAAGTACGGATCACGCGCGTAGGTCTCCGCTATCTTGCGGCCCATGGTGGTGATTGTGTGGCACGTCAGGTGCCGGTAGGCATCCCGGAACGGTCGCACAAAACCCTTGGTTCGCTCAGCATCGCCGAGCACAACGTACCCTTTCTGCAAGCCGGTTGCCGGGTTAATCTCGCGGTGATCGTCCGTCACGGGCTGGCCCCCCGCAAGATGTACGTCGCTGCGGTCTACCGGAATCGTGCTTGCTTTTAGGCGGGTAACCTCATCGTCAATGCTCATTTTTTGTACCTATCTCCTATCCATCCTTCAATAGCCACGGGTATTTGTAGTTCAGAACACCAGGCGGGGCTGTCACACATAATCTGTGAGAGCGTATCAACATTGGCGTCTGCCGTCAAAGGTTCCGTCACGATTTCATCATGCACCAGCATCACAATGGGGAAGCCATTCGCCTCACATTTAAACATCGCGTGGCGCATCAAGTCGGCCTCGATCCCACAAATGACATTCTCAGTCAACTGGCCCCCGAAGGCGTCAATTGTCTTCCAGACGCCCTGCTTCATCGCTTGGTAGCTGAAGCCCGGCCGGATGTCGTTCTCGTCCCAGGGCATCGCCCGGCGGGTTGGCTGCGGGTTAAAATACCAAATCTTCCGGCCACTGGGCAGCCGACAAGTCAGCCACATATCCTCCAGGTCAAACACAAAACCGTAAGCCTCATGCACCTTACGCCGGTTCACAGTGTTCACCGCGGCCGCTTCAAGCCCGTACCATAGCTTCGGAACGCAGGGTGCCCACTCTTTGCGGTAGGCATCAACAACAGACTGGGCAAAGTCGAGAGGCTGCTCGGGGCAATACTTCAGCCGGAATTTCTTTGCTCCCATGCCGAAGCCTGCGCCCAAGACGGTATTCTTGCCCACCTGCCGCTCGGCCGGGTCCGCCTTCTTCGTGATCTTGCGACGATAAATTGTCTCGGCCATGTCCACATACACGTCGGCACCGGCTGCCATCAACGCGGTTTTATCATGCTGCCCAGCTACGGCCAGAACGGAACGGGCTTGGATGCCGCTGAAGTCCCCAGCGACAAATACGCGACCAGGGCGCGGGATCAAGACGTGGCGCAGGGCAGATACAACGGTCTCCACGGGTGGCCCAATCAAGTCTTGCACGATGGCCGGATCGCCTGTCATCAATGCCTGGACAACTATTGCAGGATCGGGAGCATGCCGGTTGTCGCCTTCTCCGTGGAGAATAGTGCCGCGGGGAAAGTTCTGAGGCTGGAGAAGTCTACCCGACCATCGGCCTGGACCAGCACCATGGTACTGCAAAAGCCCACGAGCGCAACGGTCAGCACAAACACTGGCTTCCATTTTGCCAAGTTTTTTGATTGACGATGATCCAATAAGCTGTCGTATGTGCAATACGCGATGAACGTTGTCAGGTAAATCCCACCGAGGCATAGCACCAACGTCGTCACCAGCATCTTCAGCATCCCCATCAATGTCTTGCCCAAGGACCTGCGCTAGCGTTTCCTTTTGCATGTTCGGTAGATCAACCCCTTGGCCTTTGACCCACGCCAAAACCTTTGCGTTTTGGTTGATGCCGAGGCCAGTTAGCCGATAAAATTCTTCTAGCAGTGGAGTGCTGGCCTTGTCTACTACTTGTTGCATCTGGCGCACCAAGTCCATGTCCAACTTGACGCCCCGCTCATTGATCCTTTGATCGAGCAACCAAACTTGCCGTTCTTCGGGGGTAAGATAGCCAATGCGCTCATGCAGATCAGACTGCGTATCAATGTCAATCTCACAATACTGGATAACGCGCTGGCGAACCTCCGGCGTTAAAACCGGCAAAGCGCCTTTCTTATTAAACCGGGACAGGCCCAGCGTGAGTTTCCGGCCTTCCATATCCTTTTGGGTTTGGAGCCGCAGCACTGTAGCCGCCCGCTCCAACTCCAGGGGCAAGACTTTCATCGCGCAGGTCGCCATGGTATCATGCCAGCGGGAGTTGGGGATGTTGGCAAACCCGTAAATCGGGACCATGATGTTTCGCCAGATCGCTTTCTCGAACCCAGTATTGTGGGCAATAAAAATCACAGTGGGGTCTGATACCAGCAGGCTCAATTCCCGGTTATCAGTACCCGGAACCCAGTTCGATTTATGCCACGGCCGGAAAGTCTTATCCTCGCGCCGCGTTCGCCACTTAAACGACAGGCAAATAACGTTGGTCGTGATGTCCTCACTATATCGCCAGGAACCTGCGGCCTTAAGATCGCACCGACTTGTCGTCTCAAAATCTGGGACACATTCGATCATGGGATTTCCTATCGGGGAAGGGGACCCTCCAGGGGGAGGAAGCCCTGGAGGGTCAGGCTGTTACGGGCAGCCGCAGGGGGCCATATAGGTCAACCCTGGTTTAGAACGGTATCTCGTCATCCAGGTCATTGTCAAGACCCTTTGTGGGATCATCCTGCGAGACACTGCCAACGTAGCCCTTAAACCGGGCCGCGGTACTGGGCGCTTGACCGGCTAACTTCGTGCCCTTACCCGTGGTGAAAACGGCATTCAGATACGCCGAAACATACCCTTTATTTTCCCCGATAGGTGCATAGGCCACAAAAGCAACCGTCGCCAAAACTTCAGCCCCGAAGAAGAATTTGTCGGCTGCTTTGACCTTCTTTTCCTCAGTGTCGTAATCAACGATTTTCCCGTTTTCAATGCCTGCGAGGCCCGGCGGAAATTTCGACTTCGTTTTCAAAACAACCTGGCCGCGCTGGTACTCGCCGTCCGGCTTTTTATCCGCCGCTTCGCACTTGGCCTTCCGGGCATCCGCCAGCAGCGTGCCGTCCTTGAAGGGGAAGATAAAGTTTGAAAGTTTCTGGCCGGGGCAGCTTTCCCGGACGGCTTTCTTCGCCAGTTCTTTCAAGGCGATCAATTCCTGGCTGTCCGCCGGAAACACCAAATCACCGCTGTAGACTGGATCGCCTTTTGGCTTGCCGTTTTCTTGGAAAGGCCGTGGAGTAATGAGGGTGGGGTGGGCAATGATGACCGGAGCGGTCAGATCATAGATATAGGTTGGTTTCTTCGGTTTATCGGTCATGTGAGTTCCAATCATTCGTTAAGGTTGTGTAAAAGTTAGTCCGGAAAACATATACATTTTTCCTCAGATGTCAACCGCCCGCATCCAATAATTTCTGGGCCGCGGTACGGAGGCTGTTCGTCAAGGTGATACTCTGTCGGCGGTCATCGGCCAGGGCAACAGTGGGCGCCCCGCCGGGTGAATAGGCGTATTCCTTCACCAGTTCCTTGGCATTGGGGCCGAGGGTTTCCATGCCAGGGGGTGACAGGATTTCCCGAGGCTTGTAAATTGCTTCGCCAAATAGGGGGAAGAAAATTTCTTCGGGGTTGTCCCGCCAAACACGGTTGGACTTCTGCGCGACCAGCTTCGTCCCTGGTACGGTATGGCCAGACAGGTGGCGCCGTAGCGTTTCCTCTTTTATGGCTTTCACATAGGCTTGATTGGCCGCAAGGACCGACCATTCCTGGCCCAACTGCTCGTCCGTCAGCAAGGATAGGTCTGACACGTCGGCCCGCGCTGCCGCAGCATACATGCCCTTCAGAACCGGGCAGATCAGTTTGCGGGGGCAGAACCGGCACCACTCGCCCGGCTGGGCTTCCGTAACCTCGTCGGCGTGGCGCATGGCGGGTAGCAGCGTACACTCAGCCCACTCAAAGATGTCAGAGGCTTGAACCACCTGGCGCCGTATAACGCCATCAGGATGCCACGAGACGTTCGGCTGGACGATCCCTATATCTACCAGTTCCACATTCGGTAACCGGCGCAAGATACCATAGGCGTAATACCAAAGCTGCGGATTGTTCTCAACCTCAACCACGATACCGACGCCGTTCTTATAATCCCGAATGGCCAGGCAGTTTCCGTCGCCGGTAATCGCCCAAAAATCAGTTGTCCCGTAAAACTCAGGGTGAAAATCGGGCGCGTCAATTGCTTGCTCGACCCCCCACTGAGATGCCCCTGCTTTCAGCTTTCGACATTCGTCCAAGTAGGTTTGAATACTGGCGGACATCGGGCCATCAATTTCCCAGCCTTCAATCGTCTCGCCAATCAATTCCCACCCGTCTTCGCCGGACAAAATGGCACGATGAATGGCCGCATGGGAAGCAGCCCCGGCCCGGCGAAAATCCGGGTCATCCAGTTCTTTGTCGATGGGCTGAAGTTCCACTGGCAGCTTGGCAACGGATAAAGTACACTTCATCCAGCGTTCGGCGCCAGAAGCACCAAGCCGGGAATGCGCCGGGCGCTCGTGGCCATGGGTCGTTAGATCTGTCATGCGATCCTCCATAAAACTTGTGCCCATTTCCCCCAGACGCGTTCCGCATTCGGCTGGAATGCAGTGCCTCCTGGGGGCGGGACCTCGTAGGTCAACCCGCCTTCGGGCCGATCAATTTCAATTTCGTGATAAACTCCGGGCGACGAGCCTGGGGAATATCGGATGCTTGCCCTGGTGGCGCCACGAACTGCCCGATCAATTCCCGGATTGCAACCGGGTTCTTCACGACCGCATTATGGTCCTGAAGGGCTTTCGTGAGCGCCGCGTCCGTCACCGGCGGCGCCTGGGCGGCAAAGAT
>JARLHX010000175.1 GCA_031292035.1 Negativicutes bacterium | reverse complement strand
TGCTTTATAACAAGAATGGCAACCTGACCACTGGCACTATTGATGCCACAGTACAGGGAATATAAGGAGGGCTATATGTATACAAGACCAAATGTTACAGACCTTTCTAGTTCATCAGAAACTCAAGGTCAATTCCAGAATAACGCCACAAATCTTGTCGGCTACTACAATCAAGCGCATCAATTATGGACGTCTTCCACAGCCTATGTCCTCGGGAATATTGTCAAATCGTCGGCACTGCCGAATCTCGTTTTCGAATGCTCGGCTTCTGGAACTACCGGGTCAAGTGAACCGGCCTGGCCGACGGCGGAAGGACAGACCGTCGTTGACGGCAGCGTCACCTGGACTGCCAGGCGCCAGGGGAGCGGCGGACCGATGCTGCAGGCGCTTTATAATGCACCACCTCAGACAGTTACGAGCGTCGGCGGTGTTCTTTCCATTCCTGCTTCGACGAATTACATCATTGCCAACGGCTCGGAAGCGATCACCAGCATTGCTGGTTCTTCCGGCCCACCGGCCATTCATCCTGCCGGCTCTCTCATTCAAATCAGGTGGAATACATTGAGGACGCTGACAAATGGAGCGTCTTTACTTTTGCAAGACGGCGTGAATCGAACGACGCATATCGGCGACGTTGGTGACTATCAATTTGAGGCAGGGGGAGTAGTTCGCGAAGTCGGTTATTTTCCGGTTACGACTCCGACCTATGGTGGCGCCCCGGGTCTCAACAACTATATCGTGCCGAATACAGACGGAACATATCCTCGAAAAATGACTCCTAACGGTATGGGAGTCGATCTATCGGCTGGTACCACCTTTATAAACGCCACTCAGCAAAATCGGACACTCAACACCGTCACCCTTCCCGCTCGGCAGGCGGCCCTCGTATATGATACAAGTGCGGGAACAAGTGGATATGTAGCAGCGGCATTTCCAGCGGCTGACAATGGCACGGTTAATAGGTGGATCATAGACGGATCGGCGACGATCAACAGCACAGTCGGAACTAATGCTCTCACCAAAACAGGGACAGTCACGCAGGTTGACGGTTGGATTGGATACGGTGGCAAAGGTGACGGAAGTACAGGATATTATCAAAGCGCATCTGCTCCTTCTTTTTTGTCGACGGCAACCACTCCATATGAAATGCAATCCGTTTTTTCGGTAAATGTGTTAGGGACAAAGAATGCAATCTTTATTATTGGCCCGAACGTGTCATGCACCCCAGCCATATTCCAACTAGCTAATAATAATATTGGGATAGCCGGGAGCATTGACACGGGTTTTACTCTCGAACTCGGCAAGACCTATAACGTCAATGTGCAATTCGATGGCGTAAATTTTACCGTATTCGTTAACGGGGTTCAGGTTTATAAAGCCGCTGGAACGTCTGCAATAACAAACACGGGATATTGTTACATCCATTCGGATGTTAATTCTGGTGCTAGACTTTACGGCAATACAACTGTTCATTATGCAGAAATCCGCAACACGCTCCGTACTCCTGCCCAAATAGCGGCAATATCTAACGCTCTGTTGTTGCCTTGCCGCTATACTGGATACAGCGGCGCATACCCGACAGTAGCAAGCGGCGACCTTGCGACATATCACGAATGGCGTTTTGCTGAAACTTCTGGGGCAAATGTTGCCGACGCACAGACCACTTCACCGTTAACAGGGACAGCGACAGGGACAACGATTGTTGCAAACGATGTCATTTCTGGTGTAAAGGCAAGGAGTTTAGCAGGTACAGACCAAATAAGCATCGGGAATTTAACTTGGCCTTCAACAGCTTTTACCGTTATTGCAGTCCTTACTCCAGCATCTTTTCCTGATTACTCAGCCATAATTTCAAACAGAAACAGTGGCGCTGGTGCAGGAGGATTATTAGGTGTAAGGGCAACAGGAACACTCGTTTGGAGAAATTGGGCAACAGACCAATATACAGGAAGTGTCCTGCTTGCAGGAAAACCAAATTTTATTGGCTTCGTCGTGAATAATGGGGTTGCCACGGAATATGTCAATTCTCCATTGCAAACAGGAACAGGTAGTGGTATCACAATCCCTTCTAATAACCTTGCTGGATTTATTGGCAAAGACTATACTGGTGGCACTCTTCCCGCTACATTTGATTACCTCGTCTTAATTCCTCGCGCCTTGTCTCAGGCTGAAATCGCTCAATATTACAACGCCTTGATGAAACAAGGTGACAGGACGATTATCAATGATGTTGTTCCTGCCAATTCTATCGCCGTTGGATTCGCGCAGACTTCATCTTCTGGCGTTATCGCTATTGACGATGCAAGCTATAAGTATGGTCGGCGCGAAGGCGCGACAGGGGGAAATCGCAAGGTTTTTCTTGGATGGATTTACCTTACTAATAACACTAATTTTTCTTTTCCCAACCCTTTCGCGTTTGAAAAAATGAAATATTTAAGACTGGTTTACAAGGCGAATTTGAGCGACTCGACAGAGGTAGACGCGGGGAGATGGGAAGCCTATTACCAAAGTGGTTGGACTCCGAAAGTCAACCAGCAATCAATACAATTTAAGGGCGGAAATGCATCTAAGCTGCTTTACGATATGGGTGCAGGGCCTGCATGGATAACAAGCGGCTATATCGGATGCTATGCGGAGGTGATTGAGTAATGTTATGGTACAACTCGACGACTGGACAACTGCAAAGTGATCAACCTTGGGGGCCGGGATACCTGGCCCCTTTCCTTATCGCGGAACAATACTCCGAGTGGCAGCAGGTGGATGATGGATTTGTACCTCCTACGCCAGTGCCGACTGCGGTGCAGCTGATTGCAACTGTTAATGCCGAATATTTGCCGCAGTTTCAGTCGTTCCAACAATCCTATACTGCCGCTCAAATGACCGGCAATACAATGGCTCAGTTTTCCATCCAAGAGGCGTATACAGCGCTGCAAGCGGAATATAACGCAGCAATGGAGGCGATAGAAAATGGCAACTAGCTTTTGCCCGATCTGTGGATCGCCACTCGACTCTAACGACGCCTGCACGAATACTGCTAACTGCAAGTATCATAAATGAGCTGCTTTATAACAAGAATGGCAACCTGACCACTGGCACTATTGATGCCACAGTACAGGGAATATAAGGAGGGCTATATGTATACAAGACCAAATGTTACAGACCTTTCTAGTTCATCAGAAACTC
>JARLHX010000174.1 GCA_031292035.1 Negativicutes bacterium | reverse complement strand
TCGACGTAGTCACCCCGCAGCATTTTGCTCAGACAGGTTTCAAAACTGTCGTAGGGAATATCGGTGATGAAACCCAGGCGACCCTGGTTGATGCCGATCAGCGGCACGCCGAAAGAGGCAAGCTGCCTGCCAATACCCAGCATGGTGCCGTCGCCACCCACGACCATGCCCAGATCACATTGCTCGCCAATTTGCTTCATCGTCAGTGCCGGGTAGCCGACCATGTCCATATTGCTGGCGGTGTCGGCCTCAAGCACTACGTCACAGCCTTGTGCATTCAGAAAATGGGTGACGGCTTCCAGAGCGGCCCTAGAGCTGGCAATGGCTGCGGAACTGGACGACGTCTGGTACTTGCCGAACAGGGCAACGAGCTGAAATTTGGAATTCATTCTCAAATTACATCATTAAAGTGATGTAACTCGGTTCAAAAGTTCCTGCTTGAAGCGGCTTTCAGGCTCTGCTTCGAGAGCTGCAATAGCTATCCAGTCCTTTGGATTTTCTCCCAATTTCATAGCAATAGCACCTGCAATTCCGGGGCTTAATCGGCCTCTGAGTTTTGCGGTTGCTAGTACGTTTCTGGATAGGCCGAGTTCGTCACACCAAGCTTTAGCTGACGGATTGAATGCTATTGCTTTTGAAAATAAATCCATGGTTGTTTGCATGTTTTTGCTCCTTCTTGATCACGAACTGTAATCTTTTTTGTTGATCGCGGTCTGTGATCATGTTAGGCTTGCGGCCATCGATCACTGACTGTGATCTAACTGAGCAAAAGGCCCTGCAATGTTCAATGTTTCCAAGCTCTCCAGCCAACGTAAGCCAGCAAGCAACAAAACAAAAAAAACGGCAATAGCGAAGTCTTTCGTTCAGTTGGCTTTGGTTTACCAAGATAGTGAGAAAGCCGACGTTTCACGTCGGCGGCCTGTCTCTCCTTTATGTGCTCCGGTAGTCGATACCTGTGGCTCATGTGCGGTTTCTCCCTCGTTGAAGTAATAAAGTTTAAGGCCCTGCAATGTCAACCAAACAAACCGAATTTCTCCCGGCTCTTAAAGGCGGTGCGAACCTTGCAGGGCCAGCATCCGGGCCGGGGGAAACCTTTTCTCGTGCACGTCACAACGCCCAAGCGTGGGCTGAAATTGTTGATTTTCTGATCACTCAGGAACTGGCACGGCTCGGCCTGGGGGGGGGGGCCCGGCCCCCCAAACGCCTCCGCGTTTCGACAGAAATGGACGCGATAACCCCCACCCCGAGCTACAAATCCCGCCAACTCAACGCGGACAGGCG
>JARLHX010000173.1 GCA_031292035.1 Negativicutes bacterium | reverse complement strand
CTTCTTGGGCGCGCCGATCGGCAGCTCTGGCTCAATGACCGCCGCGGGGATCATCACCCGCGCCGTGCAGGCAACCCCTGTCAAGCGCACCGGCTATTCGGGGCTGATGATCCCGGTGATGGAAGACAAGGTGCTGGCCCAACGCTGGGCGGAAGGAACCTTCTCGCTGGATTCAATCCTGGCCTGGTCGGCGGTATGCGCGGGCGGGGTCGACACCGTGCCCTTGGCGGGCTCGACCAGCGAAAAGCAAATCGCCCGCATCATCGGTGACGTCTCTTGGCTGGCCTACAGGTGGAACAAGCCGTTGGGCTCGCGCCTGATGCCCTCCCCGGGCCGGTCGGCGGGAGAGATGACGGCGTTCACCGCGGGTGGGCTCGTGAACACGCGGATACATTGAGGGGCTGGAAATTTTCCTATCCTAATGTCCGCTTTGGGTCAGGCTCTGTCGCACTGCGACATGCGCGAATGCCACGATATGGCTCCATGCCCGCTTTGTCAGAAAAAGCAGACATCGCTATGCCGCCCCGTCGATCCTAAGTTGGGCTGGGGACGTATTTCACTGCGTCGATCTACGAAGCCAGTAAAGCCAGGACACCTCAATTGGCCGCCGCTTTCGTGTCTGAAACCAATTGATCGGTGCAGTCTGTCAGTTTTTTGATCGGGCAGAATTCAACAGCTTCTCCCAATTTTGTGTTGTCCTGCATAAACACGACCGTGAACACATATTGTTCCTTTTCTGTTTTTAATCCGTCGAGGGCGGCTAAGGTCAATACGCCATCCTTAGGATACGCCAATGGTCGAAAAGGCGTCTGTGATAGTGCGGCTCGAATGGCGTCGGGCAACGCTTTATCGCGGTTGTCAAACCAACTTCTTTTTTTCTCGATTGCTGATAGCAACGGGGTGAAATAAATTTCGATCGGAGTATCTTCCGACCAAGCCGCGACTGGAAAAACCAGAGAGACTGCACAAATAAGTGCAGCTACAATTTTCAAATCAGCCTCCCGATGCTCAGTTATTGGAAACACGTTGTTGGAAAACGCTAGTTTTGAGAATTCGCCCGAGTTATTCCACATCAGTGACGTACATACTTATTACCATCTGACAGATACTCCGCCCATTTCCGTGAAAGTTTGAGATCTTCCGGTTGTGGCGCTGTTCAGGTGGACATTCAAAGAAAGCCCACTGTCCGAATTCGCAGCAACTCCCAATGAAAGCAATGCAGCATCTCTATCGGGAGATGCGCCAAGCGTTGAGAACTCGGAATTTGGTAATGAATAATATGCAGCTTTGACGGAATATATTCCGTTCAAACTATGGGACCAAGCCAAGCGGTCCGTAAGAACGAATGTCCAGCTTCCAGACCGAAGGTCAACGTCGTGCCTAAATCCCATTTCAAACGTTGAGGCGAGCGCAATTTTGCTCGCATAGTCAAGAGCGAAAGCATCTGAGCCGGATGCCGCGCTTTCGTGATAGTCCGGTAACCGATACAACTGCCCTTGAAATGCAAGGTACGGAGAGAAGTTATCGAAATGGGCTCCGAGCTCATATCTGCCGCTTAACGCCTCGGACGTAACTTTTCCAATTAGTAAATCGGTACCCTCGATGGTCAGCGAGCGCTGTGTCGAGAAATTGTCAAATCCCACTGCGGCAGTATAAGAATTATATAATACGGAATTGAAGTTGTAGGACCCGTATAACGCCGCTTGGACACCTTTGGTCGATCCTTTGCCGAAACCGCTTGCTAGGCGAAAATCTGACGTACCAAGGGATAAAGCCGCCCCTATCAGAAGCCTTGGGGAAACATCCAAATCAGCTCCGCCTACCAAACCTGCTAACGTAGATTTGAGCCGATGCGTTCCTTCGTTGTCGGGGTCGCCATTCACCATGCTGACGCTTGTGAGTGCAGCCCCCCAAAAACGAACTCGACCTCCCGCTTTTTGTCTCTTCGTGCGTTGGCGGTATTGGTCCGTATCCAATATGTGATCTGAAATGGCGTTCAGCAACGGCTGAAACTGTTGAGCGTCGATTTGTGCGAGGCTTGCCCCCAATTCGCCGGATAACTGTGATGCATCTTGTGCCAGTGTCGCAGGGCTCACGTTGCCGAGATTTTGTATTCTAACCGGAACTGCGTTTCCCGCGGCAATAGCGGCGTCAATACCCCTCACCGCATTCGCTTGGTTGATGGAAGAGCCAGAGGGAAGGAGCGGATAGAGCTTGGCGAGATCGATCTCAAGGAACACATCATCGGCGTCATAGGATATTTTTGGGGTGAACTGAGCGCCGGTACTAGCTATCGGCGCGACGGCAAACGTACCGCTGATTCCTCCGGTTGCCGTCAGAACTGCAACCTTCTGACCCAGAAGATATGTCCCGTCCGCAGACACTACCGACAATGATCCAGAGAGAGTCTCGTTGCCCTGGATGGCCAGCTTCGGTGCCCCAGTTGAAGAGACAGTAATCGCAAAATTTGATTTGGTGGAAAATGTTACGGGCCCATTCACATTCAAGGTCCCGGCTCCCCCGGCGCCTGGGGCGAGCACACCGCCAGCATTAATTGTCGCCGTGGGAATGGTTCCTGTACCGCTAATGGTGCCCCCGGAATTGACAACCGCGGCGCTCGAGGCCGCAATTGAACCATTGACCGCCAGGGTGCCGCCGTTAACAACAGTTAAACCGGAATAGCTATTTGTCCCTGAGAGAATTTCCGTTCCACCGTTCAGCACGAGCTCTCCAGTGCCAGAAATGGTCCCGGAAAAATTGCCTGCAGCCGCTGTCAATGTGAGTATTTGAGATCCAATAGCGACGCTACCTGCGCCTGAGAGGGAAGCTATTTGCGGACTTATTGTGGCTGCCGAAACATCAAATTTGCCGTCTGAGTTGACTTGGGAGCCTGCAATACTGCCATTTGAGATTAATGCTATGACGCTTCCAACATGGATATTAGTGATACCGGTATAGCTACTCACTCCCGTTAGCGTCAGTTCGCCTGCACCAATTTGCGTAAGCCCACCAGGCCCGGATACTTGTCCTGAGAAGGTGACGGGATCAGAATGATCGAAAGCCAGAGTGCCAGCATCGGATACTCCCCCAATAATCGAGCCAGTTGTTCCTCCGTCTCCAATTTGTAGGGTGCCGGCGGTGATCGATGTCCCGCCTGTGTAAGAATTTGCTGCCGCCAGAATTGTTGTCCCCAACCCGACCTGAGCGACAGCACCGGTGCCCGAAATTGTGCTGGAAATGCTCAACGTGTCCGATCGATTAAACGCTAACGTGCCTTGGGTAGTGATATTTCCAGCTATCGATCCCGAAGTGCCACCATCGCCTACTGTCAAGGTGCCCGCGTTTATTGTGGTCCCGCCCACATAAGTGTTGATTCCCGAGAGCGTCTGGCTTCCGCCATCGATAACTAAAGACCCTGAACCGCTAATTACTCCGGAGAAGTCTGCCGAAGCGCCGGTAACACTTAGGGTATTGGCGCCCAACTTCACAACGCCACCGCCGGAAAGGGAGTGAATTGCGATTACGCCATTCGTCGAGTCGGAAATATCGAGAACACCGTTGTCCAAGATTGTACTGGATCCCGCGAGCGTACCCGACCCCGCAATGGATATTTGTCCACTCGAAATTACCGTTAGGCCCGTATATGTGTTGTTGCCTTCCAACGTTTCCGTACCACCGGTAAGAGTGAGTCCCCCCGTTCCTGAAATAACGCCCGCGAAGGTTCCTGCTGCGCCCGATAGGACTAATGTCTGCGAACCTAACACCACTCCGCCAGCACCGCTTATCGATGTTATTGAGGTGTTCGTCGCACTTCCGGTGGCGACCACCCCAGAAATGTCGAGAACACCGTTGTCCGCGACGTTAGCGGAATAAGAAATGCTATTACTTGCCCCCAAATAAAGTGTGCCCGAGGAAATGGTTGTGACACCCGTATAGACGTTCGCCCCGGCCAACGTCTCTTTACCGCCAGCAAGAATTAGGCCGCCGCTTCCGCTGATTGTTCCAGCAAATTGCCCAGATGCGTTAGCAATAGTCAGATTCGCCACGCCGAGATGAACAGCGCCACCGCCGGTAAGTGATGCAATTGATGTTCCGCCCGTTTCACTCGAAATATCGAAAATGCCGTCAGCCTGCACGCTACTCGAAGACGCAATACTTCCCGCGCCGGTAAGCGCAAGGGTGCCGAAGGAAATCGTCGTGATGCCGGTATAAGATTGCGCAGAACTAATGGTGGTGAGCCCGGTGCCTAGCTGCGATAAGCCACCAGCCCCGGAAACAACTCCGGACATTGCAACGGCCGACGAACTGTAGAAACCGAAAACGCCTCCATTTACGGTTACATTATAACCAACCGCCGCAGACCCGACCTCCAGTGTGCCGCCATTCACAATTGTAGCACCGGTATAGGTGTTGGCGCCTGTCAGAATTTCCTTTCCGCCATTTAGGGTCAGGCCACCTCCGCCAGTAATTACTCCGGTGAATGTATCGTTTGCCGCCGTCAAAATAAGGGTGTGGCTCCCAAGCTGGACAGTCCCCGCTCCAGATAACGACCCGACAGAAGGGTTGGAACTCGCAGCTGAGACATCAAGTATACCGCTCACTGATGCCAAGCTTGATGAAGCAATGCTTGTGTTAGGCCCGAGCACGAGCGTACCCGCCGAAACGGTCGTGACGCCTGTGTAATTATTTGCGCCCGTTAAAGTTAGGATACCTGAGCCAGCTTGAGTAAGCCCGACAGCACCCGAAACGGTACCGGAAAAGGTAACATTATCTGACCTATTGAAAGACAGTGTTCCGCTGCCGCTACCCGCCACGTTTCCAATGATCCAGCCATTCGCGGCGCCATCGCCAACAATAAGCGTTCCTCCCTTGATCGTTGTGCCACCGGTATAAGAATTGTCTCCAGTCAAATATTGCGATCCGCCGGTAAGCGTCAGCCCACCAGATCCTGATATCGCCCCGGAAAACGTTCCAGCACCGCTCGTGATTGTAAGGCTTTGCGACCCGAGTATTACTGAACCTGCTCCAGCGAGCGAAACTATTGTGGCTCCGCTAGTTGTCTGAGAAATATCGAATGTACCGTAATTAGTTAGCGAGCTAGAACTCGCAATCGTCCCCGCGCCATTCAATAGCAAAGTGGCGCTGCTATTTATCGTAGTGGCGCCACTATACGTATTTCCGGAGCTGGTTAAGGTAGCACTGCCGCCGCCCACTGTGTCCGAGAAAACCATCCCTCCGGCGCCAGTCATGGCGCCGCTGAACGTGACGGCGTGACCATTTTCGTCTATCGTATTTCCGCTATAGTCCTCGAATGTAAAGTCATTCGAGATCGTCGTGGCGGTGTCTAATTTTAATGTTCCGCCTTTGAAGTCTGGATTAACCGAGCCGCCAAGATTGCTCGCCTGATATGTCGATCCCGACTCGATATTCGACGCGCCGAAGGCCTGCGCGCTAGACGCAAACAAAGCGCAGATTGTCAGCCATCGAATATCTCCTAAGTTCAATCTGCGTGACGGGGACCGGCAGTGCGCCTTCAACGATCCGCGCACCGATGTCAATGTTTGCCTCAACGAGCTCTCTCTATATGCGAACGCCCTACCTATGGCATCGCTCGAGAAGTAATTCAGCCGCTGTTTTGTTAAGGGTTGTTGCAATGTATTTCTGTGCTGCAACAGATCGCAAATTGTCGTCGGTGTCCTCAGACGCGCGAGCGGTAGCTCATGAATGACAAGAGCGGTGTCGCAACTATCAATCAGAGAGACTTGCGTTGACGAAAAGAAAGCTCAGGCATCCAAATAGACGCCATCGATCATTGAAGCCGAAGCGCTTCTTCCTCGAAGTCGCTATGCTTCCGACCGTTCCATTCGGGTCAATCGGTCGGAAACGGTCGGCAATACAATTCGCATTATTGTGCCGCGGGGAACATTGTCCAATAGCTCGATCTCCCCGTCATGCGCTTGAACAATCCGCCGTGCAATCGACAAACCAAGTCCAAATCCCGGGTTGATCTCTGATGTTCTTGCGGAATCCAACTTAAAAAATGGCTCGAATACCTGCTTTCGGAACGAAAATGGAATGCCAACACCATCGTCAGATACATCGATCGTCGGACCACCTTCACTAATCGTAAGGCGCACAATGACTTGAGAACCAAACTTTACTGCATTCTCAACCAAATTGACTACCGCTCGTGAGATTGCGCCGGGCTGGCAATAAAATACATATTTGTTCGGGCCCTGATATTGGATACTTTTCCCCAAATCGCTCATTTCCACACAGATCGTTTCGAGTACGCTCGCCAGATCAGTGGGTGTGACTTTCTCCTCTAATGTGTCGCCTCTCAAATATTGCAACGTTTCAGCCAGCATTTTTGCCATCCGATCGATATCGACCAAAAGGCCCTTGGATTGAGTTGATGGCAGTTTCTCGGCGCGAAGACGTAAGCGAGTCAGAGGTGTCCGTAAGTCATGACTGATAGCAAAAAGCATGTTGGTCCGATCATCTATCATTCGATGAATTCTATCTTGCATCTCATTCAAGGCTCGCGCGACTTTTACCACTTCTTGTGGACCTTCTTCCTTCAGATTCTGCCTGTACGTTCCCCGACCAACCGAGTGCGCGATAGCTGCAAATGATGATAACGGTGAAGTGATGGATCGCACCGCATAAATTGAGAGACCTACCAATAGAACAGCAATAAGGATAAGCGTATTTGCCAATGGACCGACAAAAAAACCAGGAAGCATCGGTCTTGGCCTAGCGGGAATCGAGACTGCCAAGGCCGTGCCGTCCCGCAGACGAACGACAAATTCGTTGCCGCGCCCACCCACAATTCGAGAGGGATCTATCTGATCAAAAAGAGATCTGGCAGGACCGACATCGAACCGCCCAATTTGATCAATCCCTGCGTTTTGCCGCTTAGTAGAGCTAAGCTCCGCGGGTGTTAGTCGCCTGACGCCGAAATTCGCTCGCTGCGCGCTTTCCAAAAAGCGCTCTAGATCTTGCTCAGTCCTTTGTTCGTCCGCGAGACGAACAAGCGTTACCATTTGCGTTAGAATTGCACCCGGTGGCGGTGAGGCCCTTCCCCGGTCTACAGCAGCGTCAAAGAATATATAGACCGCAGTCAGATTAACAACGAACGCGAACACCAACAAAAATAAAACTAACCGCGTGATCTGCCCGGTGATGGTATTGGAGAATGGACCTGCCCAATTCATTCAATTCACTTTAACCTGCGGTGTGAAAATGTAGCCCCCCAGACGCACGGTTTGAATCATATTAACATCCCCGTCCGCCTCAATTTTTTGGCGAAGTCTGCTAATATGTACGTCAATTGTACGAGCAATAGGGCCAGCTAAACCGCTATGTGTCATTTCCAGTAGCTGGTCACGAGAAAGCACCTTTCCCGGATTTTGACAAAGCGCCAATAATAAGTCGAATTCCGTGCTGGTCAGCGCAACGCGCACACCGTCTGGATTAAAAAGGCAACGCGCTGTCGGCTCTAATACCCATCCTTGAAATCGATAGCACCTGGCGCGAGACATTTGCCGAGATACCTCCGCTTTTGAACGGCGCAAGAGTGCACGGACCCTCGCAACCAGCTCACGAGAAGCAAACGGCTTTGCAAGATAATCATCAGCCCCAATTTCCAGGCCCACAACCCGGTCAACTTCGCTTCCAAGAGCCGTTAGCATCAGGATCGGAATCTCCGACGCGGCCCGCACACGCCTACATATATCAAATCCGTTTTCGCCCGGCAGCATCACATCGAGAATCAATAGGTCAACTCTGTTTTTGGAGAGATATTTGTCCATCATCAGGCCGGACGAAACGATCGAGGCTGACAGGCCGTTTTGGATCAGCAACTCGCATATAAGTTTTGAAATCTCCAGATCGTCTTCTACCAATAAGATATGTGCCATCTGATTGGTAATCGACGTTTGCTCATCGGAGTGAGTCACGTTCATTCGGCAGTTCCAAATTGCTAAAATATGTGAGAGCGGCGAGCCTACCCTGTTTCAGCAGACGATTACAGTATTTGGATGCGGCATTCCAATTTGGAAACATTTCTTAACACTACCCGCCTTGCCCACGGTTCAAAGTAATCTTCCGAAGGGTTTACCAGTTACTCTTGCTGGGAGAAGAAATGCGCCTCGTAGCTTTTGTGGGCGGGTGGCGGATGCAGTGGTTGACATAATGCGCAAATTTCCGCCCCGCCGCACGCAGGCAGGATTATACAGTTAGCAAATTTTGTTTTGAGTTTATCGGGCTCAACGAGCTTAGGTAGCTTCGGCGTCGGTGTAGAGCGTAAAGGGTCTGCCTGGGATATTACCCCAATGATTGCAATAACGGCCAAAATTAGGCCGTAGGAGACATGAGATCGGCGCACTTTCACGAAGCCTTTCCGTCGTCCCGGCTCAGATGTCGACGTTCATTTTTGATGGAGCCGTCCACGCGACGTGAAAGAATACACCTCTTCGAACTAGACTATTTTCTCTATTGTTTAGAAAGTTTGCGAAATTTTGCGCCCGCAGCAACGAAGCAAGCTCGCGTCGGCACTCATTTGTTGCGCCGGCTAACGGGCTTCCATGGCTGCTATAGCGCAAACGCATTAGGTAGATATAGATAAAGTATTCTTTCAAATTTATTCTTCACGTAGCTTTGCGCCTTGCAACAGCCAGATCAGTTTCGATTGCTTTATGGTCGCCGTCGTGAGGCTTATGCAGATAACTATGTCCGCCACATGCCTGCAGAGCGTATAATAATCGGAGGCTAGAAGTGCCGATATTTGACGTGATCCGAATATGCCGTGCAAATCACGAAAATGGCGAAGGCTGGGTCGTGCAACGTACTGAACCGAGTGGGTTTAAGCTCACCGTCACGAGGCTATATCCATTGGAGCGTGACGCGGCCAATGAAGCGACCCGGTTGAACCGCGAGGCGTCGCGGAGAACTATGCCACATTCATTCAAATGACGCTTTGTCGCCCCTAGACATGACGCTTCGCCGCGGCGCGTGAAACTTCAGTTCCGCTTTGTCCTGGTTACTTTCGGATTGCGGCCATTATCCATGTCCACTTTTCGTCAAATCTCCTGATCCCACCCGGCATTCAGGGCCGATTTGTTGTCAACGATAACATATGCGCGTTTATCGGCATCGCTCATATCGCTGAGGCGCACACATGAGATCTCCGCAATGCCCAGCGATTTGGCCGCCTCGGTCCGACCATGTCCCGCCAAGATCCGGTTGTCGTCATCGATCAGGATGGGGTTCGTGAAACCGAAGCGCTGCATCGAATCGGCAAGCTGCTTGATCTGTCGTTTGGAATGCGTACGAGCGTTTCGTAACGCTGGCTTCAGTTTTGAAATTTCGATGAGCTCGATACAGCGATTATTTTTAGTCGGCACCGTGCAGCACTCCTATTGTCTGCCACGCTTTTCAGTTCGTCGATCGCCACTTGTGAATACTTTGGTCAGTATTCGCAGGCGGGGGCGCACAACCAATACGCCCACCAACATT
>JARLHX010000172.1 GCA_031292035.1 Negativicutes bacterium | reverse complement strand
CAAATGTGACACTGTCACCCGGCCAACCTGATGCCGAAACCGGTTGCAGGGCAAATGAAGGTTTGGCTGGAAGAACGGTCAGGGTTGCGGCTGGGCTTACTGCCATCCCCAAGGCATTTGAAACGAGGACTTGATACAGGCCGGCGTCGGCTGTCTGAGCATTGGGAATGACGAGTTGCGATGAATTATAGCCCGGCAGCATCGCGCTATTTTTGTACCACTGAAAATACAACGGAGCGCTCCCAATGACACCGGAGTAAAAAACCGCTTGATTCCCGGCGGCAACTGACAATGAGACCGGGCCAGAAATAATAATCGCCTTGGATGGGATGAGGCGCAAAAATATGTTCGAACTGGAGGCCGCGCCCAAGCTGTCGGACATGACAACGCTATAAATGCCCTCGTTGCCCGATTGGGCATTCGACACAATCAGGGTGCTGTTTGTGGTATTGGCAATTACGCTGCCTTTGAACGACCATTGGAAATTCAGGGGTGCCGTGCCGATGGCGCCGATGGTGATAGCTGCATTGCTGTTCGCTAAAACGCTGATGATGGACGGTTGATTGGTGATGTATGGCCGGACCAAAACGGTCACGGTAAACGTGCCGGCTAAGACATTGGTGCCATAAACCAGCGTGCAAACAACTACATTGGTGCCTGCCTGGAAAACTGATCCGGAAGCTGGCACGCAAGTCAATGTCGCACTCGCTGTGGCATCTGGTGCCGGGTAGTTGACGACCGCTGCGTTTTGACCGAGAACAGCAGTGGTCACGACGTTGGATGGGCAATTGAGGTAAAGGCAGGGTGTAGGCGGTGCCGCGGAATTGTATTCATAGGCACCCATGTCCGCGACGTTGTAGGTGTTGGTGGCAGAATTTCGGGCGAGGCCGTCAAAATCCACGGTTGGGAATAACGGGGCCAGATCCGTGCCTGCGGCGATGCACGACGAACCGGGGAGCAGATGGAAGTCGCCGCTCGGCGGACAGGCAAAAAGCGGGTTTGTCGAAAAGTTGCCATAAACATAAGCGCCATAGATGCCGTTCAAATTGAAAACAGTGGAATTTGTGGAGGCAAGGTCAGACGACAAGTACGCATTGTTGGCCGAGTAAAAATCATTAAATTTCACAACGTATGACGGCGATGCGTTCAATGGAAACAGATTAAGCGCAGGGTTTCCCACCACGATGTTGTTGACAATCTCGCAATCAGTGCCCCAATAGTAATCAATCCAAATACCATTTCCACCGTTGCTCGCGATTGAATTATTGACGATCCATGGGCCACGTGATTGATATGGAGATTCCGTGTAAATTCCGTCTCCGGCGTTGTTCTGAATGATGTTTTGAACAATGTTGGCGTCGCACTGATTATTCATGTTGATGCCGTCGCCCAAGTTGTTGTTGATGAAATTATCAACCACTATCGGCGAACCGGCTGACCACATGGCTATTCCCGCCGCAGTATTCGCGTGAATAATATTGCCTTGAATGAGTGCTGAGCCGCTTCCTGCCAGATACACACCACAACCGGCCCCACTGGAACTCAGGTGGTTGTTAATGCCACTACCCAAACTGGCCATGATCAAATTGTCAATGATTTGCGGAGAACCCATATAAGAATTAACCCCGGTAACAGCATTCAAAATCTCATTGGAAATAATCGTCGGCGATGAATACGAGACGGATACGCCACCGCCGACCATGAAAAAGCCGGATACGATTGAATTTGATGTCTCGCCATTGACGAAGGAAACGGCAGGCAAACCGGCTGAGGGAATTATCGAGGTTGTGGCCGGACCGTTGAGACCTATTAACCGAACGGCTTTGCCGTTGAAATTGACCGATTCGTGATAAGTTCCTGGCGACACTACAATGGTGTCGTTCGTGACAAAGCTCGCCGCGTCCATCGCGGCCTGAATTGTCGAATAATCCGCCGGAACGTAGAACGTCTGTGGAGTATAATTTGTAGGTGGCAAGTTTGGAAAGTTAACCAGCGCATCAATCAAATTTGTCCGCGGCGAACCCCAACCAGTGCAAAGGTCGTAGCCGGGCATCGCAAAGTACTTCATCGGATTGCTGCTGTT
>JARLHX010000171.1 GCA_031292035.1 Negativicutes bacterium | reverse complement strand
GGTGGGGGAGGTTGAAGCTGCGGGAAACCGTAGCGACGGAAACGCCGGCCGCTTTGGCGACGTCTGTAACATTGACGCGGGCCAATGGTTTTTGAGTGATGCTCACGCCTTTACCTCTAGATTCGGTTCATGCCAGACAGCGGTGATTGCTCCCGGTCTGGTGCTCGAACAGGCGTTCGAGCGCTGCAGGCTGGATTTTGCGGCATTCCACGGCGTGCCGCACCAAAAAAATGCTAACGATTACATTCGTGCTGGCCGCAAGCTCGGAAAGGGCGCCCAAGCCAGCAAGCGGACGCTTGTCGGGGAGTGTGTAGATTTGATGTAATCCTTTTCATAAGGTGTTACGGTTTTTCGCACCGGGGTGATGGGGTAACAGTCACAAGGCCCCTTTCCAGGGCAAGGCATGGGCACCTTGAGCGGTCAAAACCGCTGACTTTCACAAAAAAATGGACCTGGGCATGGATATTGCTGCCTCATGGATAACGAAAGGGCAGAATGTTTTGTAATCGTCTTCAGTGGTTGATTACGCTATGATCCTTTCAGTCTTTTTTGTAAACGATTACAGCTCCTGCGCCAAGCTGTGAATGCAACCTCAGGTGAAATCCATGCGAGATATCAACGGTCGGTCTGTTTCAAACGCCTACGACTACATAGTCATCGGTTCCGGCTCAGCCGGGAGTGTTATCGCCGGTCGCCTTTCTGAAGATCAGGGCACCTCGGTGCTCATGCTTGAGGCGGGCCCATCGGATAAAAGCATTTACATCAAGATGCCAGCCGCGCTGGGCTTTCCGTTGATGAACGACCGCTTCAACTGGTACATCCACTCCGAGCCCGAAAAGGAGCTGGGCGAGCGCAGCATCTACGAAGCTCGCGGGCGTGTGCTGGGTGGCTCGTCGTCGATCAACGGGATGAACTGGGTGCGTGGCAACCCATGGGACTACGACAACTGGTCGGCCTTGGGCCTCAAAGGCTGGAGCTATGACGAGTGCCTGCCTTATTTCCGTAAGGCCGAAACCTTTGACCAGGGCAGCAATGACTACCGTGGCGGCCAGGGGCCGATGCATATCGAAACCTGCAAGGCCAACAACCCGCTGTACAAGGCGTTTATCGACGCTGGCGTGCAAGCCGGTTACCCGTACATGAAAGACCATAACGCCTACCGTCAGGAAGGCGTGCACATCACTCAGCGTAACGTCCACAAGGGTATCCGCTGGAGTACGTCGCAGGCTTACATCCACCCCAACAAAGGGCGCGAGAACCTGCATGT
>JARLHX010000017.1 GCA_031292035.1 Negativicutes bacterium | reverse complement strand
TTTCGCCCGTCCCGCTGTGCTGATATGTAATCTGCCCCACCAGCGGCGAATTCGCAACATACGAATACGTCGCCAAATTATTGTTCCCATCGCTCACCGTGGCCAGCCGCGACGCCGCGTCGTAGCCAAAGGATTGCTGCACCAGGGGGCTGTTCGCCTTCAGGCCCGCCAGCTTGGTCCGCCGGCCCAAGGCGTCATAGCCGTTGGTCACCGACAGGCCCGCCAGCGGACCGCCCACCCACGACTCGGTCAACTGCTGCCCTGCCAAATTGTACGTAAAGGGGTCAGTTAATAAGATTGTCATATGTTGGCAAACCTGCGCAATTTTGATTTGGCGTGGACCCTCGGAGTCCGCCGGCCTAACAACCAACACAATATTACGATCTCATTAACTGACCCCTTTACGGTTAGACGTGATTTTTTTTGAAGGGGCGGCCCTCGGCAGCCGGCGCGAAAATGACCGTGATACTGACCGCCAAAAACCGGCATGTCTTGGCAACGGCGCAATCCCCTCCGGTGGCCAGCTATGGGCCAGGCGGTGCATGAGCACCTAAATCTGCAGAATCCAATTCGAGAGCCCCTCTGTCATCGAAGCATTCAAATACTCGACGATTAATGCCTGCATTTCTAAGCGTCTTGTCGATTTCCTGTACTAGGCTCAGTACGTCAGGCTTACCCTCATCAATCTGAGGACCTTCCACCGGAACAACTACAACCGCCAGCCTAATGGATGCCTGATTTGACGAAAGGCGCTTGCGTAAATCTGAAATAGGTAAGACTCCCGTCGACAACCCGCTTTGTGTTGGCGCTTCTAAGACATTTATCCTCTCTTGGTCGATCAGTTTTATGAGGACGTCGGCCCGTTTTTGTAAATCAAGCAAATCCCGCTGTTTTTCCTCAAGATTCGATGCAGAGGAATTCTGTTCCTTGATCATGCGTTCAACGTAATTATGGCTCAACCACTCACGGTCTTTGCCCTCACCTCCTTGCTTAGACGCGTTCCGCTCTTTCAAAAGGCCCAAACTTGAGTTTTTTTCGCTCTCGTTTTGGCCTTTGAAAGACGAACAGCCGAGAATAAGAGCGGAACATGCCACGAATACAAAGGCGACGCGGTGCATAGCTAAAAAGTCGGGTTCGCTACAAACCGGGCGCCGCCTGGTTTACCGTTGTCATAATCGTTTCCCCAAAGCCACTGTGGAATGTTGGCCCAGGCGGGAAGCGTCGTAATTGAGCCACCATGACTGACGTCGTAAACGCGAGTATTATCTACGACCGAATCTGATTTTGTTTGGGTGGCCGACCAAGTGACTTGGAATGCCGGCTTCCATTTAACCGTAGTATTACCATTGCAGTCTGTTTCCGACGTCTGACAAATTAAAAAAGAGTCGAAATTACCGACATATTTAACCCACTGGTCATTGAAGTAACCACTTGGTTGGTCCCACATTGCTTCTACATTAGCATCGCTTGAATGTATTCCCCACCACCAATTGCCATCGCTTGCTAAAACGTCCAGGTAACGGAGCCCCATTTGCCGACAATAAACCATGTACATGGGAAGCCATGATGAACCTTCTTTTCCTGTGCTGTCATACTGATGCCTTGTAGTGAATTGCGTCCATTTACAGGTTGGACAACCAGGATCTTTATCCAGCTCCATCCACATGGCGTCATAATCCGTGCCTGCACTGGTGTTCTTCCATGCCTGAACAGAACCAATTTTTTTACCCTCAAATGTTACGTCTGTCGGGTTTAAAGCAATACTCCCACCACTTCGTGTGGTCTTTCCCAATGGATCAATTGAAATCGTTGGCGCATTATTGACATAGGAGTAAAGATTTATGCCACCGCTTTCAGTATATGGATCCCGACTCAACCAAGTTCCGGCTGACGGTTTGTAATACCGATACCCGTAGTAAAACAGGTCACTTTCATCATCCTGGTATTTGGTCGAGAAGCGCATCGGGTTCACCTTGGCCATCGGTCCGGTGGAGCGGATGACCTCCCCGAAGGGGCCATATTCGTAGTTCGCCACGCTGGTCCCATCTGTGGTTTTGACCAAGGCGGCGACATTCCCATTGCCGTCAAATGCCGCGAAACAGTTCGTCACACTGCCGCCGGAATAGCTGACTTCCAGCAACCCGCCAACCCCACCCGCCCCCTGGATTGAGCCCGATAAATCATTTCCCCAGACGTAGCTGCGGACCAGCGTGTGGTTCGCCTGCAACTCGGCCAGCAAGTTCCATCCATCGTACAGGAGATCAACGGTGTTGACGGAACTGCCATTGGTCACAGTTTTCTGGATTCGCCGGCCCTTGGCATCATAGGCAAACGCGATCTGGTACTGCGGACCAACCGCCGTGTTGGCAGCCATCCCCGTCAACCGGTTCTCCGCGTCCCAAGTGTAGCTCCAGCGGCCGTCGTTTGTCAGGTTGCCATCCGCGTCGTAGCTGAAGTGTTCCGGCGTCTCGGCCAGGTACACATTACCGGTGCTGCCGCTGCCCCCGCTGGCTACGGTCACGCCCACCCACGCCGGCGCGGTGGTGTTGTTCGAGAAGGGGTCAGTTAATGATAATGTCATATTAGATCCTTTACGCTTTGGACTGTGCGCTCGGATTTCGCCGGCCTAACAACCAAGCGAGATGCCCCCCAAAAGGGGTCAACCCCATGCATTGTTCATTTTCTTTCATA
>JARLHX010000170.1 GCA_031292035.1 Negativicutes bacterium | reverse complement strand
CCTGCGTCAATGGCCCGCCTGCGTCAATGGCCCGCCTGCGTCAATGGCCCGCCTGCGTCAATGGCCCGCCTGCGTCAATGGCCCGCGCAACAAACCGGACAAAACGCGGGTGATGACAATCACTGTTCTTTTCCCACGCTGCATGAGGAAGGGGGAGGGCAAAAAACTTTCTCACATCGCTTTTCAGTGGTTTGAGATCGCTGCTGTCTATTTTCTTGGCTATCAGCCATCCCGTCTCATATTGGACAAAAGCCAGATTCAAGAAGATTTCCACAGCAGCGGTCATGGGTTCTTTCCCTAAATCGGCGTTTTCCACGAAAACGCGATGCAACTCAGGGCGTTCAATCGCCTCACTCCAAAACTGGCGATGGCGCTCCGCGAACGCCAGCGCATTCGCAACTTCTTTTGCTTTGGCATCCCGGCCAATCGTAATGCCGGTAAAAATCAGCCCGCCCACAACGCCAACCGTTTGAACAACAGAAAACCATTCAGATTTGACCCATGAAAGAATATCAGCCACTACCCGTTTCTAAAGCGGGCACACCGTCAAACGCAAGCCTTCAGCGACCTTCTTTGTCCACATTTTGAATTGCCTGTTTCAGGATTTCACCGAGATTCAATTCCAAAGCATCGGCCACACGGAGCAGCGAATCCATCGTTGGATTGTCGTGATAATTTTCTAAACGGCTGACTGTGGACTGATTCAGCCCCGTCAAATACGCCAGCTTGTTCTTGGAACATTTGACGCGTTTCCGCTCGTCGGCAATGAGACGGACGAGTTCGCCGCAGATAGCGGCGCGGCGATCAGCTTTTTTCACGCTGATTTACTACGCTAAAATCCAGTTGACAGGGGATATGCTTATAAGCATAATGTGCCCGTTATGTTTGCCCGCCGCCTTGGATTGAAAAACCGGCCGGAATGTCGGCAGGGGTACTATTGTCCACAGGTGCTTGAAAAGACCGACGGGAATTTCGTTTTTGTTGGCAAGCCCATCACGCAAGAAGCAGTGACCGCATTACCGCCCGGTCCAGGAATCGGCCATGACGAGGCCGCTGTTGAAGTTCCCCGCGCTGTGGTGCTTTCCGCAATGGCCGACTTCTTCGCTGCTGCCGCATAAGAAAGGCGAGGGGGTTATTTGTCCCCGCGTGTCGGAAACAGCGCCAGCCGCTTGCCGGACTGGAATTGTGGCCCAATTTGCTTGAGTGAAACCCTTTTTGGAAGCAGATCATTGGCGGAAACACCGAGAACCTTTGCCAGAAACAGCAATTCACAATCAGGAACACGGCGCAATTGTGCTTCAAGTTTTCCGACCGAGCCGAGGCTGACGCTCCAGCCCTGCAATTGCAGCTTTTGGGCGAGCACGGATTGCGTCCAACCTTTCAGGTTGCGGTATTTCTGCACCTGCGGGCCGACGACGTTAAGGGCAAGCTTCATCAACCTGCCATGCTATTGAATCGTCGAACGCGTTTTACTCCTACATGAGAATGAAGTCAAAACGTAACCAAATTGTTCTTGCCTGTCTACGGGCAAGGGGTAAAGTCGGCCTCACGGGTCATTAGCATTTCAGTATCGGCGTGGCTAAAGCATTATGCCAACGACTAACAAAGAAGATAAGTATTACGAAGAGTCGGCGCAGCAGCGCCCCTTTTCGAGCAATGGTTAAATGGAATTGAATTTTTGAGCCGGGCATGTCGTCCGGCGCGGGAAACAAAGAAATAACGAAAAATGAAATCGAACTCAGGTATCAGGCAGAGTCTCGGCGTAGTTTTGCTGGGGCTGTCATTCACGATAGGAAACTCACACGGACAGACATTGCAGCAGATGTCCGACATTCAGTTGCAGGCGTTTGTAAGTCAGTTGCAGTCAACCCCCCAATTGTCGGCAACCGACGCACCCAAAACGGGGAATTTCTTTTCATTGGCCCATCCCGAATGGCCGCCATTACCTTGCAATCCGGGCGTGCCAGTCTGGCAAGTCGGCGACTCTTTTATCCTCGATGATGCGGGCATAAGCGCCAACGGCTTAATGTCCACGAGCGAAGGTTCATTGTCGGGGCCAATTGACTTCGGCCCCGGTGATTCCAGCCCTGCCGACAGCCCGTATACCCCGCCGGATATTTCCAACTATGCCAAATTTATGGCACAGTCTTTTTCCGTGATTGACACCAACGACCCCTCCATTGATCCAGCACTTCTCAATGCCTGCGCGGGCTTCTCGGATACAAGTTCAGACCCGACACTGCAAATCGCTCAGTACGCCCCAGGTTGTCTGGTGATGAAGGCTAGCCACTTCGACTATTCCTCTGAACCACGCAATTTCGCTGTTGTTGTATGCGATAAATTGGACACACCCTTATTTAAGTCAATTGACTTGTTCGCACCGTCGAACAATGTCCAAAATGGAGGTTGGCTGGTACAGGGCTCGGTTCCGTCTTGGCAGGTTGCCGACCCGATGTATTTGGTTGTTTCCAACATTTCGACGGTTTACAACGCTTTTTTCCGCGTCATCCCATACAGCGGACCAGTTGTGACCCTTGCCGGAACCAACAATCCCTATGATACCGTTAGCAATCTGGTGTCATTGCAGGCTACAGTTACAGACCTCAGCGGCGTGACAAATGAGGGCTGGAAAATTAATATTGACGGGGCATCAGCGCGTTACAGTCTCGGACCCAACAACACCTTCACTTTTGACACAAAGTATACTCCAAACGGAATGGATAACATTTATTTGACAGCAAACAATCAGGCTCGCATTTTCGACCCCATAAATCCACCGGACAATTCCCAAGTATTCTTCTCAGCCAGCGGCAGCATCCCGCTAGATTTTGAGAACGACCAGTTCCTTGCCTTTGCAAGTGACTGGTGCCCACCGGAGGCCGGAATCAACTACATTTATTATTATCTCAGCAAAGCCCAAGGATTCGCCTACACAATTTCCTCCCCCGTCAACGGTCGCGTTGTAGCCAGCTCTTCCGGCAGCGTCCCAGGATCGGGTTACGTGGCTATTCCTTGGAACATGACGGAAGCAGACGGGGTTACTGCTTATTCCAACGACACATACGTTGTAACCTTCACCGCTTACGACCCGGTCACTTGGGTTTCCACCAACTCACTTGACAAGGGTGGCAACATCCGTGTGCCAGCCGGATGTTTCCTCACCTACGAATGGGAAGACCCATCAACGACCACCGGCCTATTTTTAAACGACCGAGCAGACACGGCGATTGCAGGCAGCCTGTTGTATCTCTATCAGGACATTTACGACCCGTGGGGGCTGACGGAATACTACGATTGGATGGTTGGACCAAATCGAGATTGGGCTCAATGCAAGCCCTATAATGCTGCGTACAAATCGTTCCAAGGGATTATGGCTTATGGCATGACCAACAGCCAGTGTTTTTCGGAGCTGACGATTGCCCAAGCACATGGTAGCGGTGCCAGCATTGGTGGAGGGCCTTATCTGTCAGACAAATTTTATTCCCTAGACTTGAAGAAATGGACGACATTTTGCGAAACGCCTCACAATTGGCGTCTGCGTAAAGCTTGTGTGTTTACGTGCTACAATGCAGACCTCAGCCTTTCAACCGCGGACGGGTCTTATCCCTCCTGGCCCGACGCTTGCGGCATACGCGACACCGGGCTCCAGCAGACCAGCTTGACATACAAGAATTGCGGATTGTTCTTCGCAGGCGGTTTGCCGCAGGGTTACATCAACGCAGAAACTTCAGCCGTTCAAGCCACCGCAGATGTCGCGGAAATGGTTGACCAAGCCTGGGTTTGCGGAGCAAATGAATGGCCAGGGGCCTGTGACCCGACATATTCCTTCAAGTTCGCCGTGCTTGCGACGATGGGAATGTATCCAGATTTGGTAAAAGCCGCTCCGGCGCTAGCGGGATTCCCCTTGTGCGTGTATGATGCTTGGCAGGATGAAGCACTGCGAAACCTCGACACCAGTGGTGTCAAAACACGTTAAGCTTACATGAATAAATACTGGAGCAGATTTCTGGCCTTGGTGATAGCCATCTTGGCCATCGTGTCCGGCATTATGCTTTTATCCCGAAGCAAACCAGATAAGACTCAGCCACCGCCGGAGTCTGCTCCAGTTCCACAACCGAAAATTGAAACAAACGCACAGGCCAAGCTCCCAACTATCCGGCGGGCTCAGTTCAGCGAGGATGACATGATAGATTTTTCCAACCGGTTTGAGAAGCGATTCAAACCTGAAATCGCCCGCTGGTGCAAAGTTTATGGTGGTAGACTCCCTTTCAGTTCTAATGAGGTGACACTCGACAAGTTTAATTCCAAGGTTGGGGGTTTCGTTTACACTTTCATGATTGGAACTACAACTTTTTCGGTTTATGATGGACCGCAGGGAACAAGGGTTTTTTACATGATGGACCGCCAAGCTGCTCAAGGTCTCAACTCCGTGCCAAGTGGGGCCGTGCAACACGATATTTCTACGCCCGTCACGCGACCAGTGATTACCGGACTACTAAAGGCCGACTCGGGAATTGACTATGCGGCGGACCAAGTTTCTATCCATCCCACCGGGACATTTAGCTCTATGCAGGGAGGCGTTATGGTGGAGGCTGGCGGAATTACAGGAAATAACGTTTACCGAATAATGACGTTCACTAATTTGGATTTCGTTCTGGACGGGAACGGAATGATGGTTTCCTATCAGCACTAAGCACCAATGAAATTCCGCGCACTAAACAAAATTTTTTACCTATGCGGGATAGTCATCTTCGTTGCGGGTTCATTCCCGATCCTAAAGATGTTTCAACAGTCCCGGACAGAGCACAAAATGAGTTACAACGATGAATCTTATTTTACCTATCACGTTATTCTTTCCATTATTATTTTCCTCGCAGGTGTCGCTGGAGCCGCTGCTCTGTTTTGGTTTGGACGCCGACTCAAAATGAAATAGACATCTTGAACAATGCTAAGTGGAGTATCCGCCGTGATCGGAGAGACAGGCGGACATAATTTTGTGGCGATGCCCGGTCATGGTGGATACTCCACCATTGAACGAAGCCGCTGAGTCTGTGGTGTTCAACAACCGCAGGGGAAAGTATGGCGCGGCTGACGGCTTCTTTTGGCAAAAAATCTTTCGCGTGGAGCAGGCAGGTCGCGACGCTTCTCAGTTCGTGAGATTTCCCCCGGCAACATCGTGTGGCATGTAGTCAATAATCGCGACATTTTCAGTGCGCAGGCAAAGAACGAGCGCCGCCAAAATATCCGGGGATTTTTGGGCGCGGACAAAACCAGGTTGGCAGGGTCGGTGGTGTTCACGATGAATCGTTGAAACTGGGCGGTCGCCGGCGGAAGGCGCGTGTTATCCGCAGAAGAATCAATCCGGGCTGACGGCAATGCGGGCAGACAGGCAACTCTGGATTTTTCGGCGGAGCGGGTGGTGGAGCGGCTTTTGGTTCGTGACGGGAATCTTGCAATGCGGCGCGAGCCTGGGCGATGCGGGCGTGCCGGTGACGGTTGGCCAGCAGGCCATAGTGCCGGATTTTGACGAAGCGTGCCGGCAGCAGATGCAACCGGAATCGGCGGATGAATTCGTCCAAGGCGAGCGTCATTTCCTTTTTACGCGAACCGTCGGCGTAATCCTTGTAACTGAACGTGGCGGTTTGCCCGGCGGGATCGAGGGCGAGCAGACGGCGGTTGGTGATGCCGACGCGGTGCGTGTAACGAGACAAATACGCCAGCACCACCGCTGGT
>JARLHX010000169.1 GCA_031292035.1 Negativicutes bacterium | reverse complement strand
TTTTGCGGCGGCTTTGACGGGTGCCACCTTCGGGCAGGTAAATCGCCGCGGCAAATTCCTCATTTTCTCATTTCAGCCCGCCGGGCCGCCGCTCTATCTGGCCCTGAACCCCAAATTAAGCGGCCGCCTGCAATTAGCCGCGGCGGCCGAAAAACTGCGGCCAAAAACGCAGGTGGTGTTCAGCCTGGCAAACGCCACACAGCTGCGCTACCTCGATCCGAAGCAAATGGGCCAGCTCTACCTGGTGCACGATTTAGCGAAGGTTCCGGATTATGCCAGCCTGGGACCGGAGGCGCTGCAGATCTCCCTGGCGGAATTCCGTGACCGGCTGAAGCCATTCCGTGGCGAAATCAAGGGCGTGCTGACGCGCGGCGAGTTCGTAGCCGGGATTGGCAATGCCTATGCCGATGAAATCCTGTGGGAGGCGCGGCTGCATCCTTACCGCAAGCGCACCCAATTATCGGCAGATGATGTGGCTGGCCTGTATGCGGCCATGCGGGTCACCTTGCTGGAGGCCATTGAAAAAGTCCGGGCCGAGATGCAGGAGAATATTGACCTGAAACCGCGCGATTTCATGGCCATCCACATGAAGACCGGCCAACCCTGCCCGCGCTGCGGCACGCCCATTTCTATGGTAGGGGCCAACCAGCGCATCACCAACTTTTGCCGGAGCTGCCAGCCTGGAGGATTGATCAAGGGCATGTGACCCCCTCCGGCTCCCCCATTTTGTGAGCCTCGATTTCCGATTTGGAAAACATAAAGGATGTTTAGCATGGACATGAAGAATTTCCCTTTCGGCACAACCAGCTGGTCGCAGATCAACCCGACAGAGCACAAAGGCGAAACCGGCATGGCTTACTGGCGCACCCAACAGTTTGATAGCATTCGGGTACGCATGGTGGAATACAGCGCCGGCTATCTGGCGGATCACTGGTGCACAAAAGGGCACATTCTACTGTGCCTGGAAGGTGAGCTGCACACTGAGCTGGCCGATGGGCGCCAATTTGTGCTGACACCCGGCATGAGCTATCAGGTGGGCGACCAGGCCGAACCTCACCGTTCGTTTACGCCGACCGGCGTCAAGCTCTTTATTGTTGACTGAATCTGGCGAAAAACAAAACCAGCTGCCTAAAGGGGACAGGGGAGTGAAAGCTTTAATCCGGCGATGCGCCGAGGCAGTGTGTGTTGACCAAAGCGCTCCCTCAAATAAGCTATAGCATTTTTATTTTTCAGATATACAATTAATACCGTCAGCCTTATTTGTCAAACAAGATGTAACCTGGCCTCGATGAGGCCCTTGCTGCTGCGTCACTCCCTAGTTCCGGCACCTCTCAGGGGAAATCAAAGAAATGCAGTCATCCAATCTAACTTACGGCCAATTTCTCGAAACTATTCCTGAAGCAGCAGTGGTCATCAATCAGGATGGGAAAATTGTGCAGGCCAATGCGCAGGCGCACATCCTGTTTGGTTATTCACCCGGCGAACTGCAAGAGCAATTTATCCAGACCCTGGTACCTAAAACAAAACGGGAATTCCACACCAAAGACATGGAAGCGTTTTGGAGTAAACCTGGGACCCATTCAATAGGACAGGGGCGAAAACTAACCGCCGGGCGCAAACATGGCGGCGAGTTTCCAGTAGATATCCTGGTGAGCCCGGTTGAGATCGATGGGGCTTTGCTGGCCGTCTGTATTATAAGGGACATGAGCGAGCGCGAACGCACAGAAAACGAGCTGCACCGGAAAAACCGCGCCCTGGTAACGTTAAGCGCCTGCAACCAACTGCTCGTACACGCTACGAACGAAGCGGAGCTGCTCGACGAGATTTGTCGTATCTGCGTCGAGAAGGGCGGCTATCGCATGGCATGGGTTGGCTGGGCTGAACAAGACAGCCATAAAACGGTGCGGCCAATCGCACAGAAAGGTTTTGAGGCAGACTACCTCAAAACGGCGAACATCACCTGGGCAGACGACGAACGCGGCCGGGGGCCTACCGGTACAGCCATTCGCACGCGCCAGCCGTGCCTCGCGCAATACATTACAAAGGATCCAAACCTGGCTCCCTGGCAGGCCGCAGCGCTGCAGCGCGGCTATGCCGCTTCCATCGCACTGCCGCTGATCGCTAACGACAAAGTCCTCGGCGCGCTGACCATTTACTCAGCGGAAGCAAGCGCCTTTAATACGGAAGAAACCGAACTGCTCAATGAACTTGCCGCTGATCTGGCCTATGGCATCGAGTCACTGCGCATACGCTTTGCCCGTGCACAGGCGGAAGAGGCTCTAAGGGGGAGCGAAGAGCGTTACCACATGATTTCGATGGTAGCCTCCGATTACATGTTTTCGACCCGGCTGGCAGCGGATGGCAAACTTATCCTTAACTGGGTCGCCGGAGCCTTTGAGACCATCACCGGATATACGTTTGATGAATATGTCGCCCAGGGCGGCTGGCGGGCAGCTGTGCATCCCGATGACCTGGCAGTAGATGACCATGATATAGAAAAGCTGCGCTCCAACCGGCCGGTAATCACTGAAATCCGCACGATTCACAAGGGCGGAAAGACAGTCTGGGTGCGAGTCTCTGCCCAGCCGGTTTGGAATGCAGAGCGCAATGAATTGGCCGGCATATACGGCGCAGTGATAGACATCACCGAGCGCAAGCGTGCTGAAGAAATTATAAAAGCAAGCGAAAAGCGCCTCTCGCTGATCTTCGATACGGTTGGTGACGTGATCTATCTGCTCTCCATCGAACCGGAGGACTGCTTTCGTTTCGAATCCATCAACCCTGCTTTTCTTACCGTTACCGGCTTGAAGCGTGAGCAAGTGGTCGGCAAACGGATCGAAGAGGTGCTGCCGGAAGCAGCTCATGCACTCGTGATCGGGAAATATAAACAGGCCATCCGGGAAAATAAAACCGTGCGGTGGGAAGAAGTCTCTGAGTACCCCACTGGCAGGCTTTACGGCGAGGTGGCAGTCACTCCTTACTGGAACTCTGCAGGAGTCTGCACCCACCTGGTTGGCTCGGTCCATGATACTACCGAAATCAGGAACGCTGAAGAAGAGATCCGCAAACTAAACCGGGAGCTTGAGCAGCGCGTGGCCGAGCGCACCGCACAACTTCAGGCGGCAAACAAAGAGCTGGAATCATTCTCGTACTCGGTTTCACATGACCTGCGCGCCCCACTGCGCGCCATCAACGGCTTTGCAGCCATCATCGCTCGCCGCCACCGCGCCAGCCTGAACGAAGAAGGGCGTCATTATGTGGATAATATCGTACAGGCCAGCGACCGGATGGGCCATCTGATCGACGACCTGCTCACCTATTCCCGCGTTGGACGGACGGGCGTGCGCCACGAGCCAGTTCCGATGGACGAGGCGCTGGCCCCACTTGTAAGCGATTTGGAAACTCGCTTGCCGCAAATAGGCGCTACACTACAAGTGGAAGGTCGGCTCCCAACTGTATTGGGCGATAAGACGTTGATCTACCGGATTTTCAGCAACCTGGTCGAGAATGCCATCACATACCGAAGAAGGGACGTGCCGTTAAGGATAACGATCGCAGCCCAGTCCGATGACAAAACGGCCACCTTGCGTGTCAGCGATAACGGCATCGGCATTCAGCCCGAATACTATGAAAAAATTTTTAATATCTTTCAACGCCTGCACAGCGATGATGAATATCCGGGCACCGGCATTGGGCTGGCTACGGTAAAAAAGTCAGCCGAATTGTTGGGCGGCAGTGTATGGGTCGAATCAACCCCTGGTGAAGGCAGCACATTCTTCGTGAAACTGCCGCAGGAGTAAGCCATGAACAACCTTGCTCAGATTTTGCTGGTCGAAGACAACCGTATGGATGTGGAACTCACGCTGGATGCCTTCAACGAGGCAAAAATGCTCAACACCATTCACGTAGCGCCCAATGGACAGGATGCACTTGACTACCTGTTCGGGCGCGGCAAATATGCTGACCGTGGTGCATATCCGCTGCCCAGTTTGATTTTACTCGACTTGAAATTGCCTGGCATCGACGGTTTTGAAGTGCTACGCCAGATCAAGTTAACACCCATG
>JARLHX010000168.1 GCA_031292035.1 Negativicutes bacterium | reverse complement strand
GGTTCTGCCTGACGGTTTTACGAGGGCATCGCGAACGGTTTGCCTTTGGAGCCATGGTGGCGGGCTTCGTATTGGTGGCAGTCCTGCACGCAGTCAACCCCGACGCCCTGATTGCCCGCACCAACATGGCTCGCGCCCGCGCCGGGCGCACGTTCGACGCTCACTATCTGGTGGGGCTGAGCGCCGACTCTGTGCCGGAGATTGTCGCCGGCCTTCCAACCCTGAACCCCGGGGACCGCCGTACGCTGGCGACTGATTTGCTCTCGCGCTGGTCGTCCCCCCCAAACCCGGAATTGGTTTCGTGGACCTTATCCCGCTCCCGAGCCTTGCGAGCCGTGAAAGAAAACGCGTCAGCCCTCCGCGCCACCGTCGCTGAAGCCAAGAGGTGAGACTCTTACCACCATTTGCTCCCCTCTCCTTTCCCCTTTCGTCTGCATAGAGCCGAGGGTGGTTGGCGGAGGAGACCGGGTGAGGGGTCAGGTTGTAGCGGCGGAGCGGACTGCGGCATGCCCTTCAGATTGGCGCCAGCGGGCCGGGGCGGAGAGCCGCGGACCTTCAGCGCAGGCCCGCGCTGCCTTGCCCGGTGATTGTTGCCGCTTGACCTACTGCGCAGATGTTGTGGGACCGCCGTAGATGAACCAACGCCAGAGAATATCTACAATTTGGGCTTGCAGCCTCGTGCTTCCGGCGCGTTCCCTGGCTAATTCCTCAAAGTGGGCCCGGGCGAAGGCGAGGCGATCCTGAAGTTTTTGGTGAAGGATGCGGCATCTTTCCTCCGTGGTGGGAATGGAAATTGGACCGCGATAGCCCGCCTCTGCAATCGCCGCCAGCAGTTCTGCCTCGGCTCGACTGTCACACACCAGGCTCACGGCAGGTTTCTTGCCGAAATAGATAGTGGTCGATTCGAACATGTTTTCCGCAGCCGGAAGCCTGACGTCTCCCTCCGGTTTCTCCACTTTTTTTTGGGGATTACCTATTTTCGTCCTCCGCCCATGTTGGAAGTGGTTCTTGGAACTTGGGGTCTAGGTTGTTCCAAGCCTCCACCGCGAGTTCCGATTGCGAAGCGTCGTCCTTGCCGCCACAGACCGGAGGGTTGGCATCAAGGGAAAAGCCGACAGACAGAAAGGGTCGCCACGGCAACTCCGTGGCTGTGCCTACCGGCTTTCAACGCGCTGCGCATGATGGGGATCAAGATCCTCTCATTTAAATAAGATGAGAACCCGATAATAAGGGGGGAGGACTTCGTATGAATCACGAAGTGTGCTATCTTTTGACAGAAGAAACAGACATGACGTCAAGGACGATAAGTTTTATTGACTTGTTTTGTGGTATAGGCGGGGTGCGCCTTGGCTTTGAATCAGCCGGGTGCAAGTGTGTCCTGTCTTGCGATTGGGACAAATATGCCCAAAAGACCTATGAGGCGAATTTCGGTGAGAATCCAATTCCCGATATTCGCGAACTCCGTTCCGACTCAATCCCAAAACACGACCTTCTAACCGCTGGGTTTCCCTGCCAGCCTTTTTCTATTTCTGGCGTATCCAAGAAAAATAGCCTGGGCCGTCCACACGGCTTTGAGGACAAGACGCAAGGGACGTTGTTCTTCGAAGTTGCCAGAATCATTCGCGACAAAAGGCCGAAGGCATTTGTTTTAGAGAACGTCAAAAATCTGCTTGGTCATGACAAAGGCCGAACAATTGACGTGATCTACGGAGTCCTTCAAGAGGACCTCGGATATCACGTCCTACCTCCCATCGTCCTGGATGCAAAATTGGTCGTACCACAGCATCGCGAAAGGGTCTTTATTGTTGGATTTGACCAGCCAAGGGATTTCGAAAGACCAAAGATCAGGGATAGAAGGCTAAGGGTTTCCGATATCTTGGAATCGAATCCAGACCCGAAATACACTCTGAGCGACCATTTGTGGCAATACCTCCAAAAGTACGCCGAAAAACACCGTGCGGCGGGGAACGGTTTCGGATTTGGGCTTGTGGACCTGAACGGAATTACCAGAACCTTGAGCGCCCGGTATTACAAGGACGGGTCCGAGATACTCATTCCGCAGCGGGGAAAAAATCCGCGCCGGCTGACGCCTCGTGAGTGCGCACGATTGATGGGATTCCCGGAGAAATTCAAAATTGTTGTGTCGGACACGCAAGCTTACAAGCAATTCGGAAATTCTGTGGTCGTTCCACTGGTCGCAGCACTTGCACGCCAGGTCGTTCGTGCTTTGGATTCTCCTGTCATGGATCATTTCGCCATTCCCATGAGACCCCGCCAATTGGCACTTGCCCCCGCTGTTTAGGTTTGGAACATGGCGGACGTATTCACGAAAAAAAAACGGTCTGAAGTGATGTCGCGCATCAGATCGCGCGGGAACCTTGCAACCGAACTGGCATTGGCAACCCTCCTCAGAAAAAATCACATTACAGGCTGGAGGCGACATTTGCCAATTGTTGGTCGCCCAGACTTTGTCTTTAAACATATCCGGCTCGCCGTGTTCGTGGATGGGTGTTTTTGGCATTGTTGCAAGACGTGTGGTAATATCCCCGCTAATAACCACGAATTCTGGAAAGCTAAGCTTGAGGGTAACCGAAAACGGGATCGAACGGTAAACCGCACGCTGAGAAAGAAGGGATGGAAGGTGCTTCGGATCTGGGAGCACGAATTAGCGAATTCGGCGCGTGTATTGCAAAGGTTTGCCTTAATCACGAGTTAGGCGACAAACGGATTCATTCCACGGGTCTGGGGATTTCAGAATTCTATTGTTGGGATACCGCTGGCAGAGTCTCGATGGACGAATTCCGCAACTCTTGATGGTGTTTAATAAGCATGGAGACTTACGACGCTCCGTTTTTCAAAACGCTATCTCGGAACGACACCGGCAGGACAGGAGGCCACCAAGGGGGTGTGGTCATCCCCAAGGACCTGTCGATTTTCTTTCCACACATTATGTTTGGTTCAGGGCCAACAGCGGATCAGACGATTTTGGCCGAGCTCTACGATGCTGATAGTTTCATCGAGCGGGTCGAGACGAGATATCAGGTTCAGACATGGGGCGGAACACGCTCAGGCGAACATCGCCTGACAAGGAATCTAAGACCTCTGTTAAGCAGAGCCCGAGCAGGCGACATCCTACGTTTCGAACGCCAAGTGGGCGAAACAAACCGGTATCGCCTAACACTGATTCATCATGGCAGCTCGAAATACCAAGAGTTTATGCGGCAGTCGCCCAACACTCAGCTCGGTCCAGCTACGAAGGATACACCCGCGACAAAGGCTGATTTCGAAGCAGCAGAACAATCGATTATCTCTGATTTGTCGAAGCCGTTTTCGCCCACCGAACCAGACGCAACAGTTAAGCTCACGATCATCCAACGGGGGCTTCGATCTGAACTTTTTCAACATGATGTGCGACTCGCCTACGAAAGACTATGTGCCGTTTGTAAGCAAGGCTGGGCAACACCCTCGCTACTGCCTGAGGTTGAGGCAGCGCACATCATACCGCGCCGCCCAAACGGTTCTAATGATCCGAGGAATGGTCTCGCCCTCTGCCGATCACATCATTGGGCGTTCGACAAATACCTTTGGACCCTGAAACCCGACCTAACGATAACAGTGCCCAATCGTGTGGGCGTAATGAAGCTGAACAATTCCCTGAAAGCTCTGGCGGGGCGGCCATTGCACCTTCCCAAGGACCCGGGAATCCACCCAGCATCGCTGGCACTTGATAACCACCGGCAGAGAGTCTTGGAAGCGTGGGGCGAATAGAAAAGCGCGCAGTGGAGTTATTTTATGCCGACCGACGATCAGGTCCACGAAAAACTTAAGACCGTATTTCAATCAAAGATTCCAAGCGGTGGAGAGATTGCCGCCGCCGCTGTTGCACGCGCCTTGCGGCGGCACAAAAATGACCGGAAGTGGATTAAGCACAATTTCAGCAAACTGGTTGAAAGCGTCCAACTTGACGCTTATGAAGAATACCTGCGGAATGAAGTGGTAGCAGGGCGGAAGGCATTGGCCAAAGTGTTCCTACCTCTTACAGGTAAGAAACCGACTGCACAGGACTTAATTGAAACTATCGGCAAGCATTTCCATGCGCTAGATAGGTTTTTCCTTGGATTGACGCAAGGCCGGCGTGCCAGAGCCGGAGGCGCATTTGAATACCTCATTAAGGAATTGTTTGTCCAGTTGCGATATCCGTTTTCATCCCAGCCAATCATCAACGGCCAGCCCGATTTTATTCTGCCATCGGTTGAACATTTCCGCCTGCATGCTGCTGATTGCATCATATTCACAGTGAAACGTTCCCTGCGGGAACGCTGGCGTCAAATTGTCACGGAGGGGACAAGAGGTTTGGGCTTCTATCTGGCTACAATCGATGAAAAGATTGGTGCCAACGACCTTGCTGAAATGAATCGGGCTAGGATCAATTTGGTTGTGCCCACTAGGATCAAGGCTCTGCGTGCAGACTATGAAGACGCACCTAACGTAATTACCTTCGAGCAGTTCTTCCGGTTCCACTTGGACCCTGGCATGAAACGTTGGCGGGCAGCGAGAATTATATGAGCGCATTACGCTTCGCTCAAATGCGGATTTTAGCAAGCGTAGCGCGGGCCTGCTTTGAAGGTCCGCAGCTTCTGGCAGTCGGATATTATTTGGTATGCGCAGGTTGTGGTGTTAGGACCGCAATGTAAGGCAAACTGCGCCTAACTCTGCGCCTGGAAGTTTGACCTCGCCGCAAAGTGCGAGCTTGCCGCGCCCGCCCTCTTTTCGTTCGTAAACACGAAAGTCCTGCCTCTTCAGGCTGCCGCGTCCAAATCGTTCAATTTCAGATGAGCCAAAAGGCAACTCGGGATGGGTTCCAAAAATCTTGTCGGACCACTTTGAAACGTCAGCGCAAAAACTGACCTCGTGTTGGCGGTAGCTTAAAGGGGGCATTACGTTTCTCTGAACAACTATCGCCCACCGATTATCAATACGGCAACAGAAATTTCAATCCGGGCTGGCTGGCGCACAGGAACCCCTCGGACACTTAGACACCCTCCCAAAGGTTTTCATCTCGCGGCAGGAAGGAATAGCGGCGTGCGGACCTGTTTTGTGGGTCCGCGGCTTTCCCCTTATTGGCAAGGAAAAACCGCGGACCTTCAAAACGGGTCCGCATTATGCTTGCTTTCCGGCAGCGACAGTTTGTAGCCTCTAATGCTGGTGTATTGATCTTGACTGACATAGCGTAGATTGATATACTTACCTGATGTTACTGCGGGGTGCAGCCATTTCCGCGCGCAAGTCTCCTGCCTTCCCAAAGCCGAGCCCATCCAGCCTGCGAAATCCGCAGAGCAGAATTCCGGCGTCCATGATCCGGAGGACGGAAAGGGCAGTAGGCAGAAAGCAGTAGGCAGAAGGCAGCGGGCAGTAGGCGGAGAGATGGCCGCTGAACGTAGTTGGCCACCAACTGTGGGCTGTCGGCTGTGAGCTGTCAGCTCCAAAACGATGGAAGATTCCAGCCTACGGGTGATTTACGATTGTCGATTTGCGAAGTGCCCAGAAGAGCAGTGACGAGTGACAAGTGACAAGTGACGAGCAAAAATGCGGGAGAACTCGAAATTCACAAATCACCAATCGCAAATCGCCAATCATCAATGTCCCGACTCACCAACACGCTGGTCAAGACGTGCCGACCTGAAGGTCGGCGCTACATCAGCGTCCAAAACGGGGCGCTGACACAAAAAAAGATGTTTAAATATGACGTTCGAAGCCGGAATGTGTATGAAAACAAAGAAACAGATGACAATATGTCCAGCGATAAAACGGGCTTTTTGCACGAAAATGCACTCGTTGCGCGCGGATCGACAACAATCCGTCGGGCTTTGTGGCCGAAAATGCATCGGTTACGCGATAAATCGGGGCGAAGGCTAACCCTGAATCAGCTCATCGGCCCATCGATCCATCGGAGGAGCACGGAGTTGGTCTTAGATGGCCTAATGATCCGGTGGCCGGATGGCCCGATCATCGCAGCTTTCCAAGATGTATCAGAAACAAAAGGGGTTAGCGATGAATCGCCAGAATCTCGCAAAAATTTATGTAACTGAAATAAAAAGACTTAGAGAATTCTTCGGTGAGCGCGGCCGTGGAAAAAAAAGGGGGGAAATTGGGGCAAAATTTCTTTAAGTTGTTGAAAACACATATAGAAAAAATGCCCGTTTTTCGCCTTTCCATGATATTGATGAAAACAAACGAGTTAAATCATTCTTTCCAAGATATTACTGAAAAGAAGGGAGTTAGTAAAGAACTGGGGCGAAAGATAGAGTCCGGAGTCCGCAGTCCGAGGTCATCAAGAACAGCGATGAGTGACGGGAAGAAAAGACCTAGCCCGAACTTCTCACCAGCCCTAGCGGTTCCCGTTGGCCAGTTGATGAGTCAAGCCCCAAGGGGGCGTACTAACAAAGCCCAGGCCAACGGCCTGGGTTTCGAGGATCAGGCGATACGCTAAGCCCTGAAGGGGCGCCCTAAGTCCCTCTGCAGTTTCATTCCAGACGCCTACCCGTCGCAGGGGCTGAACCGCCGCTTCGTAGATCGCCCCTTCAGGGCTCAGCCCGAAAACAATCTGTAACCCAGGCCGTTGGCCTGGGCTATGTTAGTACGCCCCTTTGGGGCTCGCTTGGAATCAAGGTAAAATCGAATTTCGGTGCGACAAAACCTGGGCCCTCTCAAACCCGTCATGAGAAATCCGGGCTAAGGCGGGCACGGCGCGATCCTTCGCTGCTGCTCAGATTGACAGCATAGGGATAATTCCGGAACGGGGAAAAAGCGGCCAACGCCGGAGGAAAAACACCCTTGTGACACACTCCCCCGTACGGACTATCGGCAGTTTAGGGTGAGAGGATGAACCAATTTTCTGGCTACGTAGGTCGCCAGTCGCGCGCTACACAATCACCCGATGGGCGAATGGCAAGAGCTATCACGTCTCCCGCGCGGGGGGCGGCGAGTTTAAGATTCAATTTTCCCATGACAGATGACTTCATTCCGCGCCTGATTATGGAGTAATCTATTAGTTCACCTTTTGGGCAGGGGGCTGACAATGACATCCGAATTGAAGAACAAAGTGGCCGTAGTCACGGGCGGGTCGCGCGGGATCGGCTTCAGCATCGCACAGGCTTTG
>JARLHX010000167.1 GCA_031292035.1 Negativicutes bacterium | reverse complement strand
TACAGCAGCCGGATTCTAACGCCTACCGGCAGGGTGGAGGTACCTTATCTGATTGACCGGATGATGAAAAATTTCTGAGAAAATCGACATCCGGGCCGCGCTTCAGGCCCCCGGAGGCTTCTTGACGCGCCCCCGAAGCCCAATGTCAATTATTGGCCGCAAAAGGCCGGCAATCTGTGGGTGGGTACGACTGAGAGACAATTACGACACAGTCTCACAAGCCGTACCCACCATGGAATCCACGCCTGTAACTCAAGGGACTCGACACCAGGAAAGTCCATCCTCGCCCGGTTCCACAAAATCATTTGTCCAGAATATAGAGAGCGCCCTCCGTTGCGTCGACCCTGAGCCGTTGACCTGTCTTGATGGTGGCCGTCGCCGTAAACGTGTTTACGAGCGTCGGTATCCCGTACTCCCGCGCCACAATGGCCGTGTGGCTGAGCGTCCCGCCTCTGTCTGAGACCACTGCCTTAACCAGGCTGAAAACCGGGGTCCATGCCGGATTGGTCCCGGGGCAAACCAGAACGTCACCCTCCTCGACCTGATCCAGATCGCTGTAGCTCATAATGACGCGCGCCGGTCCCTCTGCAACGCCCGGAGCACCGCACACTCCGTAGATATCAGCCTTGAGTTCTTCCCGGACCTTGGGGAGTTCACCGACGACGATTTTGATAATAATGGGGTCGGCCGATGGCATGAGGTCCATTCCCACCGCCTCCTCCAAGCTGGAACGGGTCGTAAACACAGGAGGAGCGGCCTTCATTCTGATCTCTTCCCATCGCTTGCGTCTCCTGTCCGCAATATACTGTATTTTGTGAAACTCCGGGGCGCCAAGAACTCTTTCCACTTCGTCGGGATTGAGAAAAAGAACGTCTTCGGCGACATTTATCGTTCCGGCCGCGGCCAACCGCCTGCCGATGCCAAGAAGACCGCGGCGAAGGACCGCATGGCAGTGCAGTTCACAGTAAAGGTCATGTTCTTCGCTGTAAGAGCCCGCTTTCCCGGCCAAATCAATGAGGGCGGTAAAGTGGCGTCTCCTTTCGGAAGGCGCTTTTTGTAACAAACTCTCGATGGCTTTTTCTCTCGCGAGCGCAAGCTCTTTTCTTTTCTGGTCCAGGTCGTAGTTGCCGCCTTTCTTTAAAAAGGCCTTGATCGGCGAGAGCACCGTAGTGGGATCTTCAAGCCAGTAGGGCTCGTCAAAATCATTCATTCGAACCATGCGCCATCCATCGATGTCGAGAAATCGGTGCAAATCGTCGAGCCATTCCTTGCCGGCCGCACTTTTTCCCAGATTATCGAAGACTTCCTTGACGGGTGAATCTAAAATGAGGTGATCGATCCCTTTGACTTTAGCGAGCTTTGCAATATCGGCAAGCTTCTTGTCCACCTGGAATACCATATTGTCATAACCTACGAACAAGTTCTGGAATTCCGGGCTTTGACTGGTAAGTCCGTAAGGTTTCACCAACTCTTCCAGCAGTAGAAAGGCGGTATAGGAAACCGTCATTCCTTGAAAATGTATCTCCCACATCCTCCTGTTGACGCTTATCATGTCCCAGAGATGGTGAACCAGCTCGACGTTTGAAGCTGTGTTTAAATCACAGGCCTTGAGTTTATCATATAAGTCCAGCAGCTCTTGCCTTTGTTTCGCCCATATGCCGTCGAAATCCTCTATCCATGGAACCATGGCCTTTTTGAACTTAACGGTACGCTCTTCTATCTCTTTTTCGTCGCGGATAATTCGCATACCGATATAGGTGCCGCCTTCGACATCCCTCATCACAAAGCCCTTGTTTCTGGGCGTACTCAGGATTTCTGAAGCGTACAAGGAGCCATGCGGGCAATTCCGTATCCAAAACCACGCATACATGGGTGTTAGCGTGGGAAAGCTGTGAGTAGCATCCAGAAACAACGAATTAAGTTCAGGTAAATCAATTTTATCATCGAAGTCAAATCCAGGTATGGCATCCCAAAGTTTTGCCCCGTTCTGCTTATTCGCTTCCATTTCATGTCCTCCATATAAAGGTTCAAACCACGTCCTCCGGACTGAAACACATCAACGACACTTTCTACCATTCCATTCATATTACTGTAATGACGATTCCTTATTTGCATCTCTTGAACCAGGATGATTCACGAGTATTGTTTGAACATGGAAATGAATAAGCAGCTCATATGGGAGTAAAAATATAAGAAGTGTGAATCAGCATTCAGCTTTGATATAATGCCTGGATCTAACGTAATTGCATAATGACAAACCGATTACTGTTTTATGCTCCGGGTCCGGGCAATGTTGTTGATGATTTGTGAGCACTCATCATCGCATCCAGACTGTCGACCAAAGCCGAGGCGATTTGTAGCTCCTCGAGGTTTGCATCGACCTCTTCTATTTCGATCGGGTTCGTAAGGTTTCTTTTCAGCTCGTCCATAAAGAGGCGATCCTGCGCCGGATCGTGAAGGATGCTCCCGGGAGCGTCCAGCGAAGACCAGCCCCTCAGCGGAACGACCAGCTTAAGAGGTCCTTTGGCCTTGTTGATTTTTTCAGCGTAGAGTTTGGCGCCCACCAGCATCTCGTCTAGCGGAAAGCGGGCCATTGCCCTCATGGCGTCTATC
>JARLHX010000166.1 GCA_031292035.1 Negativicutes bacterium | reverse complement strand
TGAGGCGCAACTTTTTTGTTGCGTCAGCGAAAACCCCCCGCTATGCGGGGGAGTTCAAAAAAGGCGAAGCCGTTGTGGTAAAGACAAAAAAGCTCTCCTTTGCTTAGAATTGAAGTGATACTGTCTTCAAAACAATGCAAAGGAGAGCGACAAAATGGATACAAGCCAGGAACATACTAGATGGAACTGCCGATACCACATAGTATGGGCTCCAAAATTCAGAAGAAAAATCATTTACGGGAAGTACAGAAAAGAAATTGGGGCGATACTGCGAAAACTGTGCCAATACAAAGGGGTAGAGATAGTCGAGGCAAACGCGTGTGTAGACCACATACACATGTGCCTAAGGATACCGCCTAAGTACAGCGTAGCACAGATTATGGGGTATCTCAAGGGAAAGAGTTCGCTGATGATATTTGAACAGTTTGCCAATCTCAAATATAAATTCGGCAATCGCCATTTCTGGTGTAAGGGATACTATGTAAGCACGGTCGGTATCAACGAAGAAACCATAAAGAAGTATATCCGAGAACAAGAAGATACCGATAAAATATTGGATAATATGAAAGAACCGGACGATCCCTTTAAGGGATAGCCCGGTAATCAATGCAGAAGACAGTATCATGCACTTTGAGGTGCGGCCAGTATGATGCCCTTATAGGGCTTCCTCAAACCGCACCTTGAAGGTGCGGTTGTGATTAGGGGGCTTTTTCAACGGCCGTAACTACACGACTTCGGTTCGGTTGCGTCCATTCCTCTTCGCCAAATACAGGGCGATATCCGCCCGGGTCAGGACGTCAAGAAAGGTTTGATCCTCGGCCACGGCGGCCGTCACGCCGATGCTGATCGTAAAATCCAGCAGTTTATCGCCGACACGGGTAACCAGTTGGCTGGATTCCTGCCTGAACCGTTCGCTGATGGCTTCAGCCTGTTCCCGCGAGGTCCGCGGCAGAACCAGGACAAATTCCTCGCCGCCCAGTCGGCCGAAAATATCGGTCTGGCGGATATTTTGGCTGATGAACGCTGTGAAGTGGACCAGAATTTTGTCGCCGGCCTGATGGCCGTGTTGGTCGTTGAGGTCTTTGAAGCGATCAAGGTCGATCATCACGATGGCGAGCGGCTGCGCATTCTGGGTGAACAGATCAAACTCCCGCCGCGCCAGTTCCAAAAGCTTGCGCCGGTTGAACACCCCGGTGAGTTCGTCGGTGGACGCCTGGCGATTCAGTTCTTCCTTGATTTTGGCTTCCTCGACCCGGGCCAGGTATACGTTGCGGCGATACTCATACAGCTTGGCCGAGAAAATGATCCCAAGCACGTTGGCCATCAGCAGCCCCACCAGCAGGAGATAAGCAGCCGCGGGGGTGACCGCCGGCCCGAACCTGACGGCGACGAAAATACTGCCTAGCGTCAGATAAATGGCAGGGA
>JARLHX010000165.1 GCA_031292035.1 Negativicutes bacterium | reverse complement strand
CCACCAACAGCCCCAACAACACACTGGTCATGTCCAACGCCATAACAACTCCATCACTCACCGGCAAAGGGCACAGTCTGCACTGCGCCCGTCGAAAAGCGCGCCACTGTAGCGATTTTTTTTCAATCTGGCCCGAACGAGCGGCCCTTTCTGGAGGCCCGGAAGAAAAATATTTTTTGACGCGCCGACAACTCGAACATGGCCTCAAATCCCATCGACACACTTGCCCACAGGCAGGCACGGCAACATGAAAAAAAGCCTGTACGCCCGTGCTAGAGCAAGCGCTCGGGACAATCCACAGAAGCTGTGGATAACTCAGTGGACAACCGCCCTTTACTCCCCGCAAAGCCCTATGGAATGGGGCCCGCAGTCAAACTGTCGATTTTTTCACCAGTTTAAAAAAGCGTTTTTTTTCATTGACTTAAATTTTCAATCACGGCTAAGGGGGTCTGAACAGCCGCCGTATCAGGTGCGTGACAGATACCGGGCACAATGTGCACAACCGCCCCAAAGCAAAGTAACCCCACGCACCACTTTCGCACCATTCGTCAAGCTTTTTACGATGAAGGCTGGCGAGCGGGGCTTCCCAAGGCGCCGCAAACAAGGCACACTGGTCTGCTGTCGAAATGCAAGACTTTCATTGAAAGAATTTCAATCCTGCCAGCAAGCCCATACAGCCAGGCTATGGTGTTTTTCGGGCTATCGCTAAATCTTCTGAAAAAAAGCTTGCCTATCACCTAGCGCACGGTTAATATTGAAACCGTTAGTACCAAGCTGAAAGTCAATTCTGGCCGACAACGTCCTCCAGCCCGGCATCCGCAAAAAGCAGATCCCCCGCTGAAAACAAGGACCGGCCTACTCGATGGTTTCCAGGTAAAACTTCCTCGTCTTTGAACTATTCGCAAAGACCGCTGCCAAGTCCCTTACTCTGCCCGAACCAACCTGCCGATTGATCAGGATCTTCCCCTATCGAGCACAGAACCTTTGCTCCGGTGTGTTGCCTGCCCTCCTAAGTACCTACCAGTCAGCCCAAGCGCCACATTGATATGCTCTTCAACTGGCTGCTTTGTTCCAGTCAGGTTCTTCGTCCGGCCAATGGTGGCCCGCGTTACTGGAACGTTTTTAGTGTGCACAGATCCTATCTGTGACTTTATGCAGGAACACCCAATAACCATGACTACTCAAATCCATACCCAAGATGCCATTCGCACCCTGACCAGCGCCTTTGCCCCCATGAACTGCTTGATCATGGCCACTCGCAAGGGTTGCTTCAGCTTCACGATCGTCAACGAGCACGGTATTGCCCGCCACAGCGAGCGCCTGTACCCGGAGCAGTACTCCAGCGCAGAACCGCTGCAGGCCGTGATCGATCGTACCCGTCTGGCACTCGTTGCCTGACCGCTGACGGCATCACCCCAAGCCCCGCCTCGTGCGGGGCTTTTTTATG
>JARLHX010000164.1 GCA_031292035.1 Negativicutes bacterium | reverse complement strand
TGGCCAGGATTTCTTCATCAGTCATCGGGCGGTGAGTGCCAAGGGCAATAATGATCGTAATTTGTTTGTCTTCAATACCCGCCAGGTTGATTTCGTCAAGCAACACGGGAATGATTTGGTCTGTGGGAGTCAGCCGCGTGTTGTCATCCGCCACAATGACCACCTTCGAAGCCCCACTTGCCAGTTCCTTAAGCGGCTTGGTGCCGATTGGCTCTCCAAGGGCCCGGATCACTTCGTCGCGCACACTGACTACCGGCTTCATGTCGGTTGGAGAATAAATGCCAATCAGATTTTCGCCCGGTACCCTTAATGCAACGGTTTCCTGCCCATAGGGAAGTTTGACTGCTACTTCCGCCATAATGGTTCCTCCTTTGCGAAATAGTCTTTTCAGTATCCTATTTATTTTCCTTCCTTACCCTTGCCATCTGGGCGGCGATTACTATCGACTCAGTCATACTCCGACTGTCGGCTGTTCCTTTGCCTGCTTTGCCAAAGACGGTGCCATGGTCGACGGATGTGCGGATAAACGGCAATCCGACGGTAATATTGACTCCGGTCTCAAACCCCAGCACCTTGATAGGTATATGACCCTGATCATGATACATGCAGACAACGATATCAAACTCTTTTTTGAGCGCCGCCCGATAAAAGACGGTATCCGGCGGTATCGGCCCCTTCACGTTGATTCCCATGCTTTGAGCTTGTTCGATAGCAGGAATGATCTCGTCAATTTCCTCTGTTCCAAACAGGCCGTTTTCCCCTGCATGGGCGTTGAAACCGGCTACGGCGATTCTAGGCACTTCGATTCCCAACGATCTCACAGCCTTATTGGCCAGTTCGATTACTTTCAGAACCCTTTTCTTTTTGATGAGATCGCAGGCTTGCCGCATCGAAACATGGGTAGTCACATGAATGACCCGGAGCGGCCCTCCGCTCAGCATCATGGCATAATCGCCGGTTTTCGATAAAGTGGCCAAAATTTCGGTATGCCCGGGGTATGAATAGCCACCGAGGCTAAGTGCCTCCTTATTTAGCGGCCCAGTGGCAATGGCGTCGATCGTACCGGCCATCGCCAGATCAACAGCCTTTGCCACGTACTCGTAGGCCGCTTTGCCTGCCCGGCCGTCCACCTTGGCAAAAAGCAAATCGGCCGGAAGATTTTGGAGATCCAAAATATCTATTGTTCCGTATTCATATTTCGCCTGTCCGATTTCGGCTATGCTGCGTATCGCTACCGATGCTTTGACAATGCCGGCTGCTCGTTCCATAATGCCTTTGTCGCCAATGACCACTGGTTTGCAATCATGATACAGCGCCTCGTCCTGCAAGGCCTTAACGATGATTTCCGGACCAGCACCTGCAGCATCCCCCATAGTAATTCCGATGACTGGTTTCATTGATTATCCTCCTTTTGTCTTAAGCTATTGAGTGCTCTTGCCAGCGCGTCCTCATTACCAAAAGCCCCAGCTTTCGTAACCACTTTCATTCCGTCATAAGCACCGCCGCTCAGCCTGCCAAGCGGAATCCCGGAAGCGACTTCGTGGGACACTTTAATCCCGGTCGCCCCTAACGCGCGGCAGCACCCCAGGGCAATATCTCCACCCGTCATTACTAAGCCGCCGACCGGCTGGTTCATTACCAACTGCCGGCACAGTTCCCCCAGGGCTTTGGCGATAACATCGCTTGTTTCCCGGTCCCCGAACCCCAAAGATACTCCTGCTGCCTTTGTCCGCGCCACGACATCGTCGCTGTAGCCCGAAACCAACAGCACATCCCGGCCTTCGGAAATTTCGGCGATTGCCAGGGTACGGCAACGGGTCAATTCCCGCAGCCTGGTCGCTGGCGACAGAAGCTCATATGTATTGACTTCAATACAGGCGGCATTTGCCGTTTGCCGGAGTCGGGCCGCCTGGTTCCTTGTGACTTGACTCACACTGCCGGCAATAACGACGATTGGTCGTTTTTTTGTTTGTGCCGTTCCCAGGCCAAGTACTCGGGGCAAACATTCGGCGAGGCCGGCGGAGCCAACCCATAGAATTCGCTTCCCTAACCGGATACCGGCTTGCGCAAGCGCTTCGAGATGCCCATTTTCCCACACATCGCACACTATAACCTTTTTTCCGTTGTCCATAAGTCGCTGCAGTGCGGTGAAAATGCCGTCAGTACCTTGAAGAACCGGATTAACTCCGACGTGTCCTACGGCTCGCTTCGTTTGTGCGACTAAAAGGGTGGGCAGATGGGTCTCCCGCACTGGGGCTACGGGGTCTCTGGCAACCTCCGTCCCTGCCAGCGGCATGGACCGCAGTATATAATAGCCGCCAATCGTCACTCGGTTATTAGCCGGAAAAGCGGGCGCGACCAGCGCGATTTCTTGCCCGCAGGTGTCCAGAACAGCGTCGATTTCAGTCCCCAGATTCCCGCGGAGGGTAGAATCCACTTTTTTATAAATATAATTAAACCTGCCGGCATCAAGCATCCCGGCAACCCGCGCAACCCGCTGATAAGCTTCTGCCGGCGACATTGCCCGGCTGTCCGTATTGAATACAAGGACCTCATCTTCGTCTCCCTCAGGCATTCTGTCGATATCGAGCATAACCAATGTCTGCAATCCTTGTTGGGAAAATTGGACGCCGGTATCGTTCGCCCCAGTCAGATCATCAGCGATAATCGCTATTTTCTTTCCCATCATTTCACCTTCTATCACCATGGCCCAGCACGTGTAACGTTCTTTTCCGCTCTCCCCGGGACGCAGGAATTTCGGATTCATTATTAATTATTTAATTAATTAACTTTTTTCAACTTTAGTTTATACCAAGGTTTCCGGCGATGTCAATACATTTTCTGAATAATAAGACACAAGCAGTTTGTTACACCCTCTTGACATCACGCGGTATCCTGGCATAGAGTAAATACGATATCGCGAAGATCCCCACTTTATGGAGGTTAGGAATGCAACAGTCCGATATATTTCATCAGCTACGTCAGG
>JARLHX010000163.1 GCA_031292035.1 Negativicutes bacterium | reverse complement strand
CCCATCCGATCGCACACACACTCACTAGAATTCACTCACCCGCTAAAGGGCGTGCCGCTCTCGTGATGCGGCTGTGGGACTGTTGTTGTTACCTGTTGTTTGTTTGCGTGTTGTCTGGTGTGTTGTTACTGTGTGCGCCGTTGTGCGGTTGCTGTTTGTTTGTTGTTATTGTCCGTGGTGCTACAATTCAAAGTGCCAGTGCCATACACACATGCGCACACAGAGACACTCAGGTCCTGCACAGCTCTGGTTAGAGGCGCAGCTGGCCCATAATCCGCCTACCCCTGCCGCCAGAGCCCCAATGCAGTGAATCAGAGGTGGACCTCTGCAAGAAAAGTCGAGCGGCTGCCCTGACGGCGAATCTGGCAGACGCAGAGTGACATGCAGGCATCCGCTGAGCCTTGCGGGCCCCGGCAATTCCCCAGCTTCTCGTCCCCACACAAATAGAGACAAGAGCTTTTTCGCTTCTGTCGTGTCCAGTCCACCGACACGGGTCCGGGAACCTGAGCTTTGCCAGCAATGGCCCAGCATGAGATTGATCAGAGAATCCTTGTCGTTATCTGACGCTCGCCCGCGATACAACTCCGGGAAACCGTTAACCAGGTGACATTGTTCCTATGAACATGCCTGCATGAGTTTGCCTGCATTGCGTCGTCATTACTCAAACACTTGGCCCACATCATGTGGCCACACAAGATGTTCCAGATGTTTTTGTACTCGTATGAGCATACCGGTATGATGTGTCTACACAACGGACTTTTGTACAAGTCGGACCACTGTGCACTCCAGTTCCCTCAGGGTGGACTGTATCGAGCGCGCCCTGTCAGTTAACGCATGAACAGGCCCGGGAGGGAGAGTGGCCTCCATGGACACCGGCAGCATTTCACCGCATTTCATGCACAAGGACCATTTTGACACGTCCCCTCCCATCCCTGGGGCCTGCGAGTTTCCCCCCAATGCCCGCAACACCCTGCCCTTTCCCCCTCAAGCTAGTCTCTGTGGTGATCCCCAGGCCCCCTCCAGGGGTCACTCATCGCATTCATGCCCCAACTTGGCGGCCACATACGCGTAGCAAGCCGCAAGCTGCCTCTCGTGCTCCGCGGTGAAGACCACATGGGGTGGTTCCGGCTTGTATCCCGGCGGGATGAACCTGCTGAAGTCGGGGAGGGGCCAGCCGGGGGCAGGAGCTTCATTATCATCCTCTTCCTCCCTGGCCAGCTGGCGTCGACGCTTCCTCCTCCCGACCGGGCCGCAGCCTGACCGGCTCTGGTGTGTCTTAAGCCCATGCTGACTCTTCAACACTTTCTGGCAGACAGGGCAGACCACGACCGCTGGCGCAGCGCCATCAGTGCCCTCAGGTGCAGGCGCGGCCTCCATGGCAAAACTGGCCGTTGTGTTAGTGTAATGTCTAACTTTGGTATCGATAAAGTCTATTGTGCTGTCAGGCTGCACCGCCTGGAAAGAAGGGCAAATCCGTTGATTCTTCCTGATAAGTGTGTGCTGCCGCTGGCATTAGGCGGCAGCTGCCACACCGGTTCTTTGCATGCCAGTGCCAGTGAGTGGGGGCGTGTCAAGAACTTCAAGTTGAATAGGGGCATTGTTTGGAAAGGCATCACAGGTGGACACGCACGTGCAAGCAAAGTATTTAGACATCACCAGACTTATTTGGAGTCTGAGGAGGGCGTCATGTGGGCATCCCACTGGCATTTCGGGACTTTTTGGGAGATAAGGACACGAACTTGAGAGTGACAATCCCACCATACACTGCCATTCAATTTTGCCAGTTTTTGCTGTACTAGTATCATACTAGTACGACAGACGGGAAAACGGAACAGGCCGGGAACATGCACTGGCACAGTCACGGTAACGGTGGCCAACACCAGCTTGAACACAAAGCACACGCCCAGTCGAGTGATCCAGCTACTCCTCCTCTTCGGCCTCCTCGCCGTCCTCCTCGCCGTCCTCCCCCCGGGCCTCCAGGCGCACCTCCTCAGAAAGGACGCAAAACAGCCGCCACCACTGCGCCGGCACCACTGCAGCCGGAAAGGTTGGAAGCGGAGCAGCTTCTCTCAGTGCGGATGTGATGACGTCGCTGAGGCTTCGCCCTCCAAGCCCTCCAACTGCCCACGAGCTGCGTCCATGGTGACGGTAATCAGGCCCTCGCCGTCAGCAGCCTGAGAAAGCAGGCTCCTCAGCTGCTCAACCGAGTAGTGCGCGTCGCCGTTCCTGACTTGTCGGACGATGACAAGTTGGTCGATGATGGAGCCCGTCAACAGCGGGGCCCAAGTAGGCGCTGGGTCCGAAGCAGTGCCCGCCCTCCATGAGGTCAGCTTCTGTTTGATTCTCCCGATGACACCCTTCTCCGCGTAGGGCAGCCCCATGCCGGCACACACGCGCTTCAAACAATCCACCGCAATCTCGCCCGCGAACTTGAACGCATCGTGGGAGTTCATACGGGCTTTGAGCTGCATCACAAAGAGAATACACTCACCAATTTCACAAAAGAAGACTTAGTAACACTGGCACTGTGCCAGTGCGAGCAAACTCACAGGCAAGGAGGACGCAAGAGGGGAGGTTCACCTCGCCGAGTTCGGCTTTCAGAGCGAACTCCGTCTGCCGGGTCTCCACTGCATGCAAACGCAAGTCCCATTCTGCCAGACGTGTTTCCAGCTGCGTCTTCGCAGCCAGCTGCGCTTCCTGCTTGATCTGACGCTTTTCGTTCCGCAATGCTTCTTCCCCGCGCCGTGCATCCTCACGCTCTCTCGCAGCTCTCTCCTGCGCTTCGGACTGAATCAGCATCAGCTCAGCTCTCATACTAGCGGCCAACTCAGCTCTAGTTTGCGCCACGGCCTGCGCCACGGCCTGCGCCACGGTCTGCGCCACCGTAGCGTCCATGGCAGCCTTCTGAAAACAGAACAACAAATGCATGAGCAGCGGGATACAGAAAACATCAAAAGCGCAAGGGGATGGGATCGTGGCGGGGAGGTGGATTTTAGCCCAAAATATTCCGGCGGACTAGCGTCCTTGAAATCTTTGTGGTCTCTAATCACCTCCAACCCACGTAGATAACGGCTGCCCATGAGTCAATGCGCGTTCCGCATTGACACCAACGGCACAAACATTAAGGCGCCAAATTTTGATAAGAAAATATGGAGAAGCATTCAAAATTTTCATTTGATTTTCAAAATATTCCTATAGCCTTAAAATTTATACCTTCTTACCTTCTTATCTTCTTTTTTTTAAAGAAAATATAAATAATAAGAATAATAGATAAACTCCCACAACAGCTGCTAAAGAGGGCAGGCCATAAGAAAGGACAGGAGGAAGGACAGGGGACAAGAGGAAGATAACGAGGGGTATAGAAATGGTGGAGAATGTTGAAGATAATTGCGAAGAAGATCGGAAATTTAGAAATAATTTGGAGAATTTTTTGTTTATATTAAAACTGTCAGTTTTGTCGAAAATCTTCATGATAATCCTCAATAAAATCTTCACAGTTGCTGGTGACCAAAAGGAGAATGACAGGGTGACACTGATGCGAGGTCAACTGGGGAAGCAATACGACAGGCAAGGGAGGAGGAGTACAGGAGCTGCTGTAAAATGGTGTCACATACTGTCCAGTCCCTATTACATTGATTATATATTCTTTAAACCTTTTTTTCTTTGCAAAAGGTATAAAGAGATATCGCATTCAAGTTATTATTCATGGGGAAAACGAAATTGGAAACTGCAAATGCAACACAAGAAGCGAAAGACGGCTACACAGCCAACATTCTGCCGTATTTCTCAGATGAAGTACTCAAGGAATGCACCAGAAAGGAGCTCCTAATACTAGTATGGTGAAGCTGTTGAAAGACAGGAAGAAGGAATTAGCATAGAAAAGTGAGGAAGGCTTGACAAAGCAGCAAATAAGCGAGATTGAGAGCAGATTAACAGTTGAGGATTATGAAAAGGCGTTCCCCACCGCAACAAAATACATCAAGGACCATATTTGGCACGGTTATGATGCAAAGTTCTACGTGGCTTGTAGGAATGCAAGTGGAAGTTTCTTTGCTGCACAGTACACCAAAGCCGACTTTTACAACACATTTTACAACTATTTCCCCAGGGAGATAATGCTGTGGTTCAACCACTGGCGGCCAGTACTCCACCAAGGTCACGTTGAGTTTAGACAACTTCAAGCCAAGAGCCTGAGCCTACAAGGAGAACGGGCACAGCTTTTTGAATCTGTTTTCGGGCTACAAATACGACAACTTGAAGTTTTCAGAAAGGGATCAACTTGAAGACCGAATAGACAAGGGAAAGGCGGGTGTAGCATTCATTTGGGGCCACATTGAGCAGGTATGGAACTCAGGCAACGCAGCTAACTTCGCCGATGACAGACACTGGGTCCGCAAGCTGATAGCAGGGTGCAAGCTGCAGATTATGATTTACCTCAAATCAAAGATGGGCAGGGGCAAGGGCAAAGTCACAACGTTCTTCATGAATGTCCTGGGCAAACAGGTGTGTCTGCCCCTGAACAATGACAAGCCGTTCACAGGAGAATTCAATGGCGCATTGTTGGGGAAGGCGTTCTGTGTGTTGGATGAAATTGTGCATGATTTTGATGATTTCGTGTCGCTGTACAACCAGCTGAAGCCATACATAACGGAGCCGGACATGTCCTACAGGAACTTGTACGAGAAACTAAAGACATTGATGAATATCACCTCCTTCATCATGACAGGGAATTACGACATGTTGAAGCTTGATGACCCGTCAAAAGGGGACGACAGAAGAATCAAAGCGAACGAGGTGTCTGATGCGGTGAAGGACAGGAAGTACTGTGATAAGCTCAACGCTTACTGTGAGAATGAAGACGTCATGTACGCCTTCTTCTGGGATTGCATCGATAATCATGACAAGAATTGGAATGAACTGCAAGACCTGAACACATTGCCCATCACAAAAACAAAGATACACATGATTCAACAATCCCTGGACACAGCAACGGTCTTTTTCAAGGGGCAGGTGAACGACAATACCGTGATGGACGCTATGATCAAGCCCAAGGCGCTGTACAGCAAATACACAGAATGGATGACAAAGCACGAGCCAAAAAAGAAAACACTGAATTCGTCCTCATTCCTCAGTAAGTTGAAGGATTACAAGGAGTTCGTGACGTTCCACAACAACATCAGAGTGGACGGGAAGAGTCAAACAACTTATGTGAAGGTGGACAGACGGGGAATGATTGACCACTTCAAGGCGAAACACTTTTGGTGTGAGACTGAGTACGATGACATTGAGGATGACCTTGACTCAGACACTGAGACTGACTCGGATGATGACCCCTATGACAATGGAATTGACAAGAAGGACCAATCCGTTGACGTTCTCAAGTTATTGAAGGAATAAAACTCCGAGTCACAACTCAAGGGGATAATAGCAGAGCTCACTGGGAAGTCGACTGGAGAAGAGAAAGGCAGACCAGAGGCCAAGTCCACACTGGCAGAGGAATAAAAGGAACCCTGGGATTGCCAGAAACAAGTGGCAGTGGCCAAGAAGATCACGAGTGTACTGGATACGTGTATGTTTTCATAGAGGCGTGTGTTATTGTATCTCCCTGAGATAACTTGAATAGCACATAAAGATATAGTGATATAATATAAGTACAATAAAAACAACATGGCAACCAACACCACAGAATACATGAATACAGACATGAGGGCATACATAGCAAATGCAAGGACAGAAACATGTGATGTCTGCGGAAAACAGGACAAGTCCGCCGTGACTCCTACCATAAATCCAGGCACACACTGAGCAAGAAGCACACCAAGGCAGTGGAGGCCAAGGAGCACATAACAGAGGTGGCACAGCTGAAGCAGAGGGTTGCACAGTTGCAGAAGATGGTGTTAGTGTGACTGCGCAATAAGTAGCTCAAAAAATAAGTTAATTTTCCTTTTGATATGTTCATCTACGCACATATGAATAGCCAGAGCACCAAATCAGAAAGAAGTATATTGGTGAACTCCCCATGAAAGTGTGCCGGGACATTTGTCTGTACGCTTATACGAGAATTTGGGTGTGTTTTCCGAAATTGTGAAAACAGGCAAAGGGTTGAGTTTGATTGGGCCAACGCCAAGAAATTTACCACAGTGTTAACTTGCAGAATCACAAATAAACAAAACAATCAATTCAAGGGAGGGAAAACGAAACATGTGAGCATGTGCGAAGCAAAATAACGATTGACTTCCCACGTGCAACAGAATTGGCATCCTCACTCCTTTGGCTTGGACGCAGCTGTTGGTGAGGCCATCATGCGGATGCGAGAGGCGCCGGACTTGGGGGCCACATTGTTTTTAAACGCACTCAGCCCCGCCAAGACCGCCTTATCAGTGCGAGTGGGTGGCGCCAGAGCCTCAGGCTTGATGAGACTCCTGCCTGAGAAGCGCTTCGTACCGGGGCCGTCAACCATTGGGAACTTGAGTGAGTGGTCAGTTGGCTCCACTGATGGTACTTTAAGCGGGCTGCGACGAGGGGGTGTACGGGAGGAAACGCCTGGGCCTATGGATGCTTGCCGCGCTGGGGTGAGGGCGGCATTGGGACCTATCAGCGACTTGGTCACAGCACTCCCCCCAGCCGCCGCTTGCTTCACTTGGCTGAGGCGGTCGCTGGCAGCTGGAAAGCCCGAGGGTGCGGAAAGCGGAGATTCAGCCAAGCCTGCAGCCATTCCGAGTCTGTGTACAGGATTCTCAATCAACAGTCCAGGCCCAGCCTCATGCTGCCCCGGCGCCCCCCCTCCTCCACCGTCAACCGCTTCACACGCCGCGCCGCCATGTACCCAATGTACACCGCCCGCAGCATGACAACAATCCAGATCAGCAGGAAGGCAGTAAAGAGGAGGAGCATGCAGACAGAGAGGGCGAGGCCGGTGGGGGACGTGTTGGACATGCTGCCTGATAGGAACAGGAGGCCCATGAGGAAGACGAAGGAGGTGCATGCTAGCGACAGGTGCTGCAGGTAGTAGGTCTGGGAGCCGAAGCCCCACGGTTCATACATGCCGTGCAAAACATGCGCAAACACTGACACAAATACCGCCAGAGGTTTGCTGAAGCGCAACAACACGACAAAGGAGGTGAGGAAGAGGCGGCGCAACAGCTCCTCCACTTCCCACCACCACGCCCCCGCGCCGTAGCAGTCATACAGGAAGCTCCATGACAGGCGGGTGCGATCAGAGCCTGCGCCAAACAGCTTGTGGGGCGGTTCCACAGGATGCAGAGCACGAGCAGGGGGAAGCCGACCGTGTACGGGCCCAACATCACGCCCGCATACACAGCGTAGCCCCGCCACTGGGCACTGTAACACACCAGGCGCAGGTCGGCGGCAAGGAACCACTCGCCCTCCACCTCCTCGCACACAAACACCCTCAGCAGCTTCAGGGTGATGCCCGGGTAGCAGAAGAACAGGTACATGAAGCACACCTTGAACACGCGTGCCCAGTCCAGTGCCGCCAGCGTTTGGAAGATGCTGCTGACGGGCACAGCTTGTTCCGGCCAGCCGCGCTTCGCCGCCTCCCTCGCAGCTGACGCGTGGGCAATGAGGGCAGACTTGCGTGACAGGTGGGAGCAGCAGGCGGTAACAGCCCTACCCGTCCTGCCCTTCGCCATAGTGCGACCCTTCACATACAGGTACGGCGCGAAAAGGATGGCCACCAAGATGCATTTGAACACAACTAAGGTCACCACCAGGGCTGTGTAGAAGTCCATGGGCTGCGCGCACGCCAGGGGCAGCAGCCCAAACACATCCACCAACACTATCTTGATGTCATTCAGCAGCGCGGCAAAGGCGGGCGGCCACGGGATGTCGTACGAGCTGTTGGAGGCTGCCAGGATTTGAATCATGGCCACGCCCACCTTCAGCTGCACGATGGGCAGCACGTGCCGCAGGTGTATGATGATGGCTGCGGCGACGATGAGGGCGATGCACACGCCGAACACCGTGGCCACAGAGGCAGCGTAAGAGGAGGGACACGCGTGGCACACATCATACCGCTGGAAGTAGCCCGTGTCACAGGCGGAGCACAGGAGGCCAACATAGCCCCCCGCACACCGGGAGGTCACATTCAACGCTACACCCGTGCTGCCATCTTCTCCACTTCCGTTGCCACCCCCTACAGCCCACAGGGGGACAGAGGACACAAGTGCGGCGCTGCCGTGCACGTCCGTGTAGTACCCTGACGCATTCATGCCGCCCAGGCAGGCGCCGAAACAGGACAAGCCATACCAAGCTGGCACAGGTGGCAGGACCTGGGCAGGACGCGTTGCCATCGGCACCCTTCACAGTGAACTGGGCCCGGGCTGGCAGTCCACATACGTCCACATATATGCCGCCACATTGCTAGAGCGGCCATACATTGTCGTTGTCACCTGCACACAGTGCTGGCCGCCAGAGAGAAGGTGGCGATCAAACACGCACGAAGCCATGCTGAGAGGGCACGTGCAGAAGGGTGAGGAGGTGTTAAGTGGTTACATACTGGCCACATAGGGTTACACGGACACACGGAAAGCATGCACCGACGCGTTGGTTCGGCCACAGACAAGAGCACAACAAGTGCGGCTGCAAAGTCTTTCGCGCCAACACCCAGTCAGTAGCGCGCGCGTGTGTGTGTCGCTTCTGCCCGGTGCGCCCGCTGAGCGTGTCCCGCGTGTCCCCCGCGTGTCTCTGGTGTTTCTCCTGTATATTTCCCGTGTGGTGTGGCGTGGCGGGTCTCCCCCGCGCATCCCCTTACCGCGCTGTGTGCGTCGGGTTGCGTCCGCCCCATCTGTATTCTTACGTCCGGTGTGCGCGCGTGCGTGTGTGCCCCCGGTGTTTGTAGCGTTGAGTTGCAGTATGGCATTGAACACCCTCAAGCGTCGACGGGAAGGCCCTGACGACTCCGATGACCCGGCGGTGGTCCCTCAGAATGGACATCCGGTTACGCCCGCGCCGGCCGGTCCTGCCCCCCCGCCAT
>JARLHX010000162.1 GCA_031292035.1 Negativicutes bacterium | reverse complement strand
CTTGATCGCATCGGTCGCCGCCCCCGTGACCATGGTCACGTTGAAGGTGATGCGTGAAATCAGGTGCCCGGAGTTATGCTGGTCGAAATAACGATTCGGCAGCACCAGCAGGTTGTTGAACAGCTGAACCCGCAAGTCATGCACCAGGCCCAGCGAAACCTTGGCCAGGAAGAAGTTGCCCAGGAATGAACCCGCGCCCTGCCACGCGGCGATCAGAATGATCAACAAGGGCACGGCCTGCATCAATTGCAGATCCCGCAGATAGGGTATCGAGGGAAACAGCGCAGCTTCGGGATTGGAAAGGCCATCGACAAAATACTTGAGCACGTAGCCAAGCATCGGCTGAGTCGACGCGAAAACCAGGAAGCCGACGATGATCAGTATGAACATGCCAATGTAAGGCCGTACATAACCGAGGAGTCGGAAGTAGATTTTCAAGCTCGAAGGGCTTGCGGAGAGACTGGAGTCGGTCATATCACGCGAAGTTTTCAAAAAAAGGATGCTGACTTTATCACAGCTTCCTTCGGTCTCAGACGGGTTAGTTCGAAGCGGTGACTCGATGGCAATATTCCGGCGGACCAAGGTAAACAGATACGTTAGTATTACCGGCCCTTTATAGGAAAACAGTTCAGCATGCCATTCAGCAGGATCAACACCAGCGCGACCCGGGTTTTCGATTTCATCTGCCTGTGGATACTGCCGCTTGGCTTTTTTCTTTTGCTTTGCGGGATGTTTTTTCTGCCTACGCGCGGCGTCTATCAAAAGCTGTATTACGGCCTTTTCAGCGCCCCCGCCTTGATCGCCCTGTGCATACGTCCTGGCGAGCTGAAGATCCTCCTGAAAGAGCCGCTGGTTCAGGCATTCCTGCTTTTTGCCGGCTGGGCACTGGTGTCGTTGAACTGGAGCCCGTCCCCAGACAGCGCGATGAGCCTGGCAAAACCGCCCCTGTATATCTTCATGTTGTTTGCCGGCGCCAGCCTGCTGCTGCGCTACCGCGCCGATAGCCTGAGGCCCGTCCTGCTGGCCGCCG
>JARLHX010000161.1 GCA_031292035.1 Negativicutes bacterium | reverse complement strand
CCGCGAATTCAGCATACTGGCCAGACTTTGGATCATATTGAGGATTAGCGGGGTCAGAGGAATAGATAATCATCCTTAGATCCTCGACACTTTGAGTCGGATGATTCACAGGTTTGGCGTTTGTAGCGGTGGCTGGGATCGTAGCAGTAGGCAGACTAGGTCTGGCTGTTCCTTTTAAGGCACTGTTGTATGTTGGAGAGGCAGGGACAGGTACCATTATTTTTGTGACTGGAGAACAGGCTGCCAGGAGAAAAGTAAATACGGTAAACCACCATGCGCTTTTCATTATCCGCTATTATACTCGTTGAACCTATCCGCTTATTTTCTTGATTAATATAATAAAAAAGATATATAATATCTGATAAACACAATCCTATTTGTTTCAGGGGCAAAGGATGGACAACTCATTCGAATTAGAAGATAAGGTCTGCCTGATCACCGGGGCTTCACGCGGGCTGGGACGGGCGCTGGCCTTGGAATTTGCCCGGCGGGGTGCCAGCCTGGTGCTCAATTCACGCTCATCCAGCGCCCGCGGGCTGGCCGAAGTGGAGAACCAGATTTCCAGGGCGGGCACCTTGCGCGGCGAGCGGATGTGCTGTATTTTGAGGGTCCATGCCGACGTTTCTCAGCGCGCCGATGTTGAACGGCTGGCAGCAGAAGCGCTGGCCCGCTTTGGCAAGGTGGACGTGCTGGTCAATAACGCCTCGGCGCTGGGGCCGACGCCCATGCCGTTCCTGGTGGATACCCCCATCGAAGAGTTCGAGACGGTCTTACGCACCAACCTGAACGGCCCGTTTATGCTGACGCGGGCACTCATCGGTCAAATGCTGGGGCGCGGCACCGGCTCGATCATCAACGTCAGCTCGGATGCCGGCGCCGTGGGCTATCCAAACTGGGGCGCTTATGGCGTCTCAAAGGCAGCCCTCGACCATCTGACCCGCACCTGGGCGGCGGAATTAGAAGGCACGGGTGTGCGCATCAACAGCGTGGACCCCGGTGATATGGATACGGCCATGAAGCGAGCCTCCGAACCGGACGGCGACTCGTCCCAATGGGCCCGGCCCGAGACGGTCACGCCGGTGTTCGTTTATCTGGCCTCGCACCGTTCAGTGGGCGTAAATGGTCAGCGCCTCAGCGCCCAGAATTTTATTTTGGAGAATACGACCAGGTGAGCACATTTAAGCCAGGCCATCCAATTTCTGATTATTTGAGCAGCGGACAAACGATACAGTTCGTGCCTCTGCCTGAATTTGACAAAAGCAACATAAAAGAAGCCCATCAGCCGGCAGAATTGCGTGGTCTGTTGCGGCGCGACCAGGTGCGCCTGATGGTGTTGCCGCGCTGCGAAGGGCCCGTAGTCCATACCTCCTTCAGCGCGCTGGGAGAATTTCTACGGCCCGGCGATGTGTTGGTGGTGAACAACAGCCGCACCCTGCCGGCCCTGCTGCGCGGGCATGACGAGTCAGGCAGTCCGCTGGAAGTGCGTCTGGCGCGCCGCCGCACCTCCGATACCTGGGATGCTCTGCTGCTGGTCGGGCGCCAGCGGGTGGGGCGGGCTGGCATGCAGCTCGATTTTGGGCAGGGCTTGGCGGGACAGGTACTTGGCCCGGCCCCGGATCTGCCGTTTTTATGGCAGGTGCAGTTCGAGGAGTGCTGTTTGCCGTTGCTCGATCTGATCTACCGCCTGGGTGAGCCGGTGCGCTATTCGTACGTAGAGGAAACCTATCCGATTGATCTGTACCAGACCGTCTATGCCGCTGAGCCGGGTTCGGTCGAAATGCCGTCGGCCGGCCGGCCGTTTAGCTGGGAGCTGCTATTGGCCCTGCAGCGCCAGGGCATCGGTCTTGCCACCATCACGCTGCACACCGGCCTGTCCTCTACTCGCGACGACGAGTTGGATGACACGCATCCGGTCTACACTGAGCAGTTCTGGGTGCCGGAGCACACCGTCCAACTGATCAATACGGCCCACCTTGGGCATGGCGGGCGGGTGATCGCGGTAGGCACTACGGTAGTGCGGGCTTTGGAAACGGCCGTTCAGCCGGATGGCAGCCTGCGCCCGGTCTTCGACGGCTCGACGCACCTGCACATCAACGCCGGCTACCGGCTGCGCGCCGTCGATGCGCTGTTGACCGGTTTTCACGAGCCGCGTTCCAGCCATCTGGATTTGTTGAGCGCCCTGGTCGAGCCGGACCGTTTGCAAGCCGCTTACCGGGAGGCCATCCAGCTAGGTTATCTCTGGCACGAATTCGGCGACGTCAATTTAATCATATAAGTTAGCGGTAGGTTGGGTTGAGTGCGGTCATCAAACAGCTCGTTCTGCAATTTCACCCGCACGAAACCCAACATTTTTATTCCATCCAATGCTCACCGCCCCAGACTTTTCCGTTTCCTCCCCAATCGGCTGGATAGATCCCATCTTGCACAAAACTCATAAAGCTGGAATATTTCCAATCCACTGGCGAATTCACCAGGCGATGCTTTACCGGGTTGTAATGGATATATTCTACATGGCGGGTTAGATCAGTTTCATCCCGGATCAGATGCTCCCAGAAACGTCTCTGCCAAACATCTTTCTCACCCTTTTGCGCCCGTGAAGCGTTTTCACTGACGGTTTCTTTCCGGCACCAATGCCTGGTAAAGTGGCTTTTGATCAAACGCCAGCGGGTTGAAAAATCGCAGCTCTCGGGAGGCAATGTCCAAATAAAATGCATGTGATCCGGCAAAATGACGCTGGCAACCACCATAAACGGCATTTGCTGGATGGTATAACGAAATGCATTCCGCAGCAAATCAACGGCCACCGGGTCAGAGAAGATCGGACGGCGCTGATAAGTGACCAGGGTGAAGAAAAAAGTTCCTCCAGGGATGAAAGCACGGCGATAATTCATGAGATGATTGTAGCATTTGATCGAATTCTGTTGGGTTGAGGGGAGCATAGGAATCATGCTGATGCTATGTATCTTTCCCCTCAACCCAACCTACAAACTACTGATTTCTTGTTGCTGAAGCGGGTAGGTTGGGTGGAGTGCGGACGTCCAGCAGCTCAATCAGAAATCTTATCCGCACGAAACCCAACATCTTTATTTATCAGAATTCTGTTGGGTTTCAGGGAGCATGGGAAATTGGCAGACAATGTGAATCCCCCTCAACCCAACCTACAAACTACAAACTTCGTGAAAATCAACCACCTTTCTGTGAGGATTGGGAGAAGTGGTCGCCCGATCCACGTTGGGGTATTATTAATAGTTAGTCCGGCCCTGCCGGCGCAAACAAACAGTAGGAGAAAACCACGCATCTTATGCTCGAAGGAGATACCAATTGACCGGCTGGAGCACAGGAAACTGCGAAACGAACGGAATAAACATACACTACACCAGAACTGGAGGAAGCAAGCCCCCTTTAATTTTGCTGCACGGATTAACTGCTAATGGAGCCTGCTGGGCTGCTGTGGCACATGCTATGGAGGGAGAATATGACGTTATCATGCCGGATGCCAGAGGCCATGGCCAGTCGAGTGTGCCTGACAATGGCTACCGCTACGAAGACCATGCCAACGATGTCGTTGGTCTTATAGAGGCTCTACGACTTTCGCCTCCAGTCCTGATCGGACACTCCATGGCAGGTATGATTGCCGCCCTGGTGGCAAGTCGCAATCCAGGGCTTCTTCGTTGTCTCATCTTAGCTGATCCAACGTTCTTGAGTCCAAAGGTTCAGCGCGAAATTCGAGACAGCGACGTGGCAGATCAGCACCGGCGATATCTCAATATGTCATTGGATGACGTGCTGGCAGAAGCGCGCATTAGACACCCTGACCGGTCATTGGATACCATCGAGCTGATCGCCCGGGCACGACTTCAAACCAGTATGGGCGCTTTCGACGTTCTCACGCCACCGAACCCCAACTATATGCAGGTAGTGAGTGCCATTGAAGTTCCAGGCCTGCTTGTGATTGGTTCAGCAGGCGTGGTTTCGACTGATGTTGCCGCACATCTGCAACGTCTTAATCCGCGACTTCAAGTTGAACTAATTCCGGAAGCCGGCCACGGGCTCCATTATGACCAGCCCGAGCGATTTGCGCTTGTCGTCAAATCCTTCTTACGTTCAATTGGCACAGGGATTGTGCCATGAATGTGCCAGAATGCGTATCCTTCGGACGACTGAAGGTTTTACGCCAACGCGCCCAGCGCTCGAGAGGATTTTCAAGCTCATTTCCCTGATAGCGAAATGGTCTTACGGGCGATGCGGCCTTAACGCGGATTGAATAAACCCTATGGGTACCTTCGCAAGGAAAATATGCTTTCATTATTTGCGGCTTATTTTTTGATCATCACTTTTATGCTCATTGGCGTGCGACTGCGTGTTGGCGAAAACGCCAAAAATTTAACCCCTGGCGAATCCGATCGTCACAGCACCGGCCGCTTGGGACAGGCCTTTGGGTTGGCGCTGATTTTGATGCTGTTAGCGCCGCTTCTCAATTATTTCCGGCTTGGCTATTGGCTGGGAAGCTGGTTTCCGGGCTGGCTGGGGGTGGTTTTGATGGTCATCGGCATCGCCTTGCGCGTTTGGGCAGCCAGAGTACTGGGCCAGTTCTACACCCGCACGCTGCTCACCACTTCCGAGCAGCGTATTGTGCAAGAAGGCCCCTATCACCTGCTGCGCCATCCCGGCTATGCGGGCAGCCTGCTGGTGTGGATCGGCGCCGGGTTGGCGGCCTCCAATTGGATCGTTTTTTCGATCATCACACTGGCGATGATCATCAGCTACGCCTATCGTATGCAGAGCGAAGAAGCCATGCTGATTGCTCAGTTCGGTCCGCCTTATCGCGCTTATATCCAACGCACCAAACGGATCATTCCATTTTTATATTAATACTCGACCGCCGCCCATCTACAGGTCGAATACAAAATTTGCCATATCGCGTTCGCGCCAGCCGTTCTTTTTATAGAACTCGCGCCGGTAGGAATCGCGCTGGCGGCCGTTGAGCAGTGACAGGCGCATACAACCGCGCTGCCTGGCTTCGGCTATGATCGCATCTAGCAGTTGACCGCCAATGCCTCGGCCGCGGGCGCTTTCATGGATAAACAATTCGGAGACGTAACCTTCCGGCCCCTCAAACAGCAGATAGGGCAGCCAGTGCACCGCACAGTAGCCCAGGATGCGGCCGTTAGCATCCTCAGCCAGCAGCACCAGGTGATCGTTGTTACAGGCCAGGTCGCGCTGCAGGGCACGCGCCACCGTGGCACGCGCTTCTTTGAAAGGCAGCTCGATCAGATGGGTGAAATATTCCACGCTGCGGATGACCTCAGTCAGCGCAGTGGCATCATCGGGGCCAGCTTTGCGAACAACTACACTTAAGGTTTGAGGTTCCATGCTGCCCTCCCGGTTTAAATCCTACTGTTGGATATCGAAAATTGCTCCGCTGTAGGCGCTGCCGTTCAGGTACAGGGTAGGGGAGGCCTGCACGCCCAGGCTGTTGGCGCGGGTCAGGCTGGTGCGCAGGGCCGAGGCGCTGCCTGCAGATTGAGCGAATTGGGTGATCTCGTCGGGCTTCAGTCCCTGGTTGACGGCGCAGGCGATCCAACCGTTGGGGTCGGAATAGTTGGCGCTGCGGCAGGCCAGGTAATCGTTCAGTTTGGCGGGATAGTGCTGGGCCAACGCCAGCTGGCGCAGGTCCTCGGTTACTTCATTCGGCCCGTGCAGCGATTGGAAGTTACTGCCATTTTCGGCGGCGATGAACTGCAAGCTCAGGTCGGCGTCGCTGGGATGGGCTTTCAGCCAGGGCAGCAGCACCGTCTCGGCCATATTCCCGTACGGGCACAGGCTCATGACAAATAATTCCAGGTGCAGCTTTTGACCGCCGGTCGCCAGCTGATCCAATTTGGCCTGCAAACCCGGGTCCAGCACGGCGTTGACTTTGACAGGCTGCCCGCCGGACGGGTTGCAGTTGGTATTTGCACTGGCCTGGGCGCCTTGCGGCGCTGGCAGCGTGAAGGGTGAGCCGCTGTAGGCCTGTCCATTCAGATAGACCGTCGGAGAGGCGTGCACACCCAGCGAATCCACGTGCTGTACATCCTGGGCCAGAGTATTGGCTGTTTCGGAAGTTTGGGCCAGGCTGTCGAGCTCATTGGAATCCAGGCCAACCTTGCCGGCGCAATCGATCCAGCCGCTATCGTCCGCATAGTTGGCGTTCCGGCAGGCCAGATAGTCGTTCAATTTGGCAGGGTAATTGGTCAGGATGGCTTCCTGGCGCAGGTCCTCCATGACTTCGGTTGGGCCATGTAAAGACTGGAAACCGCTGCTAAGGTCACCCGAGGCGATGTACCACAGGTGGAAATCTGCCGCCCCCGGGTGGTTTTGCAGCCAGGGCAGCAGCACCGCTTCGGCGATATTGCCGTACGGGCACTTGCTCATCACGAACAGATCCAGCTGAAAAGGACTGCCGGTTGAGACCAGTTGGTTCAGGCGAGCAGCAAAATCCGCTGAAAGGCTGGGCTGGTCGCCGGCGGCTGCCGTAGGCGCCTCAGGCGTTGGGGTTTCGGCCAGAATGGCCTCAGCCGAAGGGCTGGGCGTTTGGGCCAGTGCCAGTGGAGCACAGGCGCCGGCTTGGGCCGTAGCTCTTAGTGGCAGGGTATGCTGTACGGTGCTGGCTGGTTGGATGGCGCGGCTCCACATCCAGGCCACCAGCCCCCAGGAGATCAGCACCAGTAAAGCCAGGAAGCCTGCCACGCCCCAGGCCACCCGAAAATCGCGAGCCAGGCTTCGGCCACTCACCGTGGGAGCTTTTTCATCCATAGCGTTTCTCCAATAAGTTTTTTGAATGGGTTCGCTGATGCTTATACACCTGCCGAGCGAAAGTCTCGCCTCGTCAGATAGTTAAATTGTAGCACAGTCGCCGGCGGTTCCAGTTGAAAGGATGCTTTTATTTTGGCCACGGTTTTCACAAAGTTCCTGTTAAAT
>JARLHX010000160.1 GCA_031292035.1 Negativicutes bacterium | reverse complement strand
GGGCACGACCTGGACGGTGATTTCCGAGGGGGCGTTACTGGAAGCAGAGCGCCACCGCCAGGCGCTTGGGGACATAACGCCAATTATCAAAGAGGACCTTTGGACGCGAGCCGCCGCGGATATGTCACAAAAACCCTACAAGGCGCTGGGCATCGATCTCAAGGCCGCCGCGTTGCATGACCGGGAAAGAGCAATCGACACCTTCATAGCCTGCCATCAGATCATGGAGCGTGCTCAGTTTGCTGATCCAGGTGTGGGTCCGAAGGCTCTGCAGCGCCTGCAAGCCGCCGCCGTCAATGAGAACCTAAGCCGTCATATCAAAGCGCTCAACCATGCGATGGAGGAAAATGCCACCCTCCTTGCCGACACGATGCACGGGGCCGAGGCGGCACGACATCTTCGCCGGATGCGGGGTGAAGCGACGGCTACGGCCGACATGCTGAAATCGGCTGGCGCTGAGGTAAGATCATCTGCTCCCTCTCGTGGGCCATCGGTCTAAGCCTAAGCCGGCAACCGCTATTGGCGACAACAGGCCAAGAGGAGAACGACCGTTTAGGAGCAAGTCGAGTCACGAAGCTGCCGCTCGTGTCGTACGTACCGCCCTCCCGCTAACCGCTCCCGAACCACAGCAGACATCGTTCCCCACTCGACAGTGGGTTGTACGGCGGCTTGTCTATCGCGACTCACCGATTGTATCCTAGAAAATATGAAGATATTTATTAAGCGGTTTTGGGGCTTTGACCCGATTTACTGGCCAATCGTTGCCTTCAGCTTGAAGGGTAGCCTCGACAGACTCCTGTCCCTCGCCGAGCCGGGTGATCTGATGGCTTTTGTGGGTACACAAGGCGACCAAACCAAGTTAGAGGATCGTGGCAGACTGCTAGGCTTTGCGGAGTTTGGGCGCAACCCATTTCATAGCCGGCAGGCACTCCCGCCACAATCATTTGCTGATGCAGAAAAGGGATCGAACGGCGATATTAAATGGCCGCATGCGGTGTTGATTACACGAGCGTGGAAATTCACAGATGTTCCGCCCCCGGTCATGACGGAAGTTCTTGGCCGGCAATTGCCCATGGCGGCGATGAGCAACGCAATTTTGCTTAGCATGGACGAGCAACGACGCGTTCTTGCGCTGCCACGTAATGAGGTCGATGTCGGAATCACACAAGCAATACGCGACGAGCGGGATAGAATTGCCGCTGCAATAGGCCCAGGCGGCGGCACGATGGGGCCTCTTCCCTCTTCCTTTTCGACAACAATGGTAAGGGATGCTTTTCGCGAGGCATGCACTTACGCATACCGTTTTGGGAACTTGAATGTATGGAAGGTCGGATGGGCTCATGATCCAGTTGAGCGTCTAAAAAACCTAAACAACCACGTTCCGTATGAAGTTTTACACCAAAAATGGGAAGGGGGCTGGACCCAAAAGTGGGCCTCTGCTGAACAAGCTTACGCCATGGAGCAGCGCATTTTGCAATCGTTTGCCGATTCTGATCGATACGGTGAGCGGGTTCACTGTACTGAAGCCCAACTGGAGGCCGCATGGAGAAAAGCCTGGCGGGGAAATTAGGTGCTTCTTATGAATACGTCCGCTTTCCACCAACACATTCAACTGCCGCGCATCTATGAGCGATTGTTTTGAAGAAATACGACTGTTCTATGATCGATAGGTCGCTTTGCAATACATACGCGTGAGCATACCATTTGTATTGCAGGTTAGCTTGATCTACACGATCTGCGGCACTGCACCTGGCTTCTTTGCTGCGCTTCAGCATTTTGGCGGTGTTCAGATATTTAAAAAATTTATCCATCTCACGAGCTTATCGTGCAAGTACAATTCATCGAAGGGCATGACCCAGAATAAGTGAACGGACTGGTATTCGGCGCGAGGGTAAAGCCAATGAGTTACATCAGACACTTCGAACAAGTCGCACGAGCTCTTCATCCGGCATCTTCTGATCAAATCTGACTTCAACAAGTCTTACGCCGTTTTCCATAGATAAGACGCGCTTTCGATTGTCGCGTTCCAAGTTTTTTCGGAAAGCCGCTTCGCCACCAAAAAAAGCGTTCGCCACAAAATGCTGTTCACCGTGATACTCAACAGCTACTTTCAAGTCAGGAATCCAAACGTCATAATGTTGTCGACCAAGCCACGGTGGTCTTCCGTGCTGTATGACCTGACAATCGACAAGTAACTCTTTGAGACGGTAAAAGAGAAGCGTTTCGTTAATCCAGCCCTCGCCGATCTTAGGCACCCCGAGATCGACTCTGACTTCGTTAACGCAATCACGAAGCGTCTTTTTCATAATTTCAAAAAACGAGGCGAGGCGATGTTTTTCAAGAATTTCTTTGGCTCTTTTGTCTGGCGTTTGCAGAGGATCGTTCGTAAAAATCTGTTCTAAACTAATCGATGGTATAGAGATTACGCCTCTCATATAACCGTGGGAGTTCCACCACATGCCAGACTCGATCGCACCGGCTGTAGATATCCCCAGTATTCGCGCGATCCCAGGTCGGTCGTCTTCAGAGTATGAGTTTATGGCGTTGAGCCTCGGTTCGATTAATTTTTCAAGCCAGGATTCATCAAGCTTTAAAGCAAGCTTGTTCAACAGCGCGCTATGATGATCCGTTAGAACGAAATCATTGATCGACAGGATTAGGCTGAAGAAAGGTCGCAGCTCTTCCGGTTGAGCCGGAACGGCTAAGGTGTATGCCATAGATAGATTCTTGGCTGCCTGGGTTCCATTGAGATGCGGCCTTCCCTTCGAGAATTCGCGGCTAGCCTCAAGTACCCTTTCCACGAAATCTTTATCGTCCGGTGTTATTGACGAACGGCGGAACGGGTCTGCTAAACGTCGGTAGCGGTGCCCGGTAGTGTTGAGCTTAGTCTGATCCCACCAATTGGGAGTTGCCTCATATTTACTCCAACGCGAGCTGATGGCAGGTTCGCACAATGCTAGGTCAAGAGCGATGCGGTCTTGATCCGGCAAGAATAAACTACTTTGGCCGCCAATTGTGGCGTCGCTCTCGGTCGTTATCTGATAGATATATTCTACAAAGGCAACCGAGTTTGCCCTGTACTCCATGACCAACCGTTTGGGAGGTCGAAGTGCTGACGCTAGTTTAAGGGCATGTTCTTCATTATCAGGAGTGATGCCGAACCGTTCCCTCCACCAAGCCTTTCCCTTGAGGCCGACCTCTCCTTGCCCGTTTATGCTTACCCATTCGCGGGCAAGAAGTGTCAGCCCTGTCAAATAGTCAATTCTTACAAACGCACAGTCATACCCTTTGGGGCAGTCTATGATACATTCGGTTCTTTGAACTTCGGTTTCCACCCTCATCTTCGAACCACTTACATTCCTTCTCAAGGACCAAATTTAATTTAAAACTCATATCAATAACAAGGCGTTGCGAAGGGACCGTTCCTGAGTGATTAGTTGAGCTGATTGATTTGGCTATCCTGCTTGGCTTTGTATTGGACGCAATAAAGATTCCCACGGAAAAACAGCGTGGTTTCTTCAAGCCCGCCAGATTCGGGCTCACCAACCCTCACTATCACGGGCGTTCCTTGATTGTCGGACAGTAGCACCTGAACATCATCCTGGAGTCCGTCTGCCTTATCCGTCTTGATCATATCCGCAGGACTATAAGATGCCAGCGCGCACTGATCAGCATTGTTGAGCACAAACCATGTGCCGGATACGACAGCTATATCAACCGGCAAGCTGGTCGACGGCACTATGCGCGCCTGGGCATCCAGGCCGGTCAGGCTGCCATTGGATAACTGGAAGTGCTGATCGGAGAATCCGGGAGCATCCCGTGTATATTCTCCGAGATAGAAAAGTGTGTTCCCGCCATCAACCTGGTAGCTGAGATGGCTGAACCCAGAGCCGAAATACTGGGACAGATTAATGTTGCCAGAATTGATAGTCAGAATTTGAAATACCAGACCGGTCGCCTCATCGGGCTCAGCCTCCGCAACTACTATATCGTTGTCGCCGTCCTGAAAAACCTTCGATGCAAAACCTTGGAAATCGAGGGCCGGATCGCCGGGGAAATTCTGAGCTGCGCCATTCAACGTGACCCCGGAATTTGGATCGAGCGTTAGCGTGCCATATCGTGTGGTCACGCTTTTGACGACAGGGCTATCTTGAGAAACAAGCGGAATAAAGCCCGCGGGGCTATGATAGAAGGTTGAACTCTCGCGGGTTATGCTGTTTGCCGTTCCGTCATACTGCCAATTCTCGATTTTTAGGTCGTCACCCCTGAGTATTGAAATATCGAGGCCAGAATTGGTCGAACGAACGTAGTCGCCTTGTATGCAATCCTGGCCGTCGAGAGCTGCCAATGGGCTAATAACTGGTGGGCCACCGGATGCCCATTTGACGATGTACACATCGCTACCCGGGTTGCAGTTGCCGCCCGGGTTTGCTTCGATCGGCAGGAAATACGTGCTGCCTCCCTGAAAGATGGTGGCCGTTTCCGTTGGCTTGGTTATATCCTGACCATAAAATGACGCTGGTGGCGGACCGTCAGTCGCTTTCGAGAACAGCAGAACGTGCTCGCTTTGATCGCCGGATGCCGGCACATAGGTTATTTTGCCATTGTCCACGTTGGTATAGACGATCAGCTTCCCGTATGGCGTTTGGACCGTATAAATTTGCTCATATGTGCCGGCTTCGCCGGTGTATGGGATGTCCTGACTCGAAATGTTCAACGTGCCGGGCTGCATGGTGGTTTGGCCAAAAGCGGCCGAAGCCAGGCTCGTCACCATCATCAAGGCGCCGACTTCGAAGAGCCGTTTTGTTATCGCCACCAATGCCATCCCCTGTTCGTTTCGTCTCACCAGATAACCTGACGCTACTATGCGGCCCGTCCAGTGTCACCGGCACCAAGCAGCGAAATGAAGGAAGACGGGTTGGTCAGAATGCTTCGGCGATCAATATTTCGTCAAACCTGGTCGTATAGCAGGGAGAGACATTCTTTTGTCTGCCAGACCATGATGCCCGTTTGACCAAACCAACAGAGGCCGGCCGGAGCGTGCCTCGACCAAACCGGGCATTTATCGCGTCCAATGTGGCCATGCTCTTTGCCGATCTCACCGGTTCTCGGGTCAGGAATAGGGCAGACTGGACCCACGGTGGCGCTAGATCCGTGAGCATGATGCCAGTTTTGGAATACCGGTAGCCCGACCGGTAAACCGCACGCAACAACCGGGTAGAGGGAACTGTTCGGCACGCCCCCAGCTTCGCACGGGCGAAATCCAAAACCTGTTCAGGCGCATAAACTCGGCTTGACCAATGTTGATCAGATCGGGCGCAAAGCGACGAGCGCAGGCATAGGGCACGATCTGCAGTTCCAACACGTCGGTCTCCTCC
>JARLHX010000159.1 GCA_031292035.1 Negativicutes bacterium | reverse complement strand
TTGCGAAAGATTGCCGTCGTTGTAGGAAATGCATTTCTTTTGCGGAAACGCATCCGGCAGGGAAAACATGTGGCCGGTCTGGAAAGGAAGAGAATTTGTAACAGAGACATGAGACGCGGCCTGAGAGAGTGCGCGCCTGTAGGCGGGATCAAAGTAGTAGTGCGTTCGCCAAACGGAACGATCCCGATTGAAGTTCTTGGCCAGGAGGAAACTGTTATGCAAGCGCGGAACCTTGATGCCTACGGCGCGATCAAGAATGCCGGCATTGTCCATGGCGCGAAGAAGGAATAAGCCAATGCCGGACCATGTCCTGGGTGATTTCGGATCAGAACCGATACTGCCGCCAAAGAAGACCGTCAATTTAGGCATGCGCCTGTCCTCTTCCACCACTGTACTTGAGCTATCATAAGGCCTCGCTGCTCAGCCTCCTGCCCAGGTCGATCAGCCACCTTTCAAATATGTAATAGGTTGCCATCGATGCTAAGAGCGTCAGCAGAATGAACAACACAGTCCCCCCAACAGGATTTTTCACACCAAGATACGCAAAAATCAAATACAGCACTGGGTCGTGCAGTATGTAGATTCCGTAAGAGTAAAGTGCAACATGGCTTGTAACGAAATTTCCTGCCTTCCACTTCGAATCGTGGAACAGGTTGATCGCCACACCCAGCGCAAGACAGAACAACCACCCCACCCAATACACCGGCAGTTTGTGCATGTGGATCAGACAGTAGATGGTGATCAGCATCATCACATACCCTGGCCAAACCCACGCCGGCATCAATGCTCCTTGCCGTTTCTCCAGTGCGTAGCATAGCACCCCGCATAGGAAACAGGGCACGAACTCGGCTAACCCGATGTGTCCAGGAGATCGCCGCCATAACCCCTCGGCCGCCAAACTGAACAGAACAAGAAAACCGATAATCCTCTTGATTCCATGCCTGTTCCGGGCTACCAGGAAAAAGAACGGCAGAACAATGTACATCTGAACTTCATAAGGCAGTGTCCAAAGCGGGTCAAGAATGTTCGTCTTGGAAAAGAAGTTCTGTACGAGCAGAAGATTCGAGACGATTTGTATCGTCGAATATCCCGTCCATACGGCACCGTATGCGTTCTTTGGCATCCTTAGCAAGAGCATCATCACTATTGCGAAGGCCGACAGCGGATAGATTCGGAAAAACCGCCGCACGTAAAACCGCACCGCAACTTCCGAGGTTTTCCCCTTTATCCGCTCCAGCGAGTGCATGAGCACAAGGCTGGTGTGAACGAAAAAAGCCAGTACTCCGGCACGCCCCATCTGGCTGGTGAACTCCATGAACATTTCGGGGCCCCAATTGCAACGAAAGTGCAAGGTATCGGCAAGGTGCTGGATTGCCACGCATGCCACAGCGAACGAACGCAAGATATCAAGGTTGGCTCTTTGTCGCACGTAGGACATAATCGTTCCTTTCTTTTCCGAATCGCAACTCAGAGCTTACGTCCGTGCTCGCATCGCGAAAGCCAACCTACTTTGCTACCGCACGAAAATACGACTTGAACTAGGGAAGGATTCTGTTCTTGAGCTGGCTTCGGAAAATCCAGCCGACTGCTACAGCAAAGATGGGCAATAGCGCGATCGTCTGAAGAATAAACATGACCATATTGCGCGCCGGGAAGAATGCATTCACCGCAAAAGAGGCACCGGCAAAAGGCACCGCACAGAGAAAGACCGGCCCCCATACTTTCAGCAGGACCTCGCGATAGTGAATGCCTACGAGATGGCAGACATACCTCGGCCACAGCAGGAGATTCACTGCCAAACTCGGTACCAGCGTTCCAATCGCCACACCATAGATGCCGATCTTACGGGCCAGAATAATGCTTAGCGTCAAGTTTGCGATTGCCTCACCGATTGCCCACATGGCAATGGTTTTGTGTTTTTCAATGCCAAATGCAATCGATGTGGCGGGGGTATTTTGCAGTGAAAACACGAGCGCTATCGCCAATATCGCCAGTACGGTTCCCGATGTTCGCGAATATTGAGGGCCCATCCATACGCCGATAAAATTATCACCGCGAAAAATAAGCGTAATCAATATCGGCAGCGAGACGGCCATGGTTGCTCGCGTGCCGTTATAGTAAAGCGCGCGCAGGCTCGAAGTGTCTCCGGCCGCGTTGTATGTGCTTGCCGCAGGAGTAAAGGTAGCCGTCATCACGCCGACGAGCTGCTGCGTATAACGGCATAGGGAGTTTCCGATGGAGTAGAAGGTTACCGCGGAAGCCGAGACAAAGACACCGACCACCACGTTGTCCGTCTGATAAACCAACTGGATCGCAACCATGAGAAGAAAAACGTATGCGCTGTAGCTCCAAATCTTTTGAAGAACTGCCCAATTCGGCTTTTTTAAACGGATTTTCAATTCGGGGTAGATGCGGCGCGCCACATAGACAAAGAGGATGTTGCCCACGGTGCCCGCCACAAGC
>JARLHX010000158.1 GCA_031292035.1 Negativicutes bacterium | reverse complement strand
CAGCGGCCAGTTCAGCGTCCGCAACAGCTACAAAGCCTTTGAGCTGTTGGGCAAGACACTGGGACTGGTGGGCTACGGCAATATCGGCCGCGAACTGGCCAAGCTTTGCAGCGCCATCGGGATGAAGGTTATTGTCTATGACCCTTATGTTGACCCGGCTAGTATTGAGCAGCAAGGCTACAAATACCAAAAAGAAATGGATCAAGTCTTGCAAAGCGCCGAGGTCATTTCCCTGCATGTGCCTCTCACCGAAAAGACCCGGAATCTGATCGGCACGCGGGAACTGAAGCTTATGAAACCAGATGCGGTTTTGATCAACTGCGCCCGCGGCGGCGTTGTTGACGAACAGGCGCTGGCGCTAGCCCTGAAAAACAACGAAATCCATAGCGCCGGGTTGGACGTTTTTGCATCAGAACCGGTTAAAGCTGACAATCCCTGGGTCGAACTAGATAATGTGATTATCACCCCGCATATGGCAGGCCTGACGAAAGAAGCGGCTTCTGGTGTGGCTACAATGGCTGCTGAGGGAGTACTGGCTGTGATCAACGGCGAAAAGTGGCCCCATGTGGCCAATCCAAAGGTGTATGACCACCCGCGGTGGCAGTAATCTTAGGGGCTGAAGCCAATGAGCGCAAAACGCTAAAATAGTCGCTGGCGGCAAGCGAGTACTTTCTGAGAAATGATGGGGCAGGTTGGGCTCATTAGGCAAGATGGGGATAGGAGGACTTACCCATGAACGACCAAAATGTTGTCAAAAAAATTCCCAGCGGTCGCTGGCTTCATATCATCCCCCCGGCCATTATTATCTATATCATCGCATATATGGATAGAATGAATGTCAGTTTTGCAATGGCTGGCGGGATGAACGAGGCTCTCGGCTTATCGCTGACCGTGTCCGGGGTGGCGGCGGGGATTTTCTTTGTTGGGTACTTGGTGTTGCAAATTCCGGCCGGGCATATCGCCGAACACGGCAATGCGAAAAAATTCATTATGTGGACGATTATCGCTTGGGGCGGGATCTCCTTGCTAACCGGATTAGTACAAAATGCCTGGCAGCTTCTGGCATTACGCTTTTTGCTCGGCGTTGCCGAGGGGGGCGTGTATCCGGTTGTTTTGATTATTATTGCCAATTGGTTTCCGATGAAAGAACTGGGGCGCGCCAACGCCATGTTCATGTTGTGTTTACCAATTGCCGCAATCCTCACCAACGTTGTTTCCGGTTGGGTTGTATCCGCATTTGACTGGCGCTGGCTGTTTTATATCGAGGGGATCATTTCACTGTCGTTGATATTCGTCTGGATGCCGCTGATCAGCGAGCGCCCGGAAGACGCCAAGTGGATTACGCAGGAAGAGAAAGAGTATTTGATTACTACACTCCGGCAAGAAAAGGCGGAGCGAGAAGAAGTTTTTAAAAAACAACTCGGCAGTACAAGCGGTTCGTACAAGCAGTTGCTTGCCAATAAACACCTTTGGCTTATGACGTTTATTTTCATATGCCATAATACCGGCCAATACGGTTACTCCATCTGGCTTCCCACCCTTGTAAAAAAACTTACACAGACCAGTATGACTGCCGTGGGCTTTCTCACAACTCCTCCGTTCATCATTGCGCTCTTCGGGATGGTCCTGTTTGGCGCTTTATCAGACAAAAAGGGAAATCGGCGATTTTATACCGCCATTTCATTTGCCGGCTTTGGCGGCTGCTTATTATTGGCAACGATTTTCTCCGAATACGTTTGGCTGTCTTATGCTTTTTTGGTGATCACAGGACTGTTTAACAAATCGATGAATAGTCCGTTTTGGTCAATGGCTCCGGTCCTGTTTCCTCCTGGAGTCTCCGGCGCGTCACGGGGATTTATTAATGCCTTTGGCAATTTAGGCGGGTTTTTGGGGCCTACTTTGGTAGGCTGGCTTACCGTTGTGTCAGGGAATATGATGGTTGGACTTTATGGGTTGATTGGCTTTCTCTTACTCGGGGCGGTCCTTACCATGATGTTGCCACCAGTCACCGCAGGAGTATTGCAGATTGCCGAGAAAAAAACGGCACAAACTGATGCGTAGACCGGCTATATCGTAGCGGCGACCGGATCATTTATTCCGGCGCTGATGCTGACCGGCTGCGCCACCTTGATCGGGGCACTGAACTACGCCTTTTATCTTGGGGAGATCAAGCACATCGAAGTAGACGAGCCCCTTTTCGATGAATGCAATACTGTGCTCTGTAATAATGAGAAGGAGAGATGGGAAAATGGGTGTCAATACTTACACGTTACTGAATGTCGGCAAAATTATCGCAGGGCCGAATAGCATAGAGAGCCTCCCGGAAATTATGGCTGATTACCAACCGCAAAAGGTTCTTATTATTACCGACCAGGGGGTTTGGAAAGCTGGGCTCATCGATAAGCCGAAAAAATTACTAGAGAATGCCGGAATGGAAGTAGCGGTTATCAATGATACGCCGCCCGAGCCTGAAGTGGCCCAGGTAGAGGCTGTGTTTCAAGCAGCAAAAAAACAGAATTGCCAAATGATCATTGGGATTGGCGGCGGCAGCTCCATGGATGTCGCAAAAATCGTGGCAGTGATGTTGACCAATAAGCTGTCAGTCAAAGAATTAGTAAATAAGGCTAAGATCGAAAATCGCGGCATTCCGACCATCATGATTCCCACCACCGCCGGAACTGGCGCCGAAGTTACCCCGAACGCCATCGTTCTTGTGCCGGAAGAAGAACTAAAAGTTGGCATTGTCAGCCCTAAAATGATGCCGGATTGTGTCATTCTTGACCCGGTGATGACACTCGGCCTTCCGCCGGCCATCACCGCATCCACCGGCATGGACGCGCTGACCCATGCGATCGAGTGCTACACATCGAAAAAAGCCAATCCCTTCAGTGATACCTTTGCACTGAAGGCCGTTACCCTTATCGCCCGCAGTATCCGCAGGGCCTTCACCGACGGCGGCGATCTGGATGCCCGCCACGACATGCTGCTTGGCGCGATGTTTGGCGGTATAAGTATAGCAACCTCCAGCACCACTGCCGTCCACGCCTTAGCCTATCCGCTTGGCGGCAAGTACAGGATGCCGCACGGGCTGTCAAATGCCATCCTTCTGCCGCATGTTATGAAATTCAACATGGATGCGGCGGAGGATAAATTCAAAGATATTGCAATTGCTATGGGACTTAATGTTACTGGTCTTACTGTCAGGGAAGCAGCCGAAAAAATGATTGATAACCTGTATTCGTTGATCGCCGATCTCAAGATACAGTCAGGCTTGAAAGACAAAGGCATTACCGCAGCCGATTTAGAGTTTATGGTGGAGGCGGCGTCCAAAGTTACTAGACTATTGGATAACAATCCGAAACCGATGACAAAGCAAAACATGTTGGAAATTTACAAAAAATTGCTGTAGTCTCACCTTTTTGACAATAGTGTAGATTTCGGGAAATAGTGAATTTTAGTCAGTAATAAATGAAATGTAGAAATAAATATATTCAAGAAATCTTATAAAAAAGCCAAGCGCTTTGCTTGGTTTTTTTGCCTTTCAGGCATATTTTAAAGGAATTAATTTGAATTGTGCTGAAGCTTTAAAAAGACAACAAGGGTAAAATTAAGCAACCAGGCATCCCTTCGCTACGACGTTAGGCAAGCAAGTCTCTCCGGGGATACTGTTAAGGAGTGAAGCCGCAATTAACATCAAGCAGCTTTGGCAATCGTAACTGTAAAAAATTAAACTGTGAATATTTTTTAAATTAAGGGAGGAATTCATAATGACTCAGGCGACAAAGAAAACCGGCTCCAGCTTCAAACCATACGGGATCATCCCGGCGGTTATTACCCCGCTTACGGCAGCAGGAAAGTTCAATGAAAAGGCAATGCGTAAGCTGATCAACTACCTGATCGACGGCGGGTCGCATGGCCTGTTTATTACCGGGACGACAGGAGAGTTTTACGGCTTTACGGCCGAAGAAAAGCGGGAAATCTTCCAGGTCACTGTCGATGAAACAAAAAGCCGGGTTCCTGTCTATGCCGGCACCAATGGCATCACGACTGAAGAGAGTGTCTTGCTGACCCAATTGGCTGAAACTTGCGGGATCGATGCTGTTTCAGTTTTGACACCGATGTTTATCAGTCCTAACCAGGATCAATTGATTGAGCATTACAAAACAATTGCTGCCAATACATCGCTTCCGGTATTGCTTTATAATAATCCGCCGAAGACCGGCGTCAGCCTTGCCGCGCCGACGGTGGCCAAGCTTGCCGATATTCCCAATATTGTCAGCATCAAAGATTCGAGCGGCGATTTGACGCTAACCTCCGAATACATTCGCCTGACGCAAGGCAAAAAAGATTTTAACGTTCTGGTCGGCAGAGATACGCTAATTTACGGAGCCCTCTGCTATGGTGCGGCCGGCTCGATCGCCGCCTGCGCCAACGTCGCCCCCAGACTGTGCGCCGACATCTATGACCGCTATATGGCCGGCGACGTCAAGGGATCCCTTGAAGCGCAGTTTAAATTAGCGCCGCTGCGCATCGCCTTCACCATCGGCACCTTCCCGGCGGTCATCAAGGAAGCATTGGAGTTAATCGGGATCGAGGCCGGGCCTTGTAAGGCTCCCGTCTATTCGATGACTGCCGAGGAACGGGAAAAGGTTCGCCAGGTGCTTATTGGCATGGGATTGGTCAAATAGCACTCACCTAATAATTTAGCGTCAAGAAAAAGCCTGTTGGGCTACATATATTTTTCATCTTACAGCGGCATCAGATGAGCATACATTGCCGCTGACTGCCAGACATTTAAGCAAAGGTCAAAATTAAAACGTTGACCTTTGCTTTTTAGTTGGACAATATGCTGGTAAAAGATCTTTCCCTACCTATTACATCGAGTGGCTGGTATTGGTATAACAATATAGCAAATGAGGGCAGGAGTGCATAGGGCTGTGGGTGGTTATAAGGAAGCGTACATATATAGCAGTATTTATATATATTGATTACAAAATACATATTGGACGCTCAGTATATTTAAGAATATTATGAAAATATAGAAATGTTGGCTAAACAACCACGTGTTATTGAAAATAAAAAGCAAAAGGCTTTTTCGATAAAAGCGATAATTCTGCTCAGCCGAAACCGGATAAGAGCAGCCTTTTACCTACCGGAAAAGTACTGAAAATAAACGGATTGGAGACTGATGGAACAATGAAGCGCAAATTGTTTTGGCTTGCCCTGGCGATAATCAGTATGCTGGGAATCATGTTCGCGAGTCCGTTCGAGGGACTATCGGTAGCCGGGCAAAAAGTATTGGCAGTCTTAGTGTTCGCCGTAATTGTCTGGATAACAGAGGCGATTTCCTATCCGCTTAGCGGAATTGCAATCATTACGTTTCTTATTTTATCTCTCGGCTTTGCGCCGGCCAGCACTGCCGGAACGGCGCTGCTCGGCACAGGCAAGGCCATTCCGCTGGCCTTGAGCGGTTTTACCAACAGTGGCTGGGTGCTGGTCGCAGCCGGGTTGTTTTTGGCTGCGATCATTCTGGAAACCGGTCTCGAAAAACGGATGGCGTTGACTATCTTAAAGTTTTGTGGAACAAAAGCGAATAATATCGTCTTGAGCATGATCTTGGCCATGTACGTATTTGCCTTTTTCATTCCATCGATTATTGCCCGGGCTGCTACTTTGACACCGATTGCCCTGGGCCTGATTGACACACTGAAACTCAGCAGGAAGAGCACCTTTGCGAAAGCGCTACTATTGGCTATCGCGCTATCTTCCTCAATTTCCGGTCTTGGCGTTTTAAGCGGCGCCGCCCAAAGCCCGGTGGTGGTATCGTTTGTCGAAAAGATTACCGGTAAATCAATATCCTGGCTTGACTGGCTTATCTACGGCGAACCCTTTGGCATCGTGTTGGCGATTGTTCTCTATTTTCTGCTGACACGAATGATGAAATTTGAATTTGACGAAGTCCCTGGGGGCAAAGCGATTGTGGCACAGGAACTGCAGGCATTGGGACCGATGAGCAGGACAGAGAAGAAAGTCTTCCTCATTCTCCTTGCGACAATTCTCGCCTGGGCCACCGAACCTTGGCATAAAATTGACGCCAACAGCGTGTCCATTATTTCGGTGATGGTATTGCTGTCTCCCGGTATCGGTGTCGCTGAATGGAAAAGTGTCGCCAAAAAAGTGGATTTGGGTACAATGTTGCTTTTTGCGGCAGGTATCTCTTTAGGCGAACTGCTGCTGAAAACCGGCGCGGCCACCTGGCTCGCCAATAATTCTCTAGGAGTTATGGGGGTTACCGCCATGTCTCCTTTAATGATCATGATCACCTTTGCTATCGCCATATTCTTTGTGCGAATGGCTTTTTCCAGCAGTACATCAGCAACCGCGGCGCTAATTCCTACTATCTTAGGGGTCCTGATGAGTGTAAAAACACCCAATTTACCGATCGCAGGAATGACCTATGCCGCTTCCTATGTCTTGTTATTCGCGTGTCTGTTGCCGGTAAATTCGCCGCAAACCATGATACCTTACGCTACAGATACCTTTGAAGCAAAAGAGTTCATCAAGGTATCGATTCCATTTGTTATTATCGGATTATTCCTTTGGCTATTGTTCTATGTAACTTACTGGCGTTGGATGGGATTGGTCTAAAATTGGAAGGGGGATTACGATGAAGGACTCAAAGATTACACGGCGGACTTTTCTTAAAGGGGCTGGCCTTACGCTAGTGGCTCTGAATGGCATGCCGCTTCAGCAAGGTTTCGCGGCGCTTCAATCCACCGAGGAAGAAATCGCTGTGCCATTTTCCAGCGGAACACAGCGGGCCCGGACCCAAATGCCGCCGAATGCGACCGATTGTCATCATCATATTTATGATTCGAGCTTTGGTTTGGACCCAAATGCAACCCTGCGGCCGCCTGACGCCGGCATTGCCGATTACCGGCTGCTGCAAAAAAGGCTGGGGACCACCCGCGATGTAGTCATTCAGCCCTCAACCTATGGTGTCGATAACCATGGACTGGTAGAGGTGCTTGAACAGATGGGCCTCAAGACGACGCGAGGGGTGGCGGTAGTCAACACCAGCGTTACCGACGCTGAACTGAACAAATTGGATGCGGCAGGAGTTCGCGGTATTCGTTTCAATCTTGCGACACCAGGCGGGGCGACCAATATGGCGATGGTTGAGCCGCTGGCTGAACGGATATCAGCCTTGGGATGGCACATCCAGGTCTTTGCCACCGAAGAACGCATCCTGGAGGGCATGGAGCTATGGGAGCGAATTCCCTGCCCCGTGGTTTTTGATCATCTGGCGCATATTCCGGAGCCTGCCGGTGTCAATCACCCGGTATTCGCCGCCGTCGTGGGACTGCTGCAAAAAGGCAAAGCCTGGGTCAAACTGTCTGCCCCCTATGAGGAGTCGAAGATCGGGGCACCCACCTATGCGGACAGTGGCGCAATCGTAAGAGCGTATGTCCAGGCAGCGCCCGACCGCCTGGTTTGGGGAACCAACTGGCCCCATCCGAGTGAGAAACGAACCAAGCCTGACGACGCCCTCATGCTTGACCTTTTGGCGGAGTGGGTGCCGGATGAGGCTGTCCGCAACCGCATTTTAGTGGATAACCCGGCAAAACTCTACGGCTTCTAAAACGGCCTCTTCCATGGAATTCAGACGATAATACTTATAGGAGGTCAGCAAATGAAACTTAATAATATTCCCTTTTTCGATAATCATACCCATATACTGGACACAAAGAAAACGGTTGTTACCCCGCTGGATATGTCCCTTGTTTATCTGCATGGATACTGCGATGATGTAGATGCACAAGGAAAACCGTACCCTTCTAAAGAACAGCAGGAACATCTCAGTAATATGGGTGTTGTCATTACTATGGTCAACTATATGTCGCAGTTTTTACAGTGCGAGCCGACCCTGGAAGCAGTCGTCGAAGCCCGCAATAAAGTGACAGCCAATGGCGCGATGCCTTACATAAAGAGTCTCTACGAAGATGCAAATATTTTCGGCTCTGTGCTTGACTGTGAGCTGCCAATGGGTCACGAAGCTACAAACTGTTTTCCCGCAAAAACGCTTCGGCTCTTTCAGATGGACCGGGTCTTTAGCGCTCTGTTAGCTTCGGTGGACTCTTATGCCGCCCTCAAGGAAGACTTTATAAAAACGATTAGCGCTGCTGTCGACGAAGGCTTTGTGGGGTTAAAGTGTCATGTTGGTGAGTTGTACACGTCAGCCGTGCGACTTGTTGACGATGCTGAAGCCAGTGCTGCGTTCGCGGCGGCTCAAAACGGCGATAAAAAAGCCTGCGAAAATGTTTATTTCGCGATATTCGCCCACACCTTATTGCTATGCCAGAAACTTGATATATCGATTCACATCCACACCGGCTATACCGGCAAGGTTGATAAGATCAATGGCGATATTCAGAAACTGGATCCGCTGCTGATGACTCCGTTCTTGATGAACCCCCAGTTTTTCAAGACTAAAATCGTATTTTTGCATGCAAGCTACCCATATACCCTTCATGCGGCTTCGCTTGCCCACACCTTCCCCAATATCTATGTTGATCTAGGCTGGGTTTTACCTTGGATTTCGTTGCGTTTTACTCAGTGCTTAGAAGATGTTCTGGGAATTGCGCCACATTCCAAGATTTTGTTGGGCACCGGCCAGCACGGTATCCCGGAGATGGCCTGGATGGCTGCTAAGGTTGCGAGAACCTCCCTGTCGTATGTGCTGGATAAATTGATTGCCTTAAACGTAATATCGCCGGTACAAGCAGAAAAATCGGCTACAATGATCCTATGTGACAATGCCAGGAAACTTTATAAAATGTAATAGACTTGGTCGGGCAGGGAGGCTGCAGGAGATCGTTTCGCATAATCTGGACATTCTGCAGCCTATCTCGCTTTATGTAATAACCTCTACTTGTTGTCGTATCAGCCATAAGGAACAATCCTTATACTATAAAGAGAAATAGGTTTCCCATCTCATTATAGAGGTGGGATTTTTTTATTAACCCTGTTATATTTATATTTTGTAATAGCAAATAAGCTAAAATCTTGCGATAATAAAAAGAACGAATCATTTGTTGCCAACGGCAGTGATCCGCCCTAGACCGGTGGGTCTTATAGAGAATCGCATGGGGGCAAGATTGGCTGTAGCCAAGTATTTGTACATAGGCTTTATCTAGGCTTAGTAGAGGGAGGAAATAGTTATGTCGCAGTTTTCCATTCCATGCAGTGTATATCGAGGGGGAACAAGCCGCGGATTATTTTTTTACAAGAAAGACTTGCCGGAGGATGTTCAAAAGCGGAACAAAATTTTCCTGGAAGGTATCGATGCCTATAACCCTTCCCAGGTTAATGGGTTAGGCGGTACGACATCTTCAACTAGCAAGGTTTGCGTGATATCGCCGTCCTCGCGGGAGGGCGTGGATGTTGATTGGACTTTTTACCAGATCGGTGTGGCGGAAGAAGTAGTGGATGACAAAGGGACCTGCGGCAATTTAATGGCGGGGGTAGGTGCTTTTGCGGTTGACGAAGGCTTAGTGCCTGTTGATTCGGCTGCCGCGAAGGTAGACGTGTTCGTGTACAACACTAACATTAAAAAAGTGCTGCAGATGGAGGTTCCGGTTGTCGATAAAAAAGCGAAGGTTTCTGGCAACTACTTCATGCCCGGTGTGGTGAAGTCAGGGGCGATGTTCCGAGTATCAATCATGAATCCAGGCGGAGAAATGACGGGAAAACTTTTATTGCTTGGCGCCAAGCAAACCGTAAAGACAGATAAATCCACCTATCAGGTGACATTCTGCGATCTTATCAATCCGTTTATTTTCTTAGCAGGCCAGGACGTTGGGCTGGCAGGTACTGAACCAAGCAGTGTGGTTGCGGCTAATCAGATGCTTCTGGGGGAACTCAATCTGATTCGCGACAAAATAGCAGTTGTTGCCGGCATGGCACAAACCGAGCAGGACGCAAGAAAAAATAAGCCTAACGTTCCTAAAATCGCTGTTGTCAGTCCAGCGCAGGATTATGAAACAACAGGGGGCGAGTTAATAAAAAAAGAGGAAGTTGATATTCTCGTCAAAGTGGTATCTATGGGCAAACTCCATCGTACCAGTCCGGCCAGTGGTCTGTATAATCTGGCGGCAGCTACCCTCATGCCGGGCACCATTCCCAATCAAATTGCCGGTATCCCGGAGGGGGTGACAGACCGGATGATTCGGATCGGGCATCCTGAAGGAGTTGTCGAAGTTCGGGTTACCTTAACCGAGGCTGGCGATAAAGTGGCAAAGGTTGGGATGGAAAGAACGGCAAGGAGAATTATGAAGGGTGAAATCTATATTCCCACACTGTAGAAGAGAGGTTATTATGAACGATATAATTTTGGAATATAAAAACGTGCTAAGTACCTGCGCGTCAGATGCACTAGACGGGATGAACAACCTGGATGCGGCAATCAAACCGCTGAAAGAAGAATATCGCGTTTGCGGCAGGGCTGTGACCGTAAAAATGCCAGCCGGCGACAACACGTCAGTATTGCGGGCCATTCGCGCTGCCATGCCGGGAGATATACTGGTTATCGATTCCAAGGGCTATACTTCGCGGGCTGTGGCTGGCGACTTTGTCGTTGGGTTAGCCCAGATACTCGGCCTTGGCGGGATGGTCGTGGATGGCAGTATCCGTGATGTTGTCAGCATCAAACACAGCGGGTTCCCGATTTTCTGTAGGGCGGTGACTCCTTCTGCCAGCGCAAAAAGCGGCGGCGGAGAAATCAATGTACCGATTTCCTGTAGCGGCGTCCCGGTTAACCCTGGCGATATTATCATTGGCGATGCCGACGGGGTTGTCGTTATCCCGCAAAACCGTGCAAAAGAAGTTTTATTGGCGGCTCAAACCAAACTGCAAAAAGATCAGGTGCGGGAAGCAACAGTGCTTTGCAATCCGGGCGCCGCCAGAGAGTATCTTGATAAACTGCTAAGCTAGCGAGATAACAAGGAAACGGCGCAGCGCAAAAATCTGGTTCTGGTATCCTTTTATCTTAGCGGGGTAAGAAGCTAGCACCCGATTCTATTATGCTTTAAGGGAGGGCCTTGACTAACGTCATGCAAGGCTTTTTCTTATGCCGGCAGGATGGAGAGCGCGCGGTCACGACTACTTGCTTTCTAGGCTCAAAGCAAGCACCTCTTGTTTCAGGTTGGTGTTGTATGGCCGTAAAGCAGGGATTTGTCTGAATATATTGAAGACTATCTTCGCGGAAGATATATTGCTAGGCTTCTGAGCAAGGGATCGCGATTATTCGGGTTAGGGTGGTGCCAATCAATGCGGGCTAAGTCCATATTGATGCTTTTATTTCTTCTGCTGGCCGGAGTGCTCAGCGGATGCGGCAGCAGTGATAAAACGCCATATATCGATTTCAGACGCCCGGCGCAAACCGCTCTGGAGCCGGATAAGGGGAACTCTGAGCAGCGCCCCCTCCGGATCGGTCTGGCTACCGTTCTGTCGCCCCATGAAACCATCGGGTATTACCGAAAAATCGCCGAATATATTTTCCGCCAGACCGGCCGTCCGGCCGTCTTGATCCAGCGGAAAACATATGCCGAAGTGAATATGCTTTTAGCCAACGGCGAAGTCGATATTGCCTTTCTCTCGACAGGGGCGTTTAGCGCTTACCGTGGTATGAATGAAATAGAATTGCTGGTGATGGCCGAGCATTTAGGCAACTCTCTCTATGATGCCGAAGTCATTGTCCATAAGGATAGTAATATTCAGTCCATTGAAGACCTGCAGGGTAAAACGTTTGCGTTTACCGACCCGCTCAGTCACTCCGGCCATATGGTGATTGAGGGTTATTTGCAGGACCGCAAAACATTGCCCGAAAAGTATTTCCAACGTTATTTTTATACTTATAGTCATGATAAATCGCTCTGGGCGGTTGCCAATAAAATTGCTGATGGTGCCAGTTTTGACAGTCAGATTTATGAATATGCCCAGCAGAAAACACCGGAGCTGACCGATAATGTACGCATTATCGCTGTAATTGGCCGGGCTCCCACCGGGCCGATCGTTATTCGCAAGAGTCTCAATGGAGAGCAAAAGAACGAGCTGCGGAATTTATTTCTCCGTATGCATCAGGACCAAGACGCGTTTCCTGCAATGCAAGGGCTGATCATTGATAAATTTGTCCCCCCGATACCTGAGCTTTATGAACCGCTGCGCAAATTGTACGACCGGACGAGTGCGATTTTATGAATTGGTTGAGAAATTTAAGCATCTATTATAAAATTAACGGTATTATTATCGGGATGCTCCTTCTTCTGAGCATTATCATCGGTGGGATTACCATCCAATCAACCATGAATCTCCTTGACCAGCAAATCGAGAAACGCGGCTTGGAAGTGGCGACCTATACGGCAGCGCTCTGCAGCAATGACGTGTTACTTGAAGACCGGTTTGCGTTATTCGACCTGATCAATACCACTAAAAACAATACCGATGATATCCGGTACATTTTTATCACCGATTCGGCGGGGCGGCCGTTGGCCCACACCTTTGCCGATAATTTCCCTGAAGGCCTGCCGCTGGCCTTTCTGCCGGTTGTCGGTACCGATGCGGGCAACGAGAATCGGACAATCAGATACAATAGCAACGAAGGGCCGATTCGGGAAGTCGTCGCGGCGATAGGAAACGGGACCATCGGCTTTGTCCATGTCGGGATGTCCGAAAATAATACCCAGCAACTGCTGCACAAAAAGATTCAGGAATTCGTGATTACTACGTTGGTTATTTGTTTTCTGGCGGCATTTGCCGCCACCTATCTCGCAGCTTTGATCATCCGGCCCCTGCAGCGGCTCGCCGTCGCGGCCGAAGAGATCCGCCACGGCAATTTTGCGGTGCAGGCCGATGCGCGGGATAAAGATGAAGTCGGCCATCTATCCAGAGTTTTTAACGCGATGGTCGCGAGCCTCGGAGAGAAAGACGCCGAAAATAACCGTCTCCTCAAGGAGCTTCGCGCCAAGGATGAAATGCGGACGGTACTTATGAACAAGTTGATTACCGTCCAGGAAGAAGAACGCAAGCGCATTTCGCGGGAATTGCACGATGAAACCGGGCAGTCCCTGACATCGTTGCTTGCCTATATGAAGGTGCTTTTGACCAAGCTGGGTGATGAAGGGCAGAAGAAATTATTGCTGGATGCCCGGGATGTAGCAGTACGGGTCCTGGGTGGGTTGAGGAAAATGGCGGTAGAACTCAGGCCGCCGGTTTTGGACGATCTGGGGATTTTGCCGGCGATGGAAAAGTATATTCGTACCTTCAGTGAACGCCACTCCATCGAGGTGGCTTTTAGCCCGCCAGATCACGATGTCTTTTTGCGCAACGAAATCTCGCTGGCGTTGTATCGTATTTTGCAGGAAAGTCTGACGAACATCGTCAAGCACGCCAACGCATCGGCGGTCGAGGTTTCGCTGACGACAAACGAACAGAGTGTCACCATGGTGGTTTGCGACAACGGGACAGGCATCCGGCCGGGGGCGCTGGAAGCCGCCCGCAAAAAAAAGCGCCTGGGTATTTATGGAATGAAGGAACGGGCTGAGCTTTTGGGCGGGACGCTCAGTTTCCAGTCGGTCAGCGATGGCGGGACAACAATTGCGGTGACTTTGCCGTTAACAGGAATGGAGTGACAGGGATGTGCAAGATCAAGGTCATTTTGGCAGATGATCATTCGGTGCTGCGAACCGGACTGAAGCTGCTGCTCAACAACGAGCCCGATTTTGTCGTTGTCGGCGAAGCTTCTGACGGCGAAGAGGTTTTGAACCTGCTGGGCAAGGTTGCGGCCGACGTGTTGGTGCTCGACTTATCGATGCCCAATATGAGCGGGCTGGAGTGTATAAAGGAAATCGGCAGCCGCGGCAGCAATATTCATATTCTGGTGCTTTCGATGCACGAAGACGAGCAATATGTGAAAGAAGCGATGAAGGCTGGCGCTCTGGGATATGTGGAAAAGCATGCTGTGGACACCGAACTATTTATTGCGTTGAAGACAGTGGCGAAGGGGCAGCGGTATTTGAGTCCGAATAATGCCCAGCTTCTCCTCAGCAGCCTCTTGACAGAGCGTCCGGAAACAAACGCCGACGATCCCTACAAGCTGCTGAGCTTCCGGGAACGGGAGGTGCTGAAACTGATGGTCAGAGGATATTCGATGAGCCAAATTGGCGAAAGCCTTTGCCTGAGTGTAAAAACGGTAGACACCTATAAGACCAGGATGATGGAAAAACTGAACTATACGCGAAAGAGCCAACTGGTGGAATACGCACTGAAATATGGATTGATGCCGGCCACGAGGGGTGTGTAAGAAAAAATCTTACACACCCCTCGTGGTTTTTTCTTACAGTAAAATCGGGTATTTTCCGATATCAGATTTTTCAATAAAATACGATAATTTATCTAGAGATTGCTTCGGTTGGGAAAAGGGAGATGATGGTGTGAAAAACGGGAACCGGTACTGGAAGAGATTGCTCCTGGCGAGTGCGGTTACGGCCATATTGATCTCCAGTATGAATATGGCCGGACTCCAAACCGCGCAGGCCAAGATCAGGCTCGATGTGTTTGATTTTCAAGGCCACCGCGGCGGACGGGACGCCCGTCCGGAAAACACCCTCTATTCTTTCGCCTACGGCATGGAGATGGGCGAGACGACACTGGAGATGGATATGCAGCTGACAAAGGACGGTCATGTTGTCATCAGTCACAATCCTGTCATGAACCCCAATTTGGCCAAGGGACCGGACGGCAACTATGTGGAGGCAGGTAAATACGACCTTAGAACCATGATCCTTGCCGAGATTAGACAGTTTGATATCGGCACAATGAATCCAGCCGCCGGCGACTATTACGCCAGCCACGGCAAGACCCAACTGGCCTGCCCCGGGGCGGCGGTGCCGACACTGGAAGAAGTCTTTGAGCTTGCCAACTCATACGGCAATGACAAAATAATCTTCAATATCGAAACAAAATCCTACGCCGACCCGGCGGAACCGGCTTACAAAAATAATCCCGATCCTGAAATATTTGTCAGAGCGGTGGATCAGATCGTCAGAAAATACAACATGCAAAGCCGTGTTACACTGCAGTCTTTTGATTGGCGGACCCTGCAAATCATGCGCAGGATCGATCCGGAAATCACCTTGGTGGCTTTGGAATGCGAACAGCCCTCCTGGGGTTGGGTTGAGGGCTGTTATCTCAAAATCGGTGATTCTAAGCCGTCTCCCTGGCTGGGCGGTCTCAATATCAACGACAAAAAGTATCTTGGCGACTATGTAAAAGCAGCGCATGACATCGGCGCCGACGTGATATCGCCTTACTGGGAGGAACTGTCCCCGCAGCTGGTCAGCGAAGCCCACGGGTTTGGCATGAAGGTGGTCCCCTGGACGGTAAACAGTCCGAAAGCCATGAACATGCTGATCGACATGGGGGTCGACGGTATCATCACCGATAAACCCTGGCTGCTCCGCGAGGTATTGACCCAAAGAGGGATCGCGCTGCGTCAGCCGACGGTGAATGTCAATAGTCCCTATCATACCGGTACAGATATTGTTGGTGGCGAAGGAAAACAACTGACTCAAGGCCGGGATGCGGCCGAGTAATAGGTATATGTTTTTTCACGGCCCGAATCAGGGGAAGACGATTTTCATGATTCGGGCCGCGAGCAAGTTGCCCATGGGGCGAGAGTCTGAAGTTTTTCTTGGAATTGGCAGGGAAAAGCAGGCATGACTTTCGATAAATAAAGGGGGAATGCAAGGTGTCCACGGTACCGTTAACTGCAACAACATCCCAGGTTAAAATGACCAATGTCCGCTGGCGAATCATGTTTCTTGTTTTCATTATTCTTACCCTCAATTATCTAGATCGGGTCAACATCTCGATTGCCGCGCCCCTGATCCAAAAAGAATTTGGGTTTTCGCCGGTCCAGCTCGGAATCATTTTCAGTGCATTCACTTGGGGAAACGTTTTGGGTCAGTTGCCGGGCGGAGCCCTGTCGGCAATGTTTGGCGCCAAACGGATGTATATTGTTGCAATTGTATTCTGGTCTTTCTTTCTGGCGGCAACAACATTGGCGACCACAGTAATGACCTTTGTTGCCTTCCGGGTCGTTTTTGGCGTTTTTGAAGGCATGTGTTGGCCGGTTGCTTCCACCGTCGGAGCCACTTGGTTCCCGAAATCCGAGCGCTCGCGCGCCATGTCCCTCCAGGCCAACGGGATGGTTGTCGGGTTGGCTGTGGCCCCGCCTTTTGTCACTTATTTCATGATGCAGTATGGGTGGCGTGGTGCATTTTTCATTTCCGCGGCCCTATCGCTCGTCTGGCTGATTTTCTGGATCTACACCATGAACGACAGGCCGCACAAACATTCCGGTGTTAACGGAGCCGAGCTCGTTCATATCACCGAAGACGCGGCAGTTAGGCAAGACGAGGTAGCCGAAAAACCGCTGGCCTTTATGCAAGCCTTGAAGATTGTGATCAAGAAGCCCTCCTTGTACGCCGCCTGCCTGTCCAACGGCGCCCTGGTCTGGACGCTATATACCTATACCAGCTGGCTTCCGTTGTATTTGCAGCACGAACGCGGGTTTACCATCACCAAAACCGGATTTGTCGCAATGTTGCCCTTCTTATTCTCGATGGTGACCATACCTTGCGGCGGCATCTTCGCCGATTGGCTATACAAACGAACCAACAACCTTAAACTGTCGAAAAACGTACCTGTCATGTTTGGATTGTTCGCCGGCGGCCTCATGATGATTCCCGCCGCTCTCGCCGAAGATCCGATGACTGGTGTGCTGCTTTTATCGGTGGGCTATTCGCTGATTATGTTCATCTTAGGGCCCCAGTGGGCTATTCCGCCTGATGTCGGCGGCAAAAAAGCGGCAGGTTATGCCTGCGCGTTGGTTCAGATTATCAGCCACATTCCGGGAATTATCGCACCGATCTTCATGGGCTATATCGTTCAGGCCACCGGCCACTATACGGCAGGGGTCATTACCGCCGGGCTGGTTGGCATTGTTGGGGCCTGCTTGTTCCCCTTGCTCTATCGCGGCGAAAAAGATCACTATCAAGAACCTGAACCTGTGTGCAGCCTGAAAGTGTAAGCTTGACCGCCGGGCTGGCAATTGACGGTAATTAGCAATGTCGTTGGGGAAGTTCCGGGCTTTACCGGCACGGAACTTCTCCGGCGGAATAAGGATAGCTTTGCCGGGAATGACCCGGCAAAGGTTGAGAAATGGGGTGGTCGATTGAGGCGCGTTGTCTGGAAAGATATTGTGGAATTGGTAAGCCAAGCGTTGCTTGTCGCCGCAACTTTATCAACATTATTTTTATTCTATGGATGACCGGGACAGCTTGATGCGACGTCTCCGGGCGTCCATTTCACATTCGGCAAAAGGAGTTCGGCCATGGAAAAAACGACAGTTGTAATCATCGGTGGTGGCGCCACCGGAGTAGGAATTCTCCGCGACTTATCGATGCGGGGCGTGAAAGCCCTGCTGCTCGAGCAGCGCGATCTGGCTTACGGGACCAGTTCGCGTTTTCACGGGCTGCTGCATAGCGGCGGGCGTTACGCAGTCAAGGATGCAGCATCTGCCCAAGAGTGCATAGCCGAAAATCGTGTTTTGCGGGACATCGCCAAGTATTGCGTAGAGGAGACAGAAGGCTTCTTTGTCCGCCTGCAAGGAGAGGGTGACGAGTTTGAACAGCAGTGGCTTACAGCCTGCCGGCAGATCGGCATCCCTGCCGCCCCCGTCTCGCCCGAGGAGGCGCAGCGCCTGGAGCCGCAGCTTACGGCAAGATTGGCTGCCGTTTATCGGGTGCCTGATGCAGCTATTGACGGCTTTCGATTATGCTGGCAAAATGTGATATCTGCCCGACGTTATGGTGGTGAGGTTCGCAACTATACCGAGGTCATCGGCATTGAGCAAATCAATGGCCGGGTGGCTGGGGTAAAGGTTCGGAGCACCCTGACCGGTCAGGTGGACTCGATTGTCTGCGATTTCATTGTCAGCGCTGCCGGGTCCTGGGTGGAGAAGATAGCAGGATTGGTGGGAATCACCATTCCTGTAAAGCCTGACAAAGGAACACTGATCGCCTTCAACCATCGCTTTACCAGCCGGATCATCAATAGGCTTCGGCCACCCTCGGACGGCGATATTTTTGTGCCTCATGGCTCGGTCACCGTTTTAGGAACCACGTCCCAGGCGGCGAAGTGTCCTGATGATACCACTGTAACGACGGCAGAGGTGTTGGCGTTGCTGCAGATAGGGCAGGAGCTGTTTGAAGATTTGCCTCAATATCGGATGCTGCGGGCGTTCGCCGGAACCCGGCCTCTGTACAGTCCCGATACGGGTGAGGGTGGCCGCGGGGCCAGCCGCAATTTTATTATTCTTGATCATAGCCGGGATGGATTGGCAGGCTTTGCCAGCATCGTTGGCGGCAAGTTGACTACCTACCGGCTGATGGCTGAAAAAATGGCTGACCTTGTTTGCGGGCAGTTAGGGATTGCTGCCAGTTGTCAGACGGCGTTTGAGCCGCTGGTGGATGATCCGTCCGCACCGCTCCTGGCGCAGGCGCGAAGCTATTTTCCCCAGTACGGGGCAGAGTTGGCTGCGGCCAGGCTTGGTCCGCAGTTAGGGATGGTCGTCGATCATATCAAGGAAAACCCGGCAGGCAAACAGCTGGTTTGCGAATGCGAACTGGTGACATTGGCCGAGATCGAAGCAGTGGCTGCTGATAGTACTACTACCAGTTTGAATGATATCCGCCGGCGAACCCGGATGGGTATGGGTACCTGCCAGGGAACATTCTGCGGACTGCGGTCGGTGGGGACGGTGGTCGCAAACGGTTTGGTGCCGGAAAAAGATCCGGCAGAGCTGCTGAAAGAATATCTTGAGGCCCGCTGGAGCGGCATCCGGCCCATTCTTTGGGGAAATCAGCTGCGGGAAGCCGAGCTGACCAGGGGAATTTACGCCGCGACCTTAAATATTGACGGAGCGATGAATCATGAACAAGAATGATGTGGTTGTTGTCGGCGGCGGTTTAGCCGGCCTTATGGCCGCGGCGGTAGCCGTAAAACGGGGTAAAAAAGTACTGCTGCTGACCAAGGGGGTCGGCGCTATCGCCATCGGCGGGGGATCGATCGACGTGCTGGGCTATGGAGTCGATGGTCGGCCGCTCAAGTCGCCGGCAGCAGGGCTGTACCAACTATCACCAGCCCATCCTTACGCCAGGATCGGTCATCAGGGAGTGACTGCCGCGTTGGCGGCCTTTTTGGAACTGACAGCTGCTGAGGGCTATCCTTATGTGGGCAGTATTACACAAAATCAATGGCTGCCTACGGCGGTGGGGACACTCAAACCAAGCTGTCTGGTGCCAAAGACAATGGAGCCTAAAGGGCTGAAGGCGGCTTCGCAAGTAACTGTCGTTGGTTTTACCGGCTTGAAAGACTACTATCCGGAGCTTGTTGTGGATGGGCTGCGACAACAGCCTGGTTTTGACAAGACATACAACATTAGTATGCTAGAAAGCGGACTGGCGCAGGGGCGCGATCTGACTGCTTTAGATATTGCCCGCTGGTTGGATAAAGAAGCAGGCCGAAAGCTGTGTATTGAGCAGCTGGGCCGCGTTTTGACCCCGGGCGCGGTTGTCCTTGTCCCGCCGGTATTGGGAACTAGTCCTGATTACCTGGTGGCAGATGAGCTCAGCCAGGCGACCGGCTGCAGTTTTATCGAAATAACCGGGCCGCCGCCGGCAGTCACGGGGCTCAGGCTGCGGACCATGCTGATCCGCTACCTTAAGAAACAAGGGGTGGACATCGTTGAGCAGGCCAATGTCAGCGGCGCTATCGTCGAGGGCGGTCGCTGTCAGGCGGTCATTACCAGCAATGTCGACCGAAAGCGCAGTTACTATGCAGACGCGTTTATCCTGGCCACCGGCGGCTTTTTCGGAGGCGGGCTGGAAGCTATGCCTGGCAAGGCCCGTGAACTGATTTTTGATCTGCCGGTTACTGTTTCAACTGAGCAGGCTGAGTGGAGCAACCCTAAATTGTTTGCGGCCGGCGGGCAGCCATTTGCCCGGCTTGGTGTGGCGGTAGATGAAGCATTACGGCCAATCGGTGGGGCGGGAGAGGCGCTGTTGGCCAATGTTCATATTGCCGGCCAAACTCTGGCCGGATACGATTATGCCTGGGAAAAATCGGGGAATGGGGTGGCAATCGCCAGCGGCTATCAGGCGGCGATGTCGATATAAGGGGGCTTTTACTATGAATGGGCCGAAACATCATCCAGATAGTTGCATCGCCTGCACATCCTGCGTGGCGCACTGCCCGGTAGCGGCTGCAGCCCGAGAATTTGGCGGTCCTAAAATGACAGGGCCAATGCTGGAACGCTTCAGACGTTTCCAGCCGGGCGAAGATGAAGCAGCGATTTACTGCTCCAATTGCAAAAATTGTGATATTACTTGTCCTTCGGGAGTCTCGATATCGACCATGAACCTGCTGGCCAAGAAGGAATACTATCAGGCCCATGGCAGAAGCCTGAGAGACTGGCTGCTTTCCCACGGAGAGACCATGGCCAAACTGGGCAGCCCGGTGGCCCTGCTTACCAACTGGGGTATGGCCAATCCACTGAGCCGGATGGTGCTGAAAAAGATCGGACTGGCGGATAAAATGCCTCTGCCGCGCTATGCCGCGAAAACATTTCGGCGCCGGTTTAAAGGGCTGCGGCAGCAACCCTGCAGCGACAAAGTGGTTTTTTTCCCCGGCTGTTTCATAAATTATAACGAACCACAGGTCGGTCTGGATTTTGTTGCTGTCATGCAAGCCAACGGCTTTGAGGTAATTGTTCCCGAGGGGCTGACCTGTTGTGGGTCGCCGCTGGTGGTTAATGGGTATCTTGAAGAAGCCCAGAGTAATGCCGAAAACAATATTCGGCGGTTAAAACACTGGGTGGACCAGGGGTATCCGGTCATCACCTGCTGTACCAGCTGCGGATTGATGCTCAAGCAAGAATACCAGGAACTATTTTGTGTTGATGGAACCAGGGAGGTCGCAGCCAGACTGTATGACGCCGCTGAATTTTTGGTGGAGCTGCATGAACAGGGTCAGCTGAATACCGTGTTTTCGTCCCGGAACGAAAAGTTTCTGTATCACCCGCCTTGTCATTTAAGGGCCCAGGGGATTGGCCGGCCTAGCTTGCATCTGTTGCGTCTGCTGCCTGGTATCGAGATAACCGATGCTGACGCCGGCTGTTGCGGCGTTGCCGGAAATTACGGTTTTAAAGATGACAAGTATGAGGTTGCCATGGCGATTGGCAGCACTCTGTTTCATAAAATACAGTGCAGCGATGTTGAGGCAGTGGTATCAGACTGTGGAACATGCCGTTTGCAGATCAAACAGGCCACTGGAGTCAAGACCATTCATCCCATGGCAGTAGTGCGCCATGCTTACGACGGTTGAGATAAGGAAGTGAGAGCATGGAAGACAGATTTAACTGGTTGCAGGGGGCAATTATGGCAATGGGAAAAAAAACCATGGCCGCAGTTGACAAATCGATTGAGGCTATGGTCAATAACGATATTTCGTTGGCAGAGCAAGTCAGGATCATCGAAAAACGTGTGGATATTATGTACTATGCCATCAATGAACACTGTCTTGACACCCTGTCGTCGGAAATCTCCAGCCGACGCGAAGTAAATATGGTGGCCAATAGTCTCAAAATCGCGATGGAACTGGAGCGAATTTGTGATTATGCCAACCAGATTGCGAAATTAGTACAGAAGAAATTCTCTCAGGTGGATTTTCAGCAATTTAGATCCTGCCACGCCGCGGTCAGCGAAATGAAAGCCCAGTCTTTGAATATGCTGGAAACGGCACTGCAGTCCTTTGACCAACTGGACGCCGGTCTCAGTAAAATGGTGGAAGAAAAAGATTCTTCGGTAGATAAAATGAATCGCGACCTATTCCGCAATATGATCTGCCTGGTTTCCATCAATCCCTGGAGTCAGGAGACGGCCATGGACTATCATGTTGCTGTGCGCTATATTGAACGGGTTGCCGATCGGGCGACCAATATCGCCGAATTGGTTTATTATATGATCCATGGCGAGCCATTGAAAAAGCTGGCTGTCCAGACTGATATCTGGGATGAAGCTTGAAGGGCAGGTCCAGTGCTGTTATACCCTTATCCGGGTCAAGGGAAAAAGAGCCAATCACAGGCAAAGGAGTTGGTGGTTATGAGTGACCTGGAAGTAATCATCCGTCTTATCGCATCCTGCATTTTGGGCGGTATTGTAGGCTATGAGCGACAGTCGCGCAACAAGGCCGCCGGGTTGCGCACCCACATCCTGGTGTCGCTCGGCTCGTGCCTGGTGATGCTTCTTTCGCAGATGATATATTACAGTGTTCAAGGGTTGACCAACGCCGATCCGGCCCGGCTAGCCGCCCAGGTCATCAGCGGTATCGGTTTTCTCGGAGCTGGCAGTATTATGGCCAACAGGCAGGGCTTTACCGTGACCGGGCTGACCACCGCAGCCAGCCTGTGGGTGGTGGCGGCCGTAGGTTTGGCAACTGGCGCGGGATATTGGGTTGCCGCCGGGGTAACCACTCTGTTGGTATACCTGACTCTAACCGCCCTAGGACGATTGGAACGACGGATTAAAGCCTGCAGTCCGACAGCTTGCCCCCACGAGTTTTTGATTACCATTCAAGACAAACCCGGACAAATCGGAAAAATTGGCGCTTATTTTGGCGAAGCCGGTATCAGCATCCGGAATATTCATATCGAAACAGAGGATGAACAGCGGCATCGCCTGGAGGTTGCCGTCAGTGTCGAGGCCCCTGCCCATATGGCTGATTCGCAGATGGTCTCCGGGCTATTGACTGTCGACGGAATTGTGGCGGTAAAGGTTGATGAACTGCGGTAACCGCAAGATTGACAGCGACTATAACGTAAAGGAGGGAGGCTGGCGAAGGGGCAGTTCGATAAACTTGATGGGAGGGATAAGCAATGTTGATCAATGAGCCCGGACCGATCGGAAAACAGGCGAAGATGATCCTATTTGGGTGCTGGCTGGGCTGGTTTCTCAATTTTGCCGACAGATCGCTGTTGGCGCCTCTGATTCCGTTGATCAGAGAAGAGATGAACCTGGGCTATCTGGGAGTGGGATTTCTTACTACCGCATTTTTCATTGGTTATTCGATTACTCCGATTCCTGGCGGTTATTGGGCTGACAAGTTTGGTCACAAAAAAGTCATTGTTCCCAGTATGATCGGGTTTGGCTTTACCACCCTGTTCACAGGGTTTGTCCATTCGGCGCCGCTGCTGGCTGCCGCGCGGTTTACCACCGGCTTATTCGAGGGGTCTTTCTATTCCACCGCTGTCGGGTATGTGTCATCTGTTTTTTCTAAAGCCAATCGCGGCAAGGCGATGGCCCTCTATTCCACCGGCTGGACACTGGGCAGCATGACCGGGATTTTTTTTGCGACCTATATGGGGGCAAATTTCGGCTGGCGCTCGCCCTGGATGTTTATGCTCATCCCCACCTTGCTGGCCGCCTGGTTTTTCTGGAAGTATATACCTCATGTCAAGCGCGAAGACACCCCGGCCTATCAGGAAGCGATGGAAGCAGGCGGCAAGCAGAAGGGCGTTTTTAAAGATGTGCTGAAAGTCAGAAACGCCTGGATTATTTTCGCTTTGCAGTTTATTGCCAATTTTGGTTACTGGTCGATCAATACCTTTACACCGCTGTACTTTAAGGAGATCAAAGGATTTTCCTTCACTGCATCTGGATCGCTGCTGGCGGTGATGCTGATTGCCGGTACTTTCGGTTCTATCGCGTCTGGCATGGTTTCCGACCGTTTGGGCCGGCGTGCCGGAATATCATTGTTTTTTGTCGCTGCCGGTATAACCTGGTATGGCGTACTGTCCTCGACGACTGTAAATGAAACCTTGTTTTGGGCGGCCATTTCCGGCTTCTTTATTACCGGCCTGTATCCCACCATTCTGGCCTGGATGACTGACTGTGTGCCTCCCAACCTGACTGCCGCAGCCAGCGGCTTCGGAATCATGGGGGCGGAGGTCGGAGCCTTTACCACGCCGATTGTGGCGGGATTCATCGCCAACGCTATGGGCTTGGATGTGGCTATGAACATCTATATTGCCTCCTATATTATCGGCGGACTGGTTGTTTGGGGCGGTAAAGAAATGATCGGCGGCATGTCGCTGCTGGGAGCCTCAGGCGCCAAGGAAATAGCAGGCTAAATGACAGATTGCGAGGTGGCTGTGATGGGGTTGTTAATTTCTCAGGATCCCAATGAATTGTCGCAATACCGGGGCGTGAGGGCTTATGAGCTGATTGAAAAAACCTATCTGGGAGCGGTGGCAAAGGCGAAATGGGCGCAAGAAGCGGCGCTATTATTGACGATGGCTGAGCCGGTCACCAGCTACCGCTATGGTCTTCTCAGCAAATGGGATTTCGAGGTTGCTCCTGGCTCTGGTGCCCATCACACCCATTTCGGCGGACTGGCGGTGCATACCCTGCAGAACCTGGAAGGTGCCGAGACCTGGGCCAATCTATACGAAACGCGGGGGGTTGAGATCGATCGCAGCCTGCTGTATGCGACCATTATTATCCATGACGCCATGAAACGATTCATCTACCGGTTTGACGAGTTCTTTACCCTGGAAAAGGCAGAGGACCCGTTTATCGCCAGGCAGGAAGATCATCATTCCTGGATAATCCGGGAAATGACTGCCCGGGGCTGTGACAAGGAACTGATTCTGTCAGTTGCCGCAATTCATGGCATCGATGATGTGACCCTCGATTCGGGGGTGCGGGGCGTTGCTGTCGTCAATCACTATTTACAGATTGGCGGTGCAGGCTTTCAATGCACCGTCGATGACATCCGGCCCGAGCATGTCATCGCCTTTCTGGCCGATTCCGACTGGCATTGGAGCGGGCAGGCCCAACGCAAAACAGGATTGTTGGCAGAGCAGATGGCACCTGAATATAAAATAAGTCCCGGCCACATGAAAGTATATCTTGGCTCTTGCTTTACCTTTGAAAAAGTAGGAAGTTATATTGAAAAACACGGCTATGAACAAGCGGAGGAATATTTCGGTACGATGATTGGCCTCTGATGAGGATCAATCGTGCTCTCTCCAGTCACTTGGGAAATAGCTAGCTGCTTCTTTGTTGTAACGTCTAACCAAATGAACTAAATCGAAAAGACGAAGCAGGTTGCCTGTACTAAGGTAACCTGCTTCGTCCTTATCACGACGCGGTAAAAGAGCTGCTCAGCACTAGACATTATCAACAATTGAAATCAGTATTTCGGTAGATAGACCAACCGAATGGAAGTGGTTGTCGCCTGATACAGCAAGGCAGGATAGGTATGATGCGACTGAAAATCCGTTGGTGTGATATGCCGCTTAATCTGACGGGATTATGCTATAATCATTGTAGTAGCGAGAGACATGCGGCTTCTCAAAACGTCTCTTTTTTGTACATTTGGTGTAACCAAAGGGGACACTTTTAAAAGTGGGGAAGTGACAAGCCCAGCCGTTATTGCAATACGCTATTTGGTATGATTATTGCAGTTGTAATACTTGTTCAAGGCTATTTATGGGGAGGGTTTATTCATGAGTGTGAAGGTTTTACTGCCCGGAGGGGTTCTCAATGATCCCAGGCTAAGGACCGTGATTGACAACCCTTTTGAAGGTATTATGGCTATTGATGCAGCAGGTATCGTTTTTTTTGTGAATTCATTTTTCTTGGACATTTTAAATCGCAGTGAGCAGGATGTGGTAGGCAAAAAGATATGGGATATTATTCCCTCCTGCAGATTGTTTGAAACTGTCGGTCAAGGATATTCGATTTGGGGAGAAACATTAAAAATTAACGCCAAAGAATTCCTGGTAGCGCGGTTTCCCCTGAAAATGGAAGGTCAGATTGTGGGAGCAATGGTCAAGACGGTTTTTCCTGACCAAACTGTTGCCACGGAAATTGTCCACAAGCTATCGCAACCAGCCCCGAAGTCCGATTGTTTCTATTTGCAGACCCTGTGTACCTGTCGTGATATTGTCGGGGAAACGCCGCCGATGTTATATGTCAAGAAGCTGGCTCGCCGGGCTTCCCGCACCAGCTCTACGCTACTTATCACCGGCGAAAGCGGTACAGGAAAAGAAATTATTGCCCAGGCCATCCACACCCGGTCTGTCAGAAGAGAAGCATCCTTTATCAGCGTCAACTGCGGCGCGATACCGGAAAATCTGTTAGAGTCAGAGCTGTTTGGCTATGTAGATGGGGCTTTCACCGGAGCGAAAAAGGGCGGCAAACCAGGCAAATTTGAGCTGGCCAATGGGGGTACCATCTTGCTTGACGAGATTGGTGACATGCCGATATATATGCAGGTCAAAATCTTGCGGGTACTGCAAGAGCGGGCGGTATGGCGAATTGGGGCGACGACCCCGACCCAGCTGGATGTGCGAGTGATGGCCTCCACCCATACCGATCTCAAAACCCTGGTGAAAGAAAAGAAGTTTCGGGAAGACCTGTATTATCGTTTGAATGTACTTGAGATCAATATTCCTCCGCTAAGACAAAGGGCTGAGGACTTGCCTATATTGATTCATGCCTTGATTCAGCGGATAAACCAACGGATTGGGTCTGATGCAAAAGGGATAACAACAGAGTCCCTTGAGATCCTCAAAGCCTATTCTTGGCCAGGTAACGTGAGAGAACTGGAAAACCTATTGGAACAAGCGATCAATTGGAGTGAGGAACCGATTATCGATGTAGGCAAGATCCCTGTCCGACCTTGGGAGGCGGAAGCAACCAAAGCCGCTGTGGATACCAATAAGCCCTTTCGAAATCTGGTGGAGGAAACGGAAAAAGAGTTGATTATCAACGCCCTGGCGAAGACAAACGGCAACAAGGCGAGGGCGGCAAGAACGCTGAATATGCAACGTTCGGTCCTTTATAAGAAGCTGGAACGGATGAATATCTGATAAGGTGTAGCAAATCACTACAACTGTCTCTCGCAGAGACATCGCAGCAGAGTCTTTAGGCGCCATGCCTAGAGACTTTTTTGTTGAATTTATTCGAGTTTCGACGGATTTCCAGGTTGGCACGGGATTTGCAATATTTAGAAGGCAGTACTGATGGCCATCAGTGTTGAGCAGCAAATAGTTTACCATGAGGAGGGAAAGTAAGTGTCCAAATTAGGCAACAAGATCAAGACGATTGATGAGGCCCTGGGCAGGATTCCCCAAAGTGGGGCGACCATTATGATGGGAGGGTTTGTTGGTGCCGCAGAACCAACCTGTTGTATCGAGTGGCTGATCAAACACATGATTTCCGACATAACCCTAATCACCAACGAGCCGGGGTTGAGCGGCTTTGGCCGGGCAATGCTGTATAAAAATGGCCTGGTAAAAGAAATTATCTCTTCCCATGTCGGGACAACGCAAGAGTCGACTGACGAATATCTCAAGGGAAATCTCAAAGTCGAGCAATTTTATCCCATGGGTACCTGGATCGAAAAGGTACGGGCGGGAGCCATGGGACTGGGTGGCGCCTTGATTCCGGTTGGCGTCGGCATACTGGATGAACCAGGCCTATTCGCTGAACTCAAAGAACCGAAAACCGTGATCGAAGTCAATGGGATGAAGTGTTTTGTCGAGCCGCCGCTGACGGCCCCCTTTGGTCTGGTCAAAGCCTGGCGGGCCGATGAAATGGGAAATCTGGAATACCGCCATACAAGCGTGAACTGCAACCCTATGGTCGCGATGGCCTGCGATTATACCATCGCCGAAGTCGAAGAAATCGTCCCTGTAGGGACGATAGCCCCCGAACGGGTAGGGACACCAGGGCCATTTGTTCAAGCAGTTGTCAAGGGTTTGAGTTTGGCGGAACATGACGAGATATACCGGCAGCACTGGCTCAAAATCGGCAAGCTGATTGCGGAAAGATAATTGAGTGTGGGAGGGAATGACATGGATCCGAGAGTATTGATCGCTAAACGGGCTGCCCAGGAATTAAAAGACGGGCAACTGGTTAATTTGGGGTTCGGAATGCCGACCCAAGCGTCCAACTATCTGCCTGAAGGGGTTAAAGTCCTGTTTCATGCTGAAAATGGAGTCTTTGGGGTTGGCCCAAGGCCAAAAGCCTCCGAAGCAATCGCCGATATGACCAACGCCGGCGCAGAGCCGATAACCCTGGTTCAGGGAGCGGCCATCATGGATCTGGCCACCTCGCTGGGAGCGATGCGCCGAGGTTTATTGGATATAACTATTTTAGGGGCGTTAGAGGTTGATCAGCTTGGCAATATTGCCAACTGGGCCGTGCAGCGAAACGGCAAGTGGTGGCCTGGTATCGGCGGGGCAATGGATTTATGTTATGGAACAGAACAGGTTATTGCCTGCCTAATGCACGCCGACAAAGGCGGCGAATCAAAAATTCTTAAAAAGTGCACCTTGCCGCTGACCGGGAAAAGTTGTGTTAAAACCATTATCACCGATAAAGCGGTTTTCGCTGTGGGTGAGAACGTCCTGATTTTGAAAGAGCATGCTCCGGGAGTGACGCTGGAAGAGATCAAAAAGCTCACTGAGGCCGACTTTGTTGTCGCCGATACCTTTTGCGAGATGAAATTGTAAGTTCTGACCCGACGGGGCTATTATGGGCATCCCGCCAGAAACCACAGGAGGTGCAACAAAAATGGAGGTTCAAGATTTACAAGAAGATAACGACATGATCGCACAAGCCCGAATTTTCAGCCAGTCGTCCCTGCGGCCACTGGCCAGGGAGCTTGATGAACAGGGCCGGTTTCCCGCTGAATTACTGGACTCAATGGCCAAAGCAGGTTTCTTTGGGATCAATTATCCTGTCGAGTACGGCGGCCGGGGCCAGGACTCGGTAACGACCAATGAGGTCGCCAAGGAAATCGCCAAGGCCAGCGCCGGTGTAGCCCTGACGTTACATGTCCACTGGATGGCTGTTGACGTTTTATTGAAATTTGGTTCTGATGGGCAGAAGCAAAAATATCTGCCAGATCTATTGCAGGGCAAAAAAATCGCCGCATATACGATAAGTGAGGCCCAAGCCGGCTCCGACGCTGCCGCCATCAAGGCGAGGGCAGAGAAAGTTAATGCTGGCTGGCGGCTAAACGGCGCAAAGTATTTCTGTACAAACGGCGGTTTGGCAGATTTGTATTTGGTGGCTTTCAAGACCGATCCGGACGCCGGTGCCAAAGGGATCAGTATGTTTATCATCGAGAAAGGAACTCTGGGTTTTCACATCGGTGATACCGAGAAGAAAATGGGGTGCCGGAGCTCCCTGACCACCGGCATCAGTTTCGCTGACTGCCAAGTACCCCAAGACAATATGCTTGGTAATGTCAACGAAGGCTTTAAAGTGGCGATGTATGGGTTGGTCGGAGGCCGGTTGGGCATGGCCTCAATGGGGCTCGGCATCGCCGAAGCGGCCTTGGAGACGGCGGCCCACTATGTCAATCGCCGCATCGCCTTTGGCAAGCCGCTGAGCGCTTTATATGCGCTGCAGGCAATGCTGGCTGATATGCATGTAAAAATTGAGGCAGCGAAATTGTTGGTAGTTGATACTGCGAAAAAACGCGACAGCGGCAAGGACTATGCGCTGGAAACGTCGATTGCCAAACTCTTTGTTGCTGAAACCGTGAATGAAGTATGCCACAAAGCGTTGCAGGTTTTTGGCGGACACGGGTATATGAAATACAACGATCCCGAGCGTTACGCCCGGGATGCAAGACTGCTCGATATCGGTGTCGGTACATCCGAAGTGCTCAAAATGGTTGTGGGTACAGCTGTCGCGAAACGCTACGGCAGCGGTTAGAATTTGATGGGAGGCAGAGTATGGAGTATGTGATAAAAAGAAGGTTTGACAGCAAACTGGCAACCGGGATCGCCGGTGTGCTCCTATGTTTTGTATATGCATTGATTTACTGGCCTGTATGGTCTATGGCAGCCAAATCCCTGATCACCTTTACCGCTGCGGCGGGTATTCAATCCGCTGATCCTGTACTGGTGAAAAGGTATATTACGGCCGTTGTCGAGGGGACCTTTTTCTGGTGCAGCATCAACGCATGGATATGGCAGACGCTGATTTTCGGCAACTATGGCAAGTACAGCGTCTGGGACAGTCAACCACGGTCCGGCATCTGGTATACCTTCCTAAGTTTTGTCTGCGGATCTTTAGCTTATCTCATACTGATATCCTTCATCGGGATATGGTGGAAGCCTTTTAGCCTTGCCATCATGTTCGCACCTGGCAATGTCGATGAGCTTAAACTCGCCCTGGAGGGCTGGGAAACCTCAAACTTTTATGTTCTTCCGGTAATCATCGCCCAAATCCCTTTCGTGTCCTTATTCCAAAAGAAGCCCTGGGCCGGAAACCTAAAACCGCCGCTCGACGGCTTGGCGGTGATGATGACAAGTTCGGTTTTCGCCATCATCGTTTGGATGGCCATGTTCATCCCAAGTTTCATGCAGTTTCAGCTGGGCGGCCACAATATTATGACACAGCCGTTGGGGTCATGGCCTGCAGTTCTGGCTTTTTGCCAAGGCTTTATCTGCTGGTTTCTCATTCCTGCCGAAGGCGGCGAAGGCTATCCCTATAAACTGTTTACCGCCAAGCAGCCTTGGATGGGGCTTATAGGATTTGTCATCGCCCTGGTCTGCGGCGGGTTCCTTATGCCGGCCTTCTATGTGGCAGTGATCAAAGCGCTGAACCTCAATCCGGGAGTCAACCCGTTTGTAACCGCGGCGTCTCTCGAACTTTCAATCATTGTGACGATGTTGTGTTGGCACCACCTGTTTGATGACTACCCTGGCGCAGAGCGGGAGCCTAGTGTTGCCAAACGGGTAATCGCCAGGATGATTATCTGGTTGGTGCTCGGAACCATCTTTGGATTGCTGTGGCTTCAAGCCTATAAGTTTTTCACCTTCGCCGGCAATGATCTCGGGATGGGGTTTCCGGTGATGGGAGTATTGGCCGGCCAGTTTGCCCTGCTTATGGTTTTTCTCTATTTTAATACCTTCTTTGACAAATGGCCGCTAGTTTACAAAGTTGCTGCGGCAAAAAACGATTCGGTAGCCAGCTAGTATCAAAGTTGTACTGCTATTAGGGCGACAGAAAAAAATCTGAAATTGAAGTAAAATAAATGAAACAAGGCCAACGCGGGAATTTGTCTCCGGGTGGCCTTGTTTTTCTTGCAATGATAACCGCAGCAGGACTTAGCGGCGCTGGACAGAATAATCAGTTGAACCATGTTTTCGTGACTGGGAGAGAAAACCGTCAACACCAATAATTGAAAAGCAAAAGATGATTAACCGGAGGTGCTTGGAATGAAAAAAGTCGGACTGGTGGGGGGAATTGGCCCTGAATCTACACTGGATTATTACAAAGGGATAATCGCTGGCTATCGTGCGAAGCTGGCCGGCGACAATAATCCCCCTATGATTATCGATAGTCTGAATCTTGCCGAGATGTATTCCTTTGCAGCAAATAAACAATGGGAAGAGTTTACCAATCGACTGGTCGACTCAATAAAGAACCTAGCGGCAGGCGGGGCGGATTTTGCGGTCATGGCAGCCAATACTGCCCATATCGTATTTGACGAAGTGAGCCGCCAATCCCCTTTGCCGCTTATCAGCATCGTCGAGGAAACCTGCAAATACGCCAAAGCAAAGAATTGCAAAAGGGTTGTGGTATTCGGTACCGCTTTTACAATGAGCAGCGGGTTGTATTCCAAGGCGTTTGCGCAATATGGGATTGATGCATTTGTCCCCTCGGAAGAAGAGCAAAGGACGATTCATTCTATTATTTTCCCGAATTTGCAGGAGGGTGTTGTTTTGCCGGCAGAGAAAACAACAATGCTGGAGATTGCAAATCGAATGATGGCTGAGAAAAAGGCCGATACTCTGATTCTCGGATGCACCGAACTGCCGTTGATAATAAAGGAAAATGATCTAGACAAGTTGCTATTAGACACAACCCAGATCCATATCGACGCAATCGTAAACTACCTGCTTACATAATGGTATGGGGTCTTTCGCAGTCTTATATAATTCCGGCACAAAAAATTATACCCACTTTTTTATGATTTGTAAGTTGAAAAAAATACAAGGTATCCTCGTTGTGAATCGGAAGATACTATGAGTGTAAAGGGTCGGTAATGGTTGAGCCAAGATTGGTGTCGGATATCTTCTGGTGTTCGGCATTGGTCGGCCAAAGGTTGTCGTCGGGTCGCAAGGTTCGGCGGGAGCCGGCGGGAAGACTGGCATGGGTCTTGAAAGGCGGTACGGCAGCCCAACTGTTGTCGTGTGGTCCCAAGGGATGTATGTTGGTCGAGCTAAGATTGTCATGGGTTGTGAACTTTATGGGTCTATTGCAGTCGAGAGATTGCAGTAGGTTCGGTAGCTATCTGTGGCAGTCGAGCAAAGGTGTGCATCGGTTGTGTAATGCCTGTGGGTAGTCGAAAGATTGCGTATAGGTATGTAATGATCGGTGTAGGCTGTAGCGTAGATCATTGCAGGCTCTTTTAACCGGTATGGATTTAAATCCATACCGGTTATATTTTATGGCTGCTGATTATTTTTATACTGACTGGGCGATAGCCGCTTTTGGCGGCGTTGCTTTAAGAGAAGGGCCGCCAGCCTTTGTTGCACCATTAGCACATGGGGGTTATTATCGTCATAATGGGCCAGGTTGTAGATTTCAAGCGGATCCTTGCTAAGATTGTACATTTCATATTGGTCTGGGAGGGGAACGTTTTTGACAGTAGTCGCGCATATGGCACTTTTAAGTCCGCCCCAGACCGTTAGCGGAGAACCAAATTCATAGGGAACAGTATCTTCGATGCCAGGGTTAGTCCAAAATTGGGGATTGTCAAAATACCGCGAGTATTTCCATAGCTCATCGCCATCAGGTGTGGAAATTTTTGCTATCACTGTCTCAATATGATTAGGTTGAAAAACAGAATGATAATGCCACCCCAGAAAATTGTGCTGATCCAAGCCTTTGGTAATATCATCGTCTGTCATGAAATACAGAGGTTCGTCAGCACGGTCAGGCTTGCCCTGGCCAAGAACCAGCGGTGACAAGTCCCGCCCCACTAAAGGACGTACTTCAGTGTGGTCAGAGCGCAAAGCATCCTGAACCTGCTCGATGTTTATCCCGGCCAAACCAAGTAAGGTCGGTAACAGGTCAATGTGACTTGTTAATAATTCGGTGGAGTCAGCCTTCTCAAATAAAACAGGGTTATGGATGATGAGGGGGACATGAATCGCTTCTTCGTAAGCGCAATACCATTTTTGGGTCAGGCCGCCATGGGCACCCAAGAGTTCCCCGTGATCGGAGGTAAAAATAACAATCGTGTTTTCATAAAAAGAGGAGTCCCGCAGAGTATTGAACACACGCAACATTTCCTGATCGACGTTTTTCTGTAATTGATAGTAAAGCTGACGATAGAAGGTTGATTCAATCAAGGGCTGGAAAGCCGCGCCGTAAGTAAGTCTTGAACTAAGCTGGCACTGAGGCTTTGTTTCAAGCGATTCGTAAAAGGTAGGCGGGGGCGGAACAGCAGGCACGGTATCGTCAACTTTAAACTTGAATTGAGGGATTTTCTCACTCAAAGACCCATACAAGACAATATCATGCGGATTTACAAACGAAGCGACAATAAACCAAGGCCGATACTCATCATCGTAGCGCGAAGCTTTTTCCGCAGCAAGTATTTCCAGCAAATTAGCGACATCTGCGGCGTAAAATTCATCACGACCGCTTACGCCGATTCTGGCGGATGACCCTGATTTATGAGGGTCAGGCCCGTGGGGTTCAGGACCAATCCAGCCGGAAAACCCAAAGGTCTCCAATCTGCTGGAATTCAGATAAAGCAGTTCTTTTTCTTGGAGTGGAAAACCGGTTGTAGTGTTGTAACTGGGATACGACTTGTGGGTACCGGGTATTAGAATATCAGCATCTGAAATGTGCCACTTTCCTTTGTAAAAGGTTCGGTACCCTGCTGTCCGGAAATAATCGCCAAGGGTTGGTACGCTATTAGGATCCAGCCAAAACATTTCTGGGTCAAAGGGCCCTTTCGCAGCGCCGGTCGTCTGGCTAACCCCGTGCAAGGAGGGATATTGACCGGTAAAAATGGTGGCTCGACTGGGGCAACAAGCCGTGCTTGCAGTGTAATGGCGCTGAAAGGTCACTCCGTTTCTCCGCAGGATTTCCTGAGTTCGTAAAAACTGCTTACGCCATTGCTTAATTTCACGGCCTTCATAAATAGGTGGATAGCGATTCTCATCAGTCATGAGGATCAAAAAGTTTGGTTTTCTTGAGCGAAACTTAGCTGCATATACTTGGGACAAAGAGATCACCCCTTTAAAATCGCCAACTCGGGGGGAAGGTTTTAGTACAATATATGTGATGACGGTCTGCTTGAGCATCTAGTAGCTGCATCGAGGTTTGGGGACTATTTAGAAAGGCTCATTAAATTATAAAAGCTGGGTCGGGGGCGGCATTTTCGCTGAAAGCGGAAGTTGTGCTCATAGACCGGGGTAGACTGTCCGGAATTTGAAAGGTACAATGAGAGAGTATACTAAATATGGCAAACGGGCATGGTCAATGGCAGCCTGCAGAGAAAAGCCCCAAGCTGGGCGTTACCGCGGGAATTAAGGCCGTTTCATGGTTACTCAATTGCACTAAGCGCTATTTTTATAAGAAGGTGAAATAATGATTGATACAAACGACAGTCAACATCGTTCGCGGTTGCAGCGAATCGCCCGGAAGGCGATGCTGGAAAGAGGGCTTCTGCCGGATTTTTCTGCGCAGGCTATTGCCCAGCTAAATAAAATCGAGGGGACTGTCCTTCAAACCGAGCAATCCACACGGGATCTGAAAAATCTTTTATGGTGCTCCATCGATAATGATGACTCAGATGATTTGGATCAGCTTACGGTGGCGATAAAGATGCCGGAAGGGGCCATAAAGGTTCTTATTGCTATCGCCGACGTCGACGCTGTTGTGAAGAAATCCTCGCCAATTGATGAACATGCAAAACATAATACCACTTCCATTTATACCGCTGGGCAGATTTTTCCCATGCTGCCGAATAAGCTTTCGACTGATATCACCTCGCTCAATTATGCAGCAGACCGCCTTGCTATCGTTGTTGAAATAACCCTTGGTGAAGATGGAGTGCTGATAGGCTCAGATCTTTATAAAGCGATCGTTTGTAACCAGGCCAAGCTTGCCTACAATAGCGTTGCTGCCTGGCTGGAAGACCGTGGTCCGCTGCCTGAGGCCATTGCCGCAGTCGAGGGTCTTGCCGAAAATATTCGGCTACAGCATCAAGCGGCGCAGAAACTGAAGGCACTCCGGCACATGCACGGGGCGCTTGATTTTGAAACAATAGAGACGCGTCCTATATTTGTCGAAGAACAGATCACCGATTTAGCAGAAGAAAAACGCAATAGCGCCAAAGAAATTATCGAAGATTTTATGGTTGCGGCTAACGGCGTTACCGCCCGATATCTTGCCGCTAAAAAATTTCCGACCTTGCGGCGGGTTGTCCGCACCCCCAAACGCTGGGAACGAATCGTCGAACTTGCCATGGAACGCAACTTCGCCTTGCCCAAGGAAGCCGACTCCAAGGCGTTAAATCAATTTTTGACAGCGGAAAAAGCCGCTGATCCCCTTCATTTTCCTGACCTCAGCCTCAGTGTTATCAAGTTATTGGGGCCCGGGGAATATGCCGTCCAGCTGCCGGAAGACGGCTCGGTCGGACATTTTGGGCTTGCTGTCAAAGATTATGCTCATTCCACAGCGCCCAATCGCCGGTATCCTGACTTGATTACCCAGCGGCTACTGAAAGCAGCGATAACAGGGAAGCCTATTCCCTATAGCAATGATGAACTCGCGGCACTTGCCAAGCACTGTACAGAGGCGGAAAATGCGGCCCAGAAGGTGGAGCGCCAGGTTGAGAAATCGGCAGCCGCGATATTGTTAGAATCAAGAATTGGCGAAGTTTTTGATGCGATTGTCACTGGTGCATCGGAAAAAGGCACCTGGGTTCGCCTGCTGCATCCCCCGGTCGAAGGCAGGCTTTCGGGAGGTCTTGGCAGCGAAGATGTCGGCCATGTCGTCCGAGTACAGCTGATACACACCGATGTCGAGCGGGGATTTATCGATTTTAAAATAACAGAAAAATAAACATCACCATTGAGAAGATAGAGCGGGATTAACAGCGGCGCTTGTCGCCGGCAGTATCAATTCCGGCGGAGAGAGAAAAGAGGGGAAGGCTATTTGAAGACGGCGGGGCGTCATTACGAAAAGCATTTTACGGCGTCAGATACAGTAAGAGATATTATCATTGGGATGTCAGACGGGCTAACAGTTCCTTTTGCCCTGGCAGCAGGGATATCCGGTGCGGTTGCCGCTACAGGCATTGTTGTTACCGCTGGACTGGCTGAAATCGCGGCCGGGGCTATTTCCATGGGCTTTGGCGGTTATTTAGCCGCACGGGGCGAGGCGGAGCATTATGCAACAGAGCGATTGCGGGAGCAACAAGAGACGCGGGACCATCTGGAGGAAGAAGAGCAAGAAATCATCGATATTTTTAGTTCATATGACATTTCTCCGGAAGAAAGCCGGCCGGCGGTCAATGCACTGAAACGGAATCCTGAAATTATGGTCGATTTTATGATGAAATTTGAGCTAGGGTTGGAAGAACCTGATCCCAAGCGGGCTATCAGCAGCGCCGCTACCATTGCCGGGTCGTATGTGGTGGGCGGATTTGTGCCGCTAGCACCCTATATATTGCTGCCAGACGGGCTTCTTGCCCTCAAAGTGTCAGTTGCAGTCACAATTATGACCCTGTTTCTGTTTGGCTATATGAAGGGCCGCTTCTTGGGCAATAAGCCCTGGTTCAGCGCTTTTCAGACAATGCTGATCGGAGGCATCGCCGCAGGTGTGGCCTATTTCCTGGCAAAAATAGTTTCCTAGCTGCTAACAAACATCGTTACTGGATGCTGAAGGAGTCGGTGAATAAACCATGGATCGTTCGAAACTTCATGGCTGGATGATCTTCATCCTGGCTCTCTTTGCAGTTCTGGCGGCCGGATATGTCTTAGTACCAGGCTTTTTCCGCGATCTGATCCAACTGCTCCAAGTTAGTAATATCAACTACAGTATTCAGCTGTTCCAGTCTTATGGGCCATATGCCAAACTGGCAGTTTTTGCAGTCATTGTTATCATTAACACCTTCGCCGTGCTGCCGAATATCTTCGTGCTGGCTGCCGCCGGAGTGCTGTTTGGGATAGTGGAAGGAACAATTATCGCTTGGACGGCTGAAACTGTTGGGGTTTCTATTAGTTTTCTGTTGATGCGGTACCTGTTCCGGGCTTCGGCACGGAATTTCATTGAACGTCATGGAGTACTTCATCGGTTGGACGAGTTCAGTGAAAGTAATGGTTTTCGCGTTATCTTGCTGGCTCGTTGCATTCCCTATGTTCCTTCAGGTTTAATCACGGCTTTGGCTGCCTTGAGTCATACCGGATTTAAGGAACACTTCTTAGCGACTTTGATCGGCAAGCTGCCATCCACCTGGGTTGAAGTGACGGTCGGGCATGACTTGCTCTCTTACCGGGCGCATTTACTGCGGTTGACCCTGTTGACCGGGGTGTCGGGATTGATCTACTTTCTGTTTATTCGCGACAGGCGCGGGTTGCAGTAATAGACCATAGTGACTGACGCCGCTTTTAATGGCAGGGTCAAAGACATGGGAGGGCTGCCAATGTCAGGGGTAGATGTTTTAGGAATAGGCGTGTCAACGGTAGATATTTTGTCAATAGTCGATCATTTTCCGACGCAAAGAGAGGTTCAGCGGGCTGCTGACATGACCATTCAAGGCGGCGGTCCGGTCGCAACGGCGATGGTGACCCTAGCGAGGCTTGGGGCGCGCACCGCGATGCTGGACTGCGTGGGTGACGATTGGCGAGGGAATATTATTCTGGAAGAGTTCCATAAAGAACAAGTTCTTACCGATTATATCAAAGTAGTTGACGGTCATACTTCATCAACAGCCTGTATACTGGTTTCTGCAGCAGATGGTTCAAGAGCCATTGTCTATTCGCCTGGAACGGCCCCGGAATTGACAGCGGGAGATATTGATCGCCACATCATTGAAGATGCGAGAATCTTGCATATTAACGGCCGTCATCCGGACGCGTGCGAACAGGCGATAAAATGGGGGCGGGGAGCAAATCGCCCCATTTCCTTTGACGGCGGTGCAGGGCGCTTTCGGCCTGAAATGAAAAGGCTGGTACCCCTCACCGACATCTGCATTGTCGCAAGCGACTTTGCTGAGAAATATACCGAGCAGGCGGATATAGAAGCAGCAGGTAAAGCGTTGCTTGATAGTGGACCAAAGTTAGTGGTAATAACTGATGGTCTGAATGGAAGCTGGATATTTTCTAAAGGAGAGCCAAGCTTCGTCCAGAAAGCTTATCCTTTCCCAAGGACAATCGACAGCACAGGCTGCGGCGATAGTTATCATGGCGCTTTTCTCTATGGCATAATCAACAAGCTGTCTTTGCGGCAGACCGCTTCGGTTGCAAGCGCCGTCGCGGCGATGAACAGCCAATTTCTTGGCGGCCGGCGCGGCTTGCCAACACTGGACAACGTGGAATTATTTCTGCAGATAAATTAGCTGACTGAACCAGACTGAGGGTGATAAGGCAACCAAGAATGATGGCCCATGGCGATCTGGATTGACTTACCATTGCAATTTCTTCTTTTGTCCGCTATAATAAGCAATCTGATGTAAACCACATCTTTAAAAGTGTACGGAGGAACGCTGCGGGAAACTGCAGAGGAAAGTCCGGACAGGCACAGGCTGAGATGCTTGTAGTGATTGTGCGTGACCCAATAAGTCACGGAAGGGCGAGTAAAGTCCTTACGGCGGTGAAATCGACTCTTGTTAGTCGAAAGTGACCTGAAAGTGCCACAGAAACAATTCGTTCCGGCGACGGGACGGTGCAAGGGTAAACCCCACAAGCCTGAAACTCGAATAATGGTAGAGGAACCCTATGAAAGGAATCTTGAACTGGATTAGGGCGCATGAATATGCGAGATAAATGTTCCTTAGAACAAAACCCGGCTTACGGTAGCTTTTAAAGTAAAAATATGGTTGCATCTACGGAGTGGTACTCAAGTGGCCGAAGAGGATGGTTTGCTAAATCATTAGCAGGGGTGACTCTGGCGTGGGTTCGAATCCCACCCACTCCGCCAAAATATACCCTGACCCAAAGAAAGACACCGGATTAATTCCGGTGTCTTTTTTATTTCTGCCCAAAAATATATTTACCGCCCTCGCGCACGCTGAGCGGGTGCAAGGGAACACTTTCAATAAAGGTTTTAACCCATTCGCTATTGGTTTTTGAGTACTCTCTCAACGCCCAGCCGATAGCCTTATTGATAAAGAACTCTTTTGTGCTACTATTCCTGCAGATGATATGGCTAAGTAATTCTGGGTCGGTCTTTTCTTTATATTTGAGCTGAAACAAAATCGAAATTCTCACCAGCCAGATATTCTCAGCTTCAGCCCACCGTACAATATGGTCTGCAATCAATTCCGGATATCTTGCACATAGTACCCCGGTGATGGTGGCGAGGCTGTCTACCGTATCCCACCACGATTTGCGGGTTGTCAGTACTTCCAGTTTCGCAAGATCATCTTTTTGCAACAGAGATTTCAAAGCCAGTAAATAATCCACCGCGATATACTGAAATTCACGCTCCGGCAATTCCCACAGCCTGAAGACAAAATCCCAATCGATAGAGGGGCCTTTTTTGGCCAGATGAATAAACCCCTGTCCCAAAGCGGACCTTTCCGGCTTAGGGATTCCTAAGAACGGAAAATTATTTTTCATATAGGCCGCCATGGCTATGGCGCGCTCTGGGTTTCTATTTTGATAGAAAAGGTTAATGACATTCTCGTACATATAAATCTCCTTCATTTCCACCTATTCCTGGAGGCTTTCGTCCAGGTAATCAGTTATTACTTTTCCAAGAGTGCTAATTACCCTGCTAAATCCCACGCATAAAATGCTGCTAAATGACCTGCCTCCTAAGCGTGGTCCGCGGGTCGGTCAGGCTTTGCCTAAAGACGTTTAAAACTGGAGCTGCTTTCCAGGGCTAGCGGGACTGTCTTGTAGAATCAGGCTTCCAACAAATACGCATACTACCAGAGATAACTGTAGCTGATGCAAGGGGTTAACCCATGATTAACAATACTGCCCTTACCGCTTTTAAGAAATTGAAAAATATCCTTACCTTCTCACCGCCGACCCTCCCCGACCCTTTTGTTTTAGATGAGGACCGGCCGTTTGACAGTCAGTCGCCCCAGGAAAGTCCTGCGACGGTTGCCGAGAAATCGGCGGAACACTTAGCAGCGCTGCTACGATTTGGCGAACGACTCGCCACATACACCGAGAAGGTGTCAACAGCCTTAAAAAACGGTCGGATAATTGGGGCTGCGGCAGAGTTGAAAGGGGAACTTGCCGCTTTAGAGCGACAATGGGGCGAATTAGCGCCGTTATTATTCTCATACCGGCAGAGCCAACCGACCGATGAGGTACCGATAAGTACTAGTCTGGAAGAAAATCGCCGAACTCTGCAAGAAATCTACAAGCTGCCGCTCAATAAGGATGTAGTGATCAAAGAGATAGAACTGGCGGGAAATCCGGTAGTAAGGGCACTTGTTGTCTATATGGAAGGGCTTGTCGATAGCGCCAAGCAGGATCGTTTTGTCCTTGAGCCGTTGATGGCTGACGCTGTCGGGGGGAACTTATATGATGGCGATTTCATCGACCGTATCCTGAAAAAGATCATTCCCAATGGCCAAGTGCATGCAACAAATACTTTTCAAACCTTGCAAGAGGGCGTAAACCGGGGCGACACGATTTTAATCATTGACGGTATCGGACAAGCGGTGATTATCGAGACAAAAGGCTGGGAGCACCGCGCAGTTAACATACCGCAAAACGAACAGACGGTACGGGGGTCGCAGGCCGCCTTCAGCGAAAACCTCAGAACCAATACGGGCTTAATCCGGTCCATCCTGCGCAGTAGCGACCTAATTACCGAAATGATCAAAATTGGGGTGCGCGGTCAAACCAATTGTGCCCTGATGTACATCGCATCGATCGCCAATTCTTCCCTGGTGACTGAAGTGAGAAGACGGCTAAATGGTATCGAAACTGATTTCATTATCGACTCAGGGCAGTTGGTCCAGTTTGTGGAAGACTACCCCCGTGTTCTTTTCCCGCAGACCATTTCGACTGAACGGCCCGACCGGGTGGCCGCAAGTTTGGTAGAAGGGCGCATAGCACTAATTTTAGAAGGTAATCCCTTCGCTCAGATTCTGCCGGTTGATTTCTTTGGTTTCTTTCACTCGGCCGAAGATTTCAGTCTGCGATCAGGCAACGCCAATTTCATGCGCATCCTCAGACTGTTTGGTGCTCTCATTTCTACCGTTCTTCCTTCGCTTTATCTTGCTCTCAGCTATTTTCACCCTGAGGCGATGCCGACAGAACTGCTCCTGGCTATCGCCGGATCGAGAGAAAATGTTCCTTTTCCTGCCGTGTTTGAGGTACTGGTAATGGAGATATCCTTTGAATTGATTCGTGAAGCAGGAATAAGAATTCCGGGAGTTCTGGGGTCCACGATCGGAATTGTCGGTGCGATTATTCTTGGCCAAGCCGCAGTCACCGCGCGTATCGTCAGTCCAATTGTCGTCGTTATTGTCGCCATCACCGGACTGGCGTCATATACCATTCCGGAATACCGGATGGCGGCGGCGGTCAGGATCATCCGGTTTGGGCTACTTATAGCAGCCTGGGCGCTGGGCCTTGTCGGGCTGGCCATTGCCCTTCTTGCTATTATTGTCCTTTTGTGTGGGATCAAATCGTTCGGAATGCCGTATATGAGCCCCATAACCCCTCGCTCTATTGCCGGATATGATGTTGTGATCAGGGGGCAAGTGTATAATCAGGAATGGCGGCCTGATGCCTTAAATACCAAAGACGAGCGCCGCCAGCCCACTATTAGTCGAATCTGGAAGAGAAAGCCCCCCAAACAAGGCGGTGATAAATAATGGACTATAACAGCGGGCGGATGGGCATATCGGAAGGCATCGCCCTGGCCTTTATCGTGACCTTTCCCCCGGTATTCTTATCCTTCCCCTCTGCGGCAGCTGCCAGTGTGGGGAGTGCTGGCTGGGTAATTGGGGTCCCTGCCGCTTTGGTCATAGGGGTGGTGATGTTTATGCTGGCCTATGTGTTTGCCCGCCATCCCGGGGATCTCATCGCAGTAACCGAAAAACTGCTTGGCCGGCTTGTAGCGAATGTCGTCGGGATTTTTTATTGCGGGCTACTACTTTCTTTCGCCATTCTCTGGACGCGCGAATTTGCGGAAAACACATTGTTAACCGCTCTGCCGTATGCCGACTTTCCCTTTGTGGTTGCCTGCTATGTTATTAGCGCCGGATTCATCCTCTTGGCCGGCATCGAGAATATATGCCGCGCTACCTATATCATCTTGCCGTTTATCATAACAGGAATCCTTCTGGCCTTGGCGGGGCTCTTCTCTTTTTACCGGCCATACAATTTGTTGCCCTGGCAGGGGAAGGGCCTGTTTTCGTTTGGCGAGCCCACACTCAGTCTTATCGGATTGAGCGGGGGATTGTCTGTTTTAACAATGTTGGCTCCAGCCTTTCAGTCGGTGAAAACGATTAAGGGAGCAGTCATTTTTGGTTATGGCGGCAGTGTAGTCCTCCGTATTTTGTCTGGTGCAGTGTTTACTATGGTTTTCGGGGCAAATGTCGCCATGGAAAAAACGCTGCCGTTTTATGAGATGACCCGGCTTATCTATATCGACCGCTATTTGCAGCGCTTCGAGGCGCTGTTTATCCTGCTGTGGGTCATGGTGGGTGTTTTGGCGATCGCCGTCAGTCTATATGGGGCCATATTTATTACGGCAAAGCTGTTTCGGCTGCCCACAATAAAGCCTCTGATCCCGTGTATCACCCTGATTATAGCACAAATGGCAATGCTGCCTCCTGACGCCAAAAGCGTTTCCGTTATTGAAGCCATCCTGTACCCCTACGTATTTGCGCCAGGAATTATTATAATACCCGTGGCTTTATTAATCGCAACCATCATAAAAGGCGGGAAAAAATCATGCCCTCACACCCAAGGTTAATTTTATTATTGATTTTGCTTAGTCTGATTGTAGCAGGCTGCAACGGATCCCGTGAAACCGATGAAGTTGCCTGGGTTATTACTATGGGCCTGGATCGGGCCAGCGACGGTGATTTGCTTGTCAGTTACCGGGTTGCAGTGCCTCTAGTATTGGCGGCTGGTGAAACCGCCGGGGGCGGCAAGGAAAAACATTCATCGGTTGTCGTGACCGTCAAAGCCCCCACCCTTGGCGAGGCCCGCAATTTATTAAACTACTCTGAGTCACGCGCAGTAAATCTTTCTCATGTGACAGCCATCCTTATTGGCGAGGACCTTGCCCGCGCCGGCGTTCAGGATGCGATCGGTCCCCTGACGCGGTTCCGCGAGTTCCGGGGGTCCATGTTTCTTTTTGTTTGTCAGGGAACGGCCAAAGACATATTGGCGCGTAATAGGCCGGATTTAGAAATCCTGACCTCTCGCTGGGTAGAAAACATCACCCATTCAGCAGATGAGACCTCCTTTTTTCTCCCAACCAATCTCCATGAATTCTATTCGCGGCTAAAAGGCGACAGTGGGTCACCCTATGCAATGGCTATTGGCGTCAATCCTTTGCTTGGACAAGGGAAGCAGGCCGAAGGTCCGGTTCCCGGTGCAAAAGCACCGGAATACCTTGCTGGTGATAGCCCGCGTGAGGGTGGAAACCCGGTTGAAGTAGTCGGAATAGGAGTCTTTAAAGAAGATAAACTGGTGGGGTATTTAGGGACCGAAGAAACCAGAGCTGTTGCAATCTTATCAGATAACTATCAACGGGGATTTATCGCCGTTGATGATCCGCTCTTGCCGAAACATGGGGTAAACATATTTTTTCGCAATGGAAGGAAGCCGAAAATTGAGATTGATTTGAGCGGCGAAAATCCGGTGATCAATATCAGCGTATATTTAGAAGGTGAACTCTCAGCCATTCCGACCGGAATAACGTACGAATTGCGCGATTACAAGACGTTGCTTGAGGCCGAGCTCTCAACCGTAATTCGGGAGCAGATCATGATGATGCTTATTCATACCCAGTCGTGGGGAACCGATGTCGTTGATTTGGGCTATTTTATTCGACCCAAGTTCGGTACTGATCAGCAATTAGTTGCTTATGGATGGGATAAACGGTTTCGGCAGGCGACATTTCATGTCGAGGTGACGGCAACCATTCGACGAACAGGTCTGATGAATATGACGTCACCTATCAGGAGGGAACAATAGGGGTGAATACCTTTTATGTGATTGCCGCTGTGTTGGCTTCGGCTCATGCCTTCACCTTTGGCCGTTGGCTGATAAAACATGGCAACAAGGCGGGGGCCTTCTTCGTATATGTAGTGACAGGAATTTGTCTCGCGCTGCCGGTATTGCGGATTCTTATGGCGCCATGAGCCTTTTCTGGAAGGTCTATAACAAAAGATCCAGAATTTTGGCAGACGTATTGTACCGGGCAAAGTGCAAGATATTTCTTAAATAGAAAAAATTATTTTGCAATAAAAAGATTAAATACTCTTTGGGAGAACTATTATAGCTATCAGCGTGAATCAGTCAGGAGGTATGGCCGTGAAAAAGATATGGCTTGCTGGTGGGTGCTACTGGGGTGTCGAAGCCTATTTCAGTCAACTGAAAGGAGTGCTGGCTACCAGGGTGGGCTTCGGGCAAGGTCGTAGCGAAAAGCCGACCTATGAACAGGTTTGTGCGGGGACGACAGGCCACGCCGAAATATGTGAAGTTACCTATGATTCGGCGCAGCTACCCCTTCCAGAATTGCTGGAGCACTTCTTTCGCATCATCGACCCTACCACCCTAAACCGCCAGGGGCCGGATCGGGGGTCGCAATACCGGACAGGTGTATATTATAGTGACGAGGCCGAGCGGAAGATTATCCTCGGCTTTATCGCTAATAAACAGGAAAAATACACCCAGCCGATTGTGGTGGAGGTAGAGGCATACCAAAGTTTTTATCCGGCGGAAGAATACCACCAGAAGTATCTTCAGAAAAATCCGGGCGGATATTGCCACATCGATTTGGGTTTGGCCAAACCGGAGGAGCGAAAATAGGCTGCAGCAGGAAGCGGAGAGCACTATTTGCCGATGAGCGGTAAAGGGTGCTCTTCATTGCTTGGCGAGATGAACCCGAAAACTTGAAAAATCTATTTCCAGCAAATTGTGGAAGGGAAAGACTTTTAGTAGTAGAATAAAGCCATAAATCTTGTGCGCTGATCCAAACTTTGCGATGAAAAAAGGAGTTTAGAAATGGGCCAAAAGACTTTTGATTTTCGCTATGGCAACGAAATTGTTAAGGTCTCTCTACCGGCAGAAAAGATTCTCAATGATATCAGAGGGACGATGGTAGAAGCGATTGCCGATGTCCCCGCGGCCGTCAGGGAAGCGCTGCGCAACCCCATTGGAACGCCGCCTCTTGCCGATGTTGTAAAAGCCGGCGACCGGGTGGCCATTTTGGTCAGTGACATCACCAGGGCCTATGTTAAATTTGACCAGTTTTTGCCGGTGCTGCTGTAGCGCGACACGAAGTTTGAGAAAATGCGACACGAAGTTTGAGAAAAGTAATTTACAAAAGAAGTTAGAGGCTTGGAACAGCTACCAAGCCTCTTTTATTGTTGACTAGTTACTTTGGAGCGGAGGTACTGGCCAAACCGGACTAGTGAAATCTACGGTGTTAGCGGGAAGATCACGCAATTCCTGCCGGTATATTTTCCATGCTGCTTTAGTGGCGTCAGCAAGAGGGGTATCGTCCGATTGGGTCCAATCACAAGTGGAAAGCCTGCGATTCCGTTCGGCCCGCAGCACGATCAAATTATTAGCTGTAATTTCTTCTGGTGTCGGTCCCGGCTTTAATACAGGTTTACCGGTCGATGCGTCTCGTATATACTGACCGGCGCAGTAAAGTTCTTGATCCGCTTCAGATATTTCGATAGCCCCCACGGGCGGCGTGTCGCAGTTTATGCCAGGAACATAACTGGTAATTCGGTTGCCCTGGTCGTCAAATAAAGCGTAATACATGTTTATCCTCCTTTACTTGCCTATTGCCATCCAAAGAGTTCCATACGACGACCCATTCATAGAGGTAAACCCTGTTGTGCTTAGATTGTTCACAACAGTATAGGTATTATTGCTTCCAGAAAGACAAGCAATAACCGTATATGCTGCATTAGGAAATGCAATTGGAAAAGTAATGTTTCCACCATTACCAGCACTTACATTCCCCCATTGGATGATCATGCCGTCTGGAAACTTTCTATATCCATTAATCGCAAAAATACCGGTAAACTGCCCCGCATGGATGGCCTCACCAGATGCAGCGCCATCGGCTAAGTTGATTATTTTTTGCGCGTGCGCGTTGAAAGTTGTAGCTGGCTGATAGTCGGTCAATCTCCATTTGTTGGCTCCCAAGCTTTCGAATCTACACACATCTCCAGCTTTGACTGGTAAATCTACTGCGCCTGGTAAAATCATATATATTGCATCGTAGGTAATCGTCAGATTGCCACTAAAGGTAACGGAACGCTCCGTCCCTGCCTGTATTATCCCAAACCGTGTTATGGTTGCTGTTCCGGTCACCGTGACATTTTCTCCAGTTGCTGCGCCAATATCGGTAGTCGTTCCGCTGGCAATATCATCGCCGTGTTTCTTATTGATTGCACCCGCAAGATTGTCGCCAGCCTTATTTACAGGAGTAAATCCAAAATTCCCGACAGCCGCGCCAGCAGCCAGCATCGCTGCAGTAACCCCGCCATTGGCTATTTGAATATCATTACCAATCCTTTGTAATCCGGTCGAAGCAGTTATTAGAAGTGCATTCTCCTGATATTGCCACGAAATTGACGTCGTATCAACGGTGATAGCTCCGTCCGTTATCATCATCCAGGCGGTGTCATGATTTGCCGCGCCCTCAGTTGCAACAACATATGCTCCTTTGAGCAAGGCCGCCGTATTGGCATCGGTGCCCCTGGCCCATGCGCCGGCAGCGGCAACCCAAATCCCATTTTGAGCAGCATTTGTCTGATTAGGCAGTAATGCTCGATCCCCAGCGGCAAGCGCAACTCCATCAACAGTCTGCAAACCATTTAGGGCTATATTGCCAGGAGCAGCCACTCTAACCGGCTGTTTAAAGCTCGTTACAACGCCATTTAAAGCAGCATTTACAAAGTTTATTAAATATTGCTTGGTTACAGCGTCCATGTTGTTGGCCGGATCAGCGAACAGGGTCAGGATTCCTTGCATAGCATCACCAGCCCGATTCACTGGAGTATACCCCAAGGATGGCTGAACGCCGGCCAATTCTGTATTAATAGCATCTATTAACTGTTTCAGATATGCAGTTCGCTGAGCTAACTGTTGATGGGGAAGATTATCAATTCCGCCGGCAGCCGGATCGCCGCCCTGCACCGGATCAGACTCCTCTAATTGATATATCCCCGCTATCCACTGAGCAATTTCCAATAAATTCGCCATTTCGTTGTTATCCCCCTACTCCTGAATAATTAGATTGATCTGGCCCTGGGCCACAGCGTAATATGGGTCTAATTCGATGGAATTGGGACTGCGTAGGTGATGAGAACGATACTGAAATTGGCCATTATGCTTAAAACGTATAAAGCTTCGGTTGATAACCAGTGCCTCCGGCATTGTATGGGCCGGTTTACATTTATAGATCGTCTGAATAAGGACAGCGAGGTCAGCTGGAGTAAATTGACGGTCAGCCTCAATATCCACCGTTACCCTAAATTCTGACCACCGATTGTTATAGCCGCTGTGATCCGAAACGTCGCCATATCGACGTGATGCGTTATGAAAAATGCGTGTTTTAATCCATTCATAGTTTTGGGCGTTGGGATAACCAAGGTCACTCAAAGCTTGCAGTAAGCCTGGTATCGTGCCGCCTTGAGAATAAGTGTCGAAGGCCATGAGAACCCGGCGCTTATAATATTTCTCATTCTCCCCAGGGAAGGGCGCAATACCTCGCGCCTGGCCATGCAATTCCAGCGATGATCCGGAGGACGTCTTGATCAGCCAGGACCGGCGTACTGTAAAAATACATTGCTTAAGATTATCAAAAAAGTCGCCTAAAATGGAAACCCATGTTTTAGTGTCCGAATCCGGTTCCTTCAGTTTAAATACCCGACTTAAAAGCGCCCACAAGTATGTCGCGAATTCTCCCATATCAGGCCAACCTTACAGCATTCACGGTAATATTGCCGCGGGCGGCAATCTGATCAGCTGCGATCGGAATATCGGTCGCCGGAGAATTTATGTCCACATTCACTACCGAAGCAATTCCCATAAAAAACGAGTCTAATTTTGCCCTATAAGGAGTTTCGCCGATCTTATAAGGAGTAATATATGTCCTGACATTGTCTTTTACGAAGAGAGCATCGATGATCGCCAATCCTTCACTTTCAGCTGCCGTTGTATCTCCTTCAGTCGCCGGCAGATATAGAGTAATATCAAAATCAATCGAAATCGGCTGCGGCGCTTTCACTAAAACATCGCTGCAATTCGGTCGCTTGGTGTCAATGTAGGCTGTCACGGAATCAATCAGCGTTTGAGTCGGAAGGCCATTTGTCGAGGTGATAACAACGTCCACTGTACCTTGGCCGCGAGGATGACGGTCATTTACTGCGACATCCATCACGCCGGCGACCGACTTGGCCCATGAAACATAGGCTAATGCGATAGAACCAGTGGCAAGTTCATTCCATTTGAGATAATACCTTGAGCGAATAGAATCATCATCTTCTTCATCCGCGCCCTCAGATACAACCCAGTCGGGGCTATTAGATATAGAATCAATTCCGTCGATGTGCGTAACAAGGTTTTTAATATAGCCCTGGCCGACATTGTATTTCGATCCTTCAAATTCCGCCAGCACCGGCACCTGGATTTCTAAAGCGTTGGCTGGCAGAATCATGTCCGCTGTAGTGAAATAACGCAACTCATCCCCCAGGGAGGACAGGTCCGTTTTAACGATTGATCCTGAAGGGATGGGGATTGCCAGTCCGACTTGATTTCTACCAAAAGTAACGTTACCTTGGGTCTTCTGAGCGAGTAAAGCTTCTATTCCAATCTCGGCCACTTTTAGGCGCAGCCACGTTCCGGTGGCGTATTGCACATAACCCATAGGAACAATGCTGACCAGAAGATCATATAGATCGGACAGCCCTTGCATTGCCAATTCAGTCAGTGTCCGGAAGATCCCGCCAACATTCCAGTTGGTTATCTGAGATGCTTTGGTGGCGAGCTGCTGCCGGGCCTGATCAACCAAATCCGAAAAGGCTTTTGCTCCAATTAGGGAACGGAAGTCAATTGATGCCATCAGTGACGGCCCCCTCTATGTCATATAACCCGTATCCCAGCACCATGTTCAAACGGTTCCCACCGGTTACAGGCTGGCAAGATGCAGCTACTTTGATCCGGCGTAAATCCCATGAAATCGCTGAGGCTTTCGCGGTGCCATCCATTGTGCGAGGATCGGCGCTTATGACTCTTTGAACTTCCTGTTCAAGCTCCAACCGATTCAAAGGAGTATCTTCCCGGTGCAGAAACCCATATATATCAAACCCATAATTCGGATGGCTCCATAGATCACCCAGCGGTGTGGTTAAAGCGTTGACTAAATCCTGTCCAAAGCATTTCCTGCCTTGAACAGTGGAAAGATCACCGGTCGGCGGCAGAATAAAGTCTTTATCGTAGGCAATATCAATTCCGAGATATCTTTCATCCATGATCTGTCCTCCTTAACCCGTGAAAACTTGTTTTGAATCATGTCCTGTAAGTGCTGCTGTTGGGGGACCGGACGGGCCACTGGGCGTCGGGTGAATATGGGCATCATAAGCAGCCTTTAGAGTATCCGCGAGAGTTACCGGATGATCAGCATCCCCAAGCATCACCTTTTGAGGGGTTAGCAAGAAGATTTGACCAGTCTTATCAATCTCGATGCGGACTCCAGTGGACATCTGAATAATGAGTGAACCCAGGGCGTGATCCGGAATGGAGAACCCATCAGCTAAAACAGCATCAATGAAAGGATAGGCAGGATCGTTATAATAAAATCCAACCCGCACGACGCCGCCCACAACCGGAAGGCAAAAAACGCCTCTGTCGGGGCCGCCCCACAGTACCGGTATTTCAATATCCGGGATAACCGGCTTGCTTTCGTCAACGCTTCCATCGGGCTTTAGGGGCTGAACGTCCACACTGTAGAGTTTGTTATAGTCATCAACCTGGCCGCCGTCCTCATGAACCTTGACTACCTTGGCCCGGATCGGGAAGTGATAGCCGCCAAGCTCTGGAAACAATTCGAGGATGATTGTCTTAAATACCTCGGCTAATTCTGCTGTATTCGCCATTCGATCGTCATCTCCGTAGTCTCACTATGTAAGTATTCAATGCGTTCAATCCGAACGGTAACGTCACGATCCCAAAAGCGCTGATCCCGAAGCAACAACAGATTTGAGTGCTGGATAAAGGGGAGGGAGAAGGTCTTCAGCGTGCCGTAATCCTGGTCAGATGGTTCGAGGTCGAGAAGGTTTTTCCCGTACTCCAAAATTGCTACTGGAAGGCCATTGTTATATCGACTGGATTCTTCCCATGGCCCCCAAGAAAACTGACCGGCAGGTTCAAAGTAAAAAGCCCAATCGGTAAGGTTCCAGGTACGGTTTACCATTTTAATAAGTTGTATGACATTCAGATTGCTGGCCACGAAATGATGTCTTTTGGCGAGCTGCGTGGACCCTAACTGAAAATCGGTGACTCCAGCCTTTATAAGGCCATATTTGACAATATCTTGGGGGCTGGCATTCACAAAGGTCTGAGTGATAAAAGTGGTTCGTAAGTCCTCCATGTGGTCTTTGCAATAAAGATCGACAGTCCGGCCACTGGAAACATCAAAGACCTTTCCGGAGAACGTGGGCCACAATCCTTTTTCCCTGTATCCCATTTCCACAGACACCGGCATGCCCTTGGTAATGGACCCCAGTTCCACTCCTTCAGAAGGAATGGATATTGTCGCCGTATCCAAGGCATTGATCCTTGATGAGAATACCTGGATTTGACTTGTTTTATTGGTCACCCAGGGACCAACTGCAACTGTCGCATAAGGGGCTACATATTCAAACATGTTTTCCTCCTATGCTATTATCGGATTATCATCGTCTACAGCAGGGGTAGGAGTATTTTTAGCGACTCTCAGGCCACCGTCCGAGTAATCATTTGATGCCGATTCAGCGACCCTAAAGTCGCCCGTTCCTGATAAGAGCAACGTTTCTCTGGCGTGCAAGTCTCCAAGCCCACTTTGAGATGTGCTTGTACTGGTCGTGGACGTGGTTGTGGAATTTACTGTAGGCTGCTGCGCCTTTGCTTCGGCCAGCACCAGGGCCGGTCGATATTCGGTAAGAGTGATATCCACCCGCAGCGTATCGTCTTTATTATCATCAACCATCCGGAGGTCTTCAAAAAGCACTTCCCGGATGTTCCACATATCGGTCAATTTGCTGACAATCCGATAAACATAAGGCTTGGCCTGGCTGTCCACAGTATGAAAGATGCCGACGATCTGCTGGGCCTTGGTATAACAATCGGAATTATTATCTGACTGCAGCCTGAGCTTTAAGGCAATTTCGGCATCATCAAAACCAAGTGGTTGCTTGCGTTTTCCTGATGATCCCGGAACCTGCTTTTCATCAATTTTCAGCTTCCCATAGACCTCCATCGAAGCGAAGATGCCGGGAAGGATACTGTTGCCGAGTTTTACCTGCCCAATATCCTCGGTTATCGTAATTCTCATCCGCCAACCTCCTGGGCGAATCGTTTCATAATGGCGAAGAAGTCTTCCGGCTTTTCAACATCCTTCGCGTCGATCAGAATATCACCATAGAAGTGATATTGGCCTCCTCCTGCACCGGCCAGGCTTCCTTGATCCGCATCCCGATTGAACAGGCTACGGATATCAAGACCATCTTCGACCGATGAAAATAATGCAGGAGCTTCGAATTTTACGCCTTCCGCCAAGGTGGACATGAGCGCCCGGCCACTTTTGCTGAGCTGAGAAAGGGGGCCTTCTTTGGCATCCGAGAAAGGCAGGAGATTTCTGACCCACTGCAACCCTTCCTGTACAGCCTCAACCGGACCGTAAAGGGCGGAACGGATACCGCCAGTGAAGGCATCCCATAAAGCCGCCCCGGAATTGAAGAATACGGAAAACAGGTTTTGAACCCATCCTAAAGCATCATTAATCGACGTTTGAACGGCGTTTAAACCGCCGTCAAAGACGCTAACAATCCAGTCCCATGCGCTGGTGGCCGCCACAGTGATATCATCCCAATATTTGATGCAGACGACGATCGCCGCGCATACGCCGACTATAGCCATTATGACCCAGGTCAACGGATTGGCTAGAAGGGCAACGGTAAAGCTCCATACTGCCGCGATCAATGGAGGAAGGGCCGTGGCGGCGGCCATAATCGCCCTGATCGTGAACTGCCACAAGGCCACAGCCAGCGTTCCCAAGCCCCGGACAGCTGCAACAACAGCCAACTCGGCGAATTTATATAGCATCAAGGCGATGGAGGCGAATATCTGAATCAAGTTCCACCCAAATACCGCCGCTCTACCCAGCCAGGAACACAGAACCCCAAGACTGGCGGCAGCTCTCCCACTGCTGATTGCGGCGGATAACCACAAGAATCCTTGTCCAACTTTAATGATGAACTGAAGGATTGTCCCGCCCAGGGTGATGACACCGGCTATAATGGATAGAACCGGCGCTAAGAGCAGCAGGAAAGCGGTTCCGCCAGTAAAGGCGAGTAGCACCCATTTGGCGAATTCCGGATTGGCATCCGCGAACGCGATCGTGGCTTCGCCCACTTGTTCAATAAGCTGGGTGTATTTGGGGATGACCTCATCAATAATCTTTTTGCTGCCAAGAAGCTTTTCACCCAAAGACATTTTGATCGCGTTCATTTTATTTTCCATCCGCTGCAGCGCGGCATTAAAGGTGCCTTCCATGATTTTCTGGGCTTCCGCCGTGGCTCCGGTCGAATCCTTTAGTTTTTTCATATTCTCACTGAGTTGGGCGGTTTTTCCCACGGTTAACTCCAGGACGCGTATCCCCTGATCACCGAAGAGCTTCCGGAAGTTTTCTCTGGTTTGATCCGTCCATTGATTAAAACTGCCAAACTTTGCTTCAATATTGGCTAAAGTGCCAACAAGGGATAGACCGCCGTCCGCCTCATGAGCCACAGCGAAGCCCAGTTCTCTGGATGCCTTAGTCATATGTTCCATCGTGGCCACGAAGGCTGTACCGGCCAGCGTATCGGTCAGTCCGGCGTTATTGAGAGCGCCCAGCACTGAGTTCACATCTTCCAGTGACATTTTATAAGCCACCATAGAGGGAACGGCATACTTCATGCCTTCAGTCAGCTGGTGCAGATCGCGAATCTGAAACATCTGCTGCGTTTTGGTTAGGATGTCGGCAATATGCGTCATTTCAGAGCCGACATCTTTTGTTTTATCTCCCAACTGCCCGTAAAGCCTGGCAACAATTTCCGCTGCCGATCCGGCATCACCCATCGTCGCCGTGGCTAAACTAAGCGCAGCCTCCGTGCCTTTAATGACTTCCATATCAGTCAGGCCGGCGCTGGCCATGGCATAACTGGCGGTTAAATAAGATTCAACTGTATCGACGTGTTGCTTTGACCAGGATTTAGCGGAGTTCATTGTCATTTTCATGGACTGATCCATGCTGCCCATAGTGGAGGTCGTAGCGGTCTGCAATTTGGCTAAAGGCTGCTGCACGGCGGCGAAAGGTTCCACAAATCCCATCATGACGCTTTTCATCTTCTGAGCCGATTCGGAAACGACCGCAGCTGTCAACCCTAGCCGCTGCCCATAATGCACCATCCCGGTGGCCTGCTGCATCGATTTTTCGAAGCCCATCACCGTGCTGGCCATCCCTTTAACCGGTCCGGTCATTTTATCAACCGCCGAATAAATTACGCTTAATTTAAATAATCCTTCCAGCACGTTGACGACCTCCCGGTTTCGTAGTATTGTAAAGTTATGGAACAAATTGGAGGATGATGGGGTATGGGCATATTCTTTCTCTTCTTTGGGATCGGTGCTGTAATTGGCGTGGTAGGAGCGCTTGTCATCTTTGGTATACCCGCCCTGATGCGGGGAAGCGTTATCTTCTATAAGACGATGTCCACATTACGTAAGATATGTGCCGATGGTTTTAAAAAAGGCTGGAATGAAGGACGTGGCTAACCGTCAAATGCGGTCTTGATTGCCAAAAGGATGCCTTCCCGGATAATCCCTGCTTGCTGCTTTTCTAAAAAATATGCTTTTGCCGCCAGGTCAAAAAACGTCTCGTCATCCAGCGAGGCGATTTCTTTTTCCGGAAGTTTGAAATGGCGGAAAATAATAAGCTCGGCCTGGGCTAACCCATTGGACTCAATATCCTCAACCCGGCTTACAATTTCCTGTGAGTAAAATCCTGATTTGTACCAACGATCGTCTGAAGTTCGCTTCCCAGCGGAATGGCCATGCCGGGTTTTTCAGTGAAGAGCTTGTTGACGACTTCCTGGGAAGGGAAAAGTAGAGTGTCAAAAATCAGGGTATGCATGGCCTTCAGCGCGTCTTGCATGACTTTTTTAGCGAAGCGACTCAGCTGGCCACGGTCAGGCTTGCGGAAATAAAATACCTGCTCCTCATCGGCGTCGGAAGTGATTTCGTATACCTCGCCGAATTGGGCTTTCCATTTGTCTATCTGCGCCTGATCGGGCTTGATGTTCTTCTTTTCATCCAATTTCAAACACTCCTTATAAGGGGCGGAAAACCGCCCCTTTACTATTTATTCTTACTAAGAGTCGTTGGCGGGGAAGCCGTCATACTCGATACCATCCAGTATCAAGAAGCTGATGGGAACAACCATCGACTTATCTCCCTGTTTGGCCGAATGCTTGACATCTTTTATCAAGCAGGATTGCAACTTATCTGACTTGATATTCCCTTCATCATCGGCGTAGCTTACAGTAACAGGGAATGGCGGCAGTCGGTAAAGGCTTTTGGCCTGCCCCGCAGCATAGTCTTTTAACCGATTGAATTCCTCTTTTAAAAGATCGGCTTTTCCCTCAGCAGAGTAATTTCCGGCACCATATCCTTGGGGATTGGAACCTTTCCCGTAAATCGGTTCGAAGTCTTTCTTGTCGCTGTATTCGACGTTTTGAATGTCGATCATCACGCCGTGCGGGAAGTTGATGGTGATATCTTCCCAGGCATAACGCTTACCGTTGATCATGCGCCGCTACCTCCAGTCGCGAATGGATTCTCGAAGCCGATATCCAGTTCGATATCCCGCATAATTCCGACCGGTTGTATGCGGATTTTTGCTTTGAGCATCGACGTAGCCAGGATATCTTGATTCTTCGGAATGGAAATTCTGCCGGCGGTGATCTCCTTGTCGCCGATCATGATGTTAAGCGGCTGCTGCAAAAATGCTTCTAGAGCATCAATTCCTTCGGTCGAGGCTTCGGCTTGGACGAAGCGGAGAGCGGCCATCCGGCAGTTGCGGCAAGCTTTGTCCATCACCCGGCGCAGTTCAATATAGCGGAAGTCGGATATATCTTCCGCCATCATACGCCCATCGGTAATGTAGATACCGTTTAGTCCTTCATATTGGCGGAAGGTAACAAAACGGGCTTCATCCAGGGCGAGGATATGACCGTCATTGATGCCGCTGGGGCGATTGCTCACAACACCAGAAAGAGATCCAATAATGACCTTACCGGCGGATTCCATGACCTTCAGTTGCGCGATGCGGCCTGTGTAAACTCCAGCGCCGTTTCTTTCGATGGTGCGGCCAGAAAGGAGGTCGCTGATTTCCAATCTTCCGGCAACAATGGAAACACGGGTATCGGCAAAATCGTCAGCATCATCAATAATGGCCGTCGCCCATGCGTCAACCGTTTCTGCTGCCAAAGGCCCGCGGGCTTCCGCCACAATGTAAAGATAGCGGAATTTGGACTCAGCTTCCAGCGCCCTGGCGGATAATGCCGCCCATAAGGAAGGCTGCGAGGGACCGACGATATGAATTCCTTCATAGGTCAGATTTGTTTGCAGCAGGACGTCGATCGCGGCATTGATACTGGTTACGCTGGCGGAAGGAGCCGTTGTGGAGAATACATGACTATCACCGGCGAGGAAGGAATCCACCGGATCGGTAACTCCTTCGGCGAAAGTCAGCGTCATCCCGGTTCTCGCGATCAGATAATCACCGGTGGCGGGAACGGTAATTTTTCCAGAAAAGGTGTTGCCCTTATCCAAGGAATACTGGAAAGTGGCGGAATTCTTCCGGCCACCATCGATAATTTGCACAACGACATCATACTGGTCAAGTGGCTCTCCAGCGACCGTCAAGGTGCCGGTTCCGGTCTTGGTACTGGTTATAGCGCCATTTGTACCAACAATGTCGCTGGCGGCGCGAACCGCATACACGGTGCATGTACCTGCCACCATGAAGGAATCGGCCAGGGCATCAGCCAGTGGGCCAGTGCCGAAGGCGTTGGTAATCTGCCCATGGTCGGTGATAGGGATGATCTGGTTGACTTCACCACTGCTGGATACTCCGACTTTGGCGAGTATCCCGGTGCTTGATGCGGGAAGTATCCCCAGGCCGCCATCTGAGATATTGACTGTTACATCAGGCAGTCCCAAAGTTTTTCACTCCTTACGCCGGAGACACGGGGCTTTTCAGCCAGCCGGCCACGGCTTTGGTAAATTCGTCTTCGGTCATCCGTTTTCCGGTCGCCCATTTGTTTGCTTTCATCACGCCGGCGATGACCCAGGTCTTGGTTTTTAATTTCGCCGCCAACTCCTCAATGGTCGGCGGAAGATCAGGAATATTGGTTTGAACTTGGTCCGGAATACCGTCCGGATCATCTTTTTTTATGGCCATGTTATACCTCCTGAACGATTTCTCCCTCCGGTGCCACTTCAGGCAGCAGCGGGACTGTATCCGCCCGGTAAACGCCGCCGGTGAACTCCATGAGGATGTCATAGACGGCTGACGACCGCATGACACTTTTTTCGGTGGTGAGATTGCCGGTTAAGGCATTGACTTCGACGCCGTAACCGTCTTCATCGGTAATGAATTCTTGAAGATTTTTGAGAAAATCTTTGGTTAGCTTATTGGCGGCCGCTTCATCTTTTGCCGAGATGTAGACGGTCATTCGCCAGGCGGTTTTATATATCCGCCTGTGATAAATATGGGCACCAGTGCCGCTATCTATCGTTTTTGCTAGTCTGGCTCCGTCTCGGGTAAATTGCAGAGGCTGATCCGTCTCAAGCAGGGCGTGCTTAACCCCTTTTTGCTTGGAGACTTCGTCCGGATCGGTGAACACCGCAGAAATTCCGATGCTTTTCAGGACCGCTTCGACGTAACTTTTGCATACTGGAATCATTTCGTCGTCTCCTCAATCCGGGTCATAACGATATTCTTGATTTCCTCAACATCATCAGGCGATAATCCCAGGAACGGTCTGGCCGGAATGGTTACTGACTTTTTCATGGAAAATCGATTTCCGATTTTAAACCTTAAAAACTTCTTTGTTTTGGCTTGAATAACGGTATCTTTGCCGTCCTTGCCCTGCATGGTGCTGGCGTAGATCAAATTGGTTCCCTCTGCGACACCTTCGGGCGTGGCCTGGTAGGTGATGGAGTTTTTCAGCCTGGCTGTATCGGTCAGCGTCTGGCCGCCTTCGGTCTTGGCCCGGATGGATTTAGTCCAGGCCGTGCCATCCGGGCCTTTTTCATCTTTAAACCGCTTTTGTGTGGAAGAGACCATTGCCGCGCCGATGTTCTTATGGAGGCCGGTAAAATCGAAGTTGATTAGTTTTTCAAGTTGATTTGCGAATCGGCCCCAATCGCCTTCCATACTGGTTCCGGCCACTAGAAGCCCTCCATCCTCGATCGGCTGAATATCCTTTGAGAACTTTTGATAGTATTTGTCTGTGGCTGGTTGGGAGAAGGAACTCTTGGCCCGACCGTCACAACACCATTGGCGAGATTTTGCAGGAACTTGATCGAATCTTTATAGCGCTGCACAATGCCCTGGTCTTCAGAATCTTTGTCATATCCCCGGCGCGAAAGAAGGTTGTATATGGCGATATCTACAGCGACCTTCCGAATGATTCCGGGCACCGGTGAGAATGGGAGCGCGTACCGCGATTCGCAGTAAGATTCAATCTCGCCCTGGGCGTCATCTATCGCCCGATCGACGATCGTTTGATTGATCTCCCCAGTGTCGTCGTCGTCAGTCATTTTGATCAGGACGGCCTCGGAAGACTGGTTGATCAGATCATCAAGTGTGCAATACATGACCGGTCTTACTCGCCGCCGCTATTATTGGAAGCGGCTTTGATGGCGGCAAGGATATCCGGCTTGGTCTTGGCGTCGCCAAGGTCAATTTGTTTTTCACCGGCGTATTCTTTGAGCTTGGCCACAGTCAGACTGTCGAGCGGATCACCTTCAACGACGGCAGATACATCGGGAACTTCCTCCACGATCAGCAGGGGTTCCGCTTTTAGGCGTGCAAGCTCCTCCGGGGTAAAACGATCATCCGGATAAAAGGCTGCAGTCGCGGGATGCTCCACCCCGCAGCGACGGAAACCATGCTTTGTGCTAATGATTTTGATTGGCAAAATAGTTCACTCCTTTTTTGGTGTTGGCGGGGATGATGCCGAATGGTCATCGCCATGGGCTTGATGAATCTCCAGAACCAGTGTCCGAAAACCCAACAGTGATCAAGCAACCAATCCCACAACCTAGAGAATAATGTCATGTGAATCATCCTTCTTTTTACTAACGTTCGTTGGTCGGCTGTCCCATGAATAAACCAAGATAGAAGGCTCCAACGACAATCAACGTGATTATTACTCCCAGGCCAAAGGAATCGTTGTCGATTACCGAAGTTCCGATCATCAGGTTGTTGTGCCTGTGCTGCCATAGCCTAGCTGCCATAGGCCAAACCCTGCGTTATCCCGGCAATCTGCTCCGTAGAGGAACTTCTTTTTCATAAAGACGTTGTCATCATTCGGATGATCTTTGGCAATGAACTCGGGTTTTTTACGCCACTGGAAGACAAGAGGCTTTATGGGGCGCGAAACGTCGAGGAGGAACCAGGCGGTCGGGTTGGCGGCGAGATAAGGAGCCACCAAAAGATCGGCAGATCCTTTGTAGGTATTGGTTGTCGCATCGACCGTTTCGGCGAGAAGGATTTTTCTCCCCATCCCTTCCAATTGAGGCGGCACGACAAGCAGGTTGGGAACGATCGCGAGAGGCTTTCCCTGGTCATCCAGCAGGCTCATCATCTGGGCACGGGCCGCGCCGTAGGAAGCCGGGGTGAGAACCAGCGTCCCTTTGTTGGATTGAATGGGGTTGTCTCCGTCTTTATGGTCGGTATCAAAGAAATACTGACCGTCATAGCACGTTGACGTGAAGCCACTCGCCAGCAAGCTGAAGATGATTTCATCTGGATGGGTTGCCGCTGATGCTCCAAGCATCTGGAAGAGAGGGGAATAAAGACCGATGGCATCATCTTCAATGTCGTTGCGGTCCACTTCGATCGTGTCTTCCCAATCCTTGTTTTTGATGGTGTAATCATAAGCCGACAGGTTTTGTATGACGCGATCGCCGATCCACTCCCGCATGCGCGGCAACCTACCCAGCCATTTGTACACTTCTTCGCGAGTCGTTGAAGGAACAATGGTGGATATTTTTGTGTATTGCGGCGTCGCGCTGTCAAGCGCCTGGTTGAACAAAACCTTGAAACTCCGGAAAATACCGGCAAGCGCGGCTTGGTTAACAATCATTACGGAATCACTCCTAATTAAGAAATTTAATTTCGGTCAACTAAAAGCGGTTAATAGATTTCGACCCAAACCCCATCGGAATCGACTTCTATTACTTTTCCGGCGACACTCTTGGTGTTGGTGGCGCTGGTGGCCGCCACTGTCTGATCGTCAGTGATATAGCAATTGGCTAACAGGTTGGCGACCGCCACGGGATCGGCAGAGTCGTTGGCGAACTTGAATACCCCGCGACGCACTGTGACAGTCTGAGCGCCGGCAGCGCCCGGATTATTCACGACATATTGTTCGGAACGGCCAACTGCTTTGATGGTTGTTGCCGTCGAACCGGGCACCGCATTACCTGCTGCATTCACAGCGACAAGCGATCCGGCAAAAATGGTTGTATTGGCCTCAATAGGAAGGGTGATGAAATCACGCGACCTATAAGGGGTATTACGATCATGAGTAAGACTCATTTTTGGTTACTCCTCTCGCGGAACTTATTCTCCGTATTTTTTGAAATCTGCGTCTGAAATTCCGAGCTGTTTGTTGATACTAAGCTGCATTTCAGGTTCCGGCGCCCGACGGCTTTCGAAATGATCGCCACCGATGTTTTGCCCGACAGGTACGACGACGGGGGCGATGGCGAGAAATGCCTTAAACCCGGTCGGGTCTTTCAGCGCGTATTCTTCGGCCCAGGCTTTTTGGGCCGGCGCAACTTTACCGTCCTTCAGCGCCATGGTGACCAGCTCATCGCGATCGCGAAGGGCCAACTTCGTTTTGATTGCATTAAACTCTTCCACGCTGACGAGGCCCGAAGGATTCTTGAGGGCAATGATTTTTCCCTTGGCATCCGCCAAGTTCGCAGTTTCCGGCAGGTCGAGCGCCGCCAGTAAGTCCTTATTGGCCACCAGGGAGGCGGCGGTGGTTTTTAGTGCCAAGATTTTTGTTTTGACTTCATCGGGTTTGGCGGTCTCAGGCAGATCGAGCGCTGCGCGAATTTCCTTGTTGGCCATCATGGCATCCTGACTTTGGCCATTCAAGATTCCGACCGCTTTTACAATGTCGTCTTCGCTGGCATTCTCCAGGAGCCCCAGCAATACCGCCAGGCGTTTCAAAAAGTCCATATACTCAGTTTCCTCCTCATAGTCGGGGTCAACCCCCAGTAGTTTATTTGCCAGTGGTGTCATACCGTCAATGGCCGGCAGGTTGGTAAGGCCGACGCTGTGCAGATAGACGGCGCGTTTATCGGACTTTCTTACCAAGATAACGGGCGAAACATAACGGTATTCCTTATTCTGAATGAACTCCTTCGCCTTGGAGTTCCATTCAATGAATCCCCAAAGTCCATCTTTGACCCGGTTTTCAAGTGACTTAACCCAACCGGCTGCGGGAGCGACAACGTCTTTTAGTGTTTGATGTTCATAGTCGGTGACGATGTCATTGGTCTTGGCGGAAAATGCGGCGAGGATTTCCTCCAAGGCTGTTTCATCGACAAGGAACTCTCCCTTTTCGGTTTTGACTAGTCCATACGGTAGTAATTGCACCCACTTTCCGTCAGGCGGAATGTCGCTTGATAATGGAAAAACTATTAGTTTTCCCTGATTTCTCGTTTTGATACCTGTCACCCCCAAAGCTAGACCCCGTTTAAAACCCGTTTAAATCCTTTCAATTCTGTTTAAAAAACTTCGCCCGTGGGTTTATGTGGGTAGGTAGTTTTTTATCGTCTTAAAGGGGATGTTATCGCATTTCAATCACTTCCTTTGGCTTGACGTTCTAAGTAGACGTCCCGGAGTGACGGTGGGTACTTGGATAAATCAGGTTCCCACGCTTGTTTTGCGGGGTTGTTGTCAAATCCAGGATCAGGATTAACCGGGATGGCCGGTCCGTTGGGCAATTTACGGATAACAGGTGCCGGACCGGATTCTACTGTTATTTTTGATTTATCGACTTCCCTTTGTGTGATGCTGCGGACAGAACATCGGCAGCGGAAGCCGTTGGGCGGATACCAGGTATCCCAAAAGGGATCGTCATGCCGCCTTACCACACCGGACAAAGCCGCATGTGAGGGACGGGTTCTCTTGTCGTTCACAGCGTCATATTCGAAATAGGGGCGATCGACGACCACATCCGGATCGGTCTGCTGTTTGTAGCGCCCAATCGAATACGCCGTCTGAATATTGGTTCGGAAGAGGTTATCCGCCCGGTAGGGGGAAAGCCCTTTCCAGCCGGCTTTCTCCAAAGATGCGTTCGCGCTGCTCCGAAATTCCTCCATGGTTGTTCCGTCTTCGATCGCCTTGGTAAGCGCATTCAGGATGCTTTGAAGAACGTCCAGGGAGGTAATACCGCTAATGGTAAAGGCCCGAAGCCTGACTTCCTGCTGCAGCGCTGTATATTGTTCGGGCGTAAGCGCAACCCTAGTCTTAAAGAAGGCCAGCGCTTCCTTGAATTTGAGCGGTTTAAGGGTTACCTCGAAATCACTCATTTTTAACGGCCCACCGCCCGTAAAGGTCGGCTACATAGAGCGACCTGGCGATCAAGTCTTCCAGATCAGCGGTATTGATGCTCGGATAGGCTTCCAGTAGTTTGGCGGGAAGCTCATCAAGGGAATCCGCTTCATTGATGATTTTGAGCAGCGGCCTGATAATCGCCTGAAAGGCCGGTGCGCTTTCCGCCAGGGCCGCAGCGGCCAATCCTTCGATGGAGGTCTGGTGGCGGTCGAAAGCGGCAGGAGGATTTCGGTTTAAAGCCAGAGTGGTCATTTTGTTCGCCAGCGGACTTAAGGGCTGCGGACTAGACTGCAATATTTCCTGGCCGGCCTGTGGTTTCGGAATGCCGAACTTTTCATAAACATGCTCAGTTGAGATGGGCAATCCCATATCCACAAGAGTGTTATATGTTTTTGATTCTTTCTCCCGGTCTTCAGATTTCTCGTGTTTGAATTTGAGAGAAGGAAGCTTGTTTACCGGTCCAAAATTAAACAGTACTAAAGGCTTTATGAGATAACGCCGGATGGTCTTTTGCAAGGACTTACAGTCGGCTTGCAGGATATCCATCCGAACTTCATTATGAACTTGGCCGGCTGCGTAACTCCCGGAATCTCCGATATCGCTGGTCAGTGTTTGACCAAGCACGGCCTTGGACATTTCAGAGTTGCAAAATCGGGCCAGGTTTTCAAAGATATCGCCGTCGGCCTTCATGGCCTCGACGAATTCAATCTCGGTGGATTTTGAAATGATGCCGGCGGCGTCGGTGCCGATCTGGATGATAGCCTGGATCAGTGCATCTTTTTCTTCTTTGCTTGCGGATGCGTCATATTTTCCAAGCCGCAGCGGCATGCCGTAAACTTCCGCAAAAGAGATCCAATCTTTCAGCGTATAATTTTTAAATAAGTACATCCAGACGCAAACCCGGAAGAGACCGGCGCGTGAGGGATGTCCGCTGCGCCCTTTGTATTGATGGACGATAAACTTATTCGGAGGCAGCTCGATACCGGGATATTGATTATCCAGCGTCAAAAGACGCATGGTGTCGATTTCGTCAAAGCGAATTTTTTTCTGATGCCGCCACTTCAGCTCCGCTGGAATGGCCTTGCCGTCTTTGATCTCCCACATGATCTCGGAAATGGCGTAACCTTTGCCGATGGCATCCAGGAGATCAAGAAAGGCATCATCAAGATCATCCATATCCGCCAGAACTTCCCCGACGAAATTGGCGATTTCCTGATCCTTCGGCTCATCTGAAGCGGCAATGATCTCCCAATCGAGGCCAATCACGGTATTTTTACGGGTTTGCATCACGCTTAAAAGATGCAAATCCTTTTCCTCAATATCCTCGAACAGCTCCATGGTACGGTACATATCACCAAGATCGGCTTCCCGCAGGATAAGGGCCAATTTTTCAGGTGTCAGGCCGCTGCTGGGGTAGGAGCTATACCGGTCTCGGACGGTAACGACAGCTATCTCACGCAGATCGGGCTTGGTTTGTTTTACTTGGCTTGGAATCGGCTGCCCATGCTGGTCAAGGATTGTCATTTAGGCTTCCTCCAAGCTTTATATAGATCGCCGCTTAGTTTAGTCAAAATGTCAATGCCAATCCAATAAACGGTCAGCCCAATAATGCTTAACCAGTCTAAACTGATAATAGGCGTCAGGGCATATCCAAGATAACAAAGAGCAATCCCGATTATAAACTTAGCCATAATTTTAAGGTATCGCATCAATAAGCTCCTTTCTTTCGAAAGTGCCGGTGAGATATGCTCTTGTATTCAACCGGTCCGGCGAAGTTCGTTTGCGCGGCATGCTTAGCCAGCGCACAGGCCCAAAAGCGGTCGGCGTGGCCATTCTCATTCCTGTCGGCATCATAGCGGACATTGCCGGCAGCCGTGGTGAGTTTTTTGATAGAGTGGAGGTCTTCCCGAATAACCCGATCTATAGGAATTCTAGCTACCTTGTCCTCAAAGACCTGTTTTTGGTGAAGCGCCATTTCCTGCTTGGATGCTTCAGTGAAAGGGACGGCCTCGACTTTCGATCCGTAGCGCTCCACTGCTTCTTCAGCCAGCTGCGCTCCGATACCGGTACTGTCGATACAGGCCCGGCGAAGGTTCGGAAGGGCAAGAAACCAATATAGCTCCTGCCGTTGGATTCGGAAGGGAGCCTTTTCGATAACTTTTACCGCTCTTGTCCAGAAAACGTCGCCTAGTTGTTCATCCAACCAGATTACGGTCAGGTCTCTTTTTCGACCGATATCCATCCCCAGGTATAAATTTCCTTCGGGATAGAAATCCTCGGGCAAGATGATCGTCGCTTTTTTATCTTCGCAATCATCAATCATGTCATAGGTCAAGAGTGATCCAGCTGAGTCGATGAATTGGCAGCAGTATTCTTGTTGCCAGTCGTCTTCCGATTCGCAGCCGCTCCGGAGGTCGTCAATATCGACGTCCATGCCCTCGGCCTTGGCTGTGTAAATGTCTGTTTCGTGCTTTGACCAGCGACTGTCTTTTGCTGACCAAAGTTCGTAGAATTTGCCGGTCTTTCCGTTGGGAGTGGAGATAACCCGGATTTTATATCCCCTGGTGATGGTAGGGTAAAGAGCCGTCCATATTTTACGCGAATCCCGGTGAAAGGCGAATTCATCCAGCACCACATTTCCGGAAAAACCACGGGCCGTGTCCGGATTGGCCGGCAGCCCTATGATGCGACTGCCGTTTGGGAACCGTACTTCAAGCTGCTTATATTCGGTGTCTCCAGCCTCAAAAGTTGTTTCCAGTTCTTCAGCTGCGACGCCGATCGCCCTGGCATGCTGGGTCACCTTCTCTATTAGTTCCTTGGATTGGCGTTCGCCACGGGAGAGAAGAACCCATAAGCACCGGTGCTCCATGGCATCAAAGACAACTTCCAGGGCGACTGTGAAGCTAAATCCTGTTTGACGGGCCTTTAAAGCAATCTTAAAACGGGCTTCATCTTCGACCCAGCGCTGTTGATATTTGGTAAGCTGTATCGGTGCGTTAGACAATGCCATACACCTGCTCTTTAATTATCCGGAGTGTGTCGGCATCGAGGCCGCGCTGTTCAGCTGTTTTTTCGATTTGTTTCACGGCGCTATCTATTTTTTGTTTAAAGTCCATCTTCAGCTTTTCTCGTTGTACGCCGGATCGTTCCAAAAGGGCTAGCGCCTTCAAAACTTCCGTGATCTTTGCGCCATTGAGATCATCAACGGTTAGAAGGTTTTCCATGATAAGCTGAATCGCGAGTTGATTTGCCGCTTCGGCCATTTCCGTTGCCGGACCATCTTTATTTTCACTAACAATGGTTTTGGCCTGCTCTTTGACAATTTTCAGACGTTCCATTCGGGAAAGAAATTCTTTGCCATAACGACCAATACTGGACTTGCTAATCTCATGGCCGCTTTGGTTAAGATAATCCGCAATCTCCTGATAAGTCTGGCCGGAAACAATTCGCTTATTGATTGCTTCTACGACCTCTGGAGGAAGAATGCTGGTAATTTTGCTATGCCTGCGGCGATCTTTAGCCATCGAGGTCAACTCCCGGATCGGAAGGTATGCTTCCCTCCAGGAGGTCTTTACCGTTGGCGGTCAACTTGGCCAAGCAGCGGGTAATACCTAATTCCTCGGAACTGACCTCACTGAGTTCGACATAGCCTTTCTCTTTCAGATAGACCAGGTGGACTTTTACCTGGGGTGGAGAGCAGCAATATTGGGCATCGGTCAAAATCTCTGCGATTAAGTGATCGCCGGCGGGAAAAGGATAGCTGGTGTCAAGCACCCGGAGGATATGACCGCGAATTTCCCGCGAAAGGTGTTTGTTCAAATTTGTTCACCGCCTGTCTGAGGTTTTGATATGCTATAAACCTTAAGATGTATCTCGTTCACGACTTTCGCGACGTTATCAAACTTAATTTCCAGGTTGGAGATAGCCCGGAGGAAATCATCGCGCAAAACATAGGTTATGGGAAGGGATTGCTTGAAGTGGGACAGGTCTTCCTTGACTTTCTCAATGGCTTCGTCATGGCATTTTTGCTTTTCTTTGATGCCTTCCCGGATATCGCGTAAAAAATAACCGATAACCGCACAAAAGGCAGATAGGAGAGACAGCATAATCGTTATGGCTATATACCAGATGTTCGCGCTTTGTGGTTCCATGATTTCCTCCGTGTTTTAGCTATTGCCAATGGCTTGCGTGAAAGAAAAATGACACTTTTTCGCTATTTTGTCAATATTGGACCAGCGCGGTTATTCGCGAGTTTAGCCGGGCATCCCAGATATCAATCCGATCGTCCTCAATCACTGTCACTCGTGATCGGTCGACCGGTTTTCCGTCAACATAGACTTCCAGTACGTCGTGGAATGTAAATGGCTCTGGCAGTGCGAAGACCCCGGAAAAGTCAATTCGTGACAGTTGAATATTTTTCGTTTGTTGCTTAAGGATCATGGCGGGAGCTGATAGGGGTATATCCGTTTTGACCGCTGTATAAATTTCACCGGTGGTTTTCGGCAGTTGTGCGATCGCTTGGGCGGACTCAGCAACGATGATCGCGGCGGGTTTCACATCATTGATCGCTTCCGGCGTCACCGGCCCAGGCGGATCGACGTGCTTGCAGTTGAAAAAAGCGAACATGATCGCCATGATCAGAACCAACGCCACAATAATTTTAGACGAAGATTTCATTACCGATTTTCTCCTTTTAATGCTTTTTCTTCATCCATTGGACTAATATTATCCGGATCGGTTGTCGGCAGAATATCGTCGCCACCAACGCGCAAAATTCTCGCTACGGTCTCCGAGCAATGATCGGTGATATCACCATCACCAGGATATTTGACGCCAAGCATATCACGCAGTCCTGTGGTAATACAGTCGATGTAACCGTAGGGACGTCCCAGTAATCTTTCTGCTTCATCCTGAGCCGCAGCAATATTCGGCAAATCAACCAAGATAATTTCAACATCGTCGCGGTTATCATATTTGCGGGACGGCGACAGTCGGACGCAGGGCGGAATGATGCCAGGGCCACCTTCGCCAAGTGATTCGACAAGGCCAATATCAGGCACCATGATCGCCACATGGACAAAAGGACCACAGGATGCAGCGGCAATGACGTTGTCAACTAGATTGTCGCCGCCTCGAACAAAAATAACCTTTACGATTGCCATACTTTCACTTCCCCTGCAAAATAAGAATTGCCGCGCTGTTGATTTCACCCGAAGAATAGGCCAACAAGTTTTCGATTTGAATTGTCGTATCTCGCCATTCTCTGGATGCCGGGTCTAACGTTTGCCGATAATCAATTAACTCGTTCGCCAACGCAGTACAGTGTTCGGCAACAAGTTTTGTCTGTTGGCTAGTTGCTGCGAAAACTGGAGTGGTACAGGTTATTCCCAGTACTATCAGCAACATAAAAGCCATCTTTTTCATGGGATTTACACCTTCCTAGACAAAGAAGATAGGGCGACTATAGCCGCCCTCTATTGTTACTTATTGCCAGTCAGAGCAGCCACAGCTTTATTAAAACCATAGTTTACGAGCAGACCGGCTATTCCGGCTTCCAGGTTATTCCGAACAAGGGGCCAGTTCTCATGTAGAACGGCTGTCTGGTAAATCGCGCCAAGGACTTGCAGTTCGCCCTGGGAGATCGTAGCCGACCATGTAACGGGGGCAGGGGCGGCAGTCGCGGCAGTCGCGGCAGACGGTCCGAGAGACATACTTCCAGTAGCACTTCCACTTCCTGCGCCGTCGTCGGCGGCCCGGTGCAAATTGACTTTGTTCTTGAACATGCAAAACAACTCCTTAATTTTACTTATGCCTGTCCGCACATAGCGGCCAAAGCCTTGATCAGAACATACGGGTTTGACTTCGTCCTGGATAATCTCTAGGACATAGCTGGTGACGGCCTCAGTGACCATGGCGATGTCTTGCTTCACCTCAGGGGATGCTAGTAGCTGCTTTATGACCGGCGCAAGCCTGGCCTCCAGGGCTACAAGGTCAATTATCATCACGCCACCCCGTTCTGCTGATACCAGATGGCTTTCCCCCGGAGAATATTGCCCCCGCTGCCCCGCGCCTGGTCTGGTTTAAGCATCCACAAATCCCAGCGTTCGCAGGAGTTCAGAGGACCATATTTCCCATCAGGGTATCCATTGGCTTCATAACCCGGGTTTTCACCGTCCATGTTATCGCCGGCTTCAGCATGGGTCAGGAAACAATTGATATCAAGCGGCAAAGACAGTTCCTGTGAAAGAATCGCCATGACTTGGGCCATTGCTTCGATCTGCGCATCAGTAAGCGGTTCCGGGCCGAAGTTTACCGTGGTAGCACCCACCATGCACATAGCGCCGATTCCAATGCCGCCGGTGTTGCGCATGTAAGTATGATTCAGATGTGTTGTCAGATCGTCCACGGTAGCGTAGATCGTGCCGTCTTGATCGACAAGAAGGTGGTAATCCGGAAATTGTTGGCCGTAGTGTCCAGCAGTCCAGTGGAGATAAACTTTACCGATTGGACCATTAGCGGGTTGCGCTAGTGCTTTGAGTTGGTCAAGCGTTATCTGTGCCATTAAGCAGCCGCCTCCTGACCTGTATTTTTGGCGATGCGCGCCTGTGCTTGTTCGAGCGTTTCGCCTTTTTGGGGGATAGGATTACAGCCATCCTTGCAGACAAGCTGCAGCACCCATACTGAGAAGGTAACTTCGTGGATGCCAATACCGCTGCCATCGTCTTCCGCATCGACACCGGTATGGAATTGCTGATCAAGCGGAACAAGGTTGCGCGGATCGTCGATGCTGGTAATGGGCTGATCCGCCATTTCCTTACTCAGTCCCAGCGGATCAAACCACATTAAAAATGCCTTAAGTTTTACAAAATCAACACAGTGAGCTAGGCTAAATTCAACGATATGATGCACCTGCAGGTTTTCGGTTTTACCGCTGACTATGCATTTATATAACTTTCGGTCTTTAAGGAATTGAACGCTGCGGTTAAAAGTCGTCATATCCCTGTCGCCATGATCGGGAGTTATTTCGACTTCCTTCAGTGTGTGTTTTTGAATATGTTCTGCTACACTCATTGCTATTGCGGTCCTTTCTGCGCCTAGGGGGCTGGATTTATCTGAAAAATAATGATAATAGTAATGAAAAAAGTAATTACTTTCACTTGGTCAGGCTACAACGAAGACCGACCCCGGTCGGCCTGGCGATCTTCGTTATAACACATTTCTCAAATAGATTGGTGCGCCTAATGGCTTCAATCAATACAACGGCCCGGAACTCCTCCGACCGGGTAAACCAAATCATCGCTCCGGGCCTATATGGTTCTTTATAATAGGGGGCCTGATTCGAACAGGCTTTGTGGGCCTTCGGCAAGACGGCGCGCCCGTCGAGCGACGATGCGGTTACCACTGCTTTTATCCGCTCCTTGTCAGCGTGTTCCCACCACGCCGCCCCTAGAAATAAAAAAATTCTAGTGTAGGCAGTGCCTACACTAGAATTATATAAGTGTCAATGCAAATTAGATTGTAAAGGTACTTTCTAAACTACTTTCAGGATGCTGCTCCTTTAGCTTCAACGAATAGATTAGTTTGGTTTTTCTCGTATTCGGTGCGCATTCGTTCGGACTTATCCTTGTCCACAATATTCCTTACCCATACTTCAGTCAGATTATATCTAAGGGCAAGCTCCCGATAATTGTATCCGGTAAATTCCTTCAAGATGATCCGGTCCCGTGCCTGGCTGATCAGCGCATCATATTTCGGTATATATTGGCTTACTCCTCCAGAAACCCTGACAAGATCAAGCGCCACGGGAATGCCTAAAGCGTTGACAATGGGCTGGAAAGCGGCGGGAAAATCTTCAATCCGTACTTCGGCGTCTAAACGCTTATCCTGTTCACTATCCATGAAACACACCACCTTTTATCTTACTATTCTTTCCTCTGCCTGGCAAGCATTGCCTTTACCCCTTCAAAAACCTTATTTGCTTCTGACCGGGTTTGCGGCCAGGGCTTCTTGATCACTCGCTGGCAAAATCCCCTTTGCCGTTCAGTATCATCCCATCCCAATTGATGGAACAAACCTTCAATCATACTAAGTTGAGCCGGGTAGGGTGCACCGTCCGGATCACGGTTCGGAGCTTTCGACCGGGACTGACCATACTTTTTGGCCGCCGAACTTTCAAACCCTAGTCGCTTAAAGTGTTCCATCACTCTTTCGAAGCCGTCCAGCTTCATGAGCGCTGACGATTCCACGCCCGAATAAATCAGGAGGATTTGCTTGTAGATATCTCCATCGAGGCCCAGCTCCTTTTTGGCGATGTGGAGAAGGGCACGTTGCTTTTTATCGATTTCGATATCCCGCTTAGAGATCGTTCGTCCGTAATGTGCATTCATGGCAATCTACGCTTGCAGCTTTTCATAGTCCGGTTTCAGCCAGAAAACATCGCCCTTTTTCCGGCGCGCACCCACGGCTTCAAGGATTTCATCGGAGTATGTCCGGAGGATTTCCTTGTTGACCGTCTCTTTTGTCTTGATGCAGTCAAACATGGATTTGTTCTTCAAAGCAGCGAGACAATTCTTGACCTTGCTGATGATAACCGACGTGCTTTTCCGAAACCCAACTTCGCCAAAGTTCATGGATTTTGATTTTCCGTCCAGTTCCGCCTTATGGGCCTCTGCGAAATCCTTAATTTCGAACTCTAACCGCGCGCGGCGATCCTGGAATACTTTGGCCTCAGTTTCGGCCACCTGTTTGGCCTCAACGATTTTACGGTTCATTTCAGCTTCGATGGTCTGGATTTCTAGGTCTATCGTGCCAATTTCCCGAAGGTTTTCATTTGCTTCATCCCAGGTCTTCAGTACCGGATCAGCAAATCGTTTTCTATCCTTTGCCATGCGTAAATCCCTCCTTGGTTTTCATGGTTTGCGATTGGACGGTTCTCCATAACTGCCCTATCAGGATGAACACCCGCTGCGAGGCACTGGCGGCAAACGATTTTGCCTTTTCCCAGGCACTTAATTCAAATATCCCGCGAACTGTAACTGTGATATGCTTCCGGATGGTCTCGCGATGCTCCGGGCTAAAGCTGGTTACTTCGTATCCCCTGCGTTTAATGCGCTTGGTTATGGCTTTCATGGGTTCACTCCTTTCAATCTCGGTCAGCCTTAGAAAACTGCCACACTCCTGCGTACAATCCCCGATATCGATGGCGGCCCAGGCGACCCGGCAGCCGTCGCAGGGATGCCAACATTTCGCTGCACCGTACTGCATTTTAAACGCCCCTTAAACCTTGTTCGTTAGTTGGTATTTTCTCCTCTCGCCGTCATTTAAGACGGCACTTACTATCAGGGATGATGGGTGGCCGGTTTTGGCTTTGCACCAGACCAGCACCCTGAGAAGGCGCGTGAATCGCCTCGTTTCTAGCGGGTCGCGCTGGTGAAAGTCCATATGCATTGAGTCTTGGCGCGATTTGCATCTGTGTAAATTCAATTTATCCAGTTTGCGATATATTGCGCTCTTCGCTCGACCAAGCTTTTGGGCGATTTCCGACACCGTCTGCCCTTGGGAAAACAGTTCGCGCAGCTGCGCGATGTCATCATCATTCCAGACATATCGCTGCGGTACATAGTAATTTGGGGCTTTGGCCGTAAGTCTCATACGGCTGGCTTTGGCATGGACGGCACCAGGATTTCTCCCCAATTTTTCAGCCATTATGCTGGCAGGAGTTTTCGCTTCATACAACCGGCTTAATAAGGCTTCTTCCGTTTGTGTCCATCCCATTGCCCGTCACCTCCAGGGCTGCTGAAACAGGAAATCTTGTGCCGTCCGGATTGCATCTAAGGATAATGGTTCATTGAGGCCGTTCGCGATCGTCCACGCCAGGACAAAGAGCTTCACCATAAGTCTCATTCCCCCAGGGGTAGAGGCTATTTTGTGAAATTGTTCCAAACACTCTTTTTCAACGGCCATGTCCTGGCAGACGATCTTTTTTATATCGTCCATGTTCACTTTCCCTGAAAGTCCGCGCCGGATTCCGACCCGCGAGAATAGCTGGGCGAAAGGAGCGTTGCGCTTGCCGATCATATTGGTATATACCTGTTCGTTGCCACTAAGCACCAGGCCAATGCCACATTCATCATAGATGCTGCGGATAGTTTCGAGAGCCTTTAACGTCAGGTGTTGCGCTTCGTCGATAATGATGAGCCGGCCTGACCCTTTGAGGATAGTAACCGCTGCTTTGCGGAGCCGCCGCCGGTCGCCATATTCCTGCCGGCCAAGTTTATCCAACAATTCTTCGAGAATGGCCTTTGAATTTGAGATCGTTACATCGGCTGTGAGGAAGACAGTCCCTGGATTTTGCTCCACATACTGCTTGAGGGCTACCGTTTTTCCGCTTCCAGCCGGTCCGTAAACGACTCCGGTATCCTGGTGCTCGTGCGCGTATTTTGCAATGGCAATTACTTCTTCAGCGATGGTTGTCATCGCAAATCCCGGTACTTTCACAGTAGTTTGCCTTCGGGTTTCCAGCTCAAGCCACTGTTGAACGGCGTAGGCTATTTTCTCATTCGTACCGGTATAGATTCCTTTTTGAAATTGACTGAGTACAGACCCGGAGACGCCAATCTCCCTGGCTATCTGTGTTTGCGATTTATCTGAGGTTACAATATAGGATCTCAGTTGATCCCGAACCTGGTTGATGCTTTCATCGCTAAATAAATCTTGACTCGTGTTTACCGCTGCTAATGCCATTGTTTACACCTCCACTTATTTTGGGCGGTTTAGAATTTCAATGACTTTCCGATGGTCTATTCGTCGCTCTTCAGTCGCCTGCGCCTGGGTAGTTCCCAGCGCGATCCGTTTCATGACTTCAGAGGTGTTGGAGGAATTCCCACCAACCGCTTCAGCCAGCCTGAGTTGTTCTGCCGACTCGGAAAGGTTTTTCCCAATCCGAACCATTTCCATGACTTTCGGCTGCTCTGGTTTGTTGGTTGGTTTCTGCTTCTTGCGCGCCAGGACTTGATCCAAGGAATCTGGTAAAGCGGCTGCGGCTTCGCTGATTTCTGCGTATTCTTTGGTAATCTGTTTCGCACGTTTTGCCTGCCGCTGCGCTTCCCGAATATCGTCCTTATCGGCTCTGACTGAGGGCAACAGAGTTTTTAGATGAGCCTCCATTAAGAATTTGTCTTCCAGAGAGAACACCAACACTTTTGTCATATCCTCATCGCGGTATCTGAGATAGACATTTTCTCCTAAGTGAGCAATGAGGTCTGGTATGTAGTAATGGTTTCCGAAGAGGGTGACGCCATGACGCTGAACTTTCACCGGCTGCGAATGTCGCATAAAGCAGAGACGCAAAGCCGCTTCGCTGGCCATCCTTACAGGTCCGCGCGTCCTCTCGAATGTTTGATCCGGGCATTCTCCTTTGCGGCCTTTTCCCTGGGTTGGCATCTTGTTATAGACGTATGTGGCCCAATCTCCAAGCTTGCTGCGTACCTCTTCCATCGTCGGTACCGTCGCCATCTTTTTCAAAGTAGCATCCAGCTCTTCCGGACGTTCCTTGTTGTCTGACCCGCAGTAGGTTGGAAACCGCCTGCAAAATTGCTCTGATACGATCCGAAAAAACCGCTCGATCACTTTTGCACGTGCATTTTTGGGAATCGCAAAGTGGGGGATGATGCCGAGTTGATCAACCAATGTCCGCACCCGATCGTCGTCGAATCCGGCTTCCTTGCGCCGCTGATCATCGGCGCTTCCTTTGGTCCGATGACCGGTGCCGGCGAATTCCTTGGAGCAATAATCCCGGCCATTGTCGGTGTAAATTTCGTGGGGAAGTCCGATGCATTTATCCAGCGCTGCGGCTGAGAAGCTAGCCATGATCGTGTCGGTGCTGGGACTAAAATTGATATTCCAGCTCATCAGTTTCCAACTTCGCATATCCAGCCAGGCCGTCAACCATGGCCGTACCGGCTTGCCGTTTTGCCCCCGGACGAAGAAATCGAAGCGGTAATGATCGCTAACCCAAATTTGATTTGCCAGGATGGAATCCGGATCGCGTTCGATATATGGCGCGCATTTATTGCGGAAAGCTTCTTCACCTTCACGGGCCAGCGTTAGTGTAGCTTCCGGCATTTGGCAGACCATCCTTTCCAGTGTACGAAGCGAAGGGACTTTCCAGCCCATTTCCTCTGACACGTCAACCAGGTCGCGATAGCAGTCACGGACTGATCGGCGCTGCTGGGTAAAATACATTTTTTTAAAGAAGTCCAGGGCAGCGGCATCGATGCTCTGTTTTTCCGTGCGGTCTCCCCAGTCCGGAAGTAGGCCGCAGCGGCCACATTCTCGATAGAGCTTTTGCCACCGGTAAACGGTCTGCGACGATACCTGCTCATCCGGATTGGAAGCATTCCACTGCTGAATAAATTGCTTCACAAGTTCAGTCTTGAGTTGCCCAGGATGCTGTGCGACATAGTGTTCAATGGCTTTAACGAGAGAAAGGCGTTTCGCTGCGATTTCGCGCTTCCAGGCCGGTGCATCTTCAAAGCCATCGGAATCGGTTGTCGGAAATTCAGGAAGGACACCACGTTGACGAAGGTACTCCACTTGGGCTTTAGCTGGAAGTCCGGAAAGCGGAATAAGAAGGGCTTGTCCACTTTTTCCGCCACGCTGAAGGCTTTCCGTATAATGGACATTGCCATATTTACCGCTCTGAGCTTGCCACTGAACTGTACGGATCGCTATTCCCTGCAGTTCCGCGACTTCTTCGACTGTGAGTAGTTCATCCACGCTCTGACACCATCCCGCGCATTTTGAATTCCGGTATATTGAGTGGCGTGGGTGGTTCAAATCTCCCGATATGGGGAATAGGTAGAAGTTCCTCTACCGCCGGTGATGTTGATTCCCTAAGATGGCTGGTTGTCTTTATGCCGCTGTATTCCGTGGCTACATACATGGATTTTTGACTTCCCTTAATACTGCCGATGCAAAGTACTTTTTTCATTTGTTTGCCTCCGATCCGTGACGCATCCGGTCGAGGTAACCACGCACGTATTTTTCCTTTTGCGTCAGCTGTCGTTTGGCTTCGTCGATTCGGGCCAGTTCGAGCAGTGCAACGTCTTCCGATCTCACCAGGTGGCATCCGCAGGCCCGGACACTCATATCTAATAGATCAAAATTGCTGGTGGCCCAGCAAAAGGCGGCTAGATATTCTAGAGGAAACCGATGGCCTTCTTTTGATTCTGCCGTCCAAGAGTTGAGCATTGATTCCGTGATCTCCGCACCTGTGTATTCGCTCATGCGCCCAACGATTTCATACCTTTTTACCGTGCAGGCTTTTAGAGCGCTGGACATTGCTTCCTTGACTCGCTGCGAGAGATTTATGCTTCCTGGTTCCGGTTCGGTCTTTTTTAGATTTGTGATCTCATCGATTATGTCAAAAAGTGATGTTTGATTAGGCGACTTCGAGTCTATTTTCCGTTTATTCCCAGACATTGCTTCACCTCCATTGAAGGTTTATAATGATAATCATCCAATGTTTACCAAATTGGCAATTTGGCAAAACTGAATTTAGAGGAAAAACTTGAATTATGGTATAATTGTATCAAGATGGGTGTCGAGTGCGTTTTACCAGTTTTGCCGGCAAGCTTCGACTGGTTTTACGCAAGGGATTCACCTTCGGCACCCTTTCCTTTTGAAAGTACTTTCTCTAGCCTCCTTTGCGCCCGATATACATTATTGATCGCTCTGAGTCGTGTCATTTCTGCATGATTGGGCATAGAGTCTTGGAGTCGTTTCTTACTTTCAATTGATTCTATGGTTCCACCAACGGTCCAATCGGCTTTCTTCAAAGGTAGTTTATACTGCGTTACTTGCTTTACGGAAAACACTGTAAAAAACTCTTTCCGTCCCACGTGCACTGGGAAGATGTATACTGGATCGTCTGTTTTACTCTTATAAAATAGATGCGCTGCGGCTTCCCACGCTTTAGGAAAACTGTCATATAGATTCATGGCTCACTCCTTTTACGCCGCCCTGGCGGACGGCCAGATTTCTTTGGCTTTTTTACCGATAACCCTGGCAATCTCATCCTGGATGCGCTGCGACTTAGCAATTCCTTGGACGACCTGGTGCACAGCACCATCAGTGACCTTTAATCGCTGGGCGATTTGTCGCTGGCTGTCGCCGGCCAGAATGATCGCCGCTTTGATCTGGTTGGGTGTCATGAATATCACCTCCTTTCGAAAGGGTGTTGATGATGAATGTAACAATGGACAGAAAGATCGTCTTAGCGGTAATGAGCGCCTTGGGAAAAGCTCTATTTCCTGAAGATTTTCGGCAAAGAATGGATGTTTATTACCACAATCATTTCGTTGATCGTTTGGAACGAAAAGGGCTGGATGTTTTTGATGTTATAAAGGATCACCAGGACCAATATGGTAGATTAGTCGATGACTTGATTCCCTTGATTTTCGATCCTACAAAGTTTCAAAACCGGTTATCCGCTGAATCGTTTTCTTTGCAATACGCTTTTATGGAGTTATTTAATTATGTTGTCGGCGTCCTGGATATCGAAGATGATCCGACTTCTTATATCGCTCCTACCGAATTAAACGAGTTATTCAGCTGCTTAATAAAAGGATATGCTACCGGCGATTTTCTTTGGACAGGCGTACTAGATCAGAGTAAATAACCTGTGCGACTGTCTTTTGTAAACCTAGAGTGTGTGGTTGATAATCAGTTTCACGATATAGAAGTTGAACTGCGATATGGCAAACTCCCGTTTCTTTACTTATTTTCCCATAACTGTATCCATGAGTATCACACAGATTTCGAATCATGGTCTTTACCTCTTGGAAAACTTGCTGTTGTAACCCTTCGCTAGGCATTCGATCAGTATTGATTCCTGTTGTGGCTGTCATGATTTCACCTCCCTCCTAATAAAGTGCGCTCTAGTGATTATACGGTGTTTTTTTGAAATTCGGTCATAACCATCCCGTCGTTCCAGGACGGGATTTTCTTAGACATTAAGGCTATAGTTTTATAGTTATCTTTATTATCGTACGATAGTACGATAATGTCAAGGAGAATAGTACAATTGGGCGATTTTTCAGGTTTTTCAGATCGATTACTTTTGGTAATAGAAGAGAAGAAAATAACCCAAGTCCAGTTGGCTTGCCATTTGGGTATTTCTAAGCATACTCTCACCAAATACTTACAAGGTAGAATTCCTGAGACCAAAATTTTATTTTCCTTATCCCAGTATTTTAATCGTCCAATGGAATGGTTCTTGAATGGTTTAGATAGTACTGTCGTACCATTTGAAAAGATCGGGGCTAAATTAGACCCCGATCTTCAAGACATGATTAATATATTAACTTTCTTAATGCATACCGACGACCCGGATTTACGAGGTTGGGTTAAAGTTCAATTTAAGAATGCATTCACATTAGCATGTGATAAAATAGATCAGGAAAAAAAACAGTCCAGAGTTGCGGAAGAAGGCAGCACTTTTGGGGCTTAGAGTTCTAAGCCCTTGAATTTTTCTTATTTATGAAATTATATATTATAGAAGTGATTTGTTTTTTAGTTCCGCAATATTGCGCCAATCATCACTTTTTATAATCAGCCCCGATTCCTTATGTTTAAAGGGATAACTGTCATTTTACCCTATTGCGTCAATGTTGCGCCAATAGTGCCGCAATAGTCTACTGCGAAAAGACACTACGGTGCTATTTTTTTATTCGTTAAACGCCTTAACCCCTTATTTAAAAGGCTTTTAAACGTTTTCTAAATATCCTTTAAAAATCGGCCCGAAAATGGCCGAAATGTCCACGTGACGCCGAAAATTCTCAAATCAACTGTCGCATCGCCGCGTAGGACGAGCCGCCGAAAATCCACGAGTAACAAGGCTTCCCGGCGAATCCCGGATTGTCCCGGTTTTTCTCAAACCATGTGTCGTATTACAGCTGCTGGATGAATTGAATATCTCCGGCGTACCTGATGCCGACATTTTTATTATTGTGGCCCTAGGAGCCCATCGGAAGAATACGCAAGAAGAGATCGCATCGATCTGCGGCCAAGAAGTTTGCCGGCGGGTGGTAATTTCCCAGCATGATACCCATGACAAAGGCAATTTAGTCTATATGGGCAAGACGTCTCGCGGCGTAGAAAGCTATATGAATAAGCAGGTCATCGAAGCTGATAAAATGATCCTGACCGGCGGAATTGTGTATCATCTGATGTCTGGATTTGGCGGCGGCCGCAAGGCCATCATGCCGGGCATCAGCGGCTATGACAGCATCCAGGGCAACCACCAATATTGTCTCAATAAAGTAATTGGCCAAGGCCTTAATCCCAACTGTGGCTCGGGAATGGTGAAAGAGAACGAAATGGCCATCGATATGCGGGAAATAGGCGCTTTCGCAAAAGCAGATTTCCTGCTGAACGCCGTCTTTACGCCCGAAGGGGACTTTGCTAAATTTTTTGCGGGGCACTGGTATCAAGCCTGGGAAGAAGGCTGCAAGGAAGTCGAAAAAATCTATGGGGTTCCTGTGAGCGGACGCGCCGATCTTGTTGTCGCTTCGGCCGGTGGCTATCCCAAAGACATCAATTTGTACCAAGGCATCAAAGCAAACGACAACGCCTATCTTGCGACTAGGCCTGGCGGGGCGGCCATCGTGTTTATGGAATGCCGCGATATTATGGAGCCGCCCGAATACAGCGAATGGCTGAAGATCAAAGATCCGCTGGAATTTGAAATGGCATTGCGCAAAAATTTTACTGTTCCAGGGTACTCTGCTTTTCGCACACGGTATATAGCCAAGGAAATAGCCCTCATTGTTGTTACAAGCCCTGAGAATGCCGAATTTATGAGCAAGGCTGGAATCATAGCGGTTGCCGATTTTAAAACAGCACTGGCGGTCGCAGAGAAGAAAATTGGTCGGCCGGACTACACCATCAATGTCATGACGCAAGCTGCCAACACCGTGCCGCTGCTTCGGGGCTCAGCCTCTTAGCGAAGGAAGATCCAAGTGATTCATTCACTTGGATCTTTTAAATATTTTCGGTGAAAGTGGGGTTGCTGTTCTCAGCCGGAAGGAGTTAGTTGCGTCAAAACAGAAGGTTTCAACAATTTCCCAACTAAAAGCGTAATGGAGGAATTGTTGATGATTTTTGTCGGACTTTTAATTGTTCTAGCTACCATCTATCTGTTGATCAAACAATACGAGACCAGAATGGTATTATTCATTTCCGGAGTATTAATGGCCGTTTTGGGCGGAAATCCGTTAGCCGCTTTTGATGCCTTCGCCAAGAACATGACTACCGGCGGCCTGATTGAAGCGATCTGCTCGGTCATGGGCTTTGCCTTTGTAATGAAGTACACCGAATGCGACAAACACCTGATTCATCTTGTGGCCAATGCCCTAACCAAAGTCAGGCCGCTGCTCATTCCCGGTGCTACACTCGGTACCTTTGCCATTAATATTGCCCTGCCGAGTGCCGCGGGGGTGTCAGCTGCGGTCGGCACCATTTTTATTCCGATCCTCATGGCCGCTGGTGTTCACCCGGCTACCGCCGCAGCGGCGGTGTATGCCGGAACATTTGGCAGTCTGCTTAGCCCAGGGTTGGCCCACAACCCTTTTGTCGCCAAGATAGCTGGCGTGAACGTCATGGAAGTCATCAGGGTTCATTCTGCGGCAGATATTGTTGCTGTCCTAATCGGAGCTATATCGATAACAATTGTTGCCTATGTCCTCAAGGAGAATAATGGCTACCAAGCCAGCGACAGCGGATCAGTGGGCGAAGGCCAGTTCAAGGCCAACCCGATCTATGCGGTCATCCCAATTTTGCCAGTACTGCTTCTTGTGCTGGGAGCGATAGGGATTAGCCCGGCATTGCAAAAGGTAGGAGTGCCTCATGCCATGCTGATCGGGGCGATCATCGGTGTTGCGGTTACCCGAAGCAACCCCACCCAAGTGACAAAGGCCTTCTTTGACGGCATGGGGAATGCCTATGGCAACATTTTCGGGATCATTATCGCTGCCGGTGTTTTTGTCGGGGGGATGGAAGCCATCGGTCTGGTCAAGGCGTTTATTGGTATGCTGGTCAGTTCCACCGCCGTAGTAAAAATTGCAGCCACCTTTGGGCCATTCTTACTGGCCATCATCGCCGGCTCGGGTGACGCGGCGGCATTTGCCTTTAACCAGGCGGTAACACCGCATGCAGCAGAGTTCGGTTTAACGGCGGTTAATATGGGCAGTGTGGCCACCCTTGGCGGGGCGCTGGGACGAACCATGTCGCCTATTGCCGGGGCCGCCATTATCTGCGCGTCCATCGCCGGGGTCAATCCGCTGGAATTAGCCAAACGCAACGCGCCAGGAATGATTATCGCCGTCATAGTCATCATGTTTATGCTACTGTAGTACGAAGGGAGGATCTGAGATGGAGGCAAGAATACAACAAGCGGTAAAAAACATTCAGCCGCAGCTTATCAGCTGGCGGCGGGATTTTCACAAATATCCTGAGACAGGGTGGACGGAGTTTCGAACGGCCGCTATTGTCGCGGCCCGTTTGCTTGCACTGGGGTATACCGTAAAAACCGGGCCAGAGGCGGTCGTCGCCGAGGATATGATGGGGGTACCTGCGGAAAAAGAGATCGCCAGGCATATGGACCGGGCCATAGCGCAGGGGGCGGATGCCGGATTGGTCCAGCGTATGGCCGGCGGACTCACCGGGATTGTCGCCGATCTGCGCTGCGGCGAAGGACCTATGGTAGCCATCCGCTTTGACATGGACGCCAATGATATTGATGAAGCGCAGGATACCAAGCATCGTCCCTGGAGGGACGGGTTTGCTTCGGTGAATCAGGGGGCCGCCCATGCCTGCGGCCATGATGGTCATGTGGCAATGGGACTGGGGGTAGCCGAGATTCTTGCGGGACTAAAAGCAGAACTCAAGGGTACCATTCGATTGATTTTTGAACCGGGGGAAGAAGGCAGCCGCGGTGCCAGGGCGATGGTAAACGCCGGTGCGGTGGACGGCGTCGATTATATTTTAGGCTGTCATATCGGCTTTCAAGCCCAAAAAACAGGTCAACTGATCTGTGCTACCGGGAAGTTTCTGGCGACGACAAAGTATGATGTCAAGTATACCGGGACACCGGCCCACGCCGGAGCAGCCCCGGAAGAAGGGCGAAATGCCTTGCTGGCGGCGGCTACGGCAGCACTTAACCTCCATGCCATTGCCCGCCACGGCCAGGGGGCAACCCGGATTACCGTGGGGACGCTGGTAGCCGGACAAGGGCGTAATATTATTCCGCCCAACGCGCTGTACAAAATGGAAACCCGGGGTGAAACCAGCGAACTAGACGAATACATGGCCGCCGAAGCTCGCCGGATTATTGTTGCTGCCGCTGAAATGTATGGGGTGGAATATGAAATTGTGCAGATGGGCGGCACTAAAAGCGGTGAAAGTAGTCCCGATATGCGGGATCGGGTCAAAGAGGCGGCGGCCCGAATGGATTTCTTTCACGATATCGTAGATTACGCCAGTTTTGGGGCAACAGAAGATTATTCGCATTTCATGACAGTTGTCCAGGACGGCGGCGGATCGGGGACATACTTCATGGTTGGCGCCGATATGACTGCCGGGCATCACAATAATTATTTTGATTTTGATGAAGCAGTCTTGGCGCCGGGGGTAGAGTTGATTTTGCGGACAGTAGCCGGACTTTTACGGTGATGTCACAGTAAGGAGGCCAGCAAGAATGGCGTATAGATATGATATTATACTGAAAAACGGACTTGTTGTTGACCCGACCTCAAAGCGGGAAGGGGTTATGGATGTAGCGATCCGCGAAGGCCAGATCGTGGAGGTGGCCCCCGACCTTGATGCCACTCAGGCAAAAGAGATGTTCGATTTGACAGGCTTACATGTCGTGCCGGGAATTATCGATCTCCATGTCCATGCCTCCTCCTGGCTCGGCGGCAAATTCGCCCACAAAATGCTTGCCAAGGCCGGAGTGACGACAGCCCTCGATATGTCCGGCCCGATTGACAGTGTCCTGGATATCGCCAGAACCCATGGTGTAGGTCTTAACATCGCCTGTATCAACTATGTGCGGCCGGGACACACCGTAGCAGACGAAAACCCAGGCGAGACGGAATTGCAAAACTTTTTGGAAAGTAGTCTTTCCCAGGGCGCCATCGGATTCAAGCTGCTGGGGGGCCATTATCCATTAACGCCGGAAGCCACCGCGCGCGCCATTGCGGTCGCCAACCACAATAAAGCGTACATTGCCTTTCATGTGGGCAGCAAACAGCAGGGGTCCAATATCGAAGGATTTTTGGAAGCAGTGACATTAGCCAGCGGCAATTCGCTTCATATCGCTCATGTCAATAGCTACTGCCGGGGATTGACCAGGCCTTATATGACCGAGACAGAGGAGGCCATTGCGGCGCTGATCGCCAATCCCAACATCCGCTCAGAGTCGTATCTGTCGCCGATTAACGGTACTAGTGCCAAGTGCAGTGGCGGAGTGCCGGAAAGTCTGGTGACCCAACGGTGTCTTATTACCGGAGGTTATTCTCCCGATGAAACCGGACTGGAACAGGCCATCCTTGCTGGCTGGGCACAAATCAACGTCGAGGCAGGCGGCCGGATGATCCTGGCTACCGGTCCGGAGGCGGTCTCCTACTGGCGGCAAAAAGGAACAGATGCAACCGTCGGGTTTACTATTAATCCCCCTGAACCGCGGCTCAGGCTGGCTACGGCAAAACGAGCCTCCGGTGATTTTGTAGTCGATTGCATCAGCACCGATGGGGGCGGGATTCCCCGCAATGTCATCGTCGAAATGGGGTTGGCTCTGGTTAAACTTCAGGCTCTCAGCATCCAGGAATTTGTGATCAAGACCAGTTATAATCCTGCTAAAATAGTAGGCCTTACCAACAAAGGGCATTTTCAAGAAGGGGCTGATGCGGACATCACCGTTCTTGATCTGGCCGCCCAGCAGCCTATTATGGCAATCGCTAACGGCCAGATCATCATGCATAAGGGTTTCGTTTGCGGCACCGGGGGGCGCATCGTGACAACTGCCCGCGGGGCTGCCCATATCCGGGATCAAGGGTTGGTTCCGGTAGTGATAGATATGGAGAAAAGCGGGTTTTATCAGTGCAATAAATAAAGCCTAATAATAAGGGGAGGTACACCATGAAAAGAATCAAGTTGCCCGTCCTATTGGTATTGCTGGCAGTTGTCTTTTCCCTCACTTGGGCGATGTCCGGCCCGGCTTTGGCGCAGGAGAACATGCCCGCCAGCGCAGTGGACCAAAGTCCTGTGCCAAAGATTAAGGATCTCGGCATCCAAGATCCGGCGTCGGTTATCTTTATCGGAAACAGCTTCTTCTACTACAACAACGGCATGAATGGCTATGTTTCCAAAATGGTGGCAGAAGGAATTCCTCAGCACCGCTATCGCTCCACCCTCGTCACCATCAGCGGCTCGGGATTAGATTGGCATGACGTCAATTCTTATTTCCGCCCCAATGCCATCGGTACCTATACCTTTGATAGCAAGAATAATGTTGTTTTCAATGATCCGAAACAGAAACTGTTTGCAGTGGCAATCATGATGGATTCCAGTCAAGGCCCGATACATCCCCAGTTAAAAACCGTATTTACGGAGTCAGCCAAAAAAGACAGTGATATTGTTCGCCAGCACGGCACCATACCCGTATTCTTCATGTCCTGGGCTTATGCCGATAAGCCCGAAATGACCCAGCAGCTTGAAGCTGCTTACACAAAAGCCGCCAATGAGAATGATGCCTTGGTCATTCCTGCAGGACTGGCCTTTGCAAGGTCCATCGCACTCAGGCCAGACATCAACCTTTATGACCCCGACAAAAGGCACCCCAGCCTGGCTGGGACTTATTTGGGCGCGGCAACAGTCTACGCCACCTTGTTTAAAAAGTCGCCGGTTGGTCTGAATTATACCGCCGGACTTGATGAATCTGTTGCCCGACATCTTCAAGAAGTTGCCTGGGATACCGTGCAGGAATATTTTAGCCGGTGATATAACTGACTAAGCGGCCATAATGGAGGGCCCAAAGGTAATCCCGTTGATGCTGTGATAGCCTTGCAGTATCAACGGGATTATTTTAATGCGGGAATAGCTATACCGCGTTCGGGGTATCATTTTCGGTGAGGGTAATCGGTGCATCGGAGTCACCCGAAATCTCTTGACGTACCCATTTCGACAGCATATGATGTATATAGAAATTAAAATAGGTTAGTAAAAGGCAAACCTGTCGAAAGGCGGGGACGCAAAGCTATGGGTCTAAGGGGCGCTAGCGCCTATGATTGCCAGGCCGCCGTTTCAAGAAAACGAAGTCAGGCTAACCCTGACTTTTTTTAGTTCGTGGCAGCTTTCTTGAACAAGCGTCACAGGTGTTAGCAGGCATTTACTTACCACAAATACAAAGTTAACAAGCGCATCTAAGTTTAAATTGGGAGGGGACTTATGTTCAGACAGCCTATCACCTCGCTGTTGCAACTGGCTATGTCCTTGTCGGATACCCTGGACTTAGTCAGTCCCAAGATCACCAACCACCATCGCAAGGTAGCGTTTATTGCATATCTTTTAGGTGTTGAGTTGAATCTGCCGCTAAGTCAGCGAAAAAATTTAATGCTAGCAGGTGTCTTTCATGATATTGGGGCGCTTTCACTGAAAGAACGGATTGACGTTTTATCTTTCGAGAGCATAAATCCCCATCACCATGCGGAAATTGGCTATCATTTGCTGCGAGAGTTTGAACCCTTTTCCTCGGTGGCGGATATTGTAAGATTTCATCATGTCCGCTGGGAGGGGGGGAAAGGGCAAGTATTCAATAATCATCCAGTACCGCCAGAAAGCCACATTATGCACCTGGCTGACCGGATTGCTGTATTGCTTCCTGAACAGTCGCTTATCTTGGGGCAAAGCACAAGAATTTATCGAGACATTGCGCGATTTTCCGGGACCTGGTTCCAACCTGAACTGATAGAGGCCTTTGGGAATCTTGCCGGCAGGGAACATTTCTGGCTGGACGCAACCGCTGCGGTGCCAACAGAGCCATTACGGCCCATTATTGACATGGACCCGATTGAACTTGATTCAGAGGTGCTTCAAGGCTTAACCAAACTATTTTCTCGGGTTATCGACTTTCGGAGTCCGTTCACCGCGACCCATTCTTCCAGTGTTGCCGCTTCCGCCGAAATCTTAGCCCGTTTGACCGGCTTTTCGCGGAAGGAACTTCAATTAATGCGTGTTGCCGGGCACATGCATGACCTTGGGAAATTGGCTGTTCCGACCGAAATTTTAGAGAAACCCGCCACCCTTTCCGAGCAAGAGTGGAATGTCATGCGTTCCCATAGTTATTTTGGCTTCCGCACCCTTCAGAAGATTCCCAGTTTGGAAACCGTCAATATTTGGGGTTCATTGCACCATGAACGGCTGGACGGCAGCGGATATCCGTTTCATTTGAAAGGGAATGATCTTCCGTTAGGTTCGAGAATCGTGGCAGTCGCGGATGTGTTTACAGCCCTTACCGAAGACCGGCCGTACCGACCGGCGATGAAACCGGGGAAGGCCATCGAACTTGTTATCGGTATGGCCCGAGACGGAGCTCTTGATAGCAACCTGGTTGACCTCCTAAACTCCAATTTACAAGAGGTAAACGAGTATCGGTGGACAATGGCTGGTCAGGCGATGGAGAATTACCGGCGACTGTTTGCTATATCTGTTGCGTAATCGATTTGCATAGCCTAAGGCAAGACGCTAAAACGGAGAATGTACATGTGGTCGTGCATTAAGCACGACCACATGTACATTCTGTTCTTATTAAAATATAGTCCAGCAAGGGAATAAGCTCTTCGAAATAGGAAGGTGGATTCGGTAGAACAAAGAATTTATTTTCGATAGGAGACCCATCTCCTGATAAATGAAAAAATAAAAGACTGTTTTCAGGTTTTGGATATAGTACGAAAGGAGGGCGATAAAGAATGAAAGATAAAAAAGATAGAAATGTATTAAATTTCCGTGGTAAACGGCCACGAAATTCCGGGATGGAAATCGAGAGCAAGGCGGCCGAAATGGATAAAATCGCCGATGAAGTGGCGCTGCGACTCTTTCAAGAAGGGCAGGTGCCGCAAAACTCCGTGGTGGCCACAGCAGCAGGCTTGGCCTGCCTTGCAGACAGAATTCGCCTGTTGCAGGAGGCCACGGCGGTATTTGCCTATGGTCCGGGACAGGGGCCATTTGACGAGATGGGCATAAAAGTTGTGGTTGCTTTTGCTGAAGATACGTATCGTATCGCCAAACAGCTGGAAAAGGGCGGAGAACTGGAGCAAAATGTGATTGCCGGCTGGAGGTCAGGCCTGGACGCCTTTGACGCATGGCTGGAGCTGAAAGTGCCGTCTAACGGCTGAATATTGTAAGGAACAACGCGAACTCAAACTAGACGACAGAATCTATTGAGGTCGCTTTCGTTTGCCCCGATTCGTCGTTTATTGCGACACCTTCGAAGTCAAGCCCATTATCCGGCTGTTTCCCTGTCCACCAAAACAGCATACCCCAGGAGCACAAACACAGCATTTCGCAAAACCAAGTATAAGCGCCCCCCAAGCTGAAAGTGAAAATTGTAATAACGGGAATGACAAAGCATGCTGTCAGTAAAAGGCACGTGTTCAACGATTGTAAATCCTCTGGATCAATCTGCCGCAGCTTGTTCATGACAACGCCTCTTTTCAAACATAATTTCCAATTAATTCCATTTAATTGGCGCTGATACCTTCTTATAAAATAAAAAAATTTTCCCGGTACAAAAAATAACAGCATTACAGCTAACAAGAGAAGCTCTAACAAAAAAGGGAGTACTCTTTGAGAATAGAACATTAATCAGAATTATTTTTCGGAGGTGCCAAACACATGTGGCAATTTGATTTTACCAACCCGGTACGGCTGGTCTTTGGCAGAGGCAAACTCGCCGTTGTCGGCGAGGAAGCCAAGCGGTGCGGCCGCAAGGCATTGATCGTGACCTCTGGTAGCTCGGGCCGCACCGGACTGCTGGCGAAGGTGGTCGACCTTATCAAGCAAGCGGGAGTGGAATGTGTTGTCTTTGATCAAGTCAAGGCCAACCCGCTCACTACGATGGCTCATGCAGGCGCAGCTTTGGCCAAGACCGAAAGATGCGACGTCGTCGTGGGTCTCGGCGGCGGCAGCGCCATGGACGCTGCCAAGGCGATCGCCTTCATGGCGGTCAACGACGGCGACGTATCTGAATATATTTATGGCAAGCCAGGCAGCGGCGCTCTACCGGTGATCCTGATAACCACCACCGCCGGAACAGGCAGCGAAGGCAATAATGTGGCAGTACTGACCAATCCGGAAAACAACGACAAAAAGGGACTCAAATCACCGTTCTTATACGCGAAAGCATCGATAATTGATCCGGAATTGCTGCTGACATTGCCGCAAAGAGCCATCGCCGGCCCAGGTCTGGATGCGATGTTCCATGCCATCGAAGCCTATGTCGCCAGGCGGAGCAACCCCATTACCGCAATGATGGCGTTGCAGGCGATCAGCTGGCTGACTGAGTCTTTGCCGGCGGTATACCACGACAGCAGCAATATTGAGGCCTGGGAACGGGTGTCTCTCGCCAATACCCTCGCCGGGATGGCCATTGATGCCAGCGGCACCACGCTGGCCCATGGACTGGAACATCCAGTGAGCGGCCTGTTCGATGTGGCTCACGGCGAAGGCCTGGCGGCCTTAATTGTTCCCTTTATGGAATTCAGCTATTCAGCTGCGCCGGAGAAATTTGCAATGATTGCCAAAATCATGGGCGAAGAGGTTGCCGGTCTTTCTGATGAGCAGGCAGCCGCTAAAAGTGCACCTGCTATGGCCCGCCTGTTAAAAACCTTGGGAATGGAGCTGCGTCTCCGGGACTTTGGCGTGACTTCGGCCAACCTTGACTGGCTGACAGCGAATGCGCTGAAGACGATGAAAGCAAATATCGATAATAGTCCTAAGGTTCCCGGCGAAGCGGAAATCAAAGAAATCTACAGTAAGAGCCTTTGATTTCTTAGGTGAAGTAGGGCTATGTTCGCAAAAATGACGGTGAAGTCTCACCGTCATTTTTCTTGGATTTCACCGGGAGTACTATGACCGGGAGAAAAGCCTATTGCAAATATCCTGGCATAATACCGTCAAACAGAGCGTAGCTCGTGAATTCGCTGCGATTGGCTCCATAGCGCGGTCAGTGGCTAGTGGAATTATTTTCAGATTCGCGCTATGATAGAAGTGTTTTTCAATTCGACCCAAACGAAAGCCTGAGAAGACATGAGGATGTTCTGATGGAAATATGGAAGAGAAACCTAATGGTCTGCTGGTTCGGATCTTTTGCAACTTCGGCCGGACTGAGCCAACTTGCGCCGATTTTGCCCCTTTATATCGACTTTCTCGGCATTCATGACCTGGCGGATATTGAACATTGGTCAGGGATTGCCTTTGGCATTACCTTCATTTTTATGGCGATCTTTTCGCCGATTTGGGGCCAAGCCGCCGATAAGTACGGCCGAAAGAAAATGCTGCTGCGGGCCAGCCTTGGTATGGCGATTGTTATCAGTTGCATGGGCTTTGTGCAAAATGTCTATCAACTGGTGGGGCTGCGGCTGCTGCAAGGAGCCGTCGCCGGCTATATTTCAGCCGCTATAACCCTTGTCGCCACCCAGACCCCCCGGGACCGCTCGGGCTGGGCGCTGGGGACTCTTTCTACCGGCGCGGTCGGCGGCATGTTGCTCGGACCGTTATTTGGCGGCTATATTGCCGAGACGGTGGGTACCCGCAGCGTGTTTTTCTCAATTGGGATTTTATTGGTAATTGCTTTCTTAGCGTCGTACTTTTTCGTCGAAGAGCAATTTGTGCCTTCCGATAAGAAGACACCGTGTTTTAACGATATTTGGTGTTTGATTACCAATCCCAAAATGATGATTTCGCTCTTTGTAACCACCCTGATGATGCAGTTGGCGCTCATGTCGATCCAGCCAATTATCACCGTCTATATTACCCAGTTAACCGTAAAAACCAGCCATGTCGCCTTGGTGTCCGGTATGGTGTTTTCCGCCGCAGGCTTGGCCAGCATGATCGCGGCCCCCTGGCTCGGCAAAATGTCTGACCGGATCGGTCCGCAGAAAGTCATGCTCGTCGCGTTGGTTGCCGCAGGAATTCTGTTCATTCCCCAGGCATTTGTTCAGAATGCCTGGGAATTGATGGGGCTTCGTTTCTTGTTGGGGATAGCGACTGCCGGACTTTTACCTTCGATTAACAGCTTGATAAAACAAATCACCCCTGATGAGATCGCTGGACGTGTTTACGGCTATAATCAGTCTGCTCAGTTCATGGGGTCCTTCGGTGGGTCGTTGATGGGAGGAGAGGTGGCGGCCGTGTTTGACGTTCATTATGTCTTTTTTCTTACCGGGGCGCTGCTGTTAATCAACGCGCTGTGGGTATATAAAACAGTGTACCAGCGAGAGGCGGCATAATCGTCGTCGTTGATACTGCGCCAGCAAATTATTTGATATTCGCAGAAGAAAAGACTCCCCACCAAGGTGGGGAGTCTTTTTGCATAGGCCCTCCGGCTGGGCTAAAGCCCCAACATCCGGCTAGACGATTTTTTTATTGTCAGTGCCGCCGGCACAAGAGTCGCCCAATGATAGATAGCCGCCCAAAATATTAGAATCTAGCTGGTTTTGTTGCAGTAAAGCAAAATAATGGTCAAAAACCGCTATGCTGCGTATGGTATTGGCCTTCGGATACTTGTGGGTAATTCGATAGCACATCAAATCCGGTGGCGCCGGCGATAGCTTGCGAATGGCGTAAACTCCTCTTTTTAAGGCCACATTGGCGACCCACATGGGAACAAGGGCCCATTGACAGGGATCGCGGAGGAGGCAAAAAAGCAGGCTGGCGCTGTCCAACCGAATTCGCGAAGGACACAGCGGGTCCCACCATTCGTCGTGCCAGGCTTGAAAAACCGGTCCCCAGGGGATATATAGTTCATGGTTCGAATCCAATTCAGTCGGGTGAAGTGTTTCGGCCCCGGAATTCGCCGGGGTAGCCAGACTGAGGATGACCATGGGCTCGGCAAAACAGGGCATAACCATGACATTGGGAACAGCCATCTCGCGCAGGACAAAAGCCAGATCGATGTGGCGTCTGTCAATTTCCTCATACAGTTCCACCGAATGCTGGGCGCGAATCGCCAGCCGTAGAGGCGGTTGATGTTGGCAGATGGCCAAATATAATGATGGAAAATAAAAGGTGTTGAGGCTGTCCACCGTTCCTACTGACAAGGTGAGATTCGATCCCTGCGACTTTAGGATTTGTGTATCGCGCCACAGCGACGTCCAGCGCTCGGCAATCTGCACAAAATCTTCGCCGGTTGGGGTCAGCCGGATGCCCTGAACGCCTTTGCTGCGTTCAATCAACCGCGAACCGATATCTTCTTCCAATATCTTTAGTCTGTGGCTAACTGAGGACTGGGCCAAATGAAGTTCATCGGCGGCGCGGGTCAGACTCTGCGTTCGAACGACAGCCAGGAAAGCTTCGATTCCCAGAAGATACATACCCCACCTCCCAAATAGTGACAACATCGATATATAACAACAAAACTATTCATTTTACCAATACCTCTATTTATTAGTATAATTGTTCTGACGATTTAGTCAATTCTGAGATACCGATGCTGGTATTTCGGCGATTGATCATATTGGGGAAGGGCCGGGATAAAGACAAGCCATCAGTGGAAGAATAGGGCTCGGGCTTGATTGGATCGGTCCCGTAATATTAATAATTTAAATGAGGAGTGGATTTTATGTCATCAGTAGGATTTCGTATCTACACTAAAATTGACCGTCCGAGCAAAGATTTGATAGAAGGATTCCGGGGGGTACCAGTCGCAAATATTGCTGACAACATGTACCGGCACTCCTGTATCGACGCCAAAATCAGACCAATGAACAAAGCGCCGCTACTCGGGCCGGCTTTCACCGTCAAGTCGAGAACGGCAGACAACCTGTTGCTGCACAAAGCCATCGACATGGCCCAGCCCGGCGATATCATTGTTGTTGATTGTCAGGGCGACACAGTCAATTCGGTTGTCGGGGAACTGATGATTTCCTGGGCCAACAGAAGGGGTGTCGGCGGTATGATCGTCGACGGAGCCGTCCGCGACATCGACGCACTTGCAGAACTGACCAACTTCCCGGTATACGCAGCCGGCATCACTCCCAAAGGACCGTTTAAAGACGGCCCTGGCGAGATCAACGTTCCGGTTTCCTGTGGCGGCATTGTGATCAATCCTGGCGACATTCTTGTCGGTGATGCCGACGGTGTTGTCGTCATCAACCCGAAAGACGCGCCCGAAGTATTGGAGAAAGCCAAAGCCATGCTTGCCCGCGAACAAGGCATCCTCAAACAGATCGCCAATTTGGAATGGGACCGGACCTGGGTCGACAAAGCCTTGAAAGATAAGGGTTGTGAAATCATCGACTAAAATCCATGTTTGGATACACACAAGGGAAAGAGCCACAGCATTTCGAGGACCTTTGATCCTGAAAATGCAATGGCTGAGTATCAAAGGATGGATGTGAATAGCGATGGACAATAAAGTTAAAATCGTCCAGGCTGATGCGTTGCGAAATTACTGTATTCAGTTGTTTGAAAAACTGGGCGTCCCTAAAGATGAAGCTTTTGTCAACGCCGATCTGGTTGTCGATGCCGATTTATGCGGTGTTGAGTCTCATGGCGTCACTCGGATGAATATTTATTTGAAACGCTTGAAATTGGGGGCGACCCGTCCGGCCCTTGAAATGAAAGTAGTAACCGAGACCCCGGCAATTGCCGTCTTGGATGCTTGCAACAGCATGGGTGGGGCCGTCTCTAAAAAAGCGATGGAACTAGCCATCGAAAAAGCCAAGAAGGTCGGCATTTCATTTATCAGTGTTCATAATTCCAATCACAACGGCATGGCAGCCTACTGGACAAAGATGGCCTTAGAGCACAACATGATCGGCTATTCGTCGACCAACGGCGCCTCGCGGGTGGCTCCCTGGGGCGGGCGTGTACCCCTGCTTGGCACCAATCCGGTATCCCACGCCATTCCGGCAGGGAAACAGCTGCCGATTATTCCCGATCAGGCCAGTTGCGTGGTCGCCAGGGGCAAAGTCCAGCTAGCTCTGGCCCGAAAGCAACCCATTCCCCAGGGATGGGCGATGGACATTGACGGCGCAGAAACGACCGACGCGAAAGCGGCGTTGGCTGGCACTATCTTCCCGTTCGGTAGCTATAAGGGGTCGGGGGTAGCCGTCACGGTAGAAGTCATGACCGGCATTCTCGGCGGCGGCGCCTTTTCTGAGGGAGTCAAGGACATGTATGGCTTTTTCGACGGCCCAACAGCCATCAGTCATTATTTTGGAGCCATTGATATCGCCACCTTTGGGTCTGTCCAGGAATTCAAAGATAAAGTAGACCAACTGGTTGTCAGCATCAAAAACAGCCCCAAGGCCCAAGGCATAGATGAAATCTTTCTGCCTGGGGAAATCGAATTGCGGCGAAAGGCCCTCCGGCTCAAAGAGGGGATTCCGCTCAGTGTGGTTACACTGGAAGACTTGCAGCGCCTAGGCCAGGAATATGGCGTGCCCTGTACCCTGTAAAATGCATTGCCGTCATAACCCGACGATTGCTGCAATATAAATGGCAAAAAACTAATGCTCGCAGAAACTGTCCCCGGCAGATGCTTTTACAGTAGATCACCGGGGATTGTTTCCATCCTTGGTTGACTTTGATTCATGCAAGGGAGGTCGACAATGGAAAGCACAAAATCGTATCGCGTCGGTGTGGTGGCCCTGCTTTTTGCCGGGACTTTCATCAACGCAGTGGATCGAGCCAGTTTATCGGTAGCCGCCCCCCTGATTATCAAGGAATTTCAACTGGACACAGCCTCAATGGGGATTGCGCTGTCGGCGTTTTTTTGGCTTTATGCTATGCTCAACGCTCCGATCGGCGCGCTTTCCGATCGCCTGCCGACAAAGAGTGTGCTGGGGTGGGCCGTCGCCCTCTGGTCGTTGGCCTCGGCCGCCACAGGATTGGTCCGGAATCTGCCGCAACTGATCGCGTGCCGGCTTATGGTCGGGGTGGGCGAGTCTGCATCATTTCCTGTAAGCACGAAAATCATTGTTGAGAATTTCCCTGTTACTGAGCGCGCCTCTGCCTTAACCATCTACACCTCTGGCGTCAGGCTGGGCAATGCCGCCACCCCTCTTATCATGACATACCTGATTGTCAATTGGGATTGGCGCACCGCCTTTTTTGTCACCGGCGTCGGAAGTCTGTTATGGTGCATTGTCTGGTATTTTACCTTCACCGACCGGGCCGCGGCGCAGCGGGGGCCGGTCAAAGAAAAAATCAGGGTTCCCTGGAAGGCCTTTCTGACTAACAGAGCTACGCTAGGAATTATATTAACAAAATTTTTCCAGGATTATTTATTGTATTTATTTTTGACCTGGGTACCGGCCTATTTGGTATTGGAACGCGGTTTTTCGATTGTAAAAATGGGAGTTTTCGCTTCACTGCCCTGGATCGCCGGAACCATAGCTCAGGCTCTTTCTGGCATTTTGTCCGACTGGCTGATCAAAAAGGGCGTCAGTGTGAACGCCTCCCGCAAAGGGGTGCAGGTCGGCTTGCAGTGTATGGCGGCCACCGTCATTGGCGTGGGGTTCATTGATGATCCAATGTGGGCGGTGGGCTTGTTGACTTTTGCTGTTGCCGGCGAATCGGCGGCCGGGGGGCTTATCTGGGCCATTATGGCCGAGGCGGCGCCGCCCAGGCTTTCAGGGACTCTCGGCGGGGTCATGAACAGCTGCGGGGCTCTAGCCGGAATTTTGTCGCCCATCATGACCGGAGTGCTGGTCAAAGTCACCGGCAGTTTTCAACTGGCGTTGATTGTGGGGGGATGCATGATTCTCATTTCAGCGCTGTCGGTGCTGTTCATCATTCCGGAGCTCAAGCCAATGGTTCTTGAAGGATTGCCGGAGGCTGACGCCGAGGCAAAAGGATGACAGCAGGCGATAAGGGTCCAAAATTAGGCAAAAAGATAATGACATACTAAGACAGATCGAAGGACAAGAGGGCCTGACTTTCATTTAGAGGAGTTTTTCAGCAATTATGGAATACCTGTATACGCAATCATCTAAAGAGAAATGAGGGTGAGGGAATGGATCCTAGAAACACAAGAGGGTATCGTTTTGGAGTAGTAGCCCTGCTGACCGCCGGAACTTTTATCAATGCGGTGGACCGGGCAAGTCTGTCGATCGCCGTACCGTCCATTATCAAGGAATTCGGCATTGACACAGCCACTATGGGGGTTGCGCTGTCGACCTTTTTCTGGGCCTATGCGCTCGGCAACGCCCCAGGCGGCAATCTGGCCGACAAGTACGGCACGAAACGAGTGCTGGGCTGGGCGGCCGCAATTTGGTCGGTTTTCTCAGCGTTGACGGGCCTGGCAACTAATGCCATCCATATCATGATCGCCCGTTTCGGTGTCGGCATCGGGGAAGCGGCTTCCCTTCCTACCAGTGCCAAAATTATCGCTAGCAACTTTCCCAGTCACGAGCGCGGTACAGCGGTGGCCGTCGCCTGGACCGGCATCCGCATAGGCAATGCCGCCACCCCTATCCTGATGGCCTTTCTTGTCGCCAACTATGGTTGGCGGGCGGCGTTCATCATCACTGGTTTGGGAAGTTTGATCTGGGTGGCGATATGGTATTTCGGCTTCAACGATTTGTCGGAAACCAAGGCTAAAGAGGCCGGCATCAAAGAAAAGATTAAGGTTCCCTGGAAAGTCATTGCTACAAACCGGACACTTGTAGGCCTTACAGTGGTCAAATTTACCCAGGATTTCCTGCAGTGGCTCTTTTTGACCTGGGTTCCTGGCTATCTCATCATGGGTCGGGGCTTTTCGGTCCTGACCATGGGTTTTTATGTTTCGCTGTCCTATGCGGTTGCAGCAGTTTGCCAACCGGCGGTCGGGTATATTTCCGACTGGTTGATCAAACAGGGCTGGAGTGTCAGCAGGGCTCGTAAGACAGTACAAGTTACCCTTCAGATATTAGCGTCCACCATCATTATCACTGGCTATACCGACAGTGTACCGATTGCCATGTTCTTTATGGTACTGGCCATTTCGGCCGAATCGATCTGCGCCGGGCACATGTGGACTCTCATGACAGAAGTTATACCACCCCGCCTCGTCGGCTCGGTGGGCGGGCTGATCAATTCTCTCGGCTCGGCGGCCGGCATCTTTTCACCCATCGTGACCGGAGTCATCGTCAAGGTGACTGGCAGCTTCACCCTGGCACTGCTCATGGGCGGCTGCTCGATATTGGTGGCTGCCGTAGTGCTCCTGTTCGTAGTGCCAGAACTGAAGATTTTGCAAGAGCTTGAGAGTAAAATCCCCCAATTGGCTGACAATCAGGCGAAGAACTAAATATTGTTCATCTACCAGCTTTCTGCGCTTGGAGGGGGAAGTTGGCGGGCGGTTTTGGTGTTCCAGGAGGCTTTTCTCCTGGAACACCTTGATAATCGAACCATTTCTCCTGCAGACGAGACTAGAAATAAAGAGAAATGAGGGTGAGGGAATGGATCCTAAAAACACAAAGTCGTATCGGGTGGGTGTAGTTGCATTATTGATGACCGGTGTCATCATCAACTCCTTCGATCGGGCAGCCCTATCAGTGGCCGCACCTTTTATCATCAAGGAGTTCGGCATCGATGCAGCGATCATGGGGGTCGCGCTATCGTCTTTTTTTTGGACTTATGTTATTGGTAACGCCTTGGGCGGTAATTTAGTCGACCGCTTTGGATCAAAAGCGGTATTGGGGTGGTCAGCAACCATTTGGTCGGTCTTTTCCGCCATGACCGGCTTTGCCCATAATGCCACCCATATCGTAATTGCCCGTCTTGGCGTCGGCGCCGGCGAGGCACCCGCCTTTCCTGCAAACGCCAAAGTTGTTGCCAACAACTTTCCCAGCAGCGAACGCGGTACAGCCATCGGCGTTTATTCGTCCGGCAATCGCGTGGGCCTGGCTCTTTGTCCGATTGTCATGGCTGTCCTTATCACAACCTGGGGTTGGCGGGTCGCTTTTTTTATTACCGGTGTGTGCAGCCTGCTCTGGGTGGCCCTGTGGTGTTATGGGTTTAAAGATCTGGCACGGGACAAGGCCAAGGCGGCCGGAGCAATCGAAAAGGTCAAAGTTCCGTGGACAGAGGTATTTACTAACCGGGCTCTCCTTGGCATCATTGTCGTTAAATTCACCCAGGACTTCTTGCAGTGGCAGTTTATGACTTGGGTTCCGGGGTATCTGATCATGGGCCGGGGCTTCTCGACCCTCAAGATGGGCTTTTACACCTCGCTGGCCTTCGCTGTCGCCGCCGTAGCCCAGCCGATCATTGGCTGGCTGTCCGACTGGCTGATTAAAAAAGGCTGGAGCGTCAATCGCGCCCGTAAATCGGTACAGGTCGGCCTCCAACTTTTGTCGGCCACCATCATCATTACCGGCTTCGCCGAAGACTCCGGAATCGCCATGTTCTTCCTGGTTGTTGCCATTTCGGCTGAATCCACCGCGGCCGGACATATCTGGACCATTATGACCGAGGTCATACCAGGTAAGATGGTTGGTTCGATTTCCGGGGTCATTAACGCCATTGGCGCGATAGCGGGTATCATCTCCCCCATTCTGACCGGCGTTATTGTCAAGGTAACCGGCAGCTTCCAGCTGGCGTTGACCATTGGCGGCTGCTCCATTTTGGTGGCCGCGGTATTTATCATCTTCGTGGTGCCTGAACTCAAACCCCTCACCCTTGGCGGTAAGGAACCAGAGTTGGCTGTTCCCGGTGGCCCAGGGAAAGGGTAAACGCGGAGGTTGTAATGAAAAATAGGCTTATCGCGATATTGCTGCTTGTGGGACTAATCCCGGTTCTCGTTGTTTCGGCGGTGTTTTATGCGACAGCTGAAAAGAACGCCCGGACCGACTTTGATAGGTTGAACAAAAATAAAGTCCAGGCCATCCAGGCCGATGTAGAAGGGCTGTATGACATGCATATGGCAGTGCTGAAGCTGCTGGCCCGCAGTGCGGCAGTCCGCGGTTACGACCTGGAAAATGTCAAGCCAATATTGGCCGATATGGTCAAAGCCTACCCGATGTTTATTCCGGTGGCCGTTGACCGTGACGGTCGCCAGGTCGCGAAAACCGCCACTTACAGCATGTCGGGGATTGCCGACCGGCAGTTTTATATCGAAGCCATGAAAGGCAACGAGGAAGTTCTGTCCGAGGTGGTGGTAAGCCGTTCCACCGGCCTGTCTACAGTGATTCTGGCAACGCCTATTTACGGCACTGACGGTGCGGTCACCGGAGTGATGCAAGGATCGATCAACCTCATGAAACTAACCGAATTTGTCACCCAGCGTTCGGAAGGGACGATAACGGCGTTTATTGTCGACAAAGAGGGCAAGATTATGGCCCACCCCGACAAGACTGTCGTCGCTGATCGCAAAGATGTCGCCAATACGGCGTACTTCCAAAAGGGCATGAAGGGATCGGCAGGAGTGGAGGAAATAACCGACGATAAAGGCAATCAGTCGCTGGTTTATTACTCCCAGGAAAAGAAAACCGGCTGGTTGATCTGTATCGAGACATCCTCGCAGGGATTGAAGGCCCAAAAGGACGAAATGCTGCGCCTGGCTGCACTGGCCATCGTCATAACCCTCTTGGCGGCGGTGGCAGCAGGATATTATCTGGCCAGGACCGTCATTTATCCGGGAAATAGCGATTATCCAACACGAAGAGGCAGCCCTCCGCCACCAAAAGGGTTTTAGATGTAATAGTGATTATTGCCGAATTTTTCTAGGCACTATAAGGAGGAGACAGAATGGGTAAAATAGGGTTCATCGGTCTGGGAGTCATGGGTAAACCCATGAGCAAAAATCTCTTAAAAGCCGGCTATCAATTAGTTGTTTATGACTTGTATCAACCTGCGGTAGCCGAACTGGTCAGTGCCGGCGCTGAAGCCGCCAATTCTCCCAGGGCCGTGGCTGAGCAGTGTGACAAGATTGTCACCATGCTGCCCAATTCACCGCATGTTCGTCAGGCCTTGCTCGGCGAAAACGGAGTCATCGAAAGTGCGAAACCTGGCACCATTATTATAGACGCCAGTTCTATCGCGCCCATCGCGGCGCGGGAGATTGCGGCAAAGCTGGCGGAAAAACAGATTGGTATGCTGGATGCGCCTGTCAGCGGGGGCCAAGCCGGAGCCGAGAAGGGGACGTTATCGATTATGGTCGGTGGCGAGAAAGCAGTCTTTGATGAATGCGCCCCCATTCTCAACGCTGTAGGCGGCAATGTGGTCTGGGTCGGCGCTATCGGCGCCGGCAATGTTGCCAAACTGACCAACCAGGCCATTGTTGCCATTAATATCGCCGCTGTCGCCGAAGGAATGACGCTGGCCGTCAAAGCAGGCGTCGATCCGGAAGTGGTTTTCCAGGCAATCCGGGGCGGTTCGGCTGCCAGCAGAATGCTTGAAAATAAGACGCCGCTGATGTTGGCGCAAAAGTTTGATCCCGGTTTCAGGCTCAACCTCCATATTAAGGACCTGGGCAATGTTTTGGAAACAGGCCACGAAGTGGGAGCCCCCCTTCCGCTCAGTTCTACCGTTATGGAAATGATGCAAAATCTCAAAGCCGACCAATTGGGGGATTGCGATAATAGTGTGCTGGTGAAGTACTACGAAAAATTGGCCGGAACAATGGTAAAAGGGCATTCTGCCGAGTAACTGCGGCTTAAGCCTGTGCCGGAGACAAGCACCAAACACGAAGTTCAACTGGTTATCGACAGGGCTTCCAACTGGTGATTGTCGGCTCCGATCAGGCGTTCATTCAATCCCAGGGCAGGAAATATATCAAAGAAATCAAGGGCTAATAATTACAAGTGGCACAAAGGCGGGACGATAACCATCCTTCCGGTGAAGAAGACAGCCAGCGGCTGTCTTCTTTTTTTGTGCAACCCGATTCATGACAGGAATATTGCAATTATTTTGACCAATGTTTGGTTACCGCTTATAATAATAAAGACATATCTCGACAATTCGGTTGACGGGCTGGTCTGGAAATGAGTTTTCCCTAAGAAATAACGATAGTGAGTGCACCTGTCAGGGGCAATCATATAGTTCGCTGGGAAATAGTGGCCGGCTGGAGTTTTTGTTATAATGGAATGTGAGTCATGCCCATAAACCGGAACAGCCTTGAGAAAGGGAGCTGCAACATGAATTTTTCGCCAGACATCGCTTCGCAAACCCGATCGGTCCGTGATGTTGTTTATGAAAAATTGAAAGAAGCTATTCTGGCGGAGCAATATAAGCCCGGTTTTCACCTGAACGAGCGAGAACTGGCCCGTCAATTCCAGGTCAGCACGACGCCGCTGAAAGAGGCCCTGCGACTGCTGGAGCAGGAGGGTCTGGTTGTGACCCGGCCGCGGGTGGGGTCGTACGTTTCCAACGACATTATGACCTCTATTGAAGAGATCAACCTTGTCAGGGCGGCGTTGGAAGGGGTGGCAGTCCGTCTGGCAGCCATCAAGATAACCCCTGAAGAAGCGGAGCAGCTCGGCTTGGCGATTCAACAGATGGACGATTACACCAGGGTCAAAAACTCGGAAAAGTTGATTGACGCCAATGATTATTTTCACAAGCTGATCCGGATGTTCGCTAAAAACAACTATGTCCTCAAGCAAATCGAAGCCATCCGCTCCTTTGACTTGTCATTTCGCCGCAAGGCGTTGTCCCATCGCGACGAGCTGGAGCGGGCACTGCAAGATCACCGTCAGATCTACCAAAAAATTGTTGCCCATGATCCAGATGGCGCAGAGGCAGCCATGCGGGCCCACATCCACCGGACCACCGTATTCGTAATGCGGGGACAATCTCTGGAAAACAGCGACTCTTGCCCGTGAGAATAGGCGGAGTAAATAAATAAAATCACCGATCAATACCCACCTGAAGACCACCCGTCTTCAGGTTTTTTCTTGCTGGATTTCGTTGACTTGGCACAATATTGTGATAAAATAAAAGGTGATATATCAGACATCAGAACAGCTTTAAAAGTTTGTTTTGTCAGAAATAAGAATGTTGGCAAACGCGGAAATTTTCATGGTAAAATCATCTTAGAGTGGTCGAATATGGCGGAACCTGCAGGCTAAAAGCCCAACTTAATCATGACACTAACCAGGACATAACCGCCAGAAATATAGAAAGGTAGGAAAGTTATGAAAAAGGACTATTTCCCGATTACCAAGGAAACCCCCAGCAAAAATGTGGTTTGCGGCCCCAATCATGCCGGACATCGCGCCCATCTGCGCTCGCTCGGACTACTGGATGATGATTTCGAGAAACCATTTATCGGCATAGCTAATTCTTGGAATGAGATGCATCCCGGCCATGTCCATCTCAAGGCGCTGGCTGAGGAAGTAAAAAAAGGTGTCTGGGCGGCAGGCGGCATTCCCTGGGAGTTTAATACCATTGCCCTGTGCGACGGTATTGTCCACGGTCATGTGGGAATGCGCTTTACCCTTCCTAGCAGAGACTTTATTACCGACAGTATTGAGATCATGGCGCAGGGGCAGCAGCTGGACGGCCTGGTCTGCCTCGGCTCCTGCGATAAAATCGTGCCAGGCATGCTGATGGCGATAGCCAGGCTCAATCTCCCGGCCGTTATGGTGACCGGCGGGCCGATGATGCCTGGTATCTTTAAAGGCAAGCCAGTCGCCATTCCTGACATGCGGGAAGGGGTCGGCAAATGGGTCACCGGGGAATACACCGATGAGGAAGCAAAAGAACTGGAATGTTCAGCTTGTCCCGGGGCCGGCTCGTGTGCCATGAACGGTACCGCCAACACCATGTCCTGTGTGGCGGAATTGTTGGGAATGAGCTTGCCGGGCTGCGGATCGTCGCATGCTGTGACATCGGTGAAAAAGCGGATTGCCATTCAAAGTGGCCGGGAAGTTGTACGTCTGGTCCGGGAAAATATCAAACCCGCCGATTACATTACCCAGAAAAGTTTTGAAAACGCCCTGACCTTCACTGCGGCCATCGGCGGCTCCAGCAACGCGGCCATTCACATTCCGGCCATCGCCAAGCAGATGGGTATCCGGGTTACCCTTGATGATGTGGGTGAGGCAAGTAAGCGGACGCCGCATATCGTCAACCTGAAAACCGCCGGCCCTCATACCCTGTGGGATCTGGAGCAGGCAGGCGGCGTTCCTGCCGTCATCAAGGAATTGCTGCCTCGCCTGCATGGTGAACAAAAGACCTGCTCCGGTCTGACCCTTGCCGAGATCGCGGCAAACGCGGTCAACAAGAACGATGACGTCATCCGGCCGCTAACCAACCCGGTCCACGACCAGGGCAGCTACGCCATCTTAAAAGGAAACCTGGCCACCCGGGGTTGTATTGTTAAACAGACAGGGGTCGATCCGGCGATGATGAATCATACCGGACCAGCCAGAGTATTCGACTCGGAAGGCGAAGCCGAGAAGGCCATTTATAACGGCCAGATCAATCCGGGCGATGTAGTGGTCATTCGCTACGAAGGCCCCAAGGGAGCGCCCGGCATGCCGGAGATGTTCTCAGCCACGGCAGCCCTGATGGGCGTGGGTCTTGGTAAAACCAGCGCCATTGTCACTGACGGTCGTTTCTCAGGGGCAACCCGCGGACCATGCATCGGTCACGTCGCTCCGGAAGCCGCGGCAGGCGGGACGATCGCCTATGTCAAGGAAGGCGACAAGATCAAAATCAGTGTACCAGAGCGTTGTCTGGAACTTTTAATTAGTGCCGAGGAACTGGAAACCCGCAGAAAAGAAATGCCGCTGAAACAAAAAGAGGTAACCAGCCCAGTGCTTCGGCGGTATGTAAAATTGGTCGGCGATGTGTCAGAAGGGGCGACGTTAGACTAATTGGCACCAGTTTATAAAACGGGAGGGGTATTTTAATGAGCGCTAATCCGGTTGGAGCGAAGAGAACCAATGTGCGTTATTTTATTTTGGCGATGTTGTTCATCGTTACCACCTTCAACTATGTGGACCGGGCGACCCTGTCGATGGCGGCGCCGGCCATGCGTAAAGACCTTGGTTTCGATGCGGTGACAATGGGCTGGGCCTTGTCAGCATTTGGCTGGGCATACACCGCCCTGCAGGTTCCCGGCGGCTGGATTTTAGATAAATATGGCTCCCGCTTGGTTTATGGCCTGGGCCTGTTTCTCTGGTCGGCCTTCACCTTTTTGCAGGGCTTCGTAGGCTGGGTCACCTTCTCCTTTGTGGCCCTCTTTGCACTGCGGTTTCTGATGGGGATCGCAGAGGCCCCGGCCTTTCCGGCCAATGCCAGGCTCACGGCCACATGGTTTCCGACCCATGAACGGGGTTTTGCTTCGGCGATTTTTAACTCGGCCCAGTATTTTGCTCTTGCCGCTTTTTCACCGCTGATGGGCTGGACATTGTATCAGTTTGGTTGGCCCAGCATCTTCTTCTGGACTGGGGCGGTGGGGATGGTTATTGCCGCATATTGGTTCAAGGTAGTCCGTAACCCCAAAGAACATCCCAGTGTCAATCAAGAGGAAATGGACTACATATCGGCCGGAGGCGGCTTGGCCAACATCGGCGACAAAAAGACCGAGATCAAGTGGTCTTATGTTCAGGCCCTGGTCTCCAACCGACTGATGATCGGCGTCTATCTCGGCCAATTTTGCCTGAATACCATCACTTGGTTTTTTCTTACCTGGTTCCCCTCTTACTTGGTCACTGCAAAAGGAATGTCGATTCTTAAAGTAGGGCTTGTCGCCTCCATTCCCGCCATTGCCGGTTTTGCCGGTGGCGTACTTGGCGGCTATTGGTCTGACTGGCTGCTCAGGCGGGGCAAGACCCTGACCGTAGCCCGCAAAACACCGATCATCCTCGGCCTGGTCTTCTCCAGCAGCATCATCTTGGCCAACTACGTATCCTCCGAAACACTGGTTATCGCCGTAATGTCGCTGGCCTTCTTCTCTAAAGGAGTCGGGGCTCTGGGCTGGGCTGTCGTCGGTGATACGTCGCCCAAAGAAATGGTTGGCCTCAGCGGCGGGATATTTAACTTCATCGGCAACCTGGCCAGTATCGCCACCCCTATCGTGATCGGCTACATTCTTGAATCCACTGGCTCTTTCAATGGCGCGCTGGTCTATGTCGGAGTCATGGGCTTCCTTGGTGCCATGTCTTATCTGATCATTGTCGGCGAAATCAAGCGGGTGGAATTGAATATTGAGAGCGACTAGAAAACCAGTGGCGGCAGGTAACCACCGCATGACGGCCTAACCTTATCGTGCGGTGTGCCGCCAACACTGTTCTGAGGAGCAAAGCTTGTGAAAATTACCAATGTCAAACTAACCGTGGTTGGCATACCGCGTGAAACAGGGTTTGTCAGCAAACACGGCATCATTGAACTGATGACTGACGAGGGAGTAACTGGCATCGGCGAAATGTCCGATTTTTCCCACCTGCCCCATTACGCCATTGATGTCGCCGATCTGACCCTTAGCCTAAAGGCCCTTTTGGTGGGCAAGAATCCGTTCGATCTTATGGCCATCACGAAAGAACTTTTGAGCAACTTTCCGGAATCGCTGTACCTTTATGATAAAGGAAGCGTCATCCGGAGCGGTGTCGACCTGGCGCTACACGACCTGTGCGCCAAAGTCCTCAACGTCTCGGTGGCCGAGCTGCTGGGCGGACGCCTGGTTGATAAAATCAAAGTCTGTTATCCGATTTTCCGCCACCGGTTTATGGAGGAAGTGGCTGAGAATCTGGGCGTCGTCCGGAGGCGTTACCAACAAGGCTTTGATGTTTTTCGCCTCTATGTCGGCAAAAACGTCGAGGCGGATGAAGCCTTTCTTGACGCAGTTGCCAGTGAATTTGCCGGCAAGGTGACGATAAAATCGCTGGATTTCAGTAACCTCCTCGACTGGAAGGAAGCCCTCAGAGTCGTCAAGCGGTTGTCGCGATTTGATTTTAAGCTAATCGAAAGCCCAGCCAAAGCCAATGATTTTGAAGGACTTTACCAATTCAGGACCAGGGTGGACCAACCGATCAGCGAACACATCTGGAGTTTTCGCCAGCAATACGAAATCATCAAACGGGATGCACTGGATATTTTCAATATTTCGCCGGTCTTTCTCGGCGGACTGACCGGGGCCAGAAAGGCCGCTGCAGCTGCGGAAATAGCCGGCAAGGGCTGTTTGATCGGAACCACCCAAGAATTGTCGATTGGAACGGCGGCGATGGCCCATCTTGGCAGCTCGCTGCTGAATCTCACCCTGATTTCCGACCCGACCGGGCCGGAGCTGTATGTTGGCGATGTGGTGAAAGAACGGGTAAAATACGAAGGCGGGTATCTATTGGTGCCTGATCGCAGCTTGCCGGGGCTAGGAATGAGTCTTGACCCGGAGCTACTGCAGCGCTATCAGGTGGACGATCTTGGCTGGAGCGATGTATCGGTGCACCAACTGCAGGATCGGACGGCGCAACCCAAGTAATGTTGGCGCCAAACCCAATGGATCACAGACATAAGGAGGCTGTACATATATGGATATCAGTTTTATCAAAGGAGTCATTGTGCCGGTGGTCACTCCGGTCGATGACCAGGACCGGGTTGATGAGGCAAGCTACCGGCAGGTAATTGAACATGTGATCAAAGGCGGCGTGCACGGTATTTTTGCACTGGGCAGCAACGGCGAATTTTATGGTCTCGATTATGAAGAGCAAAAACGAGCAGTCGAGATCGCAGTCGACCAGACCAAAGGGCGGGCTCCGGTCTATGCCGGCATTGGCGCCATCACCACCCGGGAATGCGTCAAATGTGCCAGGATGGCAGAGGCTGCCGGCGCTCAGGCGATAACCATTTTGCCGCCGATGTTCATCAGCCCCAATGAAGACGAGCTTTATGAACATTTTCGGGCGATTGCCGCGGCGACAAAGCTGCCGGTCCTTCTCTACAACAATCCCGACCGCTGCAAAGTCAACGTGTCCGCCAACCTGGTGGAAAGACTGTCTGAAATCCCCAACATGGTCGGGGCCAAAGATTCCAGCGGTGACCTGACCCTCACCTCCGAATACATCCGCCGAACCCGCGGCAAAAACTTCCGGGTCATGGCCGGAAGGGACACAATGATTCTTGGCACCTTGGTCTACGGCGGCTACGGCTGCGTCGCGGCCACCGCCAATGTGGCGCCCCAGCTGGTGGTAAGCATCTACGACAAGTACATGGCCGGCGATCTGGCAGGAGCGCTGGATGCCCAGTATGAGCTGGCTCCTTTGCGTATCGGTTTCGGTTTAGGCAGCTGGCCGGTAGTGACCAAAGAGGCTGTTCGCCTGATCGGGTTTGCAGTCGGTGATCCGATCAAACCAAACAGTCCTTGCACCGAAGCAAACCTTGCCAAATTGAAAGACATTCTGGTGAAGATGAATTTGACCAAATAAGTGTAACCATTATGCTGACAAACCAGGGGCTAACCATCCCTGGTTTGTTCTTATCTTCTCGATCACCTCGCGAATCCTGAAAATAGCGATTAACAAGAAAGATGACAGGATTTCCGAAGTTTTGCAGGGAAAGTAAGTAAAAGTAATTGGTCAGCCTCTTTTTAGGGGCAGCGTAATGTGGTAGGAGTAAAGGGAGGGATAGGCTTTTGAAAAAGATCTGTGCTCTCGTTGTTCTGGTGATTGCAATGGTGTTCATGCTGGAGGGAATAGCATTCGCCATGGAATACTCCGCCGATGTCGTGTCCACCAGCGGCAAGACGATTTTTACCGGCAAGATGTGGTTTAGCAACGACCGCATGCGCTTGGAATTAGTCCCGTCTGACAATAACAATAAAAATGTTCCAACCATTACTACCATTACCAGACTTGACAAACTGGTCGTCTGGGTGCTCATGGTGAAAGACCACAAATATCTGGAACAGAATTTCGCCGGATTGATGCCGGTCGGAGATGCGACTGGCGATGTGCAAAAACAGCTCCTTGGCAGCGAAACCATCGATGGCCGAACAGCCGATAAATTTCGCGTGATCGGCACATATAAGGGCAAAACCTATACAACCTATCAATGGCTGGATGCTGACAGCGGGATTCCGCTAAAATTCACCGATGAAAAAGGCCAATATATTCAAGAATATAAAAATATAGTGCAAGGCCCACAAGATGGAGGGTTGTTCGAGATCCCGGCCGGATACCAAAAGTTTAGCTTGCCGCTTGGCAACCTGTTTGGGTTGTAAGACTAGAGGAACCCCTGCTGACCTCTAAGGGAAGTATTCTGATTGTAAAAATGAGGTAATATACAAAAGTAGGCCGAAGGCGAATGCCGGGTGATTTTTGACCCATATAGCGGATAAAGTCAAAGTAGTAGTAATAGCTAATGATTTTGTCACTAACATAATGATAAATTTATTGATTCTTACAACGAGGTACAATTTGTTGGTGGTAAGGCTTCTGATCGGACCGATTTTGACTGAGTTTCTTGTCAAAGAGTTTCGACGCAGTACAAAGTCGCCAATAACAGGTTCGTCTCCGAGGGAGTGGTTATATTGAACTGGCGCCGAAATCTCTGGGCTTTGTGGTTTGGCTGTATATTGTCAAGCTCGAGTTATACCATGCTGGTACCGTTTTTACCGCTTTATTTGTTTGACCTTGGGGTGACAAGTAAAACCGTAAACTTATGGTCTGGCTTGATTTTTTCTATTAGCTTTTTTGTTGGCGCCGTTATGGCCCCTTTCTGGGGGCGCTGGGCCGACAAGGCCGGGAAGCGCCGAATGGTCATCCGCGCCGGGGTTAGTTTAGGGACGGTTTATTTCTTGGGTTCGCTGGTCAGAACGCCCGAAGAACTTTTTCTCGTGCGGTTACTCCAGGGCTTTGCCGCCGGCTTCGTTCCGGCCGCGATGGCCCTTGTCTCCTCGTCAGCGCCAGAAGACAAGATGGGCTTCAGTTTGGGCCTGATGCAGACTGCAACCTTGACCGGAGGGATCATTGGGCCGCTGATCGGCGGTACGCTGGCCCATTTATTCGGAATACGGGCTTCGTTTCAGCTGGCCGCTGCCCTCATTTTCCTGGGAACCTTGGCGGTGCGCTTGCTGGTCACTGAACCCCCCTGCACTGAACCCCCGAAATGCGGCGGTGTAGTTGACGACCTCAAAGAGGCCTGGCAAAATCAGAGTTTAGTTAAGATGCTTCTATTGCTGTTGGTTGTCCAGATCTCAGCCATGGCGTTGCAGCCGCTGATCACATTATATGTAGCTGAGCTCCAAGGTCAGCTTGAAGGAGCCATGTTATCGTCGGGGATAGTATTTGGCCTGGCCGGCATTGCCGGTGCAATCGCTGCGCCCTTGTGGGGCCGTCTTGGACAAGAAAAGGGCTTTTATAAAATTTTGCTTATCGGCTTTATCGGGGCAGGGGTGCTGAACGTCAGCCAATTCTTTGCCGGGAACATCTTCCAGTTCGGGGCGCTGCAATTTGCGTATGGACTATTCATTGCCGGCGTTTTTCCGGCCATTAACACCATCGTTGTCAACAGCACCGAAAGCTGTTTTCGCGGCCGGGCCTTCGGCCTGACAATGAGCGCCAACCAACTTGGTGGTATGATCGGACCATTGGCCGGGGGGCTGGCCAGTTCCTGGTTTGGCATCAAAATTGTATTTGTCGGCACTGGAGTTGCATTGCTGCTGGTCGGCGCGGTCCTGATATTCAAGGGAAAACAGATAGAGGGATAACAGGGAGCGCACCTTGGGAGCGTTGAATCATAAAGCAAAAGGCACCGCGCTTGCGGTGCCTTTTGCTTTGGGCATATATAATGGTGACAACACCATTGTTTTTGCAGGCAGGGAAAAAACAAAAGAGCGCAGAAACAGGTTCCAAATGAGTACACTGAGGATGATTGATTTGCTGTTTGCCACCTGGAGCCTGATTTTCAACCAGCTGTTTATTGGCTTGGCGGTTGTATTGTCTATTGTTTTCTTTCTGAGCAAAGCAAAACTGTTTCGAACCCTTATGCTCAAAAGCGTCACTTCGTCAACAGAGAAAATGGCGATGGCGGTGTTTTTTGGCGGCGTAGGGCTGCTCGGCACATATATCGGTGTTCCCACCGATGATGGTTTTGCCAATACCCGGGCCGTCGGGGTCATTGTCGCCGGTTTGGTCGGCGGCCGGGCAACAGGGTTGGGAGCAGGGGCGATTGCCGGCTTCCACCGCTATTATCTTGGCGGGTTTAGTGCGACCGGCAGTGCCGTGGCCACCCTTCTTGAAGGGTTGATTGCGGGGATGCTCCGGCATACCACTCCGCCAGGCAAAGAAAAATGGCCGTATGCCTTGGTACTCGGCTTTATCCTGGAAGCCTCACATATGGCTTTCTTGATGGTGGTTAACCGTCCTTATGAACAGGCGCTGCATTTTGTGGCCAGTATTGCACCACCGATGCTTCTGATGAATCCCCTCGGGATCGCGACCCTGATCGCGATATTGGAAAACATTTTTCGCGAACAGGAACGAATTGAAGGTTCTGCTGCCCGGCTGACCCTTCAAATCGCCAGCAATACCCTCACCTATCTGCGTAAAGGGCTGAACCAGCAGTCAGCCGAGAAAACCGCCCAAGTAATCTATGGCAAGGTAAACAATCTGGCGGCAGTGGTGGTTACCAATCGAACCGAAGTCCTGTCATTCGTCGGCATCGGCCTGGATCATCATACTTCGACCATCCTCACCAAAAGCACCTTGGACACCATTGCTACCGGCGAATACACCTTGGCGCAGACCCGACGGGAAATTGGCTGCCCCAGGCAGGACTGTCCGCTTGGCTCAAAAATTGCTGCCCCGTTAAAAGATCAGGACGAAGTCCTTGGCACTCTGGTGTTGTACAAGCTGGAGGAGAATAGCATCAAGCCATTTGAAATTGAATTGATTCAAGGCTTGGCTCAACTGATATCGACTCAATTGGAAGTCAGCAAAGGCGAGCGCCAGACGGCGCTGTTAGCTCAGGCCGAAATCAAGGCATTGCAAGCCCAGATCAACCCGCATTTCCTGTTTAATGCTCTTAATACCATTGTTCACTATTGTCGCAAACAACCGGAAACAGCCCGGGGTCTATTGATTCATCTGGCCAATTATTATCGCAACAATCTAAGCGTTTCCGACAACTTAATCAGTCTTGACCGGGAAATCCAGCATGTCAACGACTATGTCAAGATCGAAGCCGCCCGCTTTGAGGGAAAACTTCAGGTGGTTTATGCCATTCCGGACGACTGCAAGCCATTGGTGCCGCCGCTGATCGTCCAGCCGATCGTGGAAAATGCCGTCAAACATGGCTTGTACCCCAAAAGCGACGGTGGGATAGTGACCATCTCGGCGCAGGTGTCTGGAAACAAAATCGTACTGGTTGTAGAGGACAATGGCGTGGGAATGCAACAATCGCAAATCCAGGAAGTTCTCAAACCCGATCCCGGTCGGCAAAACATTGGCTTGTGTAATGTTGACAGTCGCCTGAAAAGCCTCTATGGCGATGAATACGGCCTGACGATCGAAAGTGAAGCTAATGTAGGAACCAGAGTGATGATAACCCTGCCGCGAGAAGGAGGGATCTCAAGTGCTGAAAGCGATTATCGTCGATGATGAATTTCCCGCCCGGGAAGAGCTGAGCTGCATGCTGACGGAGTTTGAAGAAGTCCAAATCGTCGCTGCCTTTGAGGACGGCGAGGAGGCGTTGGCCTATTTGAAAAGCGGTCATCAGGCTGACGTAATCTTTCTCGATATTCAAATGCGTCACATGGACGGCATTACCACTGCCTGGGAAATACTCCAGCTGCCTCAGCCGCCCTATGTTGTTTTTGTCACCGGCTTTGGCGAGTACGCGATAAAAGCGTTTGAGCTCGAGGCTGTGGACTATATTCTGAAACCCTATGAGGAACAGCGGCTGGAACAAACCGTCCGCAAACTGCACACCCTGCAGCGCCAAAGAAATCTTTCCAACACTCATGTCCACGACTTTTTGAGCCGACAGGTACCGGTCGGGAAAAAGCGCCTGAGTGTTTGGGCCGGCGACAAGATGGTCATTCTTCAGCCGACCGATATATTTTTTGCAAAAGTCGACGAAAAGGGCAAAACCATGATTTGTAGCACAAAGGGTACCTTTATGACCAAATTTGGTTTGAAAGAAATTGAGGAAAAACTGGCTGAACCGCATTTTTTTCGCAGTCACAAAAGCTATTTGGTTAATCTTGACAAAGTGAAAGAAGTCAACCCCTGGTTCAATAATACCTATATGATCAGTCTGGAGGGCTATCCTTCAGAGCAAGTGCCGGTGGCCCGGCACTATTTAAAAGAATTCAACAAAGCCTTTGAAAAAATATAGCAGGCTGACTACCTATAAAAAAAGACGCTGAAGGCGTCTTTTTTGTGTTTGATGTTCTTTCAGAAAACAGGCTAAGCGGAGGCGCTGTTTAGGGTAAAAATACTAATTTCCGGCGGGCAGCCAAAGCGGTAGGGAAACCAATGCCCGGCGCCGCTGTTCACATAGCCATATACCTGGTTTCCTTGGTAGAGACCGCGCATATAAACATAAGGGAAGGGGAGCAAGGTCTTTCCGAATACCACCACCTGCCCGCCGTGAGAATGTCCGGACAGCGTCAGGGGGATGCCAGCGGCGAAGGATTCAAATAAAAAATCGGGATGATGGGCCAGTAAGACGGTAAAAGCATCTGGCGGTACATTTTTCCGGGCTAATGCCAGCAGGCGGCGACGGGCTTCCGGGGTGTTGGTCCAAGGATAGTCCACACCCAAAAGGTGTAACGGTTGCTGTCCAGCCATTATTGGCGTACTGCTATTCTCCAGTATGGTGATCGGACTGTTTCGCAGCTCGGAACGGATGCGGCCGATGTCTCTAAAGTACTCGTGGTTACCCCAGCAAAAATAAACGCCGTGGGGGATTGCTGGGGCGAGCGCCGACAGAATTTTTACAGACGGCGTCAATAAGCCCAGGTCGTCGACAAAATCACCGGTGAGGACGACAAGGTCAGGCTGCTCCTTTTCCACCAGGGCAACTATCCGTGAAAATTGCTCTACCGAGACATAGGCACCTACATGGGTGTCGCTGATCTGGGCAATTTTGAAGCCGCTAAGGCCGGGCGCCGACGGAAAAGCCAGGGAAAAACGGCGGACAACCGGGGTGCCTGTTGCCGACAGGACGCCTGATGCACCTATGCCTAACGCCATGACCGGAGCCGCGGCGAGAGCCCCCTGCAAAAACCGCCGCCTGGATAACGTGGCTGGGTCATCGGCGGAGGGGGCGGCAGGGACGGTCGGTTTCATAAGATACTGCAGCAAAAAAAGCAATGGCAAGAACAAAAGTAACACAATCTGTCCTATGATCCAGGCGAAGGCGGCATAGGACAGGTAGCGCAGTTCTTCGAAGGGAAGGGCAAAGGCCGTGATCCGCAGGGACCAGCTATAGCCGATGATTAAGCAGACGGCAATGGTGGCGAACAGATAGCCATACCGGATGGGGCCCCGGCGGTATATGGAAAACCATTTCGCCAAAAGGCGGTGGTTGATCCAGCTCGCAAGCAGGGTAATAGTTAATATAATTAGTCCGACAAGTAGTGAACGCATCAAAAGCCCCCTAAGTGAATCTACACCTCTAAATTATAGACTAGGACACCACTAGAGGGAAGAGTGGCTGCCCTTATCCGAGAAAAAAGTGAACCCTCGCTGACGCAAGCGGTTCACCAATAAGGAATCGATAGCGGTCTCGCAGGCCTCGGCTTGGCAAATTACTGAAGAATCTTCTCAAATGATTCCACCAGCAATGGATCAAACTGGGTACCCTTACAGCGGCGGAGCTCATCCATAGCAGCCGAGATCGACATGGCCTTGCGATACGGCCGGTTGGAAGTCATTGCGTCATAAGCGTCGACAATAGCCAAAAGGCGGCATTCCACAGGTATGTTTTCCCCCTTGAGCCCCAGTGGATAGCCCTTGCCGTTCCACCATTCATGATGTTTCAAAATCCGATCGGCAATCGGTATGAGGTCAGGTACCGACTTGGCGATGCGATGACCGATTTCACAGTGCCGCTGCATTTCCCGGTACTCTTTGGGGGTTAAGCGGCCGGGCTTAAACAAAATGCGATCCGGGATGCCGACTTTGCCGAAATCATGGAATTGGGCCAGCAGGCGCAGGTCGGCCAGTTCGTGTTCCGCCACTCCGGTGGCCTTGCCCAATTTATCGATCAGCGCACTCATGCGGTCGCCGTGCCCTTCGGTGATAAAATCGCGGACTTCTAGAGCCTTCATCAGTCCAAGTACCAGTGTACTGCGGGTGCTTTGGCTACGGTGCAGTTTTTCCCGGTACATATGATCATCTGCTTCTTTGATCAACTGCTGCATATTTTGGGTCGGCCCGGCCGCGACCGCATAGCCGATCGATACACTCAGAGGCAGGGCGGGTCTTTCGGTATTTTGTTTCATGATATTGGTCCGGATCCGGTCGTAGACTGTCTCCATATCCGCCTTTGCAACATTGAACAGGATGACTGCGAATTCATCACCGCCGATGCGGGCAACGAAATCGGCGTCGCGGACAGATTCTCGGAGGGCTTGGGCCGCCCCCTTGAGCAGCGCGTCGCCGGCCTGATGCCCCATCGAATCATTGATTAACTTGAGACCGTCCACGTCGCAGACAAATACCCCGACCCGCAGGTCCCGGGCCCGGCTCAGCCGGTTGATCTCCTCGTCAAAATAGGTCCGGTTATAGAGGCCGGTAAGCGAGTCGTGCATAGTGACAAACCGCAGACGTTCTTCCATCTCCTTGCGTTCCGTAATATCGCGGGCTACCGACAGCACCGCCTTCTCACCGTGCAAAGAAAATAAATGGGCATTGATTTCCACCGGGATTTGCCGACCCGACTTCGTAACTTGCACTGCCTCAAACAAGGCATGATTTTGGTCTTGCAGTTTGCGGGCGATAATCGGTTTTTGCGCAGGGTTAACCAGGTGTTCGATATCAGCCGGTGACAGTCTCAAAAGTTCTTCCCGGCTATAGCCTAGCCTCCGGCAAGCCACTTCATTGACTTCGATCAGCCTGCTCGCCTGGTGGGGTCTGGCCAAACTGTAAAGAAAAACGGCGTCATTCACATTGTTGAATAACAGGTGGTAGCGTTCCTTGCTGATGCGAAGGTCTTCCTCGGCCTGTTCGCGCTCAGTAATATCCAGACCGACGCCGACCACATAGTTGACATAGCCGCTGCCGTCGCGCAGGGCGGTGAACGACCAGGAAATCAGCCGCAGATGGCCGTCTTTGGTCAGCCAATAGTTTTCCGTCGCTGTCCGGCATTCCTTGGCAACCAGTTTGCCGAGGGTAGCCCGGACGGCAGCAATATCATCTGGCAGGAGAAACATATTCCACAGCGGCTTTCCATCAAGCGGTTTGCCCGGATCACCGACAGTTTGCTGGAAGGCCTGATTGAGACGGACAATATGACCCTCGGGGTCGACGACGACAACCAAGGCGTCAACAGTGTCCAGCACTGAACTTAAAAACTTATTGGCGGTCCGCGACAACAGAAGATCGCCGCCTAAACTTGCCAATCTGGCTTCCAGTTCATCGGCGCGCAGTTTGAGTGTTTTCGGATCTTCCGGCCGCAGCTCTTTTACAATATGCGGGTACTTCATGCCAGTCACCTTTTTCAGCAAAGATCAATGATTCACCAGTATATCGTAATTATTCACCCAATAATTAAGTACTGGTTACTACTGCTTGGCGCAGGAAATTGCCGCCGATATTGCGAATATTATTAAGCTGCACTAATCGCCGCGGCATCGATTGGGCGGCAAAGCAGCCATACTAATAAAAGGAAGTAAGGGCCTGGCGGCGAAAAAATGCGCTTGCTAAGGCCACAAGAGGTGACCCATGCGTCCTGTACAGGTGCGTTCCCTGGTAGAGGCGGGCGTCATGTCCGCCGTTGCCATCATTTTTGCCCTCATTAGCGTATATGTTCCCCTGCTCGGTTCATTGGTCAATCTGATCTGGCCAGTGCCGATTATTCTTCTGGGGGTCCGCCACGGCTACAAATGGAGTATTATGGCCACTGCCGTGTCCGGGATGATGATCGCTATTTTGATCGAGCCGGTTTTGGCGGTCAAAACTGTCGTCGGCTTCAGCCTGATCGGCATTGTTCTGGGGCATGCCATCCGGGAGAAATACAGCCCTGTTAAAACCTTGCTCTGCGGCTCGGTGGCGGCGCTGATATCTAACCTGGCTGTTCTCGGACTGGTCATGCTGATTTTGGGGATAAACCCTCTGAATATGGACTTTCAAATGATGGAAAAAACGATGGAAGAAGTAATGAACATTTATCGCAGCCAGGGGATAAGCGAAGAAGATATCGCCCGGGCTGGTGAACTGATGCGCAACGTGTTTGTTTTGATGCAAGTGTTGATTCCCGCGATGTTTGCCCTTGGGGCGGTAATGACTACCTATATCAATTTTGCCTGCGCCCGGCTGGTGCTCAGGCGGCTGGGCCAACCGACCCCGGGATTCCCGCCTTTTAAACATTGGAAAATGCCGGAAAGCGTGTTGTGGGCGTTTATTGCCGGGACGGCGATGACCTATCTTGGCAGCACCCAGCAGATGGATCTTGTGTACCGTATCGGTGAAAATGTCCGCTGGTTCGGCCTCATTTTCACTTTAGTGCAAGGGTTAGCGGTATTTTACTTCCTTGCCGATAAATACAATTTGTCAAGAATGGTGCGCGGTATTATACTATTGTTGACATTTACCGTTCCAATACTCGCCTATGTGGCGATTTACGCCGGTGCATTCGACATTGCGCTGGATTACCGCAAATTGCGCAAACCTCGCGAGTCATAAGGAGGTTGGGCTATGTCCGAGAGACCGTCGTTTTGGTTTGATACCCGAATTTATCTTGCCGTATCGGCCGCGCTGCTCTTGGTGATCAGCTACTATAACCAATATGTCGCCGTTCTTGGCGTCATCCTGCTGTATGCCCTGTATCTTTACGGCCGCGAGCGGCATCTGGTGCGGCAGCGCGAACTGAATGCCTATATCGACACGTTGTCGGAGAATGTCGGCCAAGCTTCGCTCTACGCCCTGCAGAATCTGCCGGTGGCGATTGCCATCATTGAGCAAAGTGGCCGGGTGCACTGGCGCAACGGCGTACTGGCTGAATGGGCCGGCGGCCAACTGGGGGTAGGCGAGTCCATCCAAAAGGCGTGGCCGCAAATCGAGCCTGAAGTGATCTGGGGAACATCGGGACTGGAGGTCTTTCAGACAGGTGAGGGCCACTTCCAGATGGTCTATAAACCCCTCTTGGGCACAAAGGACAGCGACCAACCGCTGATGATTCTTTGCATTACCGACATCACTGCCAGCGAGAGCGTCCGGGTCCGCTGCCAGGGGGCATTGCCGGTGCTGGCCTATATTCAAATCGACAACTACAGTGATGTGCTCAAAGGGCTCAATGAAAGCCAGCGCTCGGCCATCCTGGCCGAAGTCAACCGCTCCCTAACCGAATGGGCGGGGACGCTGCAAGGTTTTTTGAAAAAATATTCGGAAGATACCTATATCTCGATCTTCGATCAACGCGCCTTGGAAACCCTGTTGCGGGACAAATTTGATATTTTGGACCATGTTCGGACGATTCGTGGCGGCAACCGCCTATCGGTTACGCTGAGCATGGGGGTGGCGGCCGATGAAGCTTCGATTGCCGCGCTGGGTCAGCAGGCCCAGGCCGGTCTCGATCTTGCCTTGGGCAGGGGCGGTGATCAGGCGGTGGTTCATATCGGCGGTAAGATTCAGTTTTATGGCGGCAAGACCAACGCCGTCGAAAAAAACACCCGGGTCAAGGCCCGGATTGTCGCCCAAGCCATGCGGGATGCCATTGCCCATTCCGGCGCGGTCTTGGTTATGGGACACGCCAATGAGGATTTTGACAGCCTCGGCGCCGCGCTGGGGGTTTGCAAGATGGCCCGCAGCCAGGGAAAACCGGCCCATATTGTCGTCAGTCAACCAGGCATTGCGGTAGATAAACTCGGGGAATTCTTGCAGGAATATCAGGATTACCGCGATATATTTGTTAATCCGGCGACAGCCGATACGGTGCTTGAACCAGACACACTGCTATTTGTTGTCGATACCCATCGGCCGGCGATGACAGCGGCGCCAGGACTTTTGGACAAGGCGGAAAAAATTATCGTCATTGACCACCACCGGCGATCAGAAGACTTTATTGCCAATCCGCTGCTGGTCTATATGGAGCCGTCGGCGTCATCGACCAGTGAGCTGATTACCGAGCTGTTGGGCTATTTTGACGATAAATTGGAATTGACCCGACTGGAAGCCTCGGCACTTTATGCAGGCATTGTCGTTGATACCAAAAGTTTTGCCACCCAGACCGGAGTTAGAACCTTTGAGGCTGCCTCCTATCTGCGGCGGGCCGGGGCAGACCCGCGGCTGGTCCGCCAGTTGTTCCGCGTCGATCTCGAGACCCTCAGAAACCGGGCGGAAATTATCAACAATACCCAGATGTTGCCTGGCGGCGGGGTCGTCGCAACCTATACCCATAAAGTGAAAAACACGCAGATTGCTGCCTCCCAGGCGGCAGATATGCTGCTGAATATTGAGGGCGTAAGGGTCAGTTTTGTCTTGTTTCCCATCGAGGACGGGGTGGCGATCAGCGCCCGCTCCCAGGGAGACATCAACGTCCAGGTGATCATGGAGGAACTTGGCGGCGGCGGACATCAGACTGTGGCCGGAGCCCAGGTAAAAGGCAGAAATCTTGACGAAGTCAAACAACAAGTGATAGTGCTTGCCAGCAAGTATATAAAGGAGAGTGATCCCCGTGAAAGTAATTCTGCAACAAGAAGTTAAAAAACAGGGTAAAAAGGGCGATATTATAGAGGTTTCCGAGGGCTATGCCCGCAACTATCTGTTGCCGCAGAAACTGGCCATTCCGGCTACCGCCACCAATGTCAACACCGCTACCCAGCAAAAAGAATCTGAAGTTCGCAAGGTGAAGCGTCTGCTTGAGGAAGCCAGGGTGTATGGTGCCCAACTGGGTAAACTCACAGTGCAGGTGGCTGTGAAGACCGGCGAAGGCGGCAAACTGTTCGGTTCGGTTACCAGCAAGGATATTGCCGACGCACTTGCCGCACAGCATGGTGTGGAGCTGGACAAACGCAAGATCGAACTGAAAGATACCATAAAATCTTTGGGTACCTATCCGGTTACCATCAAGCTGCACCCCGAAGTCAGTGCCCAGATTCAAGTGGAGGTAACCAGCGCTCAGTAGAAAGGACTATATAATGAAAAATTTCTTTAACAAATTTCTTTCCAGTCCCGCGCTGCTTTCCCGCGATACTGCCGAGGAGCAACTCAAACGCCGAATAGCCTCACTGTTTGGTCTTTATTCGGGCATCATTGGTTCGGAAAAAGTCGTGCTCAAGGCCGGAAAATTGGATGCTCTCGATCTACTGCGTTCCGAGCGTCTGCCGGAGAGGGTTATGGCCCTGCAAAAACTGGTTTTTGAAGATCCGACGGTAAACAAGCTGCCGACTCGGGATCAGATACCTGCCATTTTGGATGAAATTGAAGACGAACTGGCTGACCTTCTGGCCCGACGGGCGGTCGAAGAAAAAATCGAAAAGAAGATTGCCGAGAAAATGGAAGAGCGCCACCAGGAATATGTCCGGGAAATAAAAATGCAGGTACTCAAAGAGGAAGACAATGTCGAGACCCCGCAAACACTGAAAAAATACGCCATGCTGGAAAAACTCGAACAGAAAAAACTCACCAGCTCGGTGCTGGAAATGCTGCGTCCGGCGCTGCTGTCGGAGATTGTTGGGCAGGAGCGGGCTGTTGAGGCCATTAGCTCGAAATTGGCGTCTCCCTATCCCCAGCACCTTATCCTCTACGGACCTCCTGGAGTCGGCAAAACTACCGCTGCCCGGCTGGTACTGGAAGAAGCGAAAAAACTCAAATTTACCCCCTTTGCTCAGGATGCGTCCTTCGTTGAAGTGGACGGCACGACCCTGCGCTGGGACCCCCGGGATATGACCAACCCGCTTTTAGGATCGGTCCACGACCCCATCTACCAGGGTGCGCGCCGCGATCTGGCCGAGACCGGTGTGCCCGAACCGAAACCCGGTCTGGCAACCGACGCCCACGGTGGCATCCTCTTTATCGATGAAATCGGCGAAATGGACCCGATGCTACAGAATAAGCTTCTAAAAGTATTGGAAGATAAGAGGGTCTTTTTCGATTCTGCTTACTATGATCCCAGCGACGCCAATGTACCGAAATACATTAAAAAGCTTTTCGAAGAGGGTGCACCGGCTGACTTTATCCTTATTGGCGCCACCACCCGCGATGCTCAGGATATCACCCCGGCGGTGCGGTCCCGCTGCGCCGAAATCTATTTTGAGCCCTTGACGCCGAAGCATATTGAAGAAATCGTTTTTAACGCCGCGCAAAAACTCAATGTCGAGATCCATCCCGACGTGCCAAAGCTGATCAGCGAATATACCATCGAAGGCCGCAAGGCCATCAATATTCTTGCTGATGCCTATGGCTTGGCGCTTTATCGTGAAGAAGAACAACCTGAGAAAGTCATCATCGGTACCGCTGAAGTTTATCGGGTTGCTCAGGTCAGCCGTCTGACGCCCTATGTCAACAACAAGGCCTCGGCCACCAGGGAAGTCGGCAGGGTCTATGGGTTGGGAGTTTCCGGCTACCTCGGATCGGTGCTCGAAATTGAAGCCGTCGCCTTCCCGGCTGCCGAGAAGGGCAAAGGGGGCATGCGCTTCAATGATACCGCCGGCAGTATGGCCAAGGATTCGGTTTTCAACGCTGCGGCGGTGGTGCGCAAAATCACCGGCGAAGACCTGGCTAATTTTGATATCCATGTCAACATCATCGGCGGCGGACGTATCGACGGCCCGTCGGCCGGCACGGCCATTCTAATCGCAATTATTTCGGCGATTACCGGCAAACCCATTCGCCAAGATATTGCTGTTACCGGCGAAATTTCCATCCAGGGCAAGGTCAAGGCGGTTGGCGGTGTATTTGAAAAAGCGTACGGTGCCAAACAGGCCGGTATTAACACCATGGTAATTCCCAAAGAAAATGATAAAGACATTCCCCAAGGGCATCTGGGTCTCGCCGTTTGCCCGGTTGAGACCGTCGACGAGGCGCTGGCCATTTTGTTTGACGAGCCCAGCGCGGCGATTGCGTGAGGAGAGGATTTCTTTGTTAGACCGGATACCGCCCCAAAATGTTGAGGCCGAACAGTCGGTACTCGGCGCCATGCTGATCGAACGCGAGGCCATTTCCCGGGTCGCCGAATTTCTGCGGGCGGAAGACTTCTACCGGGAAGCCCATCGATTGATATACAACGCCATTGTAGAACTATATAATAAAAACGAAGCAGTCGACCTGATCACCATTACCGAACAGCTTAAAAGGGTGGACAAGCTCGAAGTCGTGGGTGGAATTTCCTATATCTCCTCCCTGGCCAACAGTATTCCTACCGCCGCCAATGTTCTTTACCACGCCAAAATTATTGAAGAAAAAGCACTGCTCCGCCAACTGATCAACGCCGCCACCTACATTGCCGGCATGGGCTATGAAGCCAACGACGACGTCGTCAATATTTTGGACCAGGCGGAAAAGACCATTTTGGGCGTTTCCGGCCGCAAAGTGACCGGCGATTTCTCCCCCGTCAAGAGCATTATTATGGACGCTTTCAACAAAATAGAGCAGCTTTACGCCTCTAAAGGCGGTGTTACCGGGCTTTCCACCGGCTTTAAGGATCTCGACCGACTGACAGCCGGCTTGCAGCCGTCAGACTTGATTTTGATCGCTGCCCGACCCAGTATGGGGAAAACCGCCTTTGTCCTCAACATCGCCAGAAATGTCGCTGTTCGGGAGAAAAAGTCGGTTGCTTTCTTCAGCCTGGAGATGTCAAAGGAACAACTGGTTCAACGGCTGCTTTGCTCAGAAGCTCCGATTGATGCCCAGCGCCTGCGGATCGGCGACCTGAAGGACGAAGATTGGAAGCGCCTTGTGGTTGCGGCAGAACGCCTGTCAAGCGCACCGATCTTTATTGATGATACCCCTGGCATGACGGTGGCCGAAATGAGGGCCAAGGCCCGTCGCCTCAAGATTGAACATGACCTGAAACTGGTGGTCATCGACTATCTTCAGCTGATGTCCGGCCAGAGCGGCAGCGGGCGGAGTGAAAACCGCCAGCAGGAAATTTCCGAGATTTCCCGGTCGCTTAAATCACTGGCGAGGGAGCTGAGTGTGCCTGTAGTCGCCTTATCCCAGCTCAGCCGCGGTGTCGAGTCGCGCCAGTCGAAAAAGCCCATGCTCAGTGATTTGCGCGAATCAGGATCCCTCGAGCAGGACGCCGATATTGTGGCCTTCTTGTACCGGGAAGACTATTACAATCCTGAGACCGAAAATAAAAACCTTACCGAAATTATTATCGCCAAACACCGCAACGGTCCGGTGGATACGGTGCTACTCAATTTCCAGAAGCAATTCACACGGTTTGGCGATTATAGCGGACGAGCCGAGCCGAGTCAATAGTAACAAAAAAAGCAACTGCTTACAGTTGCTTTTTTGTTACTCGCGAGAAAGTGGTTTTGTCGAACGATCCCGAGATTATTGCGATTATTATTCGAAAATGTGATTGACACTCCGGTGGCGAAATGCTATTATTATCAAGGGAAAAAATGCGTATATTTCCTCGCGAAAACTCAAATAGAGGCGCATGGCGCGTACATTTGAGTTATTTTTGTGGCCCAGGGAAGACTAAGGACTTAGAGGTGATGTACGTGAAAGTCTATGACGTAATTATTATCGGTTCCGGGCCGGCCGGGATATTTGCCGGGTTAGAGCTGGCAGAAAAAGGGCTGGATGTAGTAATCCTCGACAAAGGGCGCGATATTACCGCCCGCAACTGTCCGAAAGACAAATTAAATAAACCGTGCATTCATTGCAACCCGTGTGACGTGGTCTGCGGCTGGGGCGGTGCCGGCGCGTTCAGCGACGGTAAAGTCACCTTGACAACTGAATTTGGCGGCGTTCTTGACGAATATATGGACAAAAGCAAACTGGCGAATTTGATCAAATATGTGGATGACCTCTATTTGAAGTTTGGGGCTGGTGACCGCAAGGTTTACGGCGACGATCACCATGACGAAATTCGCCGCCTCCAGCGGGTTGCGGCATCGGCTGACCTCAGTCTGGTTCCGGCCCGGATTCGCCACCTCGGCACCGACCGGAACTTGGAGATCCTGACCGAGATGCGCCGATTTCTTCATGACAAATGTGAAGTACGCATGAACACCGCGGTGGAAGAAATCCTGGTGGATGACGGGGTCTATAAAGGCGTTCGGTTGGTGAACGGCGAAATTCTCCAGAGCAAATATTTGGTGGCGGCGCCTGGACGGGAAGGCTCGGAGTGGTTTGTCGCTCAGGCTTCGCGACTCGGGCTGAGTATGGCGACCAACCCTGTGGACATCGGGGTCCGGGTGGAGCTGCCGGCTGCGGTGATGGAAGAAATCACCGATATTATCTATGAATCCAAGTTGATTTATTATACAAAATCCTTTGATGACAGAGTCCGAACTTTTTGCATGAACCCTTACGGTGAGGTTGTGACTGAGAATAACTCTGGTCTGGTGACAGTCAATGGCCACAGTTACGCCGGTAAAAAAACGCAGAACACCAATTTTGCCCTTCTTGTTTCAAAATCCTTTACCGAGCCGTTCAAGGAGCCGATAGCTTACGGAAAAGCCATCGCCAGTCTGGCCAACATGCTTGGCGGCGGCGTCATTGTCCAGCGACTGGGCGATTTACTGGACGGCAGACGTTCGACCCCCGAACGAATCGCCCGCGGGCTGGTGACACCGACCCTGAAAGACGCCACTCCCGGCGATCTGAGCCTGGTGTTGCCATATCGTCACCTTACGGCGATTACCGAAATGCTGCAGGCTCTCGACAAGGTGGCCCCGGGGGTAAACTCCCGTCACACCCTGCTGTACGGGGTAGAGGTGAAGTTTTATTCTTCCCGTTTGAAACTCAGCGAAGTACTTGAAAGCCAGATACCCAATTTCTTTGCTGCCGGCGACGGGGCCGGAGTCACTCGCGGTCTTGCTCAGGCCGGGGCAGCCGGAGTGGTTGTCGCCCGGGAGATTTTAGCCCGCGAGGCAGCGAAAGCGTCTAGTTAAAGGAGAGATTTACGATGATCAAACGCTATACGAGGGCCGAAATGGGCCGTATTTGGACAGACGAAAACGAATTTCAGACCATGCTGGACATAGAAATCTATGCTTGTGAAATCATGGCTGAGCTGGGACAGATTCCGGCTGCTGCTGTACCGGTGATCAAAGAGAAGGCTAAATTTTCGGTTGACCGTATCCGCGAAATCGAACGGGAAACCAGGCATGATATTTTGGCGTTTTTGCAGACGGTTGCTGAAAACGTGGGCGATGAAGCCAAGTATATCCACCTCGGTTTAACGTCCAGCGATGTCAAAGACACCGCCCTGGGCGCAATGATGAAACAAGCCTCCCAGATTATCATTAAAGACCTGGAAAAATTGCACTCAGTTCTCCGCCGGCGGGCAGCCGAACACAAATACACTGTCATGATTGGCCGGACCCATGGCATTCACGCCGAACCCATTACCCTCGGTCTGGTGTTTGCCCTCTGGCTGGATGAGACCGAACGGAATATTGAGCGGATGCGCCGGGCGATGGAAACGGTGGCAGTCGGCAAACTGTCTGGGGCTGTAGGCACATATTCGGTGATCGACCCGAGGGTGGAGGCCTATGTTTGCGAAAAAATGGGTCTCAAGGCCGCTAAACTGGCTACCCAGGTCATCCAGCGCGACCGCCACGCCGAATTTCTCACCACCCTGGCGATTATCGCCAGCTCGCTGGATAAATTCGCCACTGAAATCCGTAATCTGCAGCGGACCGATATCCGAGAAGCCGAAGAATACTTTCACCCTGGCCAGAAAGGTTCTTCAGCCATGCCCCACAAACGCAATCCGATTACCTGCGAGCGGGTGAGCGGCTTGGCGCGGGTGGTCCGGGGCAACGCCCAGGCGGCCCTGGAAAACGTCGCCCTGTGGCACGAACGCGATATCTCCCACTCCTCGGTGGAACGGGTCATACTGCCTGACAGCACCAGCCTGGTGGACTACACCTTGGGGCTGATGACCGATATTATTGATAAACTTCTGGTCTATCCTGAAGCGATGAAAGCCAATATGAACAAGACGGGCGGGCTGATCTTCAGTCAGCGCGTATTGTTGGCCCTTGTCGATAAAGGCGTAGTGCGGGAAGACGCCTATCTCTGGGTACAGCGCAACGCCATGGCCCGCTGGCTGGAAGGCGCCGACTTTAAAACCAATGTCATCAACGACGCTGACATCAAAAAATATCTGTCGCCGGCAGAAATTGACGCCTGCTTTGATGCGACCCATCTTCTCCGGCATGTGGATACTATTATGGCCCGGTTTGGCCTATAAGAAGGGTGAGGAATATGGCATCTGTGATTGTTGTTGGAACCCAGTGGGGCGACGAAGGAAAAGGTAAGATTGTCGATTATTTGGCTGAAAAGGCCGACGTGGTTGTCCGCTATCAGGGCGGCAACAACGCCGGGCATACCGTGGTGGTTGACGGCGTAGAATTTAAGCTGCATCTACTTCCATCTGGAATACTCTACAAGGGAAAAACCTGCGTTGTCGGCAACGGGGTGGTTATTGACCCGGCGGTGATGCTCAAAGAATTGAAAGGGATGAAGGACAAGGGCATCGACACCGACGGGCTTCGGGTCTCCAACCGCGCTCATGTCATCATGCCTTATCACCGGCGGCTGGACGAGGTTGAGGAAGATTCCCGCGGCGAGCATAAGATCGGCACCACCAAACGGGGGATTGGTCCTTGCTATATGGACAAAAACGCCCGCAGCGGCATCCGGATGGTCGACCTGATGGATGAAGAAGAATTCAGCGGCAAGCTGGAGCGCAATCTGGAGGCTAAGAACCACCTGCTGCAGGCCGTGTACGGCGCCGAAGGCTTTGATTTTGAAAGCCTGAAGAAGGAATATCTGGGCTATGCCGAAGAGCTTCGGCCCTATGTCACCGATACGGTGGTTGTGTTAAACGATGCGCTGGAACAGGGCAAGAAGGTCCTGTTTGAAGGCGCGCAGGCCACACTGCTGGATCTGGATCATGGTACCTATCCTTATGTGACCTCGTCGCATCCTATCGCCGGCGGTGTATGTATTGGCGCAGGCGTTGGACCCACTAAAATAAATAAAGTCATCGGTGTCGTTAAAGCTTATACCACCCGAGTTGGCGAAGGGCCTTTCCCCACAGAGCTGAATGACGAGATCGGCCAGCTGATCCGGGAGCGCGGTCACGAATACGGCACCACCACCGGTCGTCCGCGCCGTTGCGGCTGGCTTGACGCTGCTATTGTCCGCTATGCGGCCATTGTCAGTGGCCTAGACTATCTGGCCATCACCCGACTGGACATTCTCGACGGGCTGAAAACGCTGAAGATGTGTGTCGGCTATAAATATAAGGGTGAAATGCTAAAAGAGTTCCCGGCCAGTCTCAAAGTATTAGGACAGGTTGAGCCGGTTTATGAAGAGCTGCCTGGTTGGGAAGAGTCGATTACCGGTGTCCGCAGCTATGACAAGCTGCCTGCAAATGCCCGACGCTATGTTGAACGTCTAAGTGAAGTTGCCAAGGTCGGTCTGGGGATCGTCTCCGTCGGCCCTCAGCGGGATCAGACCATGATCATTCACGAAGTGTTCTAGATTAGGGCGGGCCGTTGGCCCGCCTTTTTTATCCTGTCTACGACCTGAATCGAGCGCCGTAGCCGGTAACCTTGAGGACCCAGAAAGTGCCATATAAAAAGGGTTGACAGGATATTATGAATACTATATAATCTGTTATTGTGAGAATGACCCACTAGCTCAGTCGGTAGAGCACCTGACTTTTAATCAGGGTGTCGTTGGTTCGAGTCCAACGTGGGTCACCATTTATACGGCCCGTTGGTCAAGCGGTTAAGACAGCGCCCTTTCACGGCGTTAACAGGGGTTCGAGTCCCCTACGGGTCACCAAAATTCCCGGGCGATTAGCTCAGCCGGGAGAGCGCCTGCCTTACAAGCAGGATGTCGGCGGTTCGATCCCGTCATCGCCCACCAAATCGCGGCCCCGTGGTGTAGTGGTCTAACATGCCGCCCTGTCACGGCGGAGATCGACGGTTCAAATCCGTTCGGGGTCGCCATATGCCTCGGTAGCT
>JARLHX010000157.1 GCA_031292035.1 Negativicutes bacterium | reverse complement strand
TGTAGAGTCGAAGGAGGTCGGCCGAAGCCTTCCTCCGTCCGCTCGATCAAACGGATCATGCAGTTTTCCCGCAATCCGCTTTCCTTCATGTCGTCATATAGACGCAGTCTTCAGATTCAAATCCGGTATTAATGACAGAAGGTTTACCAACTTCAGTTCGTTGTACAGCCTTTGTTCCGGGTACTTCTTCCATCCCGCATTTCGCCACCGCTTGCACTGATGGCTCCGCAACCTGCAAATAATCCATCGCTGTAACCTGTTGAAGAGCTTTCTCACATGAGCTTTGCGGTAATAATTTCCCCAGCCGCGAATAACAGGGTTTATTTCGTCAATTAATTGATACACTGTCAGCGGGATTCTTCGCTTGGTTCGGGCTCGAATGGTGTCCATGAACCGCTTAACTGACTTTTCTGTCGGTATTACGTAGATGTTTTGCCGGTTCTGCTTCTTCTTAATCTTGTGTCCCGGTAGCGCCAACCCTTTTCCCCGTTTTAGCTTGTACCCCAGAAACTCGAATCCCCAACTGATATGAGTGATTCTGGTTTTCTCAGGATGCAGTGTTAATCCTAGCGTTTCCAGAATGTTCTTTGCATCCCGCAGGGCCGTTTCTGCTTCCTCCCGGGTGGTGCAAAGCACAACCCAGTCATCAGCAAAACGGGTCAACCGATGACCTTTCTGACTCATTTCGTCATCAAAAGGGGTTAGATAGATATTGCTAAACAGAGGGCTCACTACTCCGCCCTGCGGCGTGCCTTGCGGGGTCGGGTACTTCCTGCCTTTTTCCACGTATCCTGCTTTGAGAAATTGCCGTATTAGCTGTAATACCCGGCCATCACCGACTCTTTCTGCGATCTTGTCAATCAGCGGTTCGTGATGAACGCTTCCGAAATAGTCCCTGAGGTCAGCATCTACTATCCATTCGCACCCTGCCATGATTTCACGGTAGATCTTCCGCATGGCATCATGGGCCGAGCGCCCCGGACGGTAACCGTAACTGCAGTCGTTGAACGTTGGTTCAAAAATCGGCTCCAGTCGGTTCTTCAGTGCTTGCTGGCAGATCCTGTCGCGAATGGCGGGTATCCCGAGCGGTCTGGTCTCATTGGGATTCCCCCGCTTCGGAATGTGCACCCTGCGCACGGGCATCGGATTGTAAGTCCCCAGCCTCAGTTCTTCGTGGAGTTTCTCCAACTCCTTAGTTGCCGCTTCTTCAAATGCCGAAATCCCGATTCCATCGACTCCACCGCTGCCCTTATTCGCTTTCACTGCTTCCCATGCCAGTTTTAGGTTAGTTTGGTGATAAACCTTGTCAATTAGGGAGTGAAACTTCTTGACTGTTCCATTGTCCGTCATCGTTTCCGTATCCTCCGCTCGCAAGTTCCGGGTCTTTCGCAAAAGGAACTTTCCTTTCCTTGCGGCCTACTCGCGAATCCGCTTCCGGCCTCTGGTTCCATAAAGTGAGCCGCCTTCCCCTTCTGCACAGCCTTTTGGACTGTGCGAAGCCACCCCATATACGGATGGTCCTGACGTTTCTGTTGTTCGTCAGTTCAAGTATTATTCGGCTCTCCGACTCCTCGCACCACTTCAGCTTTCACTTCGGGGTTGCCTTATAGAAAGCCTTACCGGTTCGCCACGCTAGTCTGAACAGAGTAGGTGTGCGCCGCAACCTCTACTCCGGCTATCTTTATACACCGGCCCTTTGCAGTGTTTTTACCGGATGCTACGAGGTCTCCGTGGGTTACAACGTCATCTTCCGTACCATGCCGCCCGCACACACCTTGGTGCGATGGGTGGACTGGTAACGCCTTCGCCCCCATAGTGCGGGCTCGACCTTACCCCATCTTTGGCCGACCGGTTCGCAATTCGGGTAGCCCCGTTTCGCTACAGCCTGGTACTTCTCCGCAAGCCCTTCAGACTCCACTTTGCAGTGGACGCCCTGCCCTCTGACGCGTTTAGTGCCAGCCCCCGAGCCATTACCCCCGGGTTTGGATATGAGCCCCCCAGTCCGGGTCTCAGTGGGACTTTAACCCACCCGATGATCGTGCTGCCACGCACGCACTATGGCCTCTGCTGACTCCTGCCGGTTCAGCCCCACCTCTCGGTGCGGGTTGCCAACTCAGTTAGCTTTCCGGCAGGTCTCCCCGGGTAAGAGCGTTGTCTTTCCCTCCATCTACCCGCCCCATCTACTCCGGCAGTCTTTGGTGGTGAGGACTTTGCTTTGCATGGCAAGCTCGTTCCACTGCCGTAAGCCTCTCCTGGGGTTCGTGGTCCTCGGGCCGGAGGTTTGCCGCTGACTTCCTTCAGATTCCGCCTCACGGCGGACACCCTTGTCTTAAGCTAGCGCCTCGACCACCTCTTGACGCGCAGGTCTTTCACCTGCTAGACAACGCCCATGCCGGGCGCACCATAAAAAAATCCCGCCAGGTTATCCCTGGCGGGAGTAGACTAGTCAGTCGGATTGATTTAGAACTTAACACTCACGGTAGCGCGGACGTTCTTACCGTTATCCTTGATGTCCTGGTACAGGACGTCGAGGTTGGTGTTTTTGGCGATATCTTTGTTGTACTGGTATTCCATGCCTTCGACATGGCTGGTGGTGGACAGGGTATAGAAGTCGCTCAATTCGGACGGTCCTTTGGCTTTGAGGTTGAATACCGATTCAAACGGTACGGCGTTCTTCTCGATATCATTGTAAGCGACGCTCAGTCCGGTGCTGCCGAGGCCAAGTTTGACCTGGTAAGCTCTGGCTTTGTCGGTTTGGTTGCGGCCGTATTCGCCGGAAAGATTGATGCCAGGCAACAGTTCGACGCTGGTGCTGGCGGCGTAGTACACTTTGCTTCCCAGATGCAGGAAGTCAACTGCGACCGGGGTACCCAGACGGAAACTAAACTGACCGCCGTAGTTGTTGGCGAAGGTCGAGTTGCTGTTGAGTTCCTTGCCGGCAAAGGCCATGATGTCGCCGCTGCGAACGGTAACACCGTCCATGATGGCCACTGAGGCCGGTGAAGCCAGCATGCCGCGGCCAAGGTCGTAGTCCTGGCGGCCGATCTTGCTATCCAGGCCGAAGATATTGGTGCTTACATAAGCGTTTTCCACCCAAGCGCCAATGTTGCCGGATGAAGCGTCGACAGCGGTAACGGTGTTATCGTTGAGGGCCGCTGAGCCTGAAGTGAAGCGGGCATATAGGCTCATGTCGTCGTTGATCTTGGCGGTAGCGCCGAGACGCAGGCGGTATTCGGCACGATCGCCTTCAACGCCGGCAGACGTTTTGGCTTCATAATAGCGGGCCCTGGCGTCGCCGCTGAATTTGACCATATTATCGATCTGGCTTTGCATACCGGCAACTTTTACGCCCATACCGTTTAGTTCCTCGGCGTATTCATGAGACAGCTTGTCGATGAGCGCCTTTTGCTCGGAGTTGACGCTCTTGTTCATGGCCTTGGCCACGATCTGGGCCATTTCATAACGGGTCAGAGTCTTGTCGCCCCGGAATGTTCCGTCGCCGTAACCGTCGACGATTCCAGCCTGAGCCAGTTTGTTCACAGCGTCATAGGCCCAGTGTTTTGCAGGCACATCATTAAACGGGTTGGCGAAGGCCGGTACGGCGAACGCCACGGTGAGAGCGGTAGCGATCGCTACCTTGAGCAGTCTTTTCTTCATGTTGAAGACCTCCTTGGAATGTTTTTACGCGGGTGCTCAGCACCGACAGTAGCGACAATCCACAAGGAGTCCGATTCATGAGTGGCCATGTTTCCTCATGCCGAACCCACTGTGGGTTTTTCCCGCTTTCTGCCCCTGCCACTATCAGCAGGTCATGTTAACATAATTCTACGATGTTCTTTATTATCCTGCTAAAACACTAGATGAAAATCCTGTAATATAAGCGTTTACATCCTACATTTCCACAACAGTCATATTTACATAACGCACGGATAGGCAACAAAAAATCCTGCCTTACGGCAGGATTGAGGTTAGTCAATGGTTTTGTGGATTACAGTTGTGTTCTTACCCGGACTTCGACTTGCAGCGGGCCGGCGGTATAGGTATCGGTTTTGGCGATAGCGGTCAGTTCGACCTTTCCGCCGTAGTGCCTGATCTTGCTGACTGTATCAAACAGCTCGGCGCCGCTCATTGCACCGACCGTGCCCTGGAGGGGGTCGGGCAGCATTCCGTGGCTGACAGCTTCACTGTTGACCTTGCGCAAAAACAGCAGCATGGTTTCCTCGGCCTGCTGAGCGCTGTGGCCGGAATCCAGCGACTGGGACAACACCGTGTCGCCAGAGGAATAAACAAGACGATTGGGGAAAAGATCAAGCCGGCCGATGACCGGTTCACCGTAAATGATATTACCCTGCGAGGAAATCCGGACAATGATATTTTCAGGTGTCGCCGCAACCAGGGCCGCTGCCTTGTCGAAATCGGCCTGAGCAATCCACAACACTTCCAAGCTTTTGTCGTCCACATTCAGTCTAGTCAGGATGGCCTGGTTGGTGTCGCGGATCATGGCAGCCAATTCATGTTTGGTGACAGTCTCGGATTGTCCGCCCTTGATTACCGCGGTGGAGAGGGCTTCTCCCACCCGATAAATGACCACACCCTCGCGCACAATTTGGATGCCCTGACTCAGTTTGGCTGTCAGATCATTTAACCGATCAACGTCGGATTGCAGCTGGGTCTTGGATTCATTCAGGGCGGCAACGCGAACGTCAAGCTGGTCTTTGGTCTCTTGGAGGGCGCGGACGTCCTGGCGGGCCTTATCAAGATCTGTCCTTGCCAGGGTAAACTCCGACTGGACTGTCTCCAGCGCAGCCACAGTACGGTCCCGTTCGGCAGATACGGCGGTAAGTTCACTGGTGACCCGTGACAAATTCGCCACGGTCTCATTGATCTTCGCTGTTAAAGTGGAGTATTCGGTGGTCTTGGCCTCAAGGGCTGCCCGGCTGGCCTCCAGATCGACATTCCTGGCGACGACCTCCTGCGATAAGGATGACAGCTCAGCTTTGAGAGCCTCCATACCGAACAGGGCTGTCCGGACATCGGACGACGCCGAGGCCATGATGCCAAGAGTCGCTGCGGCAATGGTGATGCCGGTGACAATGGTCACCAGGATAGAGGTATGCTTGGGCCGAAGCCCGAACAACGTCCACCGCTGCTTGCCGACCTTGCTGCCAAGTTTGTCGCCGATATAGGCGATGATGCCGCCCATGACGGCCAGAACCGCTATAAGGACAAGACCGTACATCCGTTACCCTCCTCTTGGGTCACCGCTTGACCAAAACGCTACTGAGAAGCTTTGCGCACCAGGAAAAACCCGGCGATAATCCCGACAATATTCGGTATCCAGGCCGCCGCGACGGCAGAGATGGCTCCACCCTGCCCAAGGGCGGTGGTGATGGTCATGATGGTGTAGTAGATAAAAATAACGATGATACTGATGCCGAGACCAATGGAGGAACTGGAACGATGGGGCTGCAAACCGAGCGGCGTCCCGATCAGGGCAAAGACGAAGCTGGCCATTGGGATGGACAGGCGCTGATGCAGTTCCACCTCATAGTTGCTTGTTTTGACGTACTCGCGCTGCAGTGTCCGGATATGCAGCTTCAACTCCTGAATCGACATCTCTTCTGGCTTTTTCTGTTCCCTGGCAATAGCCGAAGGGTTTTTGTCGATCGGCATAACCTGCTGTTCAAAGTGCATGTACCGGTCAAGTTGCCCTTCCGGCGTCAGGTCATAGATGATGCCATTGTACATGGTCCATTTATCCGTGTCCCAGATCGCCCGCTCGGCGTTTTCGACCCGGACCAGCCGGTCGTCGTCGAAATCCTCGATGCTGACAGCGTACATGATGCTGGTGTCTTCGTCAAATTTGCGGGCATAGGTCAGTCGCTCAATCGACCCGCCTTTGACGTCCTTGATAACAACATGTTCCTGCGAACGAGGCCGGGAATTTTTCTCGATTTCATAACGTACCACGTTGTTATAGGCCGTGTTGGCGGCAGGTACCACCGCCTCGTTGAAATAGGTAGCGAAAATACTCACAAAAAACGCGATAACGAAAACCGGTGCAGCCAGCCGGTAGAAGCTCATTCCACCTGACTTCATAGCCGTGATTTCGCTAGAACCGGACAATCGTCCGAAGGAAAGCAGCGACGCCAGCAGCATCGACATGGGAAAGGTCAAAACAATAATGCTCGGCAGACTGTAGATAAACAGCTTGATCACCGAACTGAGCGACGCCCCGTATTTGGTGACATATTGCGCAATCCGAAAGAGGGTGCTTGTGCCGATGAAGACACTGGAAAAAGCGCAAATGCCGAAAATGAAAGGACCGAGCAGTTCTTTGAGAATGTATTTGTCCAGTATACGCATGCATTACTCCTAGCGGCCGCGCCCTTCATTCTCCGGCAGCGGCTCCGAATTTTGCTGTTCGATTACAGTTGAAATTTATCGCCAAGATAAAATTTGCGAGCGATTTCACTGGCGGCAATGGTTGTTCTGTCGCCCGAAATCAAGATATGACCTTCATTGAGAATATAAGCCGTGTCCACGATATTCAGGGTTTCGCGGACATTATGGTCGGTAATCAGTACCCCGATGCCGCGGTCGCGCAGGTAGCCGATGATGCCCTGGATGTCGTTGACCGCGATGGGATCGATGCCGGCAAAGGGCTCGTCCAGCAAAATAAACGCCGGATCATTGGCCAGGGCCCGGGCAATTTCCACCCGGCGCCGCTCACCGCCGGAAAGCTGCGAACCCATTCTATCGCGGACATGGGTGACACCAAGCTCCACCAGCAACCCTTCCATCTTCTCCTTGCGCTGAGCAGGGGTGAGGTTTTCTTTTATTTCTAGAATGGCCAGCAGATTTTCCTCCACTGACAGTTTGCGAAAAATCGACGCCTCCTGGGGCAAATAGCCCACACCAAAGCGGGACCGTCGATACATCGGCATTTCAGTGACATCTTCGCCGTTGATGAAGATTCGTCCACCGTTTGGTTTCTCAATGCCGACAATCATATAAAAAGTCGTGGTCTTGCCGGCGCCGTTAGGACCCAGCAGGCCAACCACCTGGCCCTGCTCGACCTTAAGACTGACGCCGTCGACAACATTACGGTTTTTGTATGTCTTTACCAGTTGTTGCGTCTCAATATACATCCTGTGTTTCTCCGTTTCATCCAAGCACTTTTATTGCGGTTTGACGACTAGTTTCGGCCGCCCCTGGGCGTCCATCGCCTTGTCGTCAAGATAAATGGTCAGGGTGTTACCGGTAAGAACGTTGCCGTCCTGCACCGCGCGGGCGTTACCGGTAAGAACCGTTTTGCCCTGGCCGGTTTTGGAACCGTAGTAAACTGCCTGATCGGAAGTGGCGTCAAGTTTGCGGGTGTCGCTGACAATATGCACATCGCCGGTGCCTACCGCCCGGTCCTCGGTATGGAAGGCTTCGACTTTATTGGCGGTCATAAAACCGTCCGGCATTGTCAGCCTGGCCCCACCAGTGACCAAAGAGTACTGTTTGTCGACCCAATGCTCGATCTTCGGCCCGGCCAGCGTGTTGTCTCCCTTGACCAATACGGCCTGCCCGGTGGCCACTACATAGTTATCGTCAAGCGACCGCACCTCGGCGGCAGTCAGAGTGGTGTCTTCCCGCACGACTTTCGCCCCGCCGGTAACCAGTGCTTCTTTTGTCTTGGTGTTGTACTGGGCACTGGGTCCAGTGAGCACCGCTTTATCTCTGGTAAGTTTGACTGATCCCTTGGCGGTCATGATGCCTTGTACCGAGTCGTATTCGATGCTGTCGGCATTGAGTTCCACCGGCCCACCGGTTGTTTCGGCGGAAATGGCGGTTGCCATGCCGCAGATCAGCAGTACCGTAAGAAAAATGCTTGCCAGTTTATGTCTCATTGCGGTGTTCCTCCTTTGACCGCGTGGGCGTTGCCCTGCACGGTTACTTTCTCCATGTTGGCGTCACTGTCGATGGCGTCACCGGTAATCACCGTATCGTCTCGAGTCAGGACAATACCGCCGCTGCCGTAAAAGTGCTGTTCCTTCGCCGTCCAGCGGGCTTTGGGAGCCGTAAACACCGCTCCGTCGCTGGAAACGGCCTTGATATTGCCGTCAAGGAAGATATCTCTGGTCTTGGTGTCAAGCACGGCCTGCTGGGCCACCAGATCGATCCTGCCACCGTTTTCCCGGTAGAGGATGCCTTTAAAGTTATTCATCTTCACCTGGTTGGTGTTCGGATCGACCTGGGAAGTCTCCGAAGTCAGCTCCCAGAGTTTTTTGCCGTTCTGCTGTTCGACAATCGAACTGCCGGCAAAAGTGATTTCCGCTGAACTCTGTTTCACCTCTGGTGGAGGCGGAGGGGGAAGGGGCTCCTCTTTGGCAAAATAATAAAGCCCTCCTGCCAAAATCAGCAGCGTACAGGCCACAGCTAAAATTTTGTTTTTCGTCAAGCCTGCTCACCTGCCCATTTTGTATTCCAGCGTTTTTGAAACCACAGCCATTCATCTGGATATTGCCTGATCGTATCTTCGATAATTTGCGTTGCCTGAGCGGTAAAATTGCGAATGTCTGCCTCAGAATCGGCAGTTTTGACAAAAGTCAGCGGCGGATAGACCATAATCCGGTGTCCGCCCTCCGGCCGCCGGACCATAAATACCGGCACCACCGGGATATCGAATTTCCTGGCGAAGACGGCCAGACCCGCAGGAGTGGACGCCATTTTGCCGAGAAAACGAATAAATATGCCATCAGGACCGGCGTCCTGGTCGGAGAAAAAGCCCAGTACCCGCCCCTGTTTGAGCGCCTTAACTGCCGCCACCAGTTCGGTGGTGCCGCGGGTGAAAATTTCGATTCCCACCAATTGCCGATATTCATTAATGAGTTGGGTATGTTCCTCTTTGGGCTGACGTTTCACAATGCTGGCAGTTGGATAGCCGAACAGCGCCAGGGACGCCCCCAGCCACTCCCAGTTCCCAATATGGGCGGCAAGGACCGCAACCCCTTTTCCGGCCGCCGCTGCTTCATCCAGATAGTGGCGGTTTTCCATTTCGACATACTGCTGCATTTTCGCCGGCGTCAGTGTCGGCATATACATGACTTCGAGAAAGGTCTGACCCAGATTACAAAATAATTTCCTGACAATCCGCTCGGCCTCCTCGGGCTCTACCCCGAGGCTTTGCGTAACCTGAGCCAACGCGCGGTCCCGCTGACGGGGTGCAATCTTGTAGTAGGCCCGGCCAAGCAGTTTACCCAGACTAAGAAGCAGGGAATAGGGCAGCAGACATACCAGGCGGCTGGCCAGTTTGAAAATATAGTATTGCCAGCTATAGGTCACCTTTCGTCCTCCCCGATGCTGTCGCCAGCTTTTTGCTGCGGCGGTTTTCATCACGCCGGCAATCTATTAGTAACGGTCACTATAGCAACCGTGATTATTGCGTGGTTGACTCATTCCCCGGGCAGCGATAGGCGGCAACAATCCCATCCCACTTGCCTTGGGTTTTCAGAATGAATTCGATGATTTCCCTCACCGCGCCTGCGCCACCTGTGCGTCCGGCGACAAAGTGAGCTGCGGCTTTCACTTCGGGAACGGCATTGGCCACCGCACAGGCCAAACCGACTTTGGTCAATGCCCCCAGGTCATTCAGGTCGTCGCCGACATAGCCGATTTCCGGGTAACCAAGCCCATGCTTGGCGGCCAGTTCATCCAGCAGCTTAACCTTGTCTCTGGCTCCCTGGCAGATGTCGCTGATCGCGAGTTCGGCGCTGCGCCGGCGAACCATTTCACTTTCCCGCCCGGTAATAACCGCTGTCTTCAGCCCGGCCCGGTGGGCAGCCGTGATCCCCAGCCCGTCTTGAGTGTGAAATACCTTGATGGCCTCCCCCTCCGGTCCGAACAAAATCTGACCGTTAGTGAGAACGCCGTCGACGTCGAAAATTAAAAGTCGAATTTTCGCCGCCCGGTCTTCCGCTCCCATTATACCACTCCTTGGCGCAATAAGTCAGTAAGGTGAATCATGCCAATTGGCCGGCCGGCGTCGTCCACTACCGGCAATACCGTGATCGGCCGAGGCTTGTTTTTTTCCATGACGTTGAGGGCCTGAGCCGCCAGTTTGTCTTTGGTGATGGTACGCGGGGTCTTTGTCATAAAAAGTTCGACAGGCTGGTTTAGGAAATCAAAACCCTTTTCCAGGGCACGGCGAATATCGCCATCGGTAATAATTCCCGCCAGTCTACCGGTCGGATCGACGACCGCCGTCGCGCCAAGTCCCTTGGCGGTAATGATGAACAGCGCTTCCTTGACACTCTTGCCTGCGGCGATGGTGGGATTATTCTCCCCGCCGTGCATGACCTTCTCGACTGTAAGCAGCAGCTTCCGGCCCAGCGACCCGCCAGGGTGAAACAAAGCAAAATCCTCGGGAGTAAACCGCCGCATCGACAATAGGACCACCGCCAGGGCATCCCCCATTGCCAGGGTCGCCGTGGTACTGGCAGTGGGTGCCAGGCCGAGCGGACAGGCCTCCATTTCAACCGCAACGTCGAGGACAAGGTCAGCATTTTTAGCCAGGGTTGAATCTTCCCGGCCGGTCATGGCGATAATCCGGGCGCCGATTCGCCTGAGGGCCGGCAGGATGCCGATCACTTCCGTCGTCTCGCCGCTATAGGACAAGGCAAGAATGATATCGTCGGCGGTTACCATCCCAAGGTCGCCGTGAATCCCCTCCGCCGGATGGAGAAAAAAGGCCGGTGTGCCGGTGCTGGAGAAAGTCGCGGCGATTTTCGTGCCAACCAGGCCGGATTTTCCGATACCAGTGACGATGACCCGCCCGGAGCAGGCCAAAATCATGTCGACCGCAGCGGTAAACTGGCCGTTGATCCGGGGGATCAGCGCCTCGATCGCCGCCGCCTCGATGGACAGAACCTTCTGTGCCTGTTCGATGATCATAGGAGTCCCCCCCTACTTATATTTTCTAATAATGGCGTCAATCGCCAAAACGTCTTTGAGCATCGCTTCCAGTTGCTCGATGTACAGCATATTCGGACCGTCGGACAAGGCTTCTGCCGGATTGTCGTGCACTTCAAGAAACAGCGCATCGACACCGGCCCCCACCGCTGCCCGGGCCAGATGTTCGACGAATTCACGCTGTCCGGAAGAGCAGGTGCCAGCCCCACCAGGCAGTTGCACGCTGTGGGTGGCGTCAAAAACCACCGGGTAACCCAGCGACCGCATAATCGGCAGCGACCGCATGTCGACGACAAGGTTGTTGTAGCCGAAGCTGGCGCCGCGCTCGGTCAGCAGAATATTTTCATTACCGGCCTCCCGGATTTTGTTCACCACATTTTTCATGTCCGCCGGTGCCATAAACTGGCCTTTTTTCACATTGATCACCTTGCCGGTGGCAGCAGCCTGGTAAACCAGATCGGTCTGCCGGCACAAAAAAGCCGGAATCTGCAGAATGTCGAGCACTGCGGCGGCTGGTGTGATCTGTTCGATGCTGTGGATATCACTCACCACCGGTACAGCCAGTTCCTGTTTGATTGACGCCAGAACCTTCAGTCCTTCTTCCAGACCCGGTCCGCGGAAGGAATGAAAGGACGAGCGGTTGGCTTTGTCATAAGATGCCTTGAAAATGTAGGGAATGCCCAGGCGGTCGGCGATATCCTTGACCGCTGCGCCGATGTCCAGTGTTCGCTTGGCGTCCTCAATCACGCACGGGCCGGCGATCAATACCAACGGATTTTTTCCACCGATGGCGATATTGTTTATATTGACTGCTTTCATAGTTAAACCTCCTGTCTGGCGAACATTGCGTTCACATGCTGTAAATCTTCGGGGGTATCGACCCCGATGGACTGGAATTCGGTTTTGAGAACCTTGATCCGGTAGCCGTGTTCCAGCGCCCGGAGTTGTTCGAGGCTTTCGGTCTGTTCCAGCGGCGTCGGCGCCAAAGCGGCATAGGCAAGCAGAAATTCGCGGCGATAGGCATAGATGCCGATGTGTTTGTAGACCTTTGTCCCTGCCAGCTGCGTTCGCGGATAAGGGATGAGCGACCGCGAAAAATAGAGGGCGTTGCCGGCTAGGTCGGTAACCACTTTGACCACCGCCGGATTATGAATTTCCTCCTCGGCAGCTTCGGTTTTCAAGGTCGCCATCACCATCTCCGGCGGCGCTTGGTCGAAGGCTTCGGCCAAGGCATCGATGACTTCCGGCGCAATGAGCGGCTCGTCGCCTTGCACATTGATGATGATCGCGGCGTCAGGATAAAGCTTGGCCACCTCCGCCAGACGGTCGGTGCCGGTCGGGTGGTTGGCGTCCGTCATGACCACCTTGCCGCCGAAGCCTTCCACCGCCTGAAATACAAGCTCATGGTCGGTGGCTACAATGACTTCGTTTGGCCGCTTGGCCAGTTTGGCCCGGGCATAGACATGCTGAATCATCGGTTTACCGGCAATATCGGCCAGCGGCTTGCCTGGCAGGCGGCTGGACGAAAAACGGGCCGGGATCACACAGAGAATGTTCACGCCGACCCCTCCCCCCCGGCCATATTTTGAATCATGGTCATCAGTTCCTGGTAACCGTCGACAAATCGCACTTCAATACTCAGGACATAAACCGGCAGTGGCCGGTCGGAGTGAATAAACTCGGACGGGATTTTCACCGCATCCTTCTCGGTGGTGACCAGAGCGAAGAGTTCCTTGTCCACCGCCTTTTGCATGATGCACTGCATCTCAGCCATGGTATAGGTATGATGATCAGGATAACGCACCGCATCCAGCAGTTCGACCCCGATATCAATAATAGTCTGTTCAAAGGAAGAAGGGTTGCCAATGGCTGAAAACGCCAAAGCCCGCTGTCCCCGCAGTTCGTCCAGGGCAACCGTTTCCGGGCGCAAGCCCTTGTACCAGTCTTCAATTTCGATGAAGCAGCGCGGGTTATGGACACTTTCCACCACCAGCGCTTTTTCGTTATAGCGGCCTAAAGTGTCGCGAATGTCATCCCGGACATCGTCGGTCGACTGATCGACCTTGGTCAGCAAAAAGGCGTCGGCGCGGTTCAGGTGGGACAACGGCTCGCGCAGCGTCCCTCTTGGCAGAAGAAAACTATTGCCAAAAACGTTGAGGGTGTCCACCAGGACGATGTCGAGATCCCGGGCCAGCTGCCAGTGTTGGTAGCCGTCATCCAGGATAATGACATCAGCCTTGAGTTTTTCCACCGCGTAATCACCGGTAATTGTCCTGTTTTTACCGATGACCACCGCCACTCCTGGTAAGTTCTTGGCTAAGAGGTAGGCCTCATCGCCGGCCTCGCTCACCGACATGAAAATCTTGCGTCCGTCTGAGACAAGCCCGACCTGCCCCCGCCAGCCGGCCCGGTAGCCCCGGTTCAAAATGACCACCCGGTAACCGAAATCACGGATAATTCCTGCCAGTCTCTCGGCAGTCGGCGTTTTGCCGGTGCCGCCTACGGTGACATTACCCAGGCTGATCACCCGGCAGGCCAGTTTATGCTGGCGCAGTATTCCATATTTATAAAGACCGAGCTTGACGTAGACCCCCAAGCCATAGACAAATGACATAAACCACAACAACCACAGCAAAATCGTTGCTGTGGCACCTTGTTTTTCACCGTGAACCAGTTGATAGAGGTACACTTGCAGAGCTTCCCGCTGGCGCATCTTCATCCGCCTTTACCAAATTTCTCAGCTACCTGATACTCCCAGAATCTGTTTCAGGTGCTGGACACTTTTTTGGGCAGCGCCGCGATTCTCACTGATGATCGCCTGGGCTTTCGCCCCCATCTCGGCCCGCACCTGGTCGTTACCCAGGATATATAACAACTTCTCTCCCAGTTCGGCGCCGTCGTAAACCGTGTCACAGGCTCCGCGGCCGCTGAATAGAGCATACGTATCTTTAAAATTAAACATGTTTGGTCCGACGACAATCGGTTTTCCGTGGGCCGCCGGTTCGAGAATATTGTGTCCGCCGTGAGACACGAGGCTTCCGCCAATAAAGATAATTTCCCCGATGCTATAAATTTGCCCTAATTCACCGATGGTGTCAAGCACCACCACATCATAGCCGGCCGTTGCCTTGTCAGCCGCTGTACGTCGCACCGCCCTCAGGCCGAATTTTGCGGCAAGGTCGGTCAGTTCTGCTGCCCGGAGAATTTCCCGCGGTGCCAGGAGCAGACAAGCCTCAGGATAAACCTCCCGGACGCGGTTCAGGGCCGCATACACCAATTCCTCTTCGCCAGGATGGGTACTGCCGGCGATCAGAATGGGCCAGCGACTGCCAAAACCCAACTCACAGACAAGCGCTTCCTTCTCTGTGTCGCTCACGTCGGTATAGGTCTGGTCGAATTTGGTGTTGCCGGTCACAAATACCCGGCGCGGAGCCGCTCCCAGGCGAATAATATACTGGGCGTCTATCATCGACTGCATACAGAACCGGCCGACCGTCGCCAGCATATCCTGCAGAATGCTGCGCAGGTAACGATAGCGGTTGACGCTTTTGTCGCTGATCCTCCCGTTGACCATGACCACCGGAATGGCGAACTCTCTCGCCGAATACAAGAAATTGGGCCAGAGTTCGGTTTCGACCAACATAAAAATCCGGGGCTTAATACGGGCAATGACACTGCGGCTGAGCCAAGGCAAATCAAGCGGGAAAAAAATGACACTATCGGCCTCGCTGATAATTCGTTTGGCCATCGCATAGCCGTTTGCCGTAACCACCGAAATCAAGATCGGTATCCCCGGCAACTCCCGGCGGATTTCTTTGACAATCGGGCTGGTGGCGACGATTTCTCCCACCGACGCGGCATGGAGCCAAATGCATTCTTTGCCTGCCACCGGCGCCAGCACTTCAGCCGGCAGAAAACCAAAACTCTGCCGCAGCCGCTGGCCAAACCCGTCCTCGCGGAAAAGCCGGTAAATAAAAACCGGTATAGCCGCCAGCACCAAAAAGATTGTTAGGATGTTGTAAAGAAACTTCATATGCTACCTCATTTGTCTTCCTGGGTTGCTGGCGCTTCGCCTTTGGTGTCAAACTGAACCTGGTACAGTTTACTGTAGAGGCCGCCGGCGTTGATCAGCGCGGAATGAGTGCCGCGTTCGACGATTCTGCCTTTGTCCAGTACCAGGATAATGTCAGCTCTTTGAACGGTGGACAGACGATGGGCAATGACAAAAGCGGTCCGGCCGACCATCAGCTTGTCCAGCGCGTCTTGAACCAGCGCTTCGCTTTCGCTGTCCAGCGCCGACGTCGCCTCATCAAGGATGAGGATCTGCGGGCTTTTGAGAATGGCTCGGGCAATGGCAATCCGCTGACGCTGTCCGCCGGACAGCTTGGTACCGCGCTCGCCGATCTGGGTGTCATACCCGGCAGGCATCTCGCCGATAAACTGGTGGGCGTTGGCAGCCCGGGCTGCGGCAAAGACCTCTTCTTCTGAAGCTTCCAGGTCGCCATACAAGATATTTTCATACACCGAGCCGTTAAACAGCATGGTTTCTTGGGGCACAATGCCGATTTGCCGGCGCAGCGAATGCAGCGTGACTTTACGGATATCAAAACCGTCGACAGTGATACGACCAGCCACCGGATCGTAGAAACGGGGGATCAGATTGGCGATGGTGGTCTTACCGGCACCGCTCGGTCCGACGATTGCCACCATCTGGCCGGGTTTGACTTCGAGAAATATATCGCGGAGGGCCGGTTCCCCAGGTTTGTATTCGAAGGTGACATTGTCAAAAAACACCTGTCCCTGGACGTCCGGCAGATCGACCGCATCCGGGGCGTCCTGAACGTCCGGCACAGTATCCAGGACGTCAAACACCCGCTGCGCTGAGGCCAACGACTGCTGGATGCTGGCATATACCCGGCCGAGACGCTTGACCGGATTGGACAGATTGACAACATAAATCAGAAAGGCGATCAGTGAGCCAGAAGTCAGGTAGCCGTTGATGACTTCCCGTCCCCCATACCAGATGATAGCCGTCACCCCGATAGCCGAGAGAAATTCTACCACCGGGGTCAAAGTTGCCATAAGCTGGGCCGTCTTCATCGACGCCCGGAAATTATGATAGTTTTCCCGGTCAAAGCGTTCGATTTCGTAATCCTCGCGGACAAAAGACTTGATGACCCGGACCGCCAGGATCGATTCCTGGAGGACCGCCGTGATGTCGGCCGCCCGTTCCTGCAGTATCCTCCCGGCAGTACGCATTTTCTTGCCGAAAACATTAATGGTCTGAGCCACCAGCGGCAAGGTCACCAAGGTTAGCAGGGTAAGCTTCCAGTGAATGTAAAACATCGCTCCGATCGAGCCGATGAGAATCATTCCCTCGGTGAACATATCGATAACGCTCTGGGCCAGAGCGACTTGCAGCAGCGTGACGTCATTGGTGATATAGCTCATGATGGCCCCGGTCCGGCGGGTTTCAAAGTAAGACAGGGACAGACGCTGTAGATGGCGGAAGATGGCGGCACGGATGTCGATAATGACCCGCTGACCCACATATGACATCAGATAGGTCTGGCCGTAGAAAAAAATGCCGCGCAGCAAAAAAACCACCACGATGCCGACGGCGATAATATTGAGCATGCCCATGTCTTTCGTTGCCAGGACATCGTCGATAACATCTTTGATGATCCAGGGAACATATAGATTGGCCGCCGAAGCGAAGAGGATGCAGACGATGGCCACACTGACCCGGAAGATATAAGGTTTTACATATGTCAACAGGCGCAAGTATAAATTCATTGTTCTCCTCCGCGGGCCGTTCCCGCCACCTCCAGAATCATCTGGGCGACTTTGTCGACAGCCCCGCCTTCTCCCAATTTTCGCCTTATCTCGTCAAGCTCCTGCAAGATGCTTTGCCTGAGGTTGTCATCGCCGAGAATGGCCAGCGATTCCTGGGCGATGTTCTCAGCGGTAACGGCGCCTTGCAGCAGCTCGGGTAGGACCCGGTGGCCGGCAACAATATTCGGCAGACCGATGTCGGGAATCTTCACAAAAAATTTACCGATAAACGAAGTCAGGGGCGCCACTTTATAGATGATCACCGTCGGCACCCTAAAAAGCGAGGTCTCCAGGGTAACGGTGCCTGAGGCCGCGATGGCCAAATCACCGATCTGCATTAAGTCGTAGGTATTGCCAGAAGTCAAACTCACCGGAACGCGACCACTATCAATACTATTTTGCAACACATCCCGGGAAATTGTCGAGGCTATTGGCAAAAAAAACTGGCAATCCGGCATTTTTTCAGCGATGATGGCGGCGGCGTCCAGGATGACAGGTAGTAATGTCGCAATCTCCATGCTGCGGCTGCCAGGCAGAAGCAGAATCACCGGCCGGGCGGGATCGGCGTCAAAATGGCGATAGGCCTCTTCTTTGGTCATCGAGGGCTTGGCAATATCGACCAGCGGATTGCCTACATAGGTAACGTCGGCGCCGGCCTGGCGGTAAACGTCGGTCTCGAAGGGGAAAATCGTGGCCACCCGGGCCACGCTCGCCGCGATCTGTTTGGCCCTTCCCTTCCAGTAGAGCCATGCCTTCGGCGGAATATAATAGACCACCGGAATGCCTTTGGTTTTGGCGACTTTGGCCAGGGGAATATTAAACCCGCCATAATCGATAACCACCAAAACATCAGGGGTCTCTTTATCCATAATGTCAGCCAGCGAACGACGCAGGGCGATTTGCCGGGGCAATTTTTTTATAATCTCTACCAAGCCGAAAACGCCCAGCCCGGCAATATCATAAACGATCTCCACCCCGGCGGCCCGCATCTGGTCGCCGCCCATGCCGAAAATGCGCGCATCAGGCTCCAACCGTCTGAGCGCAGCCGCAACAGTGGCGCCATGCATATCACCAGATGCTTCTCCTGCCGAAATCATTACCTTAACCATAACATTGCCCCCAGCACGCCGACTTTAAACCTACTATTACCCTGAAAAAACAGAAACCACAGAGATTGAGGCACAGAGATAGTTTCCCTCTTTTCTCAGTGTCTCTATGCCCTGTGGTAAAAATTCATCTGGCAACGATGGTTATCTGGTGTGCGTCAGCAAGAGCAAGGGTCTTTCCCCGGTCCACCAGCAGCGTCTTTCCGGCCTCGATCACCAGTGCGACGGCGCCGCTTGCAATCATGGCCTGGAGGGTATCTGGCCCAACACTGGGAACATCGAACCTGAGATCCTGGTTGGGCTTGGCCACCTTGGCGACAGTGACGCCGCCGCGGCCCAGTTCCCCGCCTCTTTTGATACAGGCGTCGGTTCCTTCGATGGCTTCCACCGCCATGACCGCCCGGTTCTTGACTACCACCGTCTGACCGATGTCCAAAGCGCCAATCTGCTTGGCCATCATAAAGCCGAATTCCATGTCCTCTTGTTCGGACTGGCTCGGCTGGCGAAGCGACAATAACCCCGGCCCCGGCATCAGCGCGCGGATCAGGGCGGTCTGATCGAGAACCCCAATTCCTTCTGTCGCCAACTCTTTGACAACAGCCAGCATGATGCTGTCGTCGCTGTGATCCGGCAATCCGGCGAGCAGCCGCTGCATGCGGCCGTCAATCGCCATTTGGCCGCTGAACATCAGTTCTTTGGTCACCTTGCCGATCATAGTGACTTGCGCTACCCCTTCTTCTTTGAGGGTGGCGATAATCTTCGCCAATTCGCCGGCAGCAATTTGATATGTTTTCGCTGCCACCGTTTCCAATTCGGCGTCAACTCCGGCCACAACTCCGACCGCAATCACGGTAATGCCCATGCCGCTAGCGGCACGGGCAATTTCCACCGGCAGTCGTCCGACCCCGGCCAACAAACCAAATTTTTTCATACCAAACCTCTATTCGCCTTCGTCTTCTTTGCGACCACGGCAGATGCCGCGTTCAGCGTTCCGCAGAAAACGGAGGAAATGCTCTACTTCTTCACAGGACTCAAGTTCCTGTTCCATTACGGCGATGGCCTGCGCCAGCGTCAGTCCTGACCGATAAAGGATCTTATAAGCCTTTTTCAAATTGCGGCGGGCAATATCACTGAGACCTGCCCGAGCCATGCCCACATTGTTCAGTCCAGCCACTCTGGCGGGGTGCCCATCGACAATGACGAAGGGCGGTACGTCTTGCACTACCTTGGAAGCGCCGCCAATCATCGCGTTGCGGCCGATTTTCACGAACTGGTGAACTCCAGCCAAGCCGCCGATGACGACCCGGTCCTCGACAATGACATGTCCGGCAAGGGTAGCCGCGTTAGACATGATGACATGATTGCCGACAATGCAGTTATGGGCGACATGAGTATAGGCCATCAGCAGACAGTTGGCTCCGACGCGAGTCTCTTCCCCTTCGCCGGTGGCCCGGTTCACGGTCGCAAACTCGCGGACCCGGGTATTGTCGCCGATGAATACATAGCTCTTTTCACCACGATATTTAAGATCCTGCGGCTCGGTACCAATCGAAGAACTGGGGAAAAGAATGCAGTTCTTACCGATACTGGTCCATCCATCTATGACTACATGGGCGCCGATTTTTGTTCCGTCGCCGATGAGCACATTCTCACCGATCACAGCATAAGGCCCAATTTCAACATCCTTACCGATGCGAGCACCAGGATGTATCACTGCTGTTTCATGAGTTTTTCGAATGGGTATCACAACAGTTTCTGGCTTCATCAGCACATCAACTCCTCACTATTCTCGCCATCTGGTTCTGGAGCAACTATTATCATTATAATCCGACTAACTAGTCTGAGTATGGCAAGCCCAAATGGACCAAATTTCAGCCAAAAATGCCAGGAATCATAATTAGGTTAGTTTATCATATAGATTATGCCGATTATGTTCGTTTCGCGCCTATGCTTGCGTCAGGGCAAACATAAATTCCCCTTCAGCAACCAGTTCTCCGTCGACGAACGCCTCGGCCCAAATCTTACCGACTGTACCACGGACCTTGATGATCTCGGCCACCATCCGGAGCTGATCCCCCGGCACCACCGGACGACGGAACTTTACCCGGTCCATGCCGGCAAAGAAGGCCAGCTTGCCGCGGTATTCATCCGAGCACAACATCGCTACGCCCCCCACTTGGGCCATAGCCTCCATTAAGAGCACGCCGGGCATAATGGGTTTTCCCGGAAAATGCCCCTGAAAAAACTGCTCATTGACGGTCACGTTTTTAATGCCGACAGCCCGCTTCATAGGCTCCAATTCGATAATCCGGTCGACAAGCAGCATCGGATAGCGATGCGGAATAATGGCCTGAATCTGAGTCACGGTCAACATGGTACAGTCCTCCTCGTTACTTTTGCCCACAGGCCAAAATTTTTTTGGCCAGAGCGGTATTCAGCGCATGGCCGGATTGCACGGCGATCACATGTCCGCGAACACATCCGACTAACGCCAAATCACCGATTACATCAAGAATTTTGTGTCTTACGAGTTCATCAGAGAACCTGAGCGGCGTCAGTACCTTGTCGTCATCATAAACCACGGCATTCTCCAGGCTGCCCCCTAGCGCCAGTCCTTGGGCCTGCAGGGCGGACACCTCGTGCATAAAGCCGATGGTCCGAGCCGGAGCAATTTCTTTTAGAAAGGTCTCAGGCGTAATTTCATAGTCCCCGAACTGGGTACCAATCAAGGGATGGGGGTTGACTGACGTAAAACTGATGCGCAACCCCTCATAGGGCAGAATGGTAATAAATCGATCCGGCTGTCTTACCGTTGTCGCTTCTTTGACGTCGATGCAGACCCGCGGCAACGCCTGTTCAATAATTCCCGCCTCTTGAATGAGCTGAGCAAAAGGCAAGGCGCTGCCATCGGCCACCGGGGGCTCGGCTGATGTCAGTTCCACCAGGCAATTGTCCACACCGAGGGCGAAAAAGGCGGCCAACAGATGTTCCACTGTGAAAACCTTGGCACTGCCGTCTTCGAGGGTAGTTGCCCTGAGTGTTGCGGTAACATTGGCGGCGCTCGCTTTGACCTGCGGTGCACCTGGCAGATCCACCCGCGAAAATACGACGCCGGTTCCAGCCGGTGCTGGCCGCAGCATCACAGAAACGTCGCGTCCTGAATGCAGGCCAACTCCGTTATATTGCACATCTTTGGCTATGGTTGTCTGGTATGGCATAATTATCCTCCCGATAAAGAACTATCACTAATTCTACAAAACTTTGGCGTTTCCTGCAAGGATAATTCGCAGCAAATCGCTAGGCACTGCGTTTGCCGGCAAGAGTAAGCGCACTTGTGTTCATCTGGTACTCGATTAATTCCTTGTATTGGCGCCCGACTGCCGAAACCGGCGTGACAAATACTTTCGCCGGAAGACCCTGTTCGACGATCCGGCCATTGTCCATCAGCACGATCCGGTCAGCCACATGGAGGGCAAACGGTAATTCGTGGGTTACCACCAACATGGTGCTGGCGCGGTATTTGGCCAGTTCCTCCATGACCACCAGCACCTCCCGGACCAAAATCGGGTCCAGGGATGCGGTGGGTTCGTCCCAGAGCATCAGCTCCGGCTCAAAGGCCAGAGCCCGGGCGATTCCGACCCGTTGCTGCTGCCCTCCTGATAGTTCACCCGGTTTTTGGTTTTTGAATTTGTCCAAACCGACTTTTGTCAACGCCTCTAGCGCGTTGTCGCGAGCGGTTTCCCTCGGCAGCCCGCCCATGACCAGGCCCAGCATGACGTTCTCCCATGCCGTGAGCCGGCCGATCAGATTGAAATGTTGAAAAACGAAGCCGATCCGTTTGCGGACAGCGCGCAGTTCTTCGTCAACAAGACCGATAATGTCCTTGCCGGCAAAAAGGATCTGACCGCAGTCAGGTTCAATCAGACGGTTGATGGTGCGAATGGTGGTCGACTTGCCACACCCCGAAGGCCCCATCAGGACCACCGTCTCGCCGCGGCTGACACTAAGACTCAAATTGTCCACCGCGACGGTCTTGGCGAATTTTTTCGTCAAATTGTTTATGGCAAGCATGGCTATCACCCCGTTTCTTTTCTTCGTCAGCTATTTGAATTTCACTTTGCGATTGTTCAGTTTTTGTAGTATCCCCGGACGGGCGGCAGGAATAACTATTTCCCGCATAATTTCGTCCAAAGACAGACCTAGTGCTTCACCGGCCGCTACCTCTTCGCCCGCCACCGGGCTGATTTTTTCGCAATAACCGGCAGCCATGAATCCAAGCATCGCTCCCAGCACCGGCACTCCGGCCCATGGCAGGTAAGGAATGCCGCCGTGGGCGATCGCAAACATGGCTGTGAGAAGCACTGCGCCAACGGCCATGCCGTAGCGCCTTTCCTGGGCGACAAAGACGCCAGCCAGCTTGGCGACGATCTTTCGCCACCCTTTGGGTTTGACCGCACCGGCCAGACGACGGCGACGAATCACCGTCATTATCGCGGTATGGTCGAACAGCAGGAATACTCCGGTGGCTACCATCGCCGTTATGCCGGCCAGGATGGCTTTTACCTCGTTGAGCACCCGGTATAGTTCACCGCGGGGATTGGGTTCAATAACCCCCAATGAAGTGGGATACAGCGACACGTTATGATGGCCGACCTGCTGGTAAACCACCGGTGCCACTTTATCTGTACTGATATTGCTGGTAGTGAGGATCTGAATCCGTTCCCCGGGAATAACCTGCCCGGCGATAAACTTATCTAAGATTTGCAGGGTATGGCTGATCTCTTCATCTTTAAAATTCGGAGCACTTGCCGCCATATACTGCAGCTCGGTGGTGACCAGCGGTACATTGATCTGCTGCACTTGCGTCATTCGCTGATTGATATCTGCCAGATTGCTTCTGGCGCCTTTGACATCAAAGGCCTTCAGGGTATCCAGGGTATTTTGGGTCCCTGTAACCACATTATCGATGGTTGCTTTGGCCTGGCGGGCGTTGGCCGCCACGCTGTCCAAGGCTCCGAGGGCGCTCTTCAATGCGCTCAGATTGCGCTGGGTGCCGGTCAGATTGTCGATGGCGCCGCCGGTATCGGCCTGCACCAGTTTCAAGACCTGCATGGTGCCAATCAGGCCGCCGATCGCTCTGGCCGAATTGTCGATCTGATTTTGGGCTGCACTTGTATCAATATTGGCCAGCCCGCTGGTCGCCGCCTGGATGGTGGTCCCTGCGGCCTGGACATTGTCCAGGGTTTGCTCGATGCTGCTGAGACTGCTGTCGTAATTGTCCATCGCCCCACCGGCAATTTTGCTCACATTCTGAGCATCCTGGGCAAAGCCGGGAATTTGGCTCACCAGCTTGGTGGTCTCTGTCAGCGCATTTCCCAGCTGCTGGCGGGGATTGCGACAGACGGCGGTGCCGACATAATCACCGATCTGGTTTTTAGTCAGCTTATAGCCCCGGGGACTGCCAATCTGTCCGGCGTCACCCTGGATAATCCGCCCTTCAGCCGTGCCGTCGGGTTTGAGGTTGATCACCTGCACCGCGACATTGCTTTTTTCAGGAGCCTGACCACTTGCCGGTACCCCGGAAGCCGTTCCCTGGAAGACGACAACATCGCCTTTCACCAGTTTCTCACTGGGGGCCGGCGTGATGGTCACCTGGGAGGCGTAAGCAGTCAGGAAGCGCCGCATTTCCATCATGGTGTTGACCGCAGCCGTCATATCGTCGTTTTTCCCATCCACCGAAACGTTCTGAGCGTATTCCAGCTTGAGCTGGCTGCGCATGGCGTCGGCAATCGCCTCGCCGGTCCGAATCGGATTGGCAGGTTCGCTCCCTACAGGAAAACTGATTTCGATAACCTGGTACTGTTTCATAATCTTGTTGATCTGGTCGCTGACCGCACCGGATTTCTCCAGCGAGGCCAAAACTACACCGATCGATGCCCCGTCATGGAAGGCAAACCGCACGCCGTCCATTTGGCTAATCTGCTCGATCAGCATCTTTTTTGCACCTTCCGGCACTCCCCGGATGGTCAGCCGCGGGTCAGTCATGACCCCTGCTCCTGCCCCGCCCGGGATGCTGCCAAAGGTCTTGCCGAGATCATCGTATACCTTCTGAGTTTTATATTGGTCCGGCAGCGCTACAAAAAAATTCGCTTTCCCGGTAATGGTGGGGCCTTCTTTTAGTTTTGCCCCCGGAAAAACGTCGTCTATGATCTTTTGAATCTGCTGGCCGGCATCTTCCTTCATTTCTTCCCGAACTTGAATGACAAGGTCAAATTCACCATAGTCGCCAACAAGGTTGGAAAGAGTTCTGGAAAAATAAGAATTTGCCGCCAAAGATACAGAAGTGGCTAGCAACGAGCCGACAAATATACTGACAATCATCAGGACTACGATGTCGCGGTAGAACGAATCCTGGAACATTTTTTTTATAAAAGTCACGGCAAATCACCTCTTTTCCGAAAGCAATTATACCATGTATATCATTTTTGTGTCTATAAGTATATACTATTTTGGCTTTTTGTATATACTGGGAGGGCAGAAGAAAGACCTGGCATGTGCCAGGTCATGGGGTTTCGGTTTATAATGTCGCTGCTTTATCGGCTTTGCCGTAAATCCAGTTGCTTTAGTTTGTCGGCGGCTGTGTTTTCCAGCGGTTATGCAGCCAGAACCACTCCTGGGGATGGGCACGGACGTGATTTTCGATAATCGTCGTGAGCTGCTGGGTGGTGGTCTGAAGGTCGTGGTCCCGGTCGGCAGTTTTCTCTACCCAGACCAGCGGATGAATCTTCACTGTATGAGTTCCATCTGCATTTTCGGTGATAAAGGTGGGCACGATCGGTGCATTTTTCAGCCGGGCCAGGGCGGCAGCCCCGGCAGGCGTCGAAGCCGGTCGCCCAAAGAAGGTAACGAATACACCGTGTTGCTTGGCGTCTTGATCCATAATCAGCCCGATGATTTTGCCTTCGCCAAGCAGGCTGACCATTTCCCGGACTCCCGATTTATAGGTGATCTGCATCCCCGACAAGGTACGGTATTCATTGATAAATTTGTCCATCGCGGCATTGGTCTGTTTCTGGGCGACACCGACGATCGGGAAATTATGCAATGCCAGCGCAGCCCCCAAGAGTTCCCAGTTGCCGCTGTGGGCGGTGGCCAATATGGCGCCCCGGCCGTGAGCCAGAGCATCCACCATATGCTGTGTGCCTACCATCTGGACATGACTCTTGATATTCTCACGGTCCAGGTTAGGGAAACAAAGCACTTCCATGAACATCCTGCCAAACCGGACTGAACTTTGTTTCACCGTTTTCTCGGCCGCTTCCAGGCTGCCGCCAAGTGCGATCAGGACATTGTTGATCGCCATTTTGCGCCTTTTACACGGCACAAACGGCCAACACATTGCCCCGATTAAATCTCCTATTCTGCTCCTGACGCCGTCTGGCAGCCGACAGGCCACCCAGCTCAGCCATTTGACAAAATAATATTGCATGCGGCCTCCTGGTCGGCCGATTTCTCCAGTTAGCTGGTGAAATTCAAGCCAAAATAGATCTGATGATTGCGCCAACCGCCATCCAGTTTGAGACCGGGTACGATCGATAGCCTGGCGCCGTAGTTCATGGTCCGGCCATCGTATTCAGCAATCAGCGTCGTGGCTGGAAAGCAATTGTTGCCGGTGATTACGCTGACCGGGTTGATGGTTTTTTCAATAGCGCCGAACATTCCGTCATAGCGTCCACTTCCCACCCCGGCGTGGATGCGGAAGCCGAAGGGCAGCGCCTTGCTAGCCACGGCATACGCTGTTCGTTTTTGTTGATTACCGATATCCTCAACGCCGATAGCAACACCAGGGGTCAAAATGCCTTCAGAGAGCAGGCTGTACTTGGTATTGACGAAGGTGTGATTTTGACTGCGGTCGTCAAAGCGGAAACCGCTGGCCCCGACTTCCAGGTTGGCCGCGATATTCGCATTAACTACGCCGACACCGCCGCCTTTGAGGTGATAGTACCCGGCGGCGACCTGTCCTTCTTGGAGAACGTCGGCGCTGGGATCATTGATCAGTCCGGTGGATCCGTTGACTGAGGGAGCGGCGCTAGCAGTTGCGGCAACAAGGAAAAAGAGACATATCGTACTCATCAGTGCCTTTTTCATGTAGTCCTCCTCAACGTTCTTAGAGCTGCATCGAGTCGTCATCGAGTAGTTATTCAACAGACAGGCTGCCACTCCTGCCACCAGTGAAAAGGGAATCTGTGCAGAAAAGGAGGGGTATTGCCTCCAGCCAGCAATGAAAAACCCCTCGACGCAAAAGGCAGCGCGGGGGGCGGCTGACAAAATGGACGGCGGCGAACTGCTTGGCTGAAGCCGGTAAAACTAAGTCCTCTCTTTTTCCAGTTCCCCCAGACGCTTTTCTAATTCCTGCACCTTTTTCATCAGGTCAGGAATTTTTCGTTGGGCAGCCTCGGCCTTCAGCCATTCGCGATGCGGCCGGGCCGGGAAACCGGAATAAAACGAATTGGCAGGGACATGGCCAATGACCCCCGTCTTGGCGGCAAATACACAGTTATCTCCAATGTTAAGGTGCCCGGCGCTGCCACTTTGACCGGCAAAGGTCACATTATTGCCAATCTTGGTACTGCCGGAAATGCCTGTAAATGCCACCAGAAAACAGTTTTCCCCTACAACAACGTTATGGGCCAGATGGACCAAATTATCGATCTTTGTCCCACGTTTGACAACAGTTGAACCGGTTGTTCCCCGGTCAATGGTTACGTTGGCTCCGATCTCAACATCGTCGCCAATGATGACATTACCTACATGGGGAACCTTGTGGTGTCGCCCGCTGACAGTCACAAAACCAAAGCCGTCGCTGCCAATGACCGTGCCGGCATGGATGATGACCCGCGCACCAAGGATACAGCGTGGATAAATGGTGACATTGGGATAAACGATGGTATTGTCGCCAACTGCAACATCTTCCCCTACCCACACTTGGGGATAAATGACGGTATTATCGCCAATGCTGACGCCGTCGGAAATGACGGCATTCGCCATAACAGCAACATTGTCGCCGAGTTGCACGTTGGCGCCTATTTGGGCGGTGGGATGAATTCCCCGTTGAACCACCGTCGGCGGGGTAAACAGTTCCAGCAGTTTGATAAACGCTACCCGCGGGTTTGCCACCCGAATCGCCGGTTTAGAAAAGGCCGTGACGGTATCAGGAATAATGACCGCCGCCGCCGCCGAATCGGCTGCTTTTTCCAGATGCGGCGGAACGGCAAAGGTAATCTCGCCTGGACCGGCGTCCTCAATATTGGTTATTCCGGTAATCTCGGGATAGGTTTCGGCCAGCACTGTCCCGCCGACGAGTTCAGCGATCTCTTGCAAGGTTTTTACCACAGGAAACACTCCTATAAGGTTTTTCAAAAACCTTATTGCCTCTGCGTTAGCAACGCAGTACACCTTTTATTGCATTTTTTGAATGACAGCGTCGGTGATATCGGTACCACCCTGGGCAACCCCGTTTTTATAAAGGATGACACCCAGTTTCTTCTCTTTTGAAACTTGCTCTAAAGCCTGTTTGATGGTGGAGTCAATTTCAGTTTCCAGATCCTGTTTTGCTTTCAGGAACTCCCCATAAGCAGCCTCCTGGCGCTTCTGGAATTCCTCCTGGCTGAGCCCGGCTTTTTCTTTTTCCAGTTTGTCGCTCAGATCTTTCCCTTTTACATTAAGCTGGTCCTGAAATTGTTTCACTTTAGGGCTATCTGACATCACTTTGTTGACATCCAGGACTCCCACACCGCCGGAATTGGCTCCGCAGCCAGCCAGCAGGAGTGTGAGGGTAAAAATTGCGATCAGGCTTAGCGCCCATGTCCGTTTCAGTTGCATGTGGCAACCTCCCATCATGAATCTTGTTCGAATCTATTATGCTCCAGGCAGTTATTTCTTAAACTCGGCAATGACGGCCGCAGTAACATCGACGGCATTGACATTCGCCTTGATATCGGAAAACACTACCTCAAGACCCTTTTCGACAGCCACTTTAGCGGCTTTCGTCTTGATATCATTCATTATAAAATCCTGCAGGGCGATTATTTCCTGCTTTTTCAGTGCCAGTTGCTGTTCTTGGTCAGACCGAGGCCCGCCGTCTACCGGTGGGGCAATAGTCCGGACCGGCTCAGGCTGTTGGGCCGACATTTTGCCGGCAATCGCCGTGTTGAGCTCTTGACCATATGCTTTCAGTTGACGGAGAATCTCGTCTTGTTTGGCCGCCATGGCCTGGTCCATTTGCTTGGCCAAGTCTTGCTGTCTGGCTGAGATCCGGGCGGCTCGTTCGTTCTGAAGGCGCTCAAGTTCAGTCTGCTGGGCAGCCATCTCCTCTTTGGAAAGCTGGACTGTCTTTAGTTTGAGCTGAATGCTGAGAATCTGCGGCTGATAAGTCTTGTCTAGTTCCTGGACATAAGCATCCAGCTCGGTTTGCAGTGCCTGCCGCTGTTCTGCACCGGCCGTCTCCAACTGAGTCTTCAGTTCCTGCTGTCTGGACGCCATTTTTGCGTTAAATTCCTGACCGGCAGCCTCATTGAGGGCGGCTGTTCCGTCAATCGGCGCTGGCAAACCAGGGCCATCGCTGCGGCCGGACTGCTGTTTGGCGGCCTCGACTTGGGCAGCGAGTGCATCGTATTCCTGCTGCAAACGTTGCAAGGTGGCATAACGAGGATGGTTTTTAACTGCATTCTGGACATCCATAAACCCCACCGATGGCTGGACATTCTTGGTATCCTGTGCTGACTTAGAACCGCACCCTGCTACGATTCCGACAGCAAGTATCAACATAGCTAGAAAACAGAATTCGGCACGATTCTTCAACAGCGATCATCCTCCTTCTGCTAATAAAGAACCGAGCACAGTCAGACCGGCTCGGCAATACTTGTTGCTAATTATTTACCGGTAATCTTCTTCATGACGTCATCTGTGATGTCTTGTCCGCCGTATACCACTGCACCTTTGTCCACAACTACGGCAAGACCTTTGGCCTCGGCAACCGCCTTGATGGCAGCGACGACTTTATCGTTGATGGCTGCCAAGAGTTCCTGCTGTTTTCCGTTCAGTCGCTGCTGCAACTGCATGAAGTAGTCTTGCTTTTCTTTGTCGCTGGTCAGCGTGGCCGCCTTGGCGTCAAATTCTTTTTGGGTTTGAGCCACTTCATTTTTCATTGTCTCCTGGGCAGCGGCCGCATCCGGATGCTGGGCAATCAACTGTTGATAATTCACAACTCCAACGTTGGAGGCGGGAGCTGCTGCGTACGTCTTACCGCTTTGTGAAAGCGCGATCCCGACAATTCCTAAAAGGAAAAAGGCTGCTATCACAACTGATACGATCTTAACCTGTTTTTTCTCGATTTTAAGCACTTGTCTACCCCTTCTTTCCGCTAGTAGCAGAATTTATACTTCTCCATTATAGCAGGGACCAACCCCATGTTCAAGAACTAATATTCTACAGATTCCCTACCAAGCGTAGCCAACGTTCGTTGTTGGTAAACACATATTCCACACTCAAGAAATCATGCAGTTTATAGCGGACACGCAGTTCATTGTGGTCGGTCACTGGGGTACGTTCCAGGCGCAGCGCCCAGTGTTTCCCAATTTCCTGGTTGAGCCACAGAATATTGTTTTTGTCGTTGATATGGTAGCGAAAGCCTGCTTCTGTACTGTCACCCATCCGGTGGCCCCAGCCTGGCTCCAGTTCCCAGGAAACCGACGCCGGGATGAAGGTCGTTTCAAAAAACAGCTCGTCGCGTTTGCTGACAAATTCACCGACATGCAGTTGAGCCGAAGTATTACTGCCCGACCTACCGACATCCAGATATCCTTCTAAAGTCACCTTGAACTTATAGGTCTCGGCATTGACAACAACCTCGGTCTCGGTTCCAGTGTTGAGCTGGGAGCTTAACTTTAATCCATAGTTTCTTACCATGGAATCACTGGCGACAGCCGCAATAAAGAGATTGGTAAAATAGTCGCCATGCCGTTCAACATAAGCCACCGGCAAGCCCCGCAGGACAGCGGCCGCATCTTCCAGCGGCGCCTTGGCCTCAAGCAGCAACATATTGGGAATACTGTGGGACCGAAGCGTCACCTTGACATCATGGATGACCGAGCCAGCCGGCAGCAACGAAAGCTTGATCACTGTCGTCTGTCCGGCGGTGATGTCCAGGTTGGCCCGAAATTCGGGCAGCTGGGCAGCCAGTATTTCCCTGATCAAGGTTCTGGACACCCCGCCGGCCCAGTCCACTGCGTCCACCGGCATTCCTAGGAGAACATCGTTTATCTTTTCACCGATGTTTCCCATATCCTTCTTGATGAGGGTCACTGCTCCTGGAGCAACGCCGTCGAAATCGACTTCCAGCCGGACATCGCGCACGACCTCACCCCAGGGAGAAATAAGGACAGCAATCTGGGTCTTTGTCCCTGGTGTGAGCAGCACCTGCTGCACCGAATAACCGACCAGCACCCTGTCGAACACTTCTCTGATCAGTTTTTCGTAGGATGCTTTATTATCAGCCACATCGGAAATCCGGCGGCCCACCAGCAGTTGGTCACCGACAGTGGCCACACTTGATTCCATTCGCCGGAGGACCCGCGCCGGCGGCGGCGCATCACTTGATTTGATGCCGACAGCCACCCCTTCTACCCCAGGTTCTTCGGCACTTGCCATCCCGCTAAAAATATTCAGCATAAATAAAGTCAGCACCAGAAAAATCCAATACTTGCGTCTGATGATCGCCGTCACCTCCCGGCTGATGGGGCTAGGATAGAAGCAGAGTCAGGTACTAGACCTGACTCTTTTACGCTATTTAGAATTGGCCGCCGAAACCGAACTGTGTCATGCCACCTTGGTCGCCGCGAGCGTAATTGACACGCATAGGGCCAAGCGGAGTGGTGATGCTGATGCCAACCCCGACACTGGCCTTGAGGTCAGTCAGCTTATAACCGCCGCCATCCCAGGCATTGCCAATGTCCCCAAAGATAACCCCCTGGACTTTCTTGACAATCGGGAAGCGATATTCGGCCGTACCGGTCAGCATCTTGTTACCTTTGAACTCACCATCGTCATAGCCCCGTAGGGTATCGATGCCGCCAACAAGATACTTACCGCCGTCAGGCACGCCGCCAGCGCCATAACCGGCCGTCAAGCGGACGGCCACCGTCTGCTGGCTACCCACTTTGAAGTACTGGTTGCCCTCGAAGGTATAGCGCTGATAGTTGAAATCGCCGCCAAATGCGCCGCCGGCGAATTCGGTAGTCAGCGAGACCTTCTTGCCCTCAGTAGCGTTGAAGATGTTGTCGCGGGTATCATAAGTCCGCGACAAGGCCACGCTTTGGGTCAGACCAAAGTTTTTCTTGAGCCAGTCTGCGTTGTAATTGGCGTCGTAGTATGGGTCTCCTGCTGGAGCCAGATAGTTCACCGGCCCGGTTTCATACCCCTGATCGGTGTCCCGTTCCCGCTTCAACGTGACAAAGTTCTGGATATACTCGCCCTGAGGCCGGCCCACTGTGATATTGAAACCCTGACTCTTACGGTCATAGGTCGAGCGGAGGGTCCGGTTGTTGCCATTCAGGCCGTAATCGTTGTACTCATAGGTCTGGTTAAAGATAGTGAAACCGACCGATGTCTGGTTTTCATCCAGCCACGGCTTGGTATAGCCGAGAGAATAACTTTTGGCGTGGTCTTTCCCTCCAAACTCCCAGTGAATCTTGGCCTTGTCGCCAGTGCCCTGGAAGTTGTTGTCGCCAAGCTCGATAATGCCGATTAGGCCATTGGCCTGGCTGTAGCCGCCGCCGACAGAGAAGGTTCCTGTCTTTTGCTCCACCACATCGGTTTCCAGCACAACGCCGTTAGGCTCCTTGCCGGGGTTGAGCTTCATGTTGACATCTTCAAAATATCCGGTGTTATATACCTTCTGCATGCTCCGCTTGGCGTCCTTAGCATTAAAAGGTTCACCCGGCTTGATTTTCATTTCACGGGTAATGACATTGGTTTTGGTTTTATCGTTGCCTTTGACGATAATGCCCTCCAACATGCCTTCGTTGATGGAAAGGGTCAGTACCCCGCCGGGACTCATCGCCACATCATTGACCCGGGCAAGAATGAAGCCCTGGTCATGATAGTACTGTTCAATGGCCCTTGCGTCATCATTGACTGTCTTGCTGTTGAGCACATTGCCTGGGGTAACCGTCAACAGGCTTTTCAGCTTGTCTGTGGAAACCTTGGTGTTGCCCTTGATGACAACCTCCTTAAGGGTCGGATTTTCCATGACTGTATAGGTGATTTTGACCCCTTCAGGGACTTCGGTGAAGTTGGCCACCACATCAAAGAAACTGCCAAGCTCGTAGATGGCCCGCATATCCTGCTGCACCTTTTCCGGAGCAAAAGGCTCCCCCGGCTTGACCTTGACTGCCGCCATGATTTTGCTCTCCGGCACAGTGGCATTGCCGGTAACGCTGACAGCGGTAACGGTTTTACCGGTAAAGTCTGCAGCATAGATCGGAGCTCCGGCGCTCAGCAAGATACCGATGGTGAAAATAGCTGCGACAAATAAGTGTCTTACGCGTATTGTTGCTCTCATGCATTACCTCCTTATGGAATTTATTGTCCGCGAAGCGATTTTCCGGCCGCCCGAATGATTTTTTGCAGTTCATCCGGAGGCAGCAAATTGTCTTTTTCCGGCTGGCGCGAACGTTCATTTTTTGCCGTCCGCTCCACAGAAGGAGCCACCGCTTGGGACGGCACTACACTAACCATCGGCAAAATCGCCGGCGGTGCTTCGACCTGATTCTTGCTTGCGGCCATTTCGGGGCTGGCCGTAACGACCGGCATGGTCTTTGTTTCTTGAACAGCTAAGGGCACCGGCACGCCGGCGCTGCGTTCGTTTGACCACAGATAGGCCCCAAAGCCGACAGCTACGATGGTTGTGGCCAAGACCAACGATACGGCGTGACGAAGGACCGGGTACTTGTAGCGCCACTGCCGGGAAGAATTGGTTTCCCGGGCGTGCTGCAGCTCAGCCTGTGCTAAAAACAGGTTAAGCTCACCGCGAATATTGCTGTCCTTGTCAAACGAATCTTCGGCCCGCGTGAGCCACTCCTGGGCTGAGCGCAGGTGTCGGGTCATATGTCGCTTAAGATCCGCCATTTCCACCACTCCTATTATAACCGCAATATATAGTCATGGAAAGAGGCCAGATTCTGGTCGTCCCTGTTCAGGCAAATCCGGGCGTTTTTCAGGCTTTCAGCGATATATGCCGTCCATCCGCCCTGTTTCCGCCGATTTACTTACTACCACGTATTTTTCATGTCCTGCATCAACCGGGACAGCATCCCCCGCACCCGGCGCACACCTTGTTTTTGCAGTCGATAGATATGCGATATGCTCATATCAAGTGACTCTGCCAATTGCTTGGGTTCGCGTTCTTCCATATACATTCCGGTCAATACCAGTTGTTCCTTGACCGGCAGACGGCCTAACGCGTTTTTCACCTGTTCCACCAGGAAATTATGCTCAGCTTGGAGGGAAACCGGTGCCGCGCCATCCACCAGGACATCGCCCACCACTGGTGAACCCGCCTCATGAGTCAGCGGACTGTCCATATATACCCAGTTGAGTTTACCTTCACGGCCACTGTAATTGAGCATCCGGCCGCGAATCCGGTGGAAAGCGTATAGGCTGAAAGCTACGCCGCGGGTGTGGTCATAGCTTTCCACCGCCTCAATCAGCCCCACCGTTCCCTCCTGAATCAGGTCCAGCAGGGTCGGCTCATCAAGCCGCCAGTACTGCGCCACTTTGAATACCAAAGGCTGATAATGCTCAATAAGCTGGCGGCGGCTGTCAAGGTCTCCGGTCTGCTTATAAGCAAGCCACAGCCCTTTTTCCTCGTCCATATCGAGCAGTCGTATTTTTTTCAATTCCGCCAAATACTGCTTGAGCAACATAAAATCACCCTCGGTTTAGAAGTTGAATCGGGTCTCAATGCCAACCTGCTTGCGGCCGAATTGATCCTGCGAAGCGGTAAAGCTAACCCGCCGGCTCAGATCATAGCGTAAAGACAGTGTGCTCTCCTGGTGGTCGACCCCCATAGTATAGCCCACCTGCAGGCGGTCATTAACATATTTGCTGACCGCAAGGCTGTATACCTCGCGTTCGGTGCCGCCTGGTCCGTTGGTTGCCGCTCCGGCAGCGGTTCCTGTCGAACCGTTCTGGCCGGAGTCACTGCTCAGAGTACCCCGAACCAAGTGAAAATCGTCCACGCCGAGATAGTTTCGGACCGTGCTTTCCGCTTCAGTCAAAAATCGCATCTGCAGACCGGAATTCAGCAGACTGACCACCTCGTCACGACCAAGTCCGGTGTCCCGGCTGCCGCCGGCGGCATTTTGCTTGTCGGTATACCGGCTTCGCAGGGTCAGGAGTGAAAGGATTTCCTGCTGGCTCATGGCCGGCTCGGAGGTCATCCGAAATTCCATGGCGTTGAGCGGACCGCTAGCGACAAGGTTGACTTTGGTACGCTCAAGACTAGTTTCAGCGGTAAGACGGATCACCGGCATCAGCGAGCCGAACTGCGTAAATTCGGCGCTGCCGTCATCCACTTTGAACTGGGTTCTAAGATAATTCACCGTGCCCCTTACCACGTTGATTCGCCCGGCCACGGTGGGCGACTGGGTGGTTCCGGCAAATTTCAGCCGCCCGTCCACCCACAGGTCATACAGATTCGGATCATATAGATGCACCTTCTTCTGAACAAGAAGCTCCAGATCAAGACTCACATCCAGGCCCGTGGGGGTAAATTCAGGGAAAGCCGGAATGTTGGCGGTAGTGTTCTCAAAAATAATCTTGCCACTCAGGCTGGGTTTGCCCCCATTGGTGGCCAGAACCAGCGTGCCGTTCACCGGACCTTTGAAATTGCGGTGGCTGACGCCTAGGTTGTCCAGCACCAGCAGCATATTGTAGTCTTGGAGCGACAGACCGCGCAAGATGGCACTGCCTGTCAGACGGTATGCTCCTTGGCCCATGCTCCCGTCAAAAGTTTTTATATTAATTGTATCACCTGCGAACTGAATATCAACCCCTACTTTTTGGATGGGGTCGGATAGTGACGCCAGTTTTACCGTCCCGTTTTTGACGGCAAATCCGCCGTAGAGCAGAGGTTGGGCCAATGTCCCGCCTATCGTCACTTGGCCGGTGGTCTCACCGGCAGCCCAAGCCACTTCCTGGGTAAGGAGGGGCAAGATGCTGAGGTCGGCCTGTTCCAGCCGGACTTTCAGGTCCATCTGGTCGGTGATGGCACCGGCAGCCCGGCCCTGCTTACTGAGAGCCGCCAAGGGAATTGTGCCGTAGGCGCTCGCCCGATAGGGTCCTTTGATCAGCATCAATTGATTGACGGTGATACTGTTGTTGTCCAGGACAAATAATCCATAAAGCGAATCGAAGGTAGCGTTAGCCACACCGCCGCCGGTGATTTCCAGTGATACAGCCGCATGAGGATTGGGAGCAGTGCCGGTAATCTGGGCGGCAAACTGCAATTTTCCTCTGGTATCGACAGTAGAGTCGAACCAGGCGGTAAGCAGTCCGGCGTCGATGTCATGGCCGCCGATTTCCAGATCGAGCGGTCCGTTGACTGCCGCCGTCCCACGGGCTGCCAACACCCCGGTGCCCTGTTTGGCATAGAAGCGGTTGATGGTGGCCACGTTGTTTTCCAGCGCAACATCCACTTCGATGCTATCCAGCGAGTAATTTTTAATTTTTCCTTTGGTCAGCGTCCCCACCAGCCAAATGCTCGGCCGGGCCATAGTGCCTTGGATTGTGACTTGGCCGTCGAGCCGGCCGTCGATATTCTTAGCCGGTAGATTTAAAATATCCAGCAGGCTGGCCATGCTGCCGTTTTCAGCGTCCAGCTTGCCGTAAATTGCCTCCGAACCGGTATTCAGGCCACCGGCAAAATGGAATTGCCCCCCCTTTTGGGAAAAATGAAATGCCGGGATGTCGACCTGTGGTCCGTTGATGCTAATCTTGCCGACAATGGCCTGCAATTCCTGGTTATTCAGTTTGATGCTGTCAGCGGTGACTTCTCCGTCAAATAACGGATTGGTTGCCGTGCCTGTCAGCTTGCCGGCAAAATTGGCCCGGCCGGTAACAGGGTACGGATACTGGTATCGCAGTGCGGCAATATCAATATCTTTTGCAGTCACGTTAAGATCCAGTTGATTGCCGGCGGCAATCTGACCGTCCAGCTTGACCTGGGTATTCAAAGAGTAAATGGAAAAATCGTTCAGATCGGTAACCCCATCATGATGGCGATACGATCCTTCCGCCTTGGCGATTAGCTGGCCGCGAAAACTTCCCTCAGTCATTTTGACCCGGCCCTCGGCGGTTAGATGACCTGCCGGCCCGGTAATTCTGATTTCGTTGTCAACATTGCCAGTGAGCCTTTCCCCTGGCATGATCAGTTTGACAATATCTTCGGCCCTAGCCCGGCTGCTGCTGATTGTGACGTCGAGCTGGTGATCGCCGGATAGGGCAATGGCTCCTTGAATGCGGTGTTTGGTCACGCCGTTGACAGCTTCCATATCGGCCAGTTCCAGCCGGTCTTTGCTGGCGGCAACCCGCCCGCGAGCCCAAGCGTAAGGCTGATAATAAGCCTGCCCATTATAAGCAGTGAAGCGTGCAGCAACCTGCGGATTTGCCATGGTTCCGGTGATAGTTCCCTCTCCGTCAGCAGTGCCGTCCAAAATCAGTCCTGGTGATTGGGCGGCGAATCGGGCCAGCGGTATTCCCTGTCCGACAAAGGTCAAATTGACCAGATCGCTATCGATCGTCCCGCGGCCTGTCAACACACCTGGCCCAAAACCGACCGTCAGATAGTCCAGCGCGATATGATCGCCGGTTTTAGCGATCCCGCCGGTCAAATCGGCAAACCTCACCCCATTGATCGATCCTGCCCCCAGCTTCACCGTGCCGATTATGTTGGCCCCGGCGACATCTCCCACTCCATCGAGGGCAAGGTCGACATCACCATGCCCGGTAAACCCTTCTGGCACTTGCGGGAGAGCCCCCACATCCAGACCGCGGCCGCGGAAATTAATATGGAATTGCCTGCTCAGGATGTCCAGGCTACCACTTGCGGCAATCCGGCCGTCAAAGGCGTCGGCATCGAGTTGAATAATCTGCACAGCGTTTCCGCTGTAACCCAGTTTTGCCACAGCACCCTGCACCGGATAACCGGCGACTTCGCCCTGCTCCAGATTAACTTCGGCGTAGATAGCTGGCTCTGCCAGCGGTCCAGTCACCATAGCGGTAAAGTTTAGCGGCCCTGAAACCGGCATACCGGGAACGACCGCCGCCAAATCAAATTCTTTTGCCGACACCGTCAAATCGAGCAGCGGAGCTGCAGCAGCGGTGGCAATTTTACCGTGAACCTGTATCGTCTGGCCGGATGCCTGGGCCGTGGTCCCAAAAAGGTGAATGTCTTTATCAGTAAAAGTAATCAAACCTCGGATTTCCCGGACCGGCACTTCGGCAATATCGACAGCCACGCTGTCCAGTCTTGCCTCGCCGGCGTATGTGATATCGCCATGTTCGCGACGAACCGCCAAATCCAGATTGCTGACCTTACCCCCCAGCAGTTTAACCGCAAACTGGTCAGGCACCAGTGGCAGCAGAGCATCCAAACTAAAACCGGCTGCCTTGACCTCCAGCGCGCTGGAGCCTTCTTTACTAAATCTGCCGGCCAAATCCACCGGTAAGCCTTCATAGGCGGCAGCCATTTTGACGATCACAGCCGGCTTGCTGGCAAAATCAAGTCCGCCATTGATTGCCGACAGCGCCCAGCGCCCTTCCGGCATTTTTATTGTAACCATTCCATTCTGAATGGTAATCTTCCCGCTAAAGGTCGAGTCATCTGAACGGGTGCGCTGCAGAAGTTCATCGACATTCCAGCGCCCGTCGCTCTGGCGCGACAGATAAATTTGCGGCTCCTCAAGGATCAGTTCAGTAACGGCGGTGGAATTGACCGCACCCTGAAGCAGGGCGAGCGGGTCGAAGACCACTGTGATTCGCGCTCCTCCGGCGAGAAGGTCGCCGCCGCTGCGGACAGCCACATCATGAAGCACTATTTTATTGTAAGAGACCAGCTCCAGGCTACCCACCGCGGCCTCGCTGCCCAGCGCCTTGGCCAGTTCCTCTGTCAATACTCCCTGCACACCAGCCAGAGCGGTCTGACTCTTGCTATACCAAAAGGCGCTGGCAAAGCCAACGAATAGCAAAACCGCTAAAATTAGAGCGACGGCTTTTTGCCGCATAGTAAGCCTCCCGCATTTGAATATTTATTACTTCGACGCGGGACAAAAACCTTCCTTTTTTACGGTTCACCACAACCCCTATTCTGTCCGGAAGATACTGGGTTATACGTGAAAAAGAGACATAAAGTACCAAGTATGACCAAAAGCCGGGGCTGAGCCCCGGCTATCGTTTCATGTCGTTATTTCACTGCGATACCCATGGCCTTATCCAATTGAGCCTTGCTGGTGTTGTAGTCATATAGGGCCTGGATATAGTTGGTCTTGGCCTGGGTCTGCGCCAATTCGGCGTCAACAACATCTAGGTTGGTGCCAACTCCTGCAGTGTAGCGGACTTCAGCAATCCGGAAATTCTCCTCTGCCTGATCCACTGCCACCTTGCTGGTATCAATCCGCTTTTCGGCCTCTTTCATATTGAGATAGGCCTGGCGGACTTCCAACGAAATATTGTCTTTGGTCTGGCGGGCCGTTTCCTGGGCAGTGGTCACACCGTATTCGGCCTGTTTGACTTGAGATTTTGTAAGCCCGGAGTCGAACACATTGAGTCCCAGGTTGAGGCTTACCATCCAGTTGCTATTCCGTGTGCCGGCAAACGATTTATCGTACCAGTCGTTGGTTCCGGTAAAGCCGAGGGTCGGCAGATTGCCGCTCTGGGCAATCTGTACCTGGTCTTTGGCAACGGCAATGTTGGCTTGCGACTGAGCGATCTCCGGCCGGTTGGCGTGGGAGTATTTAACGCTGTCGTCGAGAGTCATTGGGTATTGTTGATACTTGAGGTCCTCTTTCAATTTCAACTCGCTGCTCAGCGGCAGGCCGATGACATTATTGAGGTTGGCTATCGCCACATTGTAGTTGTTTTCAGCTATGATCAGATTGTCCTGGGCATTGGCCAGTTGGACTTGGGTCTGCAGCACGTCGGAGCGAGCCACTGTACCCACGTCGTACTGGGCCTGAACGTTTTTCAGATGAGCGCCGAAATCATCTACCGATTGCCTGGCCACATCCAGCAAGTTGCGGGTCTGCAGCACTTTGAAATAGGAAGCGGTCGCATTCAGCTTCAGTTGCTGCTTGGTGGCGTCGACATTGAGATCAGATACCTTGAAGTTAAGTCTGGCCTGATCGATAAGTCCCTCCAGTTTCCCGCCGGTATATAGCGGCAAATTAAGGGTCACCAGGTTATTGAAATTGCTGGAATAAGTATATGCGGATGTCGTTGCAGTCGGCGGGGTATCGTAGCGTTTGTCGGTATGAGTATAGCCTAGGGTGAAACCCTTACCGGCCTCAGCCTGTTCGATGCCCCACTGGGATTTGAATTTACCGGCCTCGGCAATTTTAATGGAGGGGTTATTCTTCAGCGCCAGTGCAATGCTGTCGTCCAGCGACAGTTCCACCGGGGCCGCCTGAACGCCTGCGCTGCTGACCAACAGCATCCCGCCGGCGAATAGTACCGCCAGCCGCCTTTTCCAAATATGTTGTTCTGCCATTCCTAATTCCTCCCGCAAGCTTGGTCCACGATCATTGCAGCCAAGATTGTTTAGTTGCTGACTGGTTAGTCAATTATGGTTTCATTATATGGCGAAATGGACTGGGTGTCAATAAAATCATCAAAATGTCCGGCGAATTCCGACATAGGTATTTTGCTCAGGATGTTTGTTCAGGCTGTCTGTTTCACCGACAATATAGGTATCAGGGGCAATCTGAAACTGCGTCCTGAGTTTGACCCGGACATCGTTAGGATCGTACACATCTAGCGATAGCCGCATCTGCGTGCCGATCTGGGTGTCGGCCCCCACACCGGCTTTGCCTTCTACCACTCCAGCCCGGGCGGCAAAATGGGAGTCACCCTTGCCAATCTGAAAGTTGGTCAGATTGCTTTTGTCTTTCCCGCCGATATTGGTCACTCCGAGGACGGCAAAATCTTGCGGCGAGGTGGTGATGCGCAGGTCGGCGTCGCTCCGGTATTGGGAAGTGTGGCCGTTATACATGACTTCAAAGCCGGGCTGCACACTGACAGCATCAATTTTCGTCAGCATTTTGTTGGCCTTTTCGCTGACCTCCCGGGTATTTTTTAGCGTATCTTTAATGTTGCGAACCGTCTCGGGATCGGTAGCGACCCCCTCCAGCGATGCCGCGATTTTTTCCACTCGGATACTGGTCTTTTTGAGATTTTCGATGGTTTCGCGCACATCTTTGGCCGTCTGACCGTTGTTGTCCACATTGGCAACCATGTTATCGGCCCGGGCGGCAACGGCGCGCAGGCTATCGGACATGGCCCGCAGGTTGTTGACCATGACGTTGATGTCCTGTTCATTGTTCAGGGCCATCCGCGCCAGAGCCGCACTGAATTCGTTGAGTCTGGCGGTGATCTCCCTGGCGTTTATCGCGCTGTCTCTCATTGCGGCTTTGACTTTGTCATCACCAAACACTTCGTTGAGTGACTGGATGAGTTTCTGGACATCAGCCAGCGTCCGGTCAGCAGTAGTGACCAGCTGTTCCAGGCTCTGCGGGTCTTCCCCCCTCACCTCGCTACCAGGGGCCATATAGCTTGCCAGCGTTCGCGGCGGGGTGATATTGATGAATTTTTCACCAAGCAAGCCATCGGTGCCAATGGCGAATTTCGCTCCCTCAGGGATTTTTATCCCCGGATTGATGCGCATCGTCACTTCAACCCCTCCGGGAGTGGCCTTCACTCCGGTCACCCGGCCTACCTCCACCCCGGCGTAGCGAACAGTATTGCCATCTTTGAGACCGGCAACCTGACTAAAGGTGGCCTTCAGCGGATAGCCCTTTTCACCAAAACTGAAGTCGCCAAGATGGATAACCATAAACGCCAAGAGCAAAAAACCGATCAGCGTCATGGCGCCAACTTTTGCTTCTGTGCTTAGATTCATACTCTCGACCTCCTTTTGGTGAATTGCTCCGGCTTGGACCAACCATGAATGAACTGCTGTACAATCGGGTTGGCCGATTTTTTGATCTCGGCCACTGTGCCAATCTCGACAATCTGCCCCTGATAAATCATCGCAATCCGGTCAGCAATGTTAAATGCACTTGACATGTGGTGGGTCACGACCACCGACGTCACCCCGAGAAGACGCCGCGTACTACAGATCAGCCGGTCGATGGTGGTGGACATGATCGGGTCCAGTCCGGCTGTCGGTTCATCATAAAGAACAATATGAGGATTGACGGCGATGGCTCTGGCCAAACTCACCCGCTTTTTCATCCCGCCGGACAATTCATTTGGCATGACCTCTTCCTGGCCGGACAGCCCCACCATCCGCAGTTTGCGGCGCACGGTCTGGGCAATCTCCTCCTCGGTCATGGTCGTGTGCTGGCGGAGGCCGAAGGCCACATTTTCACCGACATTCATCGAGTCAAACAGGGCCGAGTACTGGAATACCATTCCCATTTCCCGCCTGATGACATTGAGGTCGTCCTCGCCCAGCTGGGATATCTCCCGGTCATTGATCCAGATTTTCCCGGACGTCGGCTTCACCAGACCGATCATCAGCCGCAGGATGGTACTCTTGCCTGAACCGCTGGGACCGATAATAACCATGATTTCCCCTTGGGCGATATCGAGGCTTATATTTTGCAGCACCGGCTTGCCATGGAAGGCTATACTAACGTTATCAAGCTTGATCATCGCCCACCTCAGCGGTACAAAATCAGGGACAGAAAATAGTTGCAGATAAATATGCAGATCATTGAAGTCACCACCGAACTGGTGGTAGCCTTGCCAACCCCTTCGGCTCCCTCGGCGGTCGTCAGCCCCTTGTAGCAGCCGATAATGGCGACAATGGCGCCGAAAAACATACTTTTTACCAAGCCGCCGACCACATCGTTGACCACCGCAAAAATTTTGATGGAATGGAGATAGGTGAAAGAGCCGATACCGGCGTACATGGTTGCCACCAAATAGCCGCCGATGGTCCCGATAATATCGCCAAATGTAACCAGAATCGGCAGCATGAATACACAGGCGATCAGTCGCGGCACCACCAGGTATGCGATAGGATTGGTAGCCATGACCCGGAGGGCGTCGATTTGCTCGGTGACCTTCATTGAGCCGATTTCAGCCGTAATCGCCGCGCCAACCCGGCCGGCAAACACCACCCCGGTCAGCACCGGCGCTAGCTCACGTCCCATCGCAACCGCGACAACACCGCCAACTGAAGACTGGGCGCCGTATTTGATAAATTCCTGGGCAGACTGGACGGTCATAACCATCCCGGTAAACAGCAGGGTCAACAAGACAATCGGCAGGGAATCAACCCCGAGGTGTGACATCTGAACCGCGACATGCCGAAAGTTGGGCATACGGCGCAGGTGGAACAAAGTGTCCACAACCAATAGGACAATCTGTCCTGCTAGCTCCAGCTGGGTAATGACCCGGCGGCCGATTTTTTCCAACAACGGAATGAGCATGACTACAACCTCGCATTGGTCTATCCAAATTTCTCGATCCACCTGGATCACTTGCCAAGCGGCGGCCCATACTATCTTACGAATGGCCGGGCTGAATCATTCCAGCAATTCCTTGAAAGGCTGCATGCCGGAGAGGCCAGGGAAATTCGTAAATAGTTTTATTCCATACGCAACATTCATTTCCCTGCTGTTTTTGCGTTTTTGCCGCCTTTATCACTGAAATTGTTTGGCAAAAATCCTCGTCCCATTTCCATTGCCCTTCGCCAAAGATCTTTGCTGCAAGCAAATGTCCAGTGACAAACCGTCCTTGGTTATCTATCCCACAATCACTGCTCGGATCGAGTAGGAGGGGGCGATTAACCCCCGTCCTCTCACACCACCGTACGTACCGTTCGGTATACGGCGGTTCAAGTAGCGAAACAAAGTTTCCGTTGCATTTCGGCTAGACTCAATAGCCCTTGTCCTTGCCAGTAGGCT
>JARLHX010000156.1 GCA_031292035.1 Negativicutes bacterium | reverse complement strand
ATCGCACGCGAAAAGCAGTTGAAAGGCTGGACCCGCGCCAAGAAGATTGCCCTGATCGTAAAGACGAATCCCACCTGGCTTGATCTGAGTGAGCAGTGGTACACCAAAGAGCAATTAACCTGGTCGCCGAACGATTAATCTGTGTCCAACTCCCCCAGCCGTATCGACATATAGATTTCGTGCAATTGATATAGATTTCGCGCAAATGCTTGATAAAAAAGAGGGCGGTCATCCTGAGCGAACCGGGCCCCAAGCGTTTTCCGGGGTCCCCAAAGAGCGCTTTTGCTCTTTGGGGTGGAGATTGTGGGTGGTGAGTCGAAGGACCTGCATTCGCTTTGAAAACCCCTTTCGCCGTGCAGCCGATCACATCCTCTTGCTCCAGAACCAGCGGCCATCCCAAGCATGGTATATCTAAATAACAGATAAATATAAAGATGCGGTCATCCTGAGCGAAGCGTTTTTCAGCGGAGTCGAAGGACCTGCATTTGCTTGTAAAGCCTACTTCGCCATGCAGCCGACCTCCGCCTCTTGCGCCAGAACCAGCGGCCATCTCAAGTCGGGTGCACCTAAATGACAGATAAATATAACGATGCGGTCATCCTGAGCGAAAGGGGCCCCAAGCGCTTTTCAGCTTGGGGGTGGTGAGTCGAAGGATCTGCATCTGTTTTTCAGCCCATCGCAAAGATAAGACATCAATGGCAGCCAACATATCCGTTTGTAGATGTCGATGCGGCCTGAGAGTTCCGCTTTCGGCTATGCCATTTACCCATGTATAACTTCCGGGTGGGCGACGACAGTCCAGCTACCGCATTATCGCTGCGTTTTGATATTAGGCGAGACCGTCAGCGTGCAGTTGGCACAGTTCTTTAGCGAATCCGTAGCCCACATGCAGTTGACCCAGTTGTGCTGCATGCATTGCTGGGCAAACTGCAGGCTTATGCGGCCAGTACAGATCAAGTCCTTGAGCGTACCCTCAACCTGGGTCTTGACCGTATGGTCCGGTTCCGGCTGCCACCAAAGGTTATTGATTGCGTCTGCGCCTCCGATCTGGAGCGGAATCAAATGATCGAACTGCCCCTTTTCCGCACTGGGGCAGCCTTTCACTTCATATGTTTCGCAGACCTGACGGTTCATTGCTTCTGTTGATGTCCTATACGGATCACTGGAAAAACTCTTCGCGCAGACGTTCGCTTCGACGCCATTGACCATAATGGACTTGCCAGATGGATCGGCAACGATTTTCGGATTGATTGCGCCTGGGGTTACTTTCCTATCAGGCAGGAGATATCGGTCGTTGTGTCCATAAACGGCAGTTTGGGCTTTGCATACTGCTGCCAGAGCCAAAGCTACAATCAGTAGTTTCACCGGCATCCTCATCTTGTTCATCGCACCAGCATAATACCGTGCCGGTTCCCGGAGGATTTGGAGCGGAATCGGGTGTTCCGGTCTAGTAACCGCCCACCCGTCACTTACTCACCGGTAAACACTCCCTCACGCCTCCGGCGTGGATGGTGATGTTCAATCTCCAAATTTCCCGACGGCAGGATTTCAGTGCAGCGACTGGCAACTTAAGCCTGTAACAGGTAGCGGCATAAGAGTGTACTGACGGGCAGAATTGGTGTACTCCACCTTTGCATAGAATTACCCTCCCCAGGCGCACACTTATAGCTGGAGATCCCACATTCACGCATCTCCCCCGGACGGACAACCCATGAAAAACCTCACCATCACCATCGACGACGAATCCTACCGCAACGCCCGCATCTGGGCCGCGCACAGCGGCACCTCGGTCTCCGCGGT
>JARLHX010000016.1 GCA_031292035.1 Negativicutes bacterium | reverse complement strand
CCAATTGGTGGACGGAGTCAACCAACTGATCAACGCCTTCGTCGGCCCGATCAATGTGACGGCCGAATATGTCGACCGGATTTCCAAAGGTGACATCCCGCCGAAGATTACCGACAACTACAACGGTGATTTCAACGAAATCAAGGTCAATCTAAACAACTGTATCGACAACATCAATGCACTTGTAGCCGACGCAAACATGTTGGCGCGCGCGGCAGTGGATGGCAAGCTGGACACCAGGGCTGATGCCACGAAACATGGCGGCGATTACCGCAAGATAGTGGAAGGCGTCAACCTGACACTGGATGAAGTCATCCAACCGATTAACGAAGCGGCTGCTGTGTTACAGCAAATGGCACAGGGAAATCTGCAGATGCGCGTGACTGGAGACTACAAGGGAGGCCACGCCGCAATCAAAAACGCCATGAACGAGACTCTGGACGCCCTTTCTTCCTATGTGAGCGAAATATCGTCGGTACTCAATGAAATGGCCAATTCCAACCTGAACTTGGCGATCAATAACGAGTACAAAGGCGATTTTGCTCAGATCAAGGATGCTCTGAACCTGATCATCCAGTCCTTCAATGAGGTATTCTCTGAAATCAATGGATCGGCGGATCAGGTGGCTTCCGGGTCCCGGCAGGTATCTGACGGCAGCCAGGCTCTGTCACAGGGCGCCACAGAACAGGCTAGCTCGATCGAAGAGCTGACCGCCTCGATCAGCCAGGTAGCCGCCCAAACCAAAGACAACGCCGTCAATGCCAATCAGGCCAATCAGCTGGCCCTGGTGGCCAAAGAAAATGCTGAGCAGGGCAACTTGCAAATGCAGAGTATGCTTAAGTCGATGGGCGAGATCAATGAGTCGTCGTCCAATATCTCGAAAATCATCAAAGTTATCGACGAAATTGCCTTCCAGACCAATATTCTGGCGCTGAATGCGGCAGTCGAAGCGGCCCGGGCGGGTCAACACGGCAAGGGATTCGCCGTAGTGGCGGAAGAAGTCCGCAACCTGGCAGCTAGAAGCGCCAACGCCGCGAAAGAGACGACAGCGATGATCGAAGGTTCGATTAAAAAGGTGGAGGACGGGACAGAGATCGCCAACGGCACAGCGAAAGCCCTTGATGAAATCGTCAATGGCGTGACCAAGGCCGCCGACCTGGTCGGTGAAATCGCCGGCGCCTCCAACGAACAGGCGACGTCGATTGCCCAAATCAACAAAGGAATCGAGCAAGTATCGCAGGTGGTGCAGACCAACTCCGCCACCGCCGAGCAAAGCGCGGCCGCCAGTGAAGAACTGTCCGGGCAAGCAGAAATACTCAAGGGTATGATCGCTAAATTCCGGCTGAAAGGGTCATCCGGCAGCGGCACCAGACAGGAGTCTATGGGCTTTAGCGGGATGAACAAAACCCTGGAGAAAAGACAGAAGCCGACAACGGCAAGAAGCTCGATTTACAGCGAAGGAAACGGCCGGGCTAAAATCGCACTCAGCGATCAGGAGTTTGGCAAGTACTAAGCGTTACTAAAAGGGGAGTAGCAGCAGGCATAAGGCTGCAAAGCTGGGCCTTGTGCCTGTTGCATTCAAACATAATGGTTCCACTCTAATTTGAAAAATGGATAAACAAGGAGAACGGCTGTGGCGTTTACATACTTCTTTCGCGATTCACATACTTTGCAGCATATCTGCAAATTTCTCGTACCGATGACTGTAGGGCGCTCCTCAGTTAATATATGGGATGCGGGTTGCGCGTCGGGCCAGGAGCCCTTCACGCTGGCTCTGATGCTGGCGGAATCTATGGGTCGGTTTTCCTTTCGCAACTTGAGGATCGATGCCACCGACATCGACGGCAGTAATTTATTCGCTGATATCATTGAGAAGGGGATCTATCCACGCGAAGAGCTGGAACGGATTCCGCCAGATATTTTTCAAAAATATTTCCTGCCGCTAAATAACGGAAGTCACTATCAACTGGAGGAGCTAATCCGCAGCCGGCTCCACTTTCAAAAACATGACTTGCTGTCATTAAAGCCGGTCGGTAAAGACTTTTCGCTGATCCTCTGTAAAAACGTCCTCCTGCATTTTCATGCGCCGCAGCGGGCGGAGGTTATTCAAATGTTTCATGACGCATTGGCGCCAGGCGGACTATTCGCAACCGAACAGACGCAGAAAATGCCTGCTGAGGTGGCCCACTTGTTTGAGCAGTTGACAGATGACGCCCAGTTATACCGAAAAATAGAAACCGCGTCATGAGGGTTGTATGCTTAAAGACCAATCCTCACCAATATTCCTGCAAATCCTACCTGATTCTCGGCAATTGGAACAAGATTGAGGACGTAAATACCTTGATTGACCCTGGAGTGGACGGCTATATTCTTCCGGAAATCGCAGGGTTGTCCACTGGGTTTGGTAAAAAGCCGGTGGAACAAATGATACTAACCCACGGACATTTTGATCATTGTTCCGGGGCAAAAGCGGTTAAAGCAAAGCATTCTTGCCTGATTTACGGATACTCTTCGCTAAATGCGGTGGATATTCCGGTGATCGACGGCCAGATCATGCGCTGCGGCGACCGGGATCTGGAAGTGCTTTATACTCCTGGTCATTCCAATGATTCGATTTGTCTGTACTGCGAAGAAGAAAAAATCCTCTTTTCCGGCGATACGCAACTCTTGATCAAGACACCTGGCGGTCTCTACACTGAAGCGTTTATCAAGTCTCTGGAGAAAATCGCAAGTCGACAGATTGCCAAGGTTTATCCCGGCCACGGGGCAGCGATTGTTGGAAACGTCAGGGAGATGATTGCCGACAGCCTACGCAACATTTACCAGAGCCAAATCGCCGAAGATGACGCATAGACCTCCAATACAGGACAGGTGGTGTTTACCTTGCAGCTGAGCGAAAGTGAATTTCGATCGTTGACAGATTTTCTTAAAGCGAATTACGGTATCAATCTAGCCCAGAAAAAGATTCTTATTGAAGGCCGACTGCAAAATATATTGTCAGAAAAAGGGTTCGATAATTTCGGCGACTATCTGCGGCATGTATTCGCTGACAGTACCAAACAGGAAATTACCACCCTTATCAATAAACTAACCACCAATCATACCTTCTTTATGCGGGAGATGGAACATTTCTCATATCTCCGGGATCAAGTCCTTCCCAGCCTGACCGCCTCTGCCCGGGAAAAGGATCTGAGGATGTGGAGTGCAGGCTGTTCGTCAGGAGAGGAACCGTATACCCTGGCGATAACCCTGGCAGAATTTTTTGGCGAAGACAAACGACTGTGGGATACCAAAGTCTTGGCGACCGATATATCTGTCGATGTTTTACAGAAAGCAGAAAGAGGGATGTATCCTGTCGAATCACTGCAGGAACTGCCTGCCAGCTGGAAATTGAACTACTTTCGCAAAATCGACAGCGAGAATTATCAAATTGTCGAACGACTAAGAGCGGAAATTATTTTCCGAGTATTCAACCTGATGGATAACGTATTTCCTTTCAAAAAGAAGTTTCATGTGATCTTTTGCAGAAATGTCATGATTTATTTTGATGATGCTACCAAAGTGGAACTTGTCCGCAAGTTTTATGAGATGACCGAACCGGGAGGCTATTTATTTATCGGTCATGCTGAATCAATCAGCAAGTTTGAAACAGGCTATCAATGTATCAAGCCTGCAGTTTATCGGAAGGGATAGGATGGTATGGCAAAAAGGACCAAGGTACTGGTGGTCGATGATTCCCTGGTATTTCGAGAAACTGTGGCAAAAATCTTAGCCAACGACCAGGGCCTTGAGGTGGTGGGAACAGCCGCCGATGCGTTTGAGGCACGGGATAAGATTCTTGCTTTAGAGCCTGATGTGCTGACCCTTGACGTGGAAATGCCTAAAATGAGCGGAATCGAATTTCTGCGACGCTTGATGCCGCAGTATCCATTGCCGGTTGTGGTGGTCAGCGCGGTCAGTGAAAACGTATTTGACGCCTTGAATGCCGGCGCGGTCGATTTCGTAACAAAGCCTGACGTCAAAGCAGCCCGTGGCATGGATACGTTTGTCAACGAGCTTGTCGTAAAAATAAAAATTGCCTCCATGGCCAAAGTGGGGCATCTAAAGCGCGATACTGCAGTCACGCAGTTGGCAAGCAGCAGCGTTCAGGGAAATGTCGATATGATTGCCATCGGTGCATCCACCGGCGGCACCGAAGCCATCTATGATGTAATAAGAGCTTTTCCACGGGACATGCCGGGAATTGTTATCGTCCAGCACATGCCGCCGGTCTTTACTGCGATGTATGCAAAACGTCTGAATAATTCCTGCCGAATGGAGGTCAAAGAGGCCGAAACAGGGGATATGATCGTCCCTGGCATGGTGTTAGTGGCGCCAGGCGAGTACCATATGCGCGTCAATAAAAAGGGAAATGTATTCTATGTGGAATGCTTCAAGGGAGAAAAGGTAAACGGGCACTGCCCAGCGGTGGATGTGCTATTTAATTCGGTGGCCGAGAAAGTCGGAAAGACTGCCGTCGGGGTGATTTTGACCGGTATGGGCTACGATGGTGCCAAGGGACTACTTCGCATGAAAGAAAAAGGAGCCAGGACGATCGGGCAGGACGAACAGTCTTCAGTAGTGTACGGAATGCCGAAAATGGCTTATGATATCGGCGCAGTGGAGAAGAAGGCAGCGCTTAAAGATATTCCGCGGTTAATCCACTCACTTGTCGAGGGTAAATGATAGCATTGATTGGAGGCCACATTTATGGCAAGTACTCTATTGGCGATTCGGCAAGCGTCGGCCAGTCGGCTGGGGAAAACTGAACTCAACAGGCAGATGCACTATTTCAGAGACTTGCCTTTGTTCAGCCGGGTATTTCATGCAATCGATGCGATGGTCATGGTGCTGAACGACTGTCGGCAGGTAATCTTTGCAAACAAACCTTTTCTCGATTGGGTAGGCTTCGAAAGTGTCGACCAGGTGCTGGGGCAAAGACCTGGGGAGGTTATTGGATGCCCTCGGGCCAAGAACGATTCCGGTGGCTGTGGAACCGCAGAGGCCTGTCAATACTGCAAGACCCTCGATATCACGCTGGCAGCAATGACTGCAGGCAAGGAAATTTCGGGAGAAGTCGTTGTATTATGCGGCGAGCAATCCCGACAATTATCGATTCATGTTGCTCCCTTTCAGGGTGAGGCAGCTGAAGAAATATTATATATGGTTACCCTGGCTGATATCAGTAATTTGGTAAGGAAGCGGGCCTTAGAACGAATCTTTTTCCATGATGTTCTCAATACGACAGGGGCATTGAAGGGGATCATTGGCCTGTTACGCGAAGATGTATCAGATGCCGTAAAAGCGGAGATCGAGTTTGTTGAGAGTTCATTTCGTAATTTAATTGAGGAGATTCAGGCTCAAAAACTATTAGTGGAAGCCGAAAATAATGAGCTTTCTCTCAATATGCAGCAATTGGATTCGCTGACGGTGTTATTGTCCTTGACTAAATTATATGAAGGTCACGTGGTAGCGAAAAATAAGACGATCAAAATTGCCGCCGATTTCGAAAAAATCTATTTTAGCAGCGATCTGACATTGCTAAACCGCGTATTAAGTAATATGCTAAAAAATGCTCTGGAGGCCACAGAAGAAAATGGCCAGGTAACTATCGGCTGCTGCCGGGAGATGAGCAGCAAGCTGGTTTGTTTCTGGATCCATAATGATGAATATATCGACAAGACTGGCCAGTTCTCGCTTTTCCAACCGGCAGTTGTCTCTGCCAAGGGGAGTGGCAGAGGTCTTGGCACCTATGCCATGCGGTTGTTAGGCGAAAAATATCTCGGCGGAGTGGTCGGCTTTTCAAGCAGTGAGGCGGCAGGAACCGAATTTTATATACAGCTACCACTGAAATGGTGAATAATAAAACAAGGGGGTACGATGTATGCGCATATTAATCGCGGAAGACGATATCATCAGCCGGATGTTTATGCAGAAATTCCTCTCTAAGTATGGCGAGTGCGATGTGGCTGTTAATGGACTGGAGGCTGTTGACGCATTTTTGACGGCCCTCAAGCTGGACAATCTATATGATCTTGTTTGTCTGGATATCATGATGCCTAAACTGGATGGGATTAAAGCGCTGCGTGCCATAAGGGAAATCGAAAAAAACAAAGGAATCGCTGATGATAAAAAAGTCAAGGTCATCATGACGACCGCCCTGAACGACAAAGATACCATCATGAACGCTTATGACAGTGGTTGTGAGGCCTATGCCTGGAAGCCAATTGAGACCGAAAAATTCGTGCTTGTCATGCGTAATCTGGGCCTTATAGAATAAATTGGTTTGTTTGCGCAGGTAAAAAACGCTGACTTGGAGGTGGCTCCGACGTGCAAAATTCACAAAAATCCAAAGAACAGATTATCGCCGAAATCTTAAATTTCCAGGTTACTGGATCGATTCTGGACAATGTCACTGAAGTGATCTGGGTCAAAGACCTGGCCGGGCATTATGTGCTTGTCAGCCAGTCTTTTAACCGGTTGTATGGTATTGAACGGGAGTATATTACCGGTAAAACCGACGCTGATTTCCGTGCGTCGGCGACGGCAAAACGCCAAATACTCGATGATCAGGCAGTAGTAAAAAACAAGAAAACAATGGTGTTTCAAGAAGAACACTTACTTGCTGACGGTCAAACACTCTATTTTGAGACAAGTAAAAGCCCTGTATATGATAATCAAGGGAATGTTGTTGGTACCATTGGTGTAAGTCGGGATATTACAGAACGAAAAAGAATGGAAGACACAGTCAGCTATCTTAATAAACAGATGTTGAATATTTTAGAAAGTATCACCAGCGGATTTTTCACCTTGGATTCCGATTGGCGGATTAACTATGTCAATAAGATCGCCGCAAAGGTATTTGGGCGCAGCCCGGACGAACTTTTCGGCCTTAATATACTGGATGACTATCCTCAATTAATTAACACGACTTTTCACCGTAATTTCGTTCGGGTCATGCAAAAACGCAAACCCGTCCATTTTGAAGAACACGCGCAGATGCATCAGGCCTGGTATGAAGTGCACGTCTATCCAGCCAGTGGTGGCGGCATATCGGTGTTCTTTGAGGACATCAGCGAGAAAAAGAAAATGGAACAGGAAAGAATCAAGCTGGCCGATAAGGCAGCGATGTTGAAACGATTTGCCTCTCTCGGCATCCTGTTACAGGGGATTATTCACGAGTTGAACCAACCACTAAACGCCTTGGAGATCATCACTCAAAGCGCCCTTTATTGGTTGGAAAGCGACTATAAGAATTCCCATGTTGAAAAGCACCGCGAAAATTATCAATTGATTGGCTACCAACTTCAACGGTTCAAGAATATTATCGGCCGGTTGCATGATTTTGTCGTTAGCGGCAAACAGGAGGCTTTTGCCCTTGTGTCGTTAAACGATGCCATCAAGCGCGTCGCCGGAACTCTTCAGCCACAATTGTCACTGCAGAAAATCGAGCTGAGACTAGACCTTGCGAAGGGACTGCCGGCAATGAGCGGGAGTCCGATCAGTGTCGAAGAAGTGATTATGAATATCGTCATTAATGCCATTCAGGCTCTTGGCCTTTCTGAGAAGCAGGGCAAGTTCATCAATATAACCACCGTCAACGATAATGGGCATGTGGTTCTGGTGATCAGTAATAATGGACCCAAAATTCCACGCAACGTGCAGGCCCAGGTTTTCGAGCCTTTATTTACGACAAAAGGACCGCATTGCACCGGGTTAGGGCTTGCTATCGTCCATTCCATTGTTATTGCCCATAACGGATTGATCAAGGTGACGAGTAACAATAATCTGACAACTTTTCGCATCAGTTTTCCTGTTGCTCTTTAACTGGTGTTCTTCTGTTTTGAACATGCCAACTTAAGGTAGCTAGTCCGATACTAAGGTAACTTCCCAGAGGCAAGCAGCGTGTTAGAATATCCTGCATTTCCCGCAGGAAGGGCCTTTAATCTCAAGTAGTAGTACTCGAGTCGTCAGCCATCCAAAATATTTACTACTAGGAGCTGATGGTTATGCCACGAAAAGAAAAAAGTCAGGAACAGATCATTTCCGAAATACTGAACTATCAGGTGACAGTATCTATTCTTGACCATATTACAGACGCCGTCTGGGTAAAAGATCGCCAGCACAGGTATGTTACGGTTAACGCGTCATTTGGAAGAAGAGTTGGGATCGATCCCGACCGGGTCGTGGGATTAACCGATTATGACATTTATCCTGCCGATATTGCGGTTGAGTATATTGAAAATGATCATTTGGTTATGGCCAAGGGCGAGCAAGTGGTTATTGAAGAGTCCGAAGTATTGGTAAATGGCGGGATACGCCATCTGGAAATTCATAAAAGCCCGGTTCTGGATTCACATGGTATTATTGGAACAGTGGGCGTCAGTCGGGACATTACCGAGCGTAAGCAGATGGAGGAAAAGCTGCGGTCGTCAGAGGAAAAGTTTTCCAAAGCATTTCATATCAGCCCAGACGCGATCAATATCAATCGTTTGGTAGATGGAGTATATCTGGAGGTCAATGAAGGATTTACCAATTTGACTGGTTATACACGTGATGAGGTGCTGGGAAATAGTTTTCTGGAGCTTGATCTATGGGTAGATCCTTCCGATCGTGAGAATTTGATGGCTGGGCTGAGAACCCACCGGGAAGTCATTGACATGGAAGTCGACTTTCGTCGCAAGAACGGTAGTATTATGCATGGATTATTGTCGGCCAGACTACTTAGTATCAACGGCGAGTCTTGCCTGCTATCATTTACCCGCGATATCACCGAAAGAAAGCGCGCCGAGGAGTATCTGCGTCACGTCAGCAGCCATGACGATCTGACCGGGTTATATAATCGCCGTCAATTCGAAAAAATCGCCCGAAAAATGCAAGAAGAAAAAATGACGGCCATGGGGTTGTTACTCTGTGATATTGATGGTCTGAAACTTACAAATGATACTATGGGACATATAGCAGGGGACAGACTGATTGTCACAACCGCCGATTTACTCAAGCGTGCGGTCGGGGAGAAGAAAGGGGTGCTTGCCCGCATAGGCGGTGACGAATTTGCCGCCATCGTGCCTGCTGTCACAGCGAAAAGCATGGAAGAAATTCAAGGGGAGATCAGTCGGCTTACCGAAGAAAGAAATCTTACCCATGATGCCATGCCGCTCAACTTGTCTATCGGTTACGCCGTAGGAGACGTTTCTCAGATTAGTTTTAACGAGATATTTAAAGAAGCGAATAACCGCATGTACAAGGACAAGCTCTTGCATAGCCAGAGCAACCGAAGTACTGTCGCAAAAACCATCATGCGGATGTTGCGGGTCCGTGATTTTTCCACCGAAGAACACGCTGAAAGACTGCAGGAATTGGTCTGTGCACTGGCCCGGAGGATCGGGGTGAATCGTGACAAGCTCAGCGACTTAAGGCTTCTGGCTCAATTTCACGATATCGGCAAGATTGGTATACCTGATCATATACTGTTCAAACCTGGACCCCTTGCGCCGGATGAAATGATGGAAATGCGACGTCACTCAGAGATCGGTTTTCATATTGCCCAGTCCATTCCAGAATTTGCCTTGATCTCTGATCGGGTACTGAAGCATCACGAGTGGTGGAACGGCACCGGTTATCCCTTAGGGCTGGAAGGCGAAGCGATTCCCTTGGAATGTCGCATTCTCTCCATCGCCGATGCGTATGACGCGATGGTTAGCGACCGCCCTTATCGTAAAGCATTGAGTCACTACCAAGCGGTGACGGAATTAAAAAAATTCGCTGGGATCCAGTTTGATCCACGGCTAGTTGAATCGTTTTTGGAAACTGTGGGCGAAATTAAAACCAAGGAAAAATGCAGTAACCCGGCGAAAATCGCAAAACTGTCGTAACCTGCAAGCCTGTATCATTATTGCTTCATCGAAGTGTCGACAATTTGGTCATTATGGTTAATAAAAAAGGATAAAGAAACAGGCCGCCAACAGCAGCCTGTCTTTTATTTCGCCTGCCAGCTTTGGTGCGAGACTTTGTGATGCCAAGTCGCTTCTCTTTGTTCTAGTGCTATGAGACACATCATACGCTCTCCGTAGGGGGGAGGCGTATGATCAACTTTATCTGGTTGTTTTTTATCGCCGTAGGCGTCATATACGCCGGTCTGCACGGCCGTATCGAGCAGGTGGGTCAGAGCGCCGTTAATGCAGCGGAAGCGGCGGTGACGTTGTCGTTTCGGTTGATGGGTGTCATGTGCTTGTGGCTCGGGATGATGAAGATCGCAGAAAAGGCTGGACTGGTCAGAGCCATCTCCATCCTGGTGGGACCGGTGATCCGCCTGGTGTTTCCCAGTGTGCCGCGTCGCCATCCAGCTATGGGGGCGATCATCCTGACAATCAGCGCAAACATGCTTGGGTTGGGTAATGCTGTCACTCCGCTTGGCATTAAGGCCATGCAGGAGCTACAGACTCTAAATCCGCAAAAGGATACTGCTTCGCCAGCGATGTGCACCCTGCTGGCGTTATGTACAACCGGTTTTACCTTAGTACCGGCGACCATCATCGCCCTCCGGGCGGCGGCGGGATCGACCAATCCGGGAGAGATTATCGGAGCTACTCTGACAGTCAGTCTGTTGGCTACCGTCGTTGTCTTGCTGGCAGATGGACTTTGCAGGGCGCTATTTGGCACAAGGAACAGGGGGTAGAGCGGTGTTTGGCCATTTTTGCGAGATCCTTTCCATTTGGGCCATTCCGGTCATTCTGCTGCTTATCCCGCTGGCTGGATATCTTCGCCAGGTAAGGGTCTATGAGGTTTTTGTGGAAGGGGCGGCGGAAGGGTTTCATACTGCTGTGCGTATTATGCCTTTCTTGGTGGCGATGATGGTTGCGGTCAGCATATTCCGCGCATCAGGCGCCATGGATGACGGGGTGGCATTTTTACAGCCGCTGCTCCTGCTGTTTGGTGTGCCGCCTGAACTTGTGCCGCTGGCCATCATGCGGCCCCTTTCCGGTACTGGTGCCCTTGGGTTGACAAGTGAAATTCTAAATACCGCCGGGCCGGACTCGCTGGCAGGCCGGATTGCCTCCACTGTATTGGGTAGTACAGATACGACCTTCTATGTATTGACCGTCTATTTCGGCGCAGTAGGTATCCGCAACCCCCGCTACGCACCGGCAGTGGGGCTGCTGGGCGACCTGACCGGGTTTTTCGGAGCGGTATATATATGTCAGCTATTGTTTCCCGGCTAATGCAAAATATAAACTGGCGACTGAGTCGCCAGTTTATATTTTTATCGGCGTCAGTGGCACATCGTTTGACCGGGAATACACTGTAATTAAGTATGTTAGCGATGGGGGGACGTGAATGATCAAAGTAGTGATTGCCGGAGGCGGTTGGTCGGGATGTGCCGCGGCGCTAGCGGCCGCAAAGGCGGGCGCTCAGGTTGTTTTGCTGGAGCGGACCGATATGCTGCTGGGCACCGGACTGGTCGGCGGTATTTTCCGCAACAACGGGCGCTATACCGCCGCCGAAGAGGCGATTGCCATGGGGGGCGGGGATTTATTCGTCGCCATGGATGCCAACTCACGGCATAAAGGACTTAGCTTTCCCGGCCACAACCACGCCTCATTGTATGATGTGACCAGTATGGAACCATTGGTAAAAAAGGTATTGCAAAATTACGGCATTCACGTTAGTACTCAGTCTCGAGTTATTGACATCCTAAAATACGGAAAGACACTCCAAGGGCTGATCATGGCAAATGGGGAGGTGATAAAAGGTGATGTGTTTATCGATGCCACTGGAACATTCGGTCCGATGGGCAATTGCCTTACATACGGCAATGGATGCGCCATGTGCATTTTGCGTTGTCCCTCCTTTGGACCACGGGTGAGCCTGACAGCCAGAGCCCAGGTGAAGGAGAAAATGGGGCAAAAGGCAGACGGGTCCTATGGCGCCATGAGCGGCTCGTGCAAATTGAATAAAGACTCCCTCAGCCCGGAAATTCGCGACAAGTTAGATACTGAAGGTGTCGTGGTTATTCCTATGCCGGAAAATCTGATCAGAAGCAATGTTCTGGGGAAAAAAGCCTGTTCCCAGTATGCAATTGCCGAATATGCAGCCAACCTCGTCCTTCTTGACACCGGGCACTGCAAATTGATGACTTCCTTTTTCCCGCTGGATGATCTGCGAACCATACCGGGACTGGAAAACGCCCGTTACGAAGACCCGTACGCCGGTGGCTTGGGAAATTCGATGCGTTATCTGGGTATCGCCCCGTGTGATCACAGTTTGAAGGTCGAAGGGGTGGAAAACTTATTTTGTTGCGGGGAAAAAGCCGGCGCATTTGTCGGGCATACCGAAGCGGTGGTTACCGGACTGCTGGCCGGGCACAACGCTGTCCGTCACGCAGTAGACATGACCTATCTGGAACTGCCGCGTTCGCTCGTAACAGGAGATATCATCGCCCATGTGCACGAGCGGATGGGTGATGAAGAGGGACTGAGGCTGAGGTACACTTTTTCCGGCTCGGTCTATTTTGACCGGATGAAAGCACTGGGGCTTTATTCCGCCGACCGGAGTAGCATCAGCGAACGGGTTGCCAAAAGCGGCCTGGCAGACATTTATAACCGCTGCCTGGTGTGAAAGGAGCCAAGATGATGTATCATAAACTAGCTGCAAGCTGCGTGGACATCAATACGGCGTACTGCCCCTGTTTGCTGGCTGAGACCAATCATTGTATCGCCTGCAGCCACCTGCGGGGAGAACCGCTGTGTGACTGTAATTGGAGCGGGGTTTGTATACTGGGGGAAAAGCAGTGGCAGTCTAAAGTAAGGAACGGAAGCATTGCCCCTGTGACGGAAAGAAGTGAAATCATAGCCAAATTAATGCGCAAGGAAGAAATAACGAAAAATGTATATCTATTAGAGCTCTCGGTGTCGGAGGAGATGGGGCGGGAACTGCAAAAAACCGGGGCCTTCGTCTTTTTGCGCCGACAGGATGATCCCCAGTATTTTCATTTTCCGGTGGGCGTGATGAAAGCCAAGGACACCAGTATCCAGGTGGTGGTTGAAGCCGTAGGGCCAAAATCCGTCCGACTGCTGGAGCCTGGCATTCAAGAGATGATCGTTAGGGGACCATATTACAATGGAGTGCTGGGTCAACCATGGATTGACAATATTACTTGTGGTACAATATTACTGATAGCCGGAGGTATGGGGCAGCCGCCGGCATTGCCGCTGGCCGCAAAACTGGTGGCCAGAAACAAAGTGACTGCTGTCTTGGCTCCTGGTAAAATAGGCAAGGTCTTTATTGAGCAAGACCTCAAAGATATGGGGGTTGACGTTCATCTAGTGGATTCCATGCGTCGGAACGGCCTCGGCCTTTTCGGACGCTGTCTGGAAAAAGACTCGCTGCCCGATCTTGTTGTCAGTGCTGGTCCTGATGAACAGCATTATGCTGTGATCGCGGCCATGCAAGCAGCCAATGTCAATCTACCCATGGCTGCAACCAACAATGCGACCATGTGTTGCGGTGAGGGAATTTGCGGCAGCTGTCTTTGCGAGACCCAGGACAATCGACAAATAAAATTATGCAAGGCCCAGACCGATTTTGGTCAGTTGGTGACATGATCCGGTAAAGAGAAATATGGAGGGTGTATGGCTGAAAGGTTGCAGAAAGTAATTAGTCAGGCCGGTATCGCATCCCGGCGACACGCAGAAGAGTTAATCACCGCCGGGCGGGTGACGGTAAATGGAAAAGTGGTCACTGAACTCGGGACCAAAGTCGAACCAGGCAGGGATGTGGTGACGCTGGATGGCAAACCCCTGACTGCTGAAAAGAAATTTTACGTCCTGCTCTATAAACCCCGGGGAGTTGTGACTACCCTGGAAGATCCTGAAGGTCGCAAAACGGTGGGGACGCTGGTGAGCGACATCGCTGAACGCCTCTACCCGGTAGGACGGCTCGACTATAATACCGAGGGGCTGCTGATCCTGACCAATGACGGTCCGCTGACCCATGCCCTGACGCACCCCAGCCATCATATTGCCAAAACGTATCTAGCCGAAGTGGTGGGTAAACCCCTGGAGGATAAACTCGACCAGTTGCGGATCGGCATCCGGCTTGATGACGGTCTGACGGCGCCAGCCAAAATCCGGACTCTTGACTATGATGCTGTTAAAAACACCTCGCGCTTGGAGATCATTATTTATGAAGGCCGCAATCGCCAGGTGCGGCGGATGTGCGAGGCCATCGGTCATCCGGTGAATAAGCTGAAGCGGGTGCAATTCGCCTTTTTAACGTTGGAAGGCCTGCGCCGGGGGCGGTATCGCCACTTGACTACCGACGAAGTTGAGGAATTAAAAAAACTGGCAAAACCTGTCGCAAAACTGTAATGTAAGGAATCCGGCTCGGCGGTTTGCGGTATTTAGCCGCAAGCCGCGGAGCTGGTTTATTATCACTGGGGGCTAGGGTGTACATAGAAGCAGGAGGATTGAAATGAAACGCGTTCTAATCATCGGCGGCGGAGCTGCCGGCTGTATGGCTGCATACAGCGCCGCCCAAAGTGGCGGAAAGGTCATTGTTTTGGAAAAGATGGCTGCCCTCGGGCGAAAGATGCTCATCGCCGGCAAGGGGCGTTGCAATGTCACCAATGACTGTGATACTGCTACCTTCATCAAAAATATGCCTGGTAACGGCCATTTTCTTTATAGTGCCCTGAACACCTTTTCCGGCAATGACCTGAGAGCTTGCCTAGAGGAATGGGGAGTACCCACCAAAACGGAGCGGGGCGGGCGGGTTTTCCCGGTCAGCGATCAGGCGAAAGACGTGGTAACCGCTTTTGAACAGGCCCTTCGTCGTGCCAAGGTAGAGGTGCAAACTGGTCAGGCGGTGAAAGAAATCCAGCTCAAGGACGGCCGGGTGGTCGGCGTGATCACCAAACAAGATCAGATTATTTCTGCCGACGCCGTTATTCTGGCGACCGGCGGCGCTTCCTATCCGGGGACAGGCTCCTCCGGCGACGGCTACCGATTGGCTGCAGCTGCCGGTCATACGGTTACTGACCTGAAACCCTCCCTCGTACCCCTGGAGGTGGCTGAGGAATGGGTGAAAGATCTGCAGGGCCTGTCGCTGAAAAATGCCCGCGCGACCATTTATCACGACCAGCAGCCGGTGGCTGATGATTTTGGCGAGCTGCTCTTTACCCATTACGGCCTATCCGGGCCGATCATCCTGTCGCTTAGTAATAAGGCAGCCGAACTGCTGGCCCGCCCCGATAGCGGTGAAGTCATCCTGGAAATCAACTTGAAGCCGGCTTTGTCGGTCGAGCAGTTGGACAAGCGTCTTCAGCGGGATTTCAGTCAGTTTTCCCGTCGTCAGTT
>JARLHX010000155.1 GCA_031292035.1 Negativicutes bacterium | reverse complement strand
TGCTGCAGGCGTCGAATTTCATTGAGACGGTACAGGCACGCCAGGGATTGATGGTGGCCTGCCCGGAAGAGATTGCTTACCGGAAAGGGCTGATCGACGCTGACCAGCTGACACGGCTGGCAGATCCGCTCAGGAAGAACGCATACGGCCAGTATCTGCTGAGTTTGATCAAGAGTGGTGGCGCCTGATGAACATTGTTGAAACTCAGCTGTCTGGCGTTGTGATTATCGAACCGCAAGTTTTCGGCGATTCCCGCGGTTTCTTCATGGAAAGCTGGAGTAAGGCCCGCTACGCGGCGGCGGGTCTGCCGGGAGCCTTCTGCCAGGACAATGTCTCCCTTTCCGCGAAGGGAGTGCTACGGGGGCTGCATTTTCAGCATCCCCAGGGGCAGGGCAAACTGGTTTCGGTGCTCCAGGGTGAAGTTTTCGATGTTGCGGTGGATATCAGGGTGGGGTCGCCGACATTCGGAAAATGGATCGGGGTTCGGCTGTCTTCGGAGAATAAGCGCCAGCTGTATGTACCGGAGGGATTTGCCCATGGCTTTTGTGTCATGAGCGACATGGCGCTTTTCATGTACAAGTGTACCGCATACTATAATCCTCAGACCGAGGCCGGCCTTCTTTGGAACGATCCGGATATCGGGATCGCCTGGCCGGCCGATGAACCGCTTTTGTCAGCCAAGGATCGCGAGAATTTCCGGCTGAGGGATATACCGCGAACCACGCTGCCGAGTTTCGGAGGGTAAAAAAAATGCAAAACTTTAGACCCAGGATTCTCTTGATTGGACGCAATGGCCAGATCGGCTGGGAACTGGAACGGACCCTCGCTCCGCTGGGCGATCTTGTCGCTGTGAATAGCTCGCAGCTCGATCTGGGAAAGCCGGCCGACATCCGCAGCTGGGTAACGGAAACCGGGCCGCAGATCATTGTGAACGCGGCGGCTTATACCGCGGTGGACAAGGCGGAAACCGACCGGGATGCCGCCAGGGCGGTTAACGCTGCGGCCCTGGAGATTCTGGGGGAGGAAGCCAGGAAAGCAGGGGCCGCAGTCTTTCACTATTCGACCGACTATGTGTTTGACGGCCGGAAGGCTGGGCCTTATGTTGAAGATGATCCCGTTGATCCGATTAACTTCTATGGCGAAACAAAGCTTGCCGGTGAGCGGGCCCTTGCACAAAGCGGGGCAAGGTATGTCATCTTTCGGACCAGTTGGGTCTATGGCCTGCGGGGCAAGAACTTTCTGCAGACGATCCTTCGCCTGGCCAAAGAACAAAAAAACCTGACGATCGTGAATGACCAGACGGGTGCCCCTACCTGGAGCAGGCTCATCGCCGAAGCGACAGCGCTGGTTATCGCGAAAAGGGGCCAGGTGCTGGATGAGGTTCAGGGGATTTACCATTTAACCTGCCAGGGGCGGGCGACCTGGTACGAATTCGCTCAGGCGATCTTGGCGGCTTCGCCCGGATTGGGGCCAGACAGGCCTAAGGTTCTGCCGATCACGTCCGCGCAGTATCCCACGCCGGCCAAAAGGCCTGAATATAGCGTGCTGGACAACGGAAAACTGACTGAAGTTTTCGCTGTTTCGCTTCCGGCCTGGCAAGATGCCTTGCAGATGGCTTTAACGCTGTAGTCCCCTGCTTGCCTGTCGAGGTGAACGCGGCTAATGGCCACAGGAGCAATGGTTACTCAGGTGATTTTGTCGCAGCCTATTCCTGCCGCAGGAAGAGGGCTGCGACTTTTTGCTTGCTAAAATGTTCTATTCTGTAAAATAAGGGGAAAATATAACATATTGAAAGATAGTGGATGGGCTCATTTGCAGGATTGTCGGAACGGCTTGTCGAAAAGAGTTTTGTCATAACTGCATTATTGTGGTGAATCAGGTTTCGGATTGGATGATGAATGGATGGCGAATGAAAAGGCCTATACGTCAGTCTGTGCCGACAACATATCCGGGTATAACTCTTTGGGCCTTAGGGCCAGGGCGGTCGCTTTGTCGCTGGTTCTGGTAGTAACCGATTATATCGCCATTTTGGCGGCTGTCTGGACGGCCTATCTGGTCAGGGAACTCGTCGTGCCGCAGTTTTCCTCGTCGGTCCCGACTGATTTTGACGTATCCCGCTTATATATGTACATGATCATTCCATTTCCCTTCCTCCTCTTTATGCATTTCGATAAACTCTATACCCGGCGTCTTTTATTCTGGCAACAGATGGAGAAGCTGTTTAAAGTCAGCGTCTATGCAATGATTTTTGTCGTAGTTTTCCTTTATCTGACCGGATACGCCCGCGAGATGTCCCGTATTTTCATGGTTTTGGTCTGGGTGTTCTGCTTTGCCAGCTTAGTTGTCAGCAGATATGTGTTCAAAAACATTCTGACCATCACCGGGCTGTGGCAGATACCGGTGGTGCTGATCGGCGCTGGCAAGACCGCCGAGCTCTTAATCAATGCGTTCAAAAACGACAGTGGCCTGGGTTATAAGGTGGTCGGACTGGTAGAAGACAACCCGCTCATGGGCAAGTTGAAGGATTATCCGGTGCTCGGCACGTTTGATCGGGCTGAGGAAGTGGTGAAACTAACCGGGGTCAAGGATGTATTGATCGCCGCTCCGGGCCTTACCCGGGAGGGATTGCTAAACCTGGTATACCGTCTGCAGCCCTATGTCAAGAATATTGCGTTTGTTCCCGACCTTTTCGGTGTTCCGCTGGGAGATATGCAGATGGACACGCTGTTCAACGAAAGAGCGGTTCTTCTTCGAGTCCGCAACAACCTGGCCAGCGCCTACAACCGCTTTTTGAAAATTAGCTTCGACGTGGTCGGCGGTGTGTTTGGTCTTATCGTGGGGTTGCCGTTGATGGTCGTTATTTCACTGCTGATTTATGTGGACAACCCCGGGCCAGTGATTTTCGCCCACCGACGAGTTGGCCGAAATGGCAAGGAATTTCCCTGCTATAAATTCCGCTCAATGATTGTGAACGCCGAAGCGACCTTGACGCAATACCTGGCGGAGAATCAGGACGCCCGCGCCGAATGGCAGCGCGACTTCAAGCTTAAAAACGATCCCCGGATAACCAGAATAGGGGCATTCCTGCGCAAGACCAGCCTGGACGAACTGCCGCAATTTTTCAATGTCGTCAAAGGTGAAATGAGCATGGTTGGACCGCGGCCGATCGTAGCCGCAGAGGTCGAAAAATACGGTGAATATATCTACG
>JARLHX010000154.1 GCA_031292035.1 Negativicutes bacterium | reverse complement strand
GTAGAAAAAGCCAAGAGCGCGGAGACTCTGAAATCCGGGGTTGCCCATGACGAGGTGGTCAACCACTTCGATTTTCAGAAGCTGCCCGGCGCGGATAAGGTCGCGGGTGACATTGATGTCTGCCTGACTGGGCGAGGGGTCGCCGCTTGGATGATTATGGAGCAACACGAGGCCGGCGGCGGCGGCCATAATCGCCAATCGAAAAACCTCGCGGGGATGGACAAGAATCGTGTCCATTGTGCCAATGCTGACGAAATAATGCCCCTTGACGCGTTTGCGGGTGTTCAGCATGACGGCAACAAAGCATTCGCGTTCCGGGTCGAAATAGGGATGCGTGACAATGTGCCTGCGCCAGTAGTCGGCAATCTTGTCGGGCGTGTCGCATTCCAGCATGTCGGCGGGGGTGGGGCATTCCCGCAAGGGCATCACCTTGTATTCGTAGGGCTGCGCCGCAAATTTAAACGGCTGAACAATTTCAAGTCCAGGCAGGATGGAACATTCCTCGTTGCAAACCATGCCGCCGGTTTTTGATTCCGATGGCCGGACATTCGCTGGTGCTGCCGCTTCGATTTGATTTGTTGTTTTCATAGCTTTTTTTTGATACCGCTGTCCGTCACCCTGCTGTTTGCTGCTCGCTTCACAGGCGGGGGAGACAGCGAGGCCGCTGCGCGAAGCGCCATGAAAACCCAGCGAAAGCTAAAACCGTGACAGTGGCGAAAGGGAGGAAGGGGAGACGCTGGCGCGGTTTTTGATCTCGCTCCCAATCCCGGCTCGGTGTCGGACCAGTGAGCAGCAAAAAGTGGGGTGATGGCGTGCGAAAAAAAGGCGAAGAAAAACAACGTGAAATTCCAGCCCCCGGCAGGGCATTGATTCTTTAAAACCATCTCCGCGCAGCGGTCGGGGCTGGCAGGCTTCATGGCCTTTGTCTTTGCATGAAGCCTGACGGGCACGCTAAGAAAGTTCCCGGCTCTCTTGTGAATTTAAAAAGCTGTGAGCGAAATGGAGCGTTTGGGCTGGCCGCCCGCGGGGGGAACAGGGGCGCGGATCAGCGGACAGGCCAAAAGCGGAATGGAGCGGCGGGTTTTTAAATTCAGCAAGGGCGCATCCTCGGGGGAGCCAAGTCTGCCGGCTTTTGCGATAAGGGCAGACAGGGTTGCAATGCCCGGCAGTCTTGGCGACAGGGGCATGAAAATAGACTGCGACGCCCGCGGCACTACCGCACTCGCCAGAACCGTATGACCCAAAACAGCAAGTTGGGCTTGAAAGTGAACACATGTACTGGTAAAAACAGCCATCCCCCACCAGATACATTGGATGAGGAAATGGGGCAACGTCCCCTTTCCTCTTTCCAAATGAGGGAACCAGAGCGACGTTAAACTAAACGGTTTTTCAGACCCAAACATTCAGGGCATGTTTTTGGGACTCTGAAGATTGCAAATAGGGACAAGCCCACGATATTCCAGGAGCAAAAACTTAGATGTATTGGTTATGATTGAACTAAATGGTGGACGAATTCTCGAACGAAATATCGCTGGTGGTAAGGCACACTATACTTCGCTCCTTATATCGCTCGGATTAAGAGTTCCCCCAAGCATAGTACTTCCCATTGAAGACGCGAGCGATGGTCACAGTGACGCAATTCGTTGGATAGAATCTATAAATTGCAATCTGGGGAATTGGCGGCTTGCTGTCCGAAGTTCCAGTAAGACTGAAGATTCGAGACATGAATCAAAAGCGGGACACTTTTTAACTCTAATCGGCGAATTCGACCGGCATTCTTTGCTGGATGCTATCGAAAAGGTACGCACCTCGGGTCCAAACATGGCAGTGCTGATTCAGCCGCTTATAGACGCCAGATTTTCAGGGGTTGCATTTTCATGTAATCCGCTTACGTATAATAGGAGCGACCCCTTAATAGTTTGGACAGATGGGTTGGCAGAGCAGCTGGTTTCTGGGAACGCAGAAGGGCGTGCAATCAGAATTACGAATGGAAACATTAGTGATGGACATTGGCCATGCACAAGTGATTCATTTCGTGAGCTGCTAGATGGAATGCATCTGCTAGAAAAAGTGTTGACCGCCCCGGCCGATATAGAATGGGTGGTGGACCAAAACGAACGGTTGTGGTTTGTGCAGGCGCGACCCGTAGCCATACCGAAATCTGCCAGAATACCTCTCGACAGCGAAGCGAACTTTCTTCGACTCCCCGGAGTAGTTATCGCTCATTCGAAAATTCGGTTGCGGAGACACGCGGCGAAGTGCGGTGTTAAAATGTCTCCGGCTGCTGTAGAAATAGTAACCGGTCGCCGGCCGGATTTTATACATTTTCAACCGCCAGAGTTCAGGAATGCTGCAGGAGTGAGCGTTGTACTGTTACACCCTGAACACATAAACGGGAGAATTGTTCGCGAGTTTGCGCCTCTACAAGATTCAAATATAGAGTTTTTCACGCGTGGATGCCGCCGCTATGCTGTGAGACGCTACCCAAGGTCCTGTGATATGAATAAAGCGAAGGCTGAAGTCCTACAGGCTGGCTTGGACGTTTCATGGATTTCTGTCGTCATAGAACAAGCCGTTTGGGATGCATATGCAACTGGCATTATCCGTAAGACGACGGTCGGATTTATTGTTGAGCTAGCCTTGGGACATTTCGTTCCAAAGGGTGTCGTGCCCACATCTACAATTATAATGTCTTCTGAGCGAAGATTGCTTGAATCGATTTGGCGCAATCAAGCAACCGTGTATCACTTCGTTGAAGGTCATGTTGTAACTGAAACGCCGCCGCGAAATCAGTTAAGATTAAAGGAACCTGAAATCGCGAACATCGTGGACGTTTTTGAACCAGCATTTGAAGGATACGAAAACGCGGCATTGGAATTTGGATTACTCAAAAATGGAGAAAAGCTTGATGCCTATCTTATCGATGCTGCGGAAGCTGATGTCGGAGCGGCATCTCTCGATATTGGGCTGATTTGCTCCGGTGTTATTTCTGTTGGGAGTTGTGAAGGCAGATTGCGTAAAATGGACTCCTTGTCTGCGGAGGCACTGGATAGTCACTTGAACGACCGTGTTCAATGTAAGCCGACAGAAGGAGAAAACATCATCATCGTGGCCGAGCGTACTTCAGTTGATCTTCTCCGAGTTGTTGGGACTCCTGGATTAGTTGGATTCGTCTTTGCTGAAGGATCCGTTCTCGCGCATTTTTCAGTAATTCTCCGCGAAAAGGGAATTCCCGCCATAGTTTTAGATGACCCTAACGCATTTTCATCATTACCGCTAAATTGCGTCGTTCGATTAGATGCAGCTAATCCGGCATTGACCAAGGTTCGGCGAATTGTTACATAAAACATGAAGTCTGTCGTTTTATCTTATACGAACCCCGACCTAGATGGAGTTGCTAGTGCTATCGCAATAGAAGCCCTATATGATTTACATTGGGAAGCTAGAGTATCTGGTTCGATAGATCATGAAACAGCGCATGTTCTTAAATCGCTTGGTTTGCCGTTGCCACCACAAGTGGAATCTTGGGAGCAAATTCACGAAATCTGGCTTATCGATACACATCATCGCATACAACTTCCAACTGCACTTCCCTTGAGCAGAGTAGTTAAGATTACCGATCATCACCCTGGTGGCAATCCCAACTGTTTTCCACATGCCGAACTCCAGAATGAAACCGTGGGAGCAGTCGGGACTCTGATTGTTGAGCGTTATGAAGCAATGAGAAAAGCTATCTTGCCTGAAGTGGCGCTACTTTTACAAGCGGCCATTCTCTCAAATTCACTTGAATTTCGCTCGGGATCTACATCTGATCGGGACAGACATGCTTATGAAAAACTGTCAGCCATAAAACCAATCGGCCAAATCCTTATCGAAGGGATGAGGGAATGCCGGCGTGGAATTGTTAATCTTTGTACTGATCAGCTAGTCCAAAGTGATACAAAACTGCTCGAGACTGCCTACGGCGTTGTCGCTATTGCGCAAGTTGAGGCGCCCGGCGCATCAAAGATTCTAACTCGGTCTGATCTAATGGTTTCATTGCGAATGTTGGCGTCACGTGCTGAAGCCGCATCGGCTATTCTAAATATTGTGGACACAGCTTCCGGAACTAGTGGCGTCGTCGTTACTGATCCCGAGATTGCATTACTGTTGGCCGAAAAATTGTCTGCTACCGTGGGGAACGATCAAGTCATCCGGGTAAACCGGGTCCTGCAGCGAAAGAGCGACATTATTCCCTTTATTTTGAAGAAATGGTAGTTTGCAGATGAGAACACACCTTTCCGAATGCGATATGCCGTTCACAAAATACTCGCCCCTCTGCTGGATTCGTGACTTCTGGCACCGACAGCCGCCAAGAGGCATTTCCTGTCCGATTCCAAATTAACGACTGGGGACTTGGCAAACATGGTGGCGACTGGGAGATGGGGAAAAGTCGGGCTGGCTGGATGAATCCGCGCAGATGTGCTGAGATGTTTCTCCGCAGGCACGCGTTGACGCAAGGATGACGTTCGGCGTGTGGATGTATCAAAATTGATTTGCGCTTTCGGGTCGTTAAACATTAAACTCACATCAACGTAAAGCAAAATATCGAAAATGGGCGAATTCTTAAAAGCCGCGTACGCCGTGTTGAAAGAAGTGCAGGCACCAATGTCACCTCAAGAGTATCCGTGTTGCTAACCCCGTATAGGTAAGGCTCCCG
>JARLHX010000153.1 GCA_031292035.1 Negativicutes bacterium | reverse complement strand
TTCGTGTAATAACCATCAAATTCCATCAAGCCGATTGTCTGGCCGGCGCCGGTCAATGCGACATTCGGCACATACGCCAACCGGAAGTCCCTTCCAATTAAATTGCCGCCTGGGCCGGAACCAACTTCCGGTGCAACTGCGACTTTGGGACTGACTTTGTGTTTCTTAACTAGGGGGTGAGGCAACTCGTAATTATCAAGCCCACTGATTCCTAAAATCGGGGCCATCGTGTCAGCCGACGGCTCAACATCCGGTGCATAAAAAATCCTAGGCTCGGTTGGATGATTATAGACCGACAGATGGACGTGAAAGGCACGTTCAATTTTGGCAACCGTCCCGCTGAAATCGACCATGGTCCGGCCCGAATGAACCCCCGTTACGGTCAAACTTTGCGAATTCAGAAAGCTGATTACCGCCGCATAGTCCTCGGCTGAGGGTCCGAATTTTTCGGTGAATTGACTCGACGTCAGATAATGGCGAAAGTTGGGACTGTTTGGGTCAGAAACCTGTTCCAAAAAATTGGTCAGATCTCCCCGATTACGCAATGGCAGCCCGATTGAAAGGTCCAAATGGTTTGTCTCGGGTAATCGCTTTATTGGACGAAGTTGGGCGACTGCTTTGGGAATCTGGTTGTGCAGAAGTTGTTTTTCAGCCGCAGTTGACGCTCCGCTCGAAAGACCAAGCATCGCCAGCATAAAGAGACACCGAATATTCTTCATTTGTCTTCGTAAAATAGGAAGCATTCATGGTCGGTTATTTGACCGCCGGAGTCACAACGACCCCTGGCGCAAGTCGGCCTGTCTGCCGCCGGCTAATAATACGCGAGAGAAGCTCACTTTGGCAGTTAAATTCGTTGTCGTGAACGGCTGGCACCTCAATTCACGAAATTTTTGTTGCTTGGCGTGTGGAATTCCAACTGGAAATGTACTCAGTAAGTTCTGGAACCGGACCGTATCCACTTGAGCGGGGGGAGGTAGGCAGTTGTGCAATTTCCAAATATTGTATATTCGTTGCAACTATCCGTTCTCCTAAACCAGTATCCAGCACCAAAAGGGTGCCATCTCTGACAATCTGTTTCTCGGCAAAATCACATCCGCCTTCAAAACCAATTCGTAAGCCTAAAAACTTGGGATCGTCACGTTTTTTGAGTGGGATAAACCACATTTTTCGAGGATCAAACAAGAAACCTCGATAGTTTGATGCAAACTGGAATCCTCTTGGCGGCTTAAGCGAGACGAACTTCCAACCCTCCAAGTTCGGGGCACGAGCAATTATTTCGTCAACCAGACCAAAGAGATTCGTATTCCCGGAAGCGGTTACAATGAATTCCTTTGGATTTGAATCAATGCACGTCTCGAAGAACAGCCCGTTATGGATTTCCTTTAACCGGGCCAAAATAAGGTCGAGAAATAACCGGTCATTCGTGATGCCGGCAAACCGCTCTCGGTTGCCACTGAACCATCGCCAAAACTCGTCGATTTCCATCATAAACTAATTCTTAATTGCCAGCATTTTTGTTTCCGCTCTTTTTATTATAGTAGTTTGGATTGCTGACCGCACCAACCTCATCGATCAATTCCGCTTCAAACAGTTGAGCATCTATTTTGGTTGGAACGGGAAATATTTGCTGGTGGACTATTGGATCACTATACAGGCTCTCTTTATCGCCAACAGATATTTCTGCGCGGCCCTGTCCGCTACCATATTCTCCAATGTACGTTCCATTTTGGTGCTGGTTAATGTAAACCCCGGCGTCGGACACATGTAGGTTGAGATAATCCATTTCTTCCTGCGAAAGCGTTGTTGCATCGGGATGTTCATACATTGTGCTGTCATATTGAGCCTGTTGTTGCTGCAACTGAGGGACTGTCCCAGGCCGGGTCCATTGTGAATTTAAAGGCGCCAATTGGAAGCCGTTATCGGGAGTCCAGCTCTGATATTCGGAAACTGTCACGGGCTGTTGCTCGAATTGAAAGTCTGGACTTGTGGCTGTTCTCTCGCCCACCCCAAACGAATTAACCGAATTCTGCATCAGTGGCCCGTATGTGGCGGCGAGGCTATTGCCTGAGCTGTTATCGCCATAGGCCACGTTAAACCAGTTTTGCATCGGCGAAGCCAGATCTGAATTCAAGAAATTCTGATCCATTTGAGGCGTCGCCCCCTCTGGCCGGCCGAATGTTAGGTATGCAGTATTCCAAAGCGTGTCGATACCCTGGCTTAGGCCTTGTGAAGCGCCGCGGAGCGCCGACCCGAAATAATCGCCGGTCTCGAATGCGGAACTGGCATCGGCGGGCATGTAGTCCTCCTGGTATTTAGCAGCATAGAAACCCCGCGCAAACCGTCCGTCGCAATCAAACGAGTTGATGGGGTCACCGCCGCAAAAACTCATTCCATTGGGATCACTGGCGTTCCATGTCGGGTCAAACGATAGCCAGCGTCCGCTGACAGGGTCATAAGTTCTGGCTCCGATGCTGTGATAGCCAGTGATGTCGGCCCAGCGCCCACGCCATGCGGAAGACAGCGCAATGCTGGCCCCGTTGCCCAAGGCCACGGGTCGATAATTTGGCGCCGCGCCAAAGCCGGTGGGCCGTGCTGGATTCCATTGCACCGTGCTGTTGGTGACAACGCCCAGGATATTGCCGCGAAAATCGCTGATTGTTGGCTCGAACAGATTCAGATACGGCGACACTGCCTCAAATCCGCCGGTGCCATTAAGCCCGCCATATTTGCCGTTCAAATCCGGCCCATAAAGTTTCCACTCGGTGGTTTTGCCATACGAAACGCCGAGTTCAAGGAATTCCACCTGGGGATCAAAGTATGAATTAATAGTGGTCGGCGGAGCCGCGTAAACCACGCCATTGGTTACCAAAACACTGGTGGTCGAAAGCCGGCGGTTAAGGCCGTCATAAACTGCCGTCCAGTTGTAGCCATTTGTGTTCGCATCCCGCTCTGTCACAGCGTGCAGCCGTCCGCGTGCATCCCAAGACAGGGTTTGGATGCGCTCCACAGTGCCGCTCGGATTGGTCCAGACGCGGTTGGTGATGTTGCCTGCGCTGTCAAACGAATCGTTGACAGTCTGGTTGGCAAGGCTGTTCGTGAATGAATTAGTGGCCCACGCCGTGAACTGGCCGCTGGGATGCGCGGCAGCGACGAGCAATTGATGCTGGCCTTGGGCGAGTTCCATTGAAGCCCGCCATTCCATCGCGTTGGTGCCCACGCCAGTCACGGACACCGGCTGATTGTCCAGCCATGCGCTCAAAGTGGATTGGCCATTAACGTGACCATATGCCGCATACGGGATGAGGTTGTTGGTCGCGGTGACGATCCGCGAAAAGGCGTCCAAGCCGCCGTTCCACAAGGCTGAACCAGAGCCTGCGGATGTCAGGGCGCCCGGCCCGGCGGGAACACTGTTGTCATAAACGAACGTGTTGGTCCAAGTGGTCGTTGCGTTCAGATTCAGTTGTTCTTGCGTCAGGCGGCGGCTCAAGCTCGCGTAGGAATAGGACCGTGAATCGGTGAAGTCGCCAACTCGATTCAAAGCATGAGTTGTCAACAGGCCATCGCCCGACCAAGTAAGTGATTCGCTCAATTTCGTCGCGAGATTGACGCTGGTGGCGATGGACAAGGGCCGGCCTTCACCATCGCGCGATGCGATGCTGGTCTGGCGATTGCCAACGGTGCGGCTGGTCAAAATGCCGGCGGTATCAAAGGCATAAATTCCGTTGCCGGTCGGATCGCTGGCCGAGGTCAGGTTGCCATCGGCTTG
>JARLHX010000152.1 GCA_031292035.1 Negativicutes bacterium | reverse complement strand
GCGCTTCCAAAGCCACTTTTGCCTTGAAGGCTCCACTGTGTTTCTTGCGTTGTTGTTTCATTGTGATTTTTCAGATGGTATTACTTTTTCTTCTCACTCACCATCTAAACCACCTGTCCAGTTTTCCGGGAGCACTATACCGCCTTTGACGAGTGGGAGAAAATATTTGGAGATTATTTTCCAAGCTACTACTAATATGCCTCCACAAGCTACAACCAGTGAAGTAATTATTTCCCAACGGAAAGAGGAAGTCATTAAAGAGGCAAAACGAATTGAGGAATCGAGCCTGTATTCTTCAAAGAGCCACTTTTCCGCTGCCGCCTTTTGGCGAAGGCTTCATTTTTATCTTGGACTTCCAGCAACACTCTTGGCGGCGGTGGCAGCGGCGTCCGCCTTTTCACAATTTGATTCAGGAAATACGGCGAGAGGGTGGATTTCAATCGGCGTTGCTGTTTTGTCGGGGCTCTCGACATTTTTGAATCCAAATGAGAAATCTGCTTCCCATTTTATTGCGGGGAACAATTTCGACGCACTTCAAAGCAAAGCCCGAATTTTTTGGACGGTTGATTGTCGCGGAAATGATTCTGATCAAGTTCTTGCCAATCGCTTAAAAGATTTGGCAGAGGAAAAGAGCGAGCTGAATCGCAAAAGCCCGCCAATCCCGCGGTTCGCCTACGTCATCGCCAAAAAGGGTATTGAGGCGGGCGAAGCAGACTATCAAGTGGACAAACCTATCGCTTGATTTTCCTGGCACACATTCGCTTGCCACAATGGACTAATTAGTCCGCACCAGAATTAAACATGAACGCCAACAGCTATCTTGGACGGCTTGCGACGAGCGGCCTGATTCGGGAGCTTGAAAAAGTGAATATAGACAAGTCATTGTCGCTCCTGCAAGGGCGGTTGGACTCACACTTCGGCCAAGTGACGGCAAATGTTTCTGGCATCAAGTCTCATTTTGTATTCGGCTCTTACACCCGTGGAACCATGTTACCACGGAGCATGGATCCGCTTTCGGATGTTGACTACATGGTGATTTTCGATGACACAAATCTACGACCGCAAAGTTGCCTGGCCCGGCTCAAGCGTTTTGTCGAAAAATATTACCGAACTTCGGAGATTTTCCAGTCTCATCCGACCATAATTCTCTCGTTGAGCCATGTCAGGTTTGAGATGGTCCCCGCAATCGAAACTTTTTTCTCCGGCATACAAATTCCAACGAAGGGCTCTCTCTTTTCAAACTGGGCGTCAACTTCGCCGAACGAATTTAACAAGGCGCTTACCGGAAAGAATAAAAGCAATTACAACACCATTAAACCTTTGATTCGTCTGTTAAAGTATTGGAACGTCTGCAATAGATACCCATTTGATTCATTTGAATTGGAGAATCATGTTGTCACCCACTGGACAGTTCCAACCCTACTGTTTAAGCCGACGCTTTGGAGACGATTTCGGGACTTCATCGGAGAATTTAGCGGCAGCAACAATCGCCAAAATCATGCGATTGAAAGAGCGAGGAGGATTATCGCTGAAGTTTTCAAATTTGAATCGGAAGGACGAATTGATGAGGCGGTGACAAGAATTCAGAGACTTCTACCGCCAATTTGTTAGCGCTTAAATAGATGGGCGCGTTGGTGATGTCGCCCCGCCAGATTTGGTTGGGGGTACTGGGAGGGGACGGTTCCGGCAGCCGGTTGGGGGCAATGGGCTGGTCGTGGCGGTTGTCGGTGGTGCAGACCCGAAAGCGGCCTTTGACATGGCCGCAGAGGCCTTGCTGCCGCATTAAACCAGCGATGCGATGGCGGTCGTGAGCACGCAGCCCGCCTGGCTCAACACCTGTTGAATGCGTGGGCTGCTTTAGGTCTGGCGGCTGGTCTGATGGATCCGGACAATCTTTTGGAGCAGCCGGGCATTTTCCTGGGGGGCCGTGTTGGGTTTGGTGGTGGGACCAGTGGCTGCCTCCATTGAAGAAACGAGTGCTTTCCTTGAGAAGATGAAAGCGTGCTGACATCATTGCCGACGTAAAGTCAGGGGTGTTTTCACAATCCTCTTGAAATAGGCCGCAAATCCTCTCGCTTTGCTTTCTAATGCGGTTGGCTGATTCAAGACGCGTTGTTTTTCGGTACAGGTAATCGTTCCCATAATCTAACAGTCAAACTGCGGTAGCCGACGCGTCAGGTTCTATGTAGATCGGCTCCCGGATGGGACTGAATCTGGCGAAGTTGCCGAGCCTCATCAGCAGCACAGGAGTGAGGCGGCTTCGAGCCAGGACCAGCACCTTCCCGCTCTCGGTCTGAATATCCGATAGCACTACATCGCCCACCCGAAGGTCCCTGACCGCAACCGTCCGGCCCAGGCTCTTAATCGACGTGTCTGGCAAATAAATTTCGAAACAGGCGAAGGTGGTGTCGAGCACCCGGGGATCATACCAGCCCAGGCGTTTTTGCATGAGGGACAGCGCAGTGTCTTTAGGTATTCTCTGCGCTTCAAGTTCGAGCAAATCAATCAGGACTTTGAGAATCCTGGCGCCCATGGGAATCTCCTCGCCGCGGACGGCATTGGAAGGAAAGCCGGAGCCATCATAGTGTTTTCGCTGATACAGCACGATTCGTCCGACGGATTCCAAGCGGGGAATATTGGCCAGCAGGTCAGCACCAGCCTTGGGAGTCAAGTCAAGCACTTCATGTTCCAACGGCGTTAATTTCTGGCCGGCGCGAAACTTCTCAATGACGGCAGGCGGGATGGTGACCAATCCGATTTGGGAAAGCATGGCAGCAATCTCCAACTCCCACGAATTTGCCAAGCTGGCAGATTTGACAAAGGCGCGCATATAGTCCCTGAGGCTCTCTCCCCGCCCAAATGCGAGCGGGTCTGCAAGCGAGAGGATGTCGGCAAGAACCTTGACACTGCCATTAAGGGTTCTTTCGAGCAACTCCCGTTCGGCGGTGATCAAGTGGTGGTGCCGGAGACCTGTTTGCAGGGCCAAAGTGAGCGTTTCCGTTGGACACGGCTTGGTCAGGAACTCGAAAACATGGCCCGCATTGACCGCCTCAGCGGCGGTGCCCTGGTCGGCATTGCCTGTAAGCATCAGACGGACCGTGTCAGGAAATCGTTTTTGAACCTCGGACAGCAATTGCACGCCGTTCATTCCCGGCATCTGCATATCGGCCACAATAATGGCAAACGGTCCGTCGCTGGCCATTTTGGCCAGTCCAGCCACACCACCAGTAGCGGTTGCGATTTTGAACCGCAGTCGCAATCGGCGTTCGACCGCCGATAAGAGGCTGGGATCGTCGTCAACAAATAGGATTTTGTCATTCATAGTTCTTGAGTCTTCAGGCGTGCTTCGTGATCGATGTTTTGCCGGCATTTGTCCCGCCAAACTTCAGTTCTTCCACCAAGACCGATGCGGGTCAGATGCGAAGTGTTCAACTGCGGTGGTGGCGCCTCAGTCTCGGTGACAGAAAACTGGTGGGCAAAAACATCGGCGACGTGAACCGCAACCACTGGAGAAAAATCGGATCCCGCACAGCGGTCCGGGTGATGATGTTGGGCGACGGCTTCAATGACCGGATTCGACAAGCCCCAAAGCGCCAGCAGATAGGCCCCGACGTCCGCATGGGTCGCACCAAAAAATTCCTGTTCGACTTGCCAGATTGGCACGCTGTCACGTTTGGCTTTGGCGCTGACCTGCGTATATTCGTCCTGCAATCCGAAGGCAAGGATCAGTTGTCCCACGTCATGCAGCAACCCGGCCAAGAAACAGTGGTCAACCAGCTTGGTCTCCTGCTGCTGCATTTGTGAAATGGATCGTGCGATGACAGCGGTTTCCCAGGAATGACGGGCGAGAACCTCAAGTGAGAAGTGGGGGCAAGACTCCTGACCGTATTGCGCGAATATTCCCACCGAAAGAACCAGCGAGCGGAGAGTTGCCAAGCCCAGGTAAACGGCAGCCTCGGTCGGATTGTTGATGGGCTGGCCCAAACCGAAAAACGCCGAGTTGACCAACTGCAATATCTTCGCCGTCATGCCAAGATCGTGGGAGATAATTTGGCCGATCCGCTCCATGGAGGGCGAGTCTTTCCGAAGTTCTTCCGTTAACCGCTTATGAAGTGACGGGAGCGTGGGCAAATTGCCAATGCGGGTCGTCAATTGTTTCAACCGTTCGTTGCCGAGCAGGTCCCGGAGGGCAAATGCCTGGGTGATGGCCCGGCGCAATTCATCGGCGTCGCACGGTTTGGATAGATATTGGTGGGCTGGCCCCACCAACCGCAGCACCGCTTCCCGTTCGGCCTGTCCCGACAATATTATGCGGACCGATTGCGGATGGCGTCTTGCCACCTCGGTAAGCAGTTGCGAGCCGTCCATTCCGGGCATCATCATGTCCGAAACGACTATGTCGGCCGGGTGCAGAGCCAGAAAATCGAGGGCTTGATCTCCGCTGGCGACAAAAGTCATGTCCCATTCCAAACGCATGGGGTGCAACTGACGTTGTAATCCCTGCAAGATCCTCGGTTCGTCATCCACAAACAAAAGTGTTTTCATGCGGCGGCCTGCTCCGGCACGGTCGTGGCGGCCTCTTCAAGTTTGGCATTTAACGGCAGCCGGATGATGAAGGTCGTGCCTTTGTTCACCGTAGTTTCAAAAGTCACGGTACCGCCGTGGCGATTGACCACGCTGCCATAGATCATGGCCAATCCCTGGCCCGTACCTTTGCCGACCGCCTTCGTCGTAAAGAACGGCTCGAAGATTTTCGGACGGGCTGCCTCCGGAATACCGGTGCCCGTATCACTCACGCGCACCTCGATGTAATCGCCGGCCCGCCGTGTTTGCACAGTGATCAATCCCTTTGCCCCCGAATCCTTCTTGATCACGTCACCAATGGCGTGCGCCGCATTGACTATCAGGTTCAGAATCGCCTGGTTGAATTCGCCCAGAAAGCAAGGCACATAAGGCAGGTCCGCTTCGAGGTCCAGTTTCAAGTCGGCAACGTATTTCCATTCATTGCGGGCCACGGTGATGGTGCTTTCAATCGCCCGATTCAGGTCAGCCGGGGTCTTTTCCCGACCGCCGGGATGGGAAAACTCCTTCATCGCCCGGACAATTTTGCTGACCCGCTCCACGCCCTCCAGGGTCTCCTCAATGGCCTGGGGGATCTGCGTAAAGAGATAATTCAGGTCGCTGTTCGCCAGCGTTTCTTCCACGCCAGCCAATAATTCCGGCGTCACGGTGTTGGCTTTGGCGGCCGCCAAAAGTTCCTCATACGATTTGACAACCTTGATGATGGTTGTGAATGAATCCTTGATAAATCGGGTGTTGTCACCCACGTATTGAGTGGGCGTGTTGATTTCATGGGCGATACCCGCCGCCAGCTGGCCAACCGATTCGAGTTTTTGCGACTGACGCAGTTGTACTTCCATCATCTGGCGCACCAATTCGGCCCGTTTGCGCTCAGTGATGTCACGGAATATCCAGATCCGTCCGTAGTATTTTCCTTCCGTTCCAACGACCGACGACGAGTACAGGTCCAGCGTTGTGCCGTCCTTCAACTCCAATTCTTCGCGGCTCACCCTGGTCGGTTGGGCATAAAGATCATGCACCATCTTCAAGAACTCCGCTGGATTTTTCGTTTGATCGGCAAGCCATTGGCGCTGGGTTGTCGCCGCACTGTCGTCGGCCAGGTGCTTGGGGATCTTAAACAGGTCGGCCATCCGCTGGTTCTGTAGAATTTTCATTCCATTGTCATCCACGACCAGAACCCCATCAATCGAAGAATTCACCTGGGCTTCCAAGAAGGCCGTCTTCCACTGCAACTCCGCTTCCGCCTGCCTGCGTTCGGTGATGTCCCGAAAAGTCCAAATCTGGCCGAAACACTTCTCGCCTTTTCCGATCATCGGCGCGGAATACCGGTCAAGCACCGTCCCATCTTTCAATTCAATTTCGTCCCGGCTGATTTGACCGGGATGGGCGGATAGATTATGAACCTTTTCGAGGAAACGTTCCGGATTCTTCATCGCCTGCGTTATCCAGTCGAGCATGCCTCCATCATTTTGCCCCTCGATCAGCGCCCGCGGAATTTTAAAAATCTTGGTCAGTCGCTGGTTTCGCAGCGTTATTCGGTTTTGCTCATCCACCACCAGAATTCCGTCAATGGATGAGTTCATCTGCGCCTCAAGAAATGCGGTTTTGCGTTGCGATTCCTCTTCCACCTGCTGGCGTTTGGTGATGTCGTGGGAAATGCCGACCAGACCCGTAATCTGGCCGTCCGGTGTGTGCAAGGGGACCTTGGTTGATGAAACCCATTGCGTACCGGCTGGCCCCTCGGATTTCTCCACCAAACCCACAATTGCCTCACCGGTCACAAGCATTCGCCGCTCGTCCACCAACTTCTGTCGTGCCATATGCATCGGGAAGAAGTCCGCATCGGTCTTGCCAACCGCCTCGGCCGGATTCTCCAATCCCAGGTGCCGGGCCTGCGCCCGGTTGATCCGGGTAAACCGGCTGTTGACATCTTTGAAATAGATATGATCGGGAAGGTTGTCCATCAACGCCTGGAGCAGGTCACGTTCGTGGGCCAATGCTTGCTCAACCCCTTTGCGCTGGGACACGTCCTGCTTGATGGCGATGAAATTATGGATCTCTCCGTTCTTGTTTCGAACCGGCGTGATGGTCATTTCCTCATCGTAAAAGGCGCCATCCTTGCGTTTGTTGATCAGCTCGCCATGCCATACCTTGCCGGCCAGGATGGTTTCCCACAGATTGGCGTAAAATGCCGTGGGCTGTCGGCCGGATTTCAGGAGCCGCAGGTTTTTGCCGATAACGTCCGGGGCCGAATAGCCCGTCAGATTGGTAAAAGAGGGATTGATCCAGAGGACTTCTCCCCGACGATCCGTAATGACAATGCCACTGGCCGCCGCTTCGAGAGCCGTTGTCTGCAACTGCAATTTCTCCCTCGTGCTTACGCGTTCAACGTGGCTTTGGACATTGAGTGCGTGGGCAATGTTATCTTGTCGGTTAAGGCGGGCCCGGACTGTTATCAGCAACTGTTCCATGCTGAATGGTTTCTGAAGATAGTCGTCTGCCCCTCGATCCATGCTCGTCCGGCTGTCGGCTTTATCAGGCCGTCCGGTCATCAGGATCACGGGAATCGCCATGGTTTCATGCCGGGCGCGCAATTCCCGAAGAACGTCAAAGCCGTCTCGAACCGGCATGGCGACGTCACTCAAAATCAAATTCGGCGGCCGGGTAAACGCCAGGTTCAACCCAATCGCACCCTGTTCAGCGCCAACAACTTCATAACCACTCCGGCGTAACGCAGCCAGGACGGCAGTCCGCGTCGCACTGTCATCTTCAATAACCAGAATTCTTTCCATTGACTCGCTTCCGCCGGGCGCAACATGAACACGACAGGATTATCTTTTGATCGGACAACTGGGCTCTCACTGAAGCCAAAAGAGCAGCCGGCGGGAGCTACTGACTG
>JARLHX010000151.1 GCA_031292035.1 Negativicutes bacterium | reverse complement strand
CGTAGATCAGCTTCTCGATTTTGTAACCGGGTCGCTGCAGTTCACCCACCATTTGTACGTTGAGCGCCGTCCGCTCGGGCCAGGGATCCAGTCCCAGTGAATGGCGCAGGCGCTTCTGCAATGGGCCACGGCGGGCTTCTAATTCAGCCAGGCTTTGCGCCACAGCGGGCACAGCCTGGTTGTGCGCCAACTTTTCTATGAAATTTAGCAGCATCTCGGGGTCGGCCGGCGGGCGGTCCACCCCCCACAAAGCAACTTGATCCGAAAAAGAACCCGCTTTCATACTATTCCTCATTTCACGGCGCCGGCGGTTAAACCGCGCACAAAATATTTTTGGCCTACCAGGTAAAGCAGCATAACCGGTAACATGCCCAGCAGGGCCCCCGCCATGATGAGCGGCTGGTTGATAGTGAAGCGTCCCTGAAACTGGGTCAACCCCGGCATTAATGTGCGGATGTCGTTCCCTTGCAAGAAAATCAACGAGATCATCAGCTCATTCCAAACCCACAGCCCGTTGACCACCACCTGGGTTGTAATGGCCGGTCCGGAAAGCGGCAGTACGATATAGCGAAAAATTTGGAAGGTCGAGCAGCCGTCGATCGAAGCCGCCGCCAGGATTTCATCCTGGATGGTACCGAAAAAGCTGTTTAATAGATAGACCGAGAACGGAGCCAGCAGTCCGGAGTAAATAATGATCACACCGAGAAAGTTATTGATTAATCCCACCCGTACCATCAACAGGAACAGCGGAATAATCATTACGACGGGCGGCATAATCATCAAAGAGACCAGGATTCGAAGCAGGGCCTTACGTCCCTTGAATTCCATCTTACTGGTTGCAAATGCCGCTGCGCTGCAAATCAGCGTGACGATGGTTACCGTTGTTACCGTCATAATCACGCTGTTGCGGAACCACAACAGCAAATTTCCCTGGATCAACGCCTGTTGGAAATTATCAAATGTGGGTGAAATGGGCGGCCCAAACAGGTTATGAAGATATTCCGGATGGGTTTTAAAAGAAGTGACTATCACATAATAGATCGGGAATAGATCTGCAATGCTGATGGCCACCAGCAGGAGCTGGAAGATCACTTTGCGGAAATTTTCTGCGTTTATTAAAACCTTGGGAGGGGTGTATTCTGTCATGATTGTTCCCCCTCATCAAAAATTCCACGCAACCCAAACATCATTACGCCGAAGGTGATCAACAGTAAAATCACGGCCACCGCCGAGGCGACACCGTAGGCCCGATAAGCAAAGGCATATTTCCAGATATATAATTCCAGTACCGTGGTGGCAAATCCGGGTCCGCCGCCGGTAACGACATACACGTAGCCAAACACCCAGCTGATCATGGTGATGGCTTCATTCACGATGAAAAAGGTTAACACCGGTTTCAGCTGTGGGATGGTGACGTAAATATGCTCTTGAAACCAGTTGGCGCCGTCTAATTTGGCAGCTTCGTTCAGTTCCTCTGGCAGAGCCAGCATCGCTGCCAGTAAAAGTACCACTCCAAACCCCAGTTCGCGCCAGGTAATGATCCCCATCAAGGTCGGCAGCGCCATATTGGCGTTGCCCAGCCAATCCAGGGCCAGAAATTTAAGCCCCACCGCCTGCAGGATGGTGTTGATAATGCCGTCTTTTTCTAACAGGTAAATAAAGACAATCCCGATCACTACCGATGGCAGCACAAATGGCATGAAGATCAAGCTGCGGTAGAACCCCCAGCCGCGCACCCGTTCATACAGCGAGATGGCTACCAGCAGCGATATAACCGTCAGAATAGGGACAACCAGCAGCAAGGTAAGGTTGTTCTCCAGCGCTTTCCAGAAGATAAAGTCGGAGCTAATAAACTGGAAATTCGCCAGGCCGACGAAGACTTCCTTTTCTCCCTGTTGGGATATCAGCGAATAGCGAAAAATGCTTACCAGTGGAAAAACGAAAACAAAAAGTATTAAAATAACGACAGGTAAAACATAGAAATAGGGGGTCCACTTGTTGCGAGTGATTAATCCGAGTTTATTCATGAATGGTTTCCGCCTGCCAGCCTCCCAAAGCGGAGCTCTAAAGGTCAGGTACCAGTTTTCTCTGGCAGACGTGCGACCTTTAGAGCTCTTTCATTCTGCTAGCGAATTACTTCCAATTCTGGAAAGTTTTTACATCCGCCGGGTTTTGTGTGCGCCACAGGTTTAGTGTGCGGTCGATCAGTGCAACCACATCATCCGCTGAAGAACCGGATGCCAACATCGAACCGCCTGGACGTAGACCATCCGTGTCCATCTGGGTTGGGATGAAATTTTCCAGCCAGACGTTCTGGGGTGACAGGTCGAATTGGGCCAGTTGTTTTTGGAACGGGTCGGTGATTTGGGTTAAATCGAAGCGGTCATCTGCCGGAACGACGCCGGTCATCTTATACCAGGATGCCTGGCGGTCGGGGGTGTGCATAAAGACCAGGAATTTAGCCGCTTCTTGCGGTTGCTTGGACCAGGAGGTGACAAAAAAGCTGGTAGACTGGGTAGCGTTATAAGCAGAAGCAAGTTTGCCTTTGCCAAAAATCGGGGTCTTCATCACGCCAACTTTATCCGCACCCAGCGTCTTTTGCCATGCCACCACATTGCCATCCGTTCCCCAGGCCATCGCCACTTTGCCCTGCGGGAAGAGATCCTGCCCTGTTTGCATGTCCAATGATCCAACGTCATCGTTGAAATAACCATTCTTGACCATCGTGGCGATTTCTGCAATCCAGCGGGTGTATTTATCGGATTTAAAGGGGGTTGTACCAACCGCTGCATCCTTGATATCTCCCACTGAGTCAAGATCCTGTACGCCCAGGATGGAGAACATCCAGGCGCCGAAAGCACTGGATTTTGCGCCGCCGGCTCCCAAAGGCGTGATGCCGGCCTTTTTGAGAGCGTCGCAGGCGGCCATAAAATCGGTCCAGGTGGTTATCGGCTTTTCGGGGTCCAGTCCAGCTTTCTTGAAGAGGTCTTTATTGTAAGCTAACGGGATACCCATCAAGTACATCGGCGCGGCCCATACCTTGCCGTTGTAAAGGTTCTCATTGGTATTGATCCAATGCTTCATTTCGTCAGCAGGCACCAGATCGCTGATTGGGTTGACTGCGCCAGCCCAAACCTGAGACAAAATCGGGATGGTGGCCCATTGCGAAGCGAGGTCCGGACCGCTTTTAGCGCTGGCTGCGGCTGTGAAGGCGCTGATCAGCGTATCGGTCGATTGGGGCACCACATTAACCGTCACGTTCGGGTTAAGTTTTTCATAATCGGCCACGGTTTCGGCCATCCATTTATCTGCACCCGGAGCATCGCTTTCTGCCCACCACCAGAAAGTTAAATTAACTTTTCCACCGCTGGGGTTGGAAACTGCCGGCCCTGCCGGTGCCGTGGTAGCCTGGGCTGCTGCCGGGGCCTGCGGAGCCGCGGTTGGAGCAGCGGCTGGTGCTGCGCAGCCGGAAAAAACCATGCTGCACAGGATCATCAGGGTAAAGACCAGGTTGATTTTGACCATTCGACTGTTCATATTCAAATCCTCCTCATGCTGTTAGGGTAAAAAGGGATCGATTTAGCTACGTGCTTCGGGCAGTCTACGCCCACTGGGGCCTTCTCTCCTTTCCAGCCCTCGCCGGCGTTATCCCTATTGGTACCAGGGATCGCGGCGGGCTTCTTCTACAATCGCATCAATCTCGTGCATCTGTTCAACTGAAAGTGGTTGAGGATGATGATTAGCCAGGATCTTATGGGCGCGCGCCTTCGCTTTGGCTTCTAACCCTTTTAGATCTTGACCGTTCCAGGCATCCCAGGGTAAGCGCTCCATCAGATCCGGCAGCCAAAACTCCTTGCGAAAGTTTGCAGCAGTATGGGGATGCTGCAAATAGTTGCCGTTAATGCCAACTTCTTTGATCACATTCGTGGCGATCGTTTCTTCGTTAACTTCGAAACCTTGCAGTATGCGCTTGATATAACCGGCAATCTCGTTATCGATCACGAGCTGTTCAAAGGAAAAGGTGAGGGCATTTTCGATATGTCCGAGTGTGCCCACACCGGTGGCGCCGGCTAAGATCGGGAAAATAATGGAAAGAGCTTTTTCCACGCCGGCCTGCGTGCCCGGCATGCAGGCATCGGTCTTGCCGCCGTGGCAGCCGCCCGGTCGTCCGTAAAACTCGCCCAGCATCTGAACGGCCGCCGCGATCAATGGGATGCGGTCGGCGCCGGCATAGGGGAAAATCATCGAGCGCATATCGCTGAGCGTCGGGCACAAATCCAGGCTGATGATTGCATCCGGGCGGACCGCATAGGCCAGGGTGAGCCCTCCCAGGGTCTCGGCCAGGCCGAGGGTTAACGCCCCCGCACTGCTGGCAGGAGCCGTCGTACCCGCCGCCGGCATGGTGTCCAGCGATTGTGGAAAGCCGCGCCGGATATATTCAATAAACACGGATGCCATATTGTTATCGATGCAAAGCGGAGAACGGGCTTCGCCGTATCCTACCAGCACCGGTTTCTGGCGCAGCGCCTCGGCGCCTCCGGCCACTACTTCAGCGATACGGGATATATATTTCACATCCTTCACCGACCAGGCTTCCACTCCCCCCAGCTTGGATGTCAGTTTCACCAGTTCGGCCGCCATCACGATCGGCCGTAGCTTGGAAGGCACCTCGCCCGCCGAACACGGCAGGCCAACCAGGTCGATGTTACCTAAAGCATCTGCCAGGCGGATGCCATCACGCACATCCTGCAACGTTGCTATCCTACGATTTCCGTCCAGGTCGTAAACGTACGGCGAGAAACCCCCGCAATTGATATCGAAATTTCCGTGGATGCGGTATGGCACGGAAGAGAAGTACATGGCGGTGTAGCGCATGGGTACCCGTTCTGCAAATCTTCCTGCTCCGCTGTTCATTTGGGCCGGTGAAAAATCCCTGCGCAGCCGGTCGATGGCTTTTTCTACTACTGCCGGTGGAAATTTAACCTCTTGTGTGTCAAAATTTACCTGGCAGCCGGCCTGTTCCAGTAAGGATTGTGCTTCCTCATGTTCAACCCGCATCCCCGTTTCAGCCAGAACTTGCAGCGCGGAACGATGGATCAGCTCCATCTCATCCGTGCTCAGTACACGAATCATCCCAGTAACTTTTCCCAAAATGCATTCTCCTTAGATTCAGGGAATCAAATGGCTCAGCCGGTCTTTTTCAATTCGCCCAGGTCTTTATTGATGTCTTTCATGAGGCTGCGGCGCGCCCTTTGTAGATGGGCTTCCATTGCTAGGCGGGCTGCACCTGTGTCATGCGCCGCCAGCGCTGCCAGGATTCGTTCATGTTCCTCTTGCACTAACTCCAACTCGCCTTCTGGATGTCGATAGCGGATGCGCGCCATTTGGGCGTGCACGTTTTCATGTTCAAACGCTTGCAGCAGCCGTTTGTTCCTGGAAATGACGATAATCTGGTGGTGAAACAGGTGATCGGTCTCGACATAGCGCGGGTAGAAGTCATTCAAAGCTTGCTCCGCGAACAGCTCCTGCAATTGCTTGAGCAGACCCTTAAGGTTTTCCAATTCCTCAGCACGGATCCACTGCGCCGCCAGCCCGACCGCGTAGATTTCAAGCGCACAGCGCACCTCAAACGATTCGGAGATTTCTTCGGGGGAAGGATTGGATACAAAAGTACCGGAACGAGGCAAAATCTCGACCAGGCCCTCCAGCGCCAGGCGATCCAAAGCTTGCTTGAGGGGCGTCCGGCTGATGCCCAGCTGCTTTTCAATCGCATCCAGGTTCAGGCGTGTGCCAGGGGCAAATTCCTTGCTGGTAATTTTTTCCTTGATCAGATCGTAACTGACCTCACTGATCTTGGGATAATGGATTTGTGGAAAAGAAGGGGTCTCGATCATATCGGTTTAGATAAGCTCGCCGAACTGAAATCTGATATTTCAGATTTCATGATAGCACGCTTAATTCACTGAGTCAACTGGTCATTTCCGGCGAGTGCATTTCAAAATTGTGGCAGTATCCCATTCTCGGCCTCATTCCCACAAAGAAGGTGGAGAAAATCAAAATCTCCCTGGTATCCTCTTGCTCCCCGCCCTTTTAGGGGCGGGGCCGGGGGTGGGGTGAGTATGCCACTAAACTGAAATGCACCCTTTCCGGCTGGCCATTCCAGGCCAGCCCCCCTGTTTTCAGGATTGTATATAATTACCTTATCTTTTTATTGGCCTTTGGGCAGGTACAGCTTCCTACAACAAATCCTCAATGAGCTCATTCCACCTGATCACAAAAAACGATCCACTCCACTCTCGCCTGCTGTTCTGGGCCCTGCTGTTCCTGGCGGCTGTTTTCCGCCTGCTTGGACTGGGAAAAAGCATCTGGCTGGATGAGGCCAGCACCCTGCAGGTCATCCTGTCCCCCAATTTTCTCCAGGCTGTCCGCTCGTACGACCACCCGCCGCTTTACCTGGCATTTCTGCGGCTGTGGAGCACTTTTGGAATGAGCGAAGCTTTTTTGCACATTCCTTCAGTTTTGTTTGGGGTGGCTACGGTCGGGATCATCGTGAAAGATTTGCAGGGGCGCAGCCGGCTGGCCGCCCTGTTGGCTGGCACCATGGCCATCGTCTCACCCATCCTGCTGAGCGCTTCTCAAGAAATTCGGGATTACGCCCTGCTGGCCTTGTTGACTGCCCTGGCTTTCTATTGTGCCAATAAGCTTGTTCGATCGCCCGGGTCGAAACTGGCCGGAGCCGGCCTGTCGCTCAGCCTGACCGCCGCGCTGAGCACCCATTTAATCGGCGTCTTTTTAATCCCTGCCCTGGCGATCTATCTGGCCTGCTTTTCGGCTACCCGGCGTTTGAGATACCTGGCCTTGTTTATCTTGCCGGTGCTGTGTTTTCTTCTGATTTACTTTTTCTTCATCCCACCCGAGGTGCGGGCGCGCACCTCCGCCGATTGGGGGGAAGGCCCGCTCAGCCTGGGCCTGGTCGTTTTTTCCGCCGCTTATCTGGCGGGCTATTTTTCGCTGCTCTCTCCCTTACCATCGCTCCTACCGGGCGACACGATTATCCCCAGCCATCCCCTCAGTATCGTGATGTTCATCGGTCTGCTGGTCGTCGCCACCGGCCTGATCCTTGGCAATGGACGGGAGCGCTTTGGAAAAAGCCAGAGTATGCCCTACTTGTTAGCCGCCCTGGTTTACTGGGCTGGTTTGATCGGCTATTCTCTTTTTTTTGTGGATATTCTCAGCGAGCGCACTGCTCTGCCCGGGTTGGTGCCGTTTCTGGGGTTTGCCGCTTTACAGCTGGCCGCGCCCGCTGAACAGAACCATCAGCGCCGCCTGATCAATCTTCTGGCGCTGGGGCTGGTCTGCCTGGGCTTAACCACCAACTGGCTGAGCCATACCGCCTGGAGTCCCCAGGAAGACTGGCGCAGTCTGTGCCAGCAAGTCGCCGCCGGTTGGCAGCCGGGCGATCGCCTGGTGCTGTTCCCGGGCTATTCGCAGCCGGCTTTCACTTACTACACCCCGCACATCCCCGCCAGCGCCATGCTGCTGCTGCCGGTTGATCCGGCTTCACAGGCTCATTCGTCGCAAATCCAGGGCACCTTGCAAGCACAACTCCAGGGTAGCATTTTATCCGCCCCTAAGGTTTTCCTGGTATACAGGCCCGACGCTCAGGCGCTGCGCGACACGCTCAGCTACCCGTTCTCGCAATCCATACTGGCAGGTCAATTCGGCCAGCCCTATACCCGGCAGTTCGGTTGGTTGGCCCTCTCGGTTTACACTCCAGCCGCCAGATAAGCGCCGGTCTTATTTCCAAAACCCTTCGTGTACTTTACGGGCCTCTTCTACCAGCAAGGGGCCCAGCACCTCGATCGAGCGCCCGCTCCTGAAAAAAACTTCACGGCAGGGCATTTTCAAGTAATTTGGGCCGGTCGTTAGATCGAACAGGCTTATTTCGCTCAGGGCGTACACCACCCGGTTGACGCCGCCCCAAAAGATGGCGCCCGAGCACATGGCGCACGGCTCCGTGCTGGTATACAATGTGCTGCCGGCCAGCGTCTTCGGGCTGAGCTGGGAGTATGCTTTGCGAATCAGGTTGGTTTCGGCGTGCCCGGTGCAGTCCCCCTCGCTGTTGACGGTGTTCTCCGCTTCCATTAAAAATTGGCCCTCAGCATCGACCAGCACCGCCCCGAAGGGATGGTTGCCGTGTTCCCTGGCCTTGCGGGCCGTCTCGATGGCCATGCGCAAAAAATCCAGATCGTAATCTCTCATGATTACCTCTGCGGATCAATTTTTACCACATAGCAATCTATACCACAGAGCAACTGCCCAGGCAAGTGCAAAGGGTAGGTTGGGGCTTGAGAAATACCTATTCCATAAAAATCACCCTGTTATAGGATGCTCCTGCCCTCAACCCACCATCCGGCTGGGAGCGGGTGCTCATGGCCGCCTTTATAGGCCCCGTTGTTCGGATTTCCCGTCCCGCTCCAGGCAAATCTATGCAATGCTGCTGACGATATTATCCGGCATACTTTCCAATAGCCCCTCTAATTCTTTACAACCATGATACTTTTTTACCATACTCCAGTCATGCCGTACCTTGCCCATGGCTTGATCCCTTTTTATAAGCGTTTTATCCAGCCAATCCAATATCACAGCACTGGCTGCGTTTACACCCCCAATCTGGCAGTGACTGGCCGCCCAGCCGTCTTTATCAATTCCAAATTCGTGAATGGTGGTGGGACAGGTCATCTCGCTGATGAAACGAACCGCGCTCAAGGTCGTTTTTTTATCAGTTTGCGCATATTCCGCTTCTCCTTCCAATATCAGGGTGGGACAATGGATCATCGGCGCCAGTCCCTTGATGTTAAAAGGCACAAATGCGTCCAGCACCCCTCGCAAACTAGAAACGCCAAACGACCACATGAAATGATTAACCAGCCCGGCAAACTGTGGGTTCAATTTCATGACGATGCCAAATAAGAAATCCCACACGCCCGGTATGGTCTTTTTAACAAAGGGTGGCCGAACCGCTTCCCATGCTTCATTAACGTCCACGATTGGGCCGCCGTTCAGGATACAGGCCTTGATTCTAGGTTCATATGCAGCCGCGCGTACAGCCAACAGCGTTGATAACGAAAGCCCATATAAGGCGATTTTGTCTGGATCTACGTCAGCTCGCTGCCAAAGATAATCCATGACCGCTTTTACCGGCTTTTCGTAATCAACCCGCATCACCAATCCGGGGTTCAATTGCAGCGCGCTCCACTGCCCTGGACCTTCGAACACCAAACAATTCCAGCCCCCTTGTGCCGCCGCAAATCCAATAAAATGGACCATCTCTTCATTGGTAGAGTCGCCGCCGTTGATGACCAGCAGCGTGGGTCCTTTTGCCTCGCCGCCGGAGATGAAATATGCCGGCAAACGGGCATCGCCAAACGGAATATCGACTACCTCGATTTGGGGAGAAAATAAGCTCGCCGCCTTATGAAAGAGCAGGCGGCTTTTGGCAAGATAGCTAAAAAGCCGTTCATCCGCCGGGGATAACGAAAACATGGCCACCTGATAATAAGCGCTGGCTCGTAAATATTCCTGACGGGCGCTCAGCGTCTGCCCTATTTTCATCGATCTCTCTGCCGCCTGCTCTAATTTTTCCGCCAGGGCCGCCCATTCCTTTATCCAACTCTGCTCGTTGTTCTTTTGAGTCTTTTCGAGGGTCAGGAAGCATTCATTGATCTCGCAGCCTCCCGTTCCGGCCAGCGCCAGAATGCGCATAAACCTGAATGGAAAAGTTGCCACATCCATGTTGCGTTTGCCAAAATCGAGTTTCATCACAGTCCTCCTGCAATCGTTTTCGCCAGTGCATCACCCCGTTTTCTCCTGAAAATGGGGTGATGGAGAGGGATGCTTTACACCATGTATGTTATAATACATATTGTAGTCTAATACAACCACGAAAATCTTCACTATGTCGCATATACTACAGGTGTAAACAATGACTCTGCCCGCCCCCAAAAACGACCGCCGTATCTTGCGTACCCGCAAGCTGCTCGGCGAAGCGCTGATTGCGCTCATCCAGGAAAAAGACTATTCCGAGATCACCATCCAGGACATTGCCGACCGGGCCAACGTAAACCGGGTCACCTTTTACTTGCACTTCCGCGATAAGCAGGACCTGCTGGAACAGAGTGCAGACGCGATTTTTATCGACCTGACCTCGAAAATTGCCCCGCTTACTGGTGAAAGCTTCCGCCTGGATGTCCCGCCCGAGAGCATGACCCTGGTGTATCGCTACATCGCCGCCAACGCCAAATTTTACCGGATCATCCTGGGTGAAAACGGCATCCCTTTTCTGGTCAACCGCTTACGCAAGTATTTAGCCGATCTGACTATCCAGCGATTTCGGCTGGTTGCTTCGCAGCCAAACCAGGGACGAATCCCGTTGGAGATAGTCGCCCAATACGCCGCCGGCTCGATTATTGGATTGATAACCTGGTGGCTGGAAAATGATATGCCCATCCCGCCCGACGAGTTTTCTTACCAGACCTTACTGCTAACCGCCTACGGACCCTATTGGGCCGCCGGAATTAATCCGCCCGCTATGCATGCTTAATCCTTATTTGATGTGAATGTCATTGCGAATGCTATGACTTTGTCAAGGCG